>NZ_AMZB01000097.1 GCF_000313755.1 Pseudomonas nitroreducens TX1 | reverse complement strand
GGGGCTTTCGGGCTCGTAGGAGCGGACCTTGTCCGCGATGTTTCAGCCGACACGCCGGCATCGAGCGGGTTAGAGGCGAAACGCAAAGCCTGGCGTCAGCCTCGCCCACCCTGCTTCGCCGTGGTCTTCGGATACTCGCCGAACAGCGCGAAATACGACTGGGAAAACCGCCCCAGGTGCCAGAACGACCATTTCATCGCTACCTCGGCCACGCTCATGCCGGACTCGGCGGCGGCCAGCAGGTCGCGCCGCGCCGCATTCAGGCGGCGGTTGCGCAGCCAGACGATGGGCGGAATGCCGGCGTAATGCAGGAACGACTGCTGCAGCGTGCGCGGCGAGACGCCCACCTTGGCGGCCAGCTCGGCCATGCCGAACTGCTCGTCGGGGCAGTCGTTGACCACTTCCTTGACCCGCTGCACCACGCGCTTGGCCTGGACGATGGAGCGCGCGCGGCGCTCCTCTTCCAGCGGCGCCTCGCAGAGCAGCGAGAAACAATGGGAGACGATGCTCTGCGCCACACCCGGCGCCTCCGTCGGATCGCCGCCCCTGGTCGCGCCGGTGAGCAGGTTGCTCAGCGAGGTCGCCACCGACTGGCAGTGCCCCGAGCGCAGCGGCGTCAGCACCAGGCCGGCAAAGGTATCGGCAGGCGGGCCCCAGTTCGCCGCGTCCTTGATCACCACCGCCACCTCGCGGTAGTTCTCCGGCGTGACCCAGGCGTTGCGGGTGTCCCCGTCGAGCAGATAGAGGGCGTTGTCGGACATGTCGAAACTGAACACCAGCGCACCGGGCGGGGCGTGGAACTCCTGCTCCACGCGCAGGTTCATCTGCTCCTCGTAGAGCTCGATGCCCTCGACCTCCGCATGCAGGATGCGCCCGGCGAACCGCCCGGCGGACATCTGCGTGTACTGCTGCTCCCAACCAGGAATGGCTATGCGCTGCTGGTCTACTTCCTGTGCTTCGACAACCCGGATCGCCATACCCAGCCCTGCTGGTTTTTTCAGATGGGGAAGGCTAACAACCGGTGCTCGCCCCGTGCAAGATCTCGAACAGCAAAGGCACGCGGGAATTACTCGCCCGGACGAGAAATCCGCCGACCGGACGTGGCGATCAACCCGGTCGCCCGCGCCCGCAGCTGCCCGCAGCCGCCCTCGACCTCCTGCCCGGCGCTGTTGCGCACCTTGGTCAGCACGCCACGGCTGTGCAGGTAGCGGACGATCTCGACGATGCGTTCGCCGTCCGGGCGTTGGTACTGGTCGCCCTCCAGCGCGTTGAAGGGAATCAGGTTGAGCACGCCGAACTTGCCCTTGAGCAGGCGCAGGATGCCGTCGAGCTCTTCCTGGCTGTCATTGATGCCCTTGAGTAACGTCCACTGGTACTGGATCGGGTAGTCCGTGGCGCGCGCATAGGCCTCGCCCTGCTCCACCAGTTCCTCCGGCGTCAGCCTCGGTGCGCGGGGCAGCAGGTGTTCGCGCAGCTCGGCATTGCTGGTGTGCAGCGAGAGCGCCAGGGCCGGCTTGATCCGCTGCAGCGGCAGGCGCTCGAAGACGCGCGGATCGCCTACGGTGGAGAACACCAGGTTCTTGTGGCCGATGCCGCCGTCGGTGCCGAGGCGGTCGATGGCCTCGAGCACGTTGTCGAGGTTGTGCGCCGGCTCGCCCATGCCCATGAACACCACCTTCTTCACCGGCCGCACGCGCCGCGCCAGCACCAGCTGGGCAACGATCTCGGTGGTGGAAAGCTGACGCAGCAGGCCGCTCTTGCCGGTCATGCAGAAGCGGCAGCCGACTGCGCAACCGACCTGGGTCGATACGCACACGCCGCCGCGTGGCAAGAGCACACTCTCCACCATCTGCCCGTCGGCCAGGCGCACCAGCAGGCGTTCGGAATGGTCGCCCGCAGGATGACGGGAATGGAGAGTCGCCAGCGCATCCAGCTCGGCGGCGATCTGCGCTACCGCGTTGCGCACGCTCAGCGGCAGAAAGTCCTCGGTGGCCTGCCGTTTGGTACCGGCATCCAGCGACCGGCCCTGCAGCCAGGCGCGCAGCATCCGTCCGCGGTGCAGGGGCAGCGCGCCAAGGTCGGCGAGGCGTTGGTCGAGGTCGGAGATTCGCATGGGGCGCGAATCCTACCATCAGCGCAGGCCCAGGCGTAGCGCTGCCGGTCTGGCTGGAGACCTGAGCGCAGCGATGCTAGGGTCAGCCCATTGACTGCCCAGGAATTCGTCATGCACCGGACCGCACCGCTCGCATCCAGCCTCACCGCCCTTCTCTTCGCCGGCCTCGCCCAGGCCGCCCCGCCGGACTTCGACGCCAAGGTGAACAAGCTCGCCAAGCAGGTCATGCGCGAACAGAACATCGCCGGCCTCGCCATCGGCGTAACCGACCATGGCGAACAACGTTTCTACAACTTCGGCGTCGCCTCGAAGGAGAGCAAGCAGCCGGTGAGCAGCGACACGCTGTTCGAGATCGGCTCAGTGAGCAAGACCTTCACCGCCACCCTGGCCGGCTTCGCCCAGGCCGCCGGCAGGCTCAAGCTGCAAGACAGCCCGACGCGCTACCTGAAGGAACTGCACGGCAGCGCCCTGGACAAGGTGACACTGATCCAGCTCGCCACCCACGTCACCGGTGGCTTCCCGCTGCAACTGCCCGACCCGGTGAAGACGCCCCGGCAGCTCACCGACTACTACAGGACCTGGCAGCCGCAGTATCCCGCCGATACCCAGCGCACCTACGCCAACCCCAGCATCGGCCTGCTCGGAATCGCCACCGCGCGCGCCCTCGACGTGCCGTTCAAGACCGCGATGCAGCGCAACATCTTCGCGCCGCTGGGCCTGAGCAACACCCACATCGACGTGCCGGTGACCCGCCAGGGCATCTACGCCCAGGGCTACGACAAGGACGATACCCCCGTACGGGTCAACCCCGACCAGATCGCCGACGAGGCCTACGGCGTGAAGTCCAGCAGCCGCGACCTGTTGCGCTTCGTGCAGATCCAGCTGGGCGAGGTGAAGCTTGGCGACAAGCTGCGCTCGGCTGTGGACGCTACGCGCACCGGCTACTACCAGGTCGGGCCGATGACCCAGGACCTGGTCTGGGAGCAATACGCCTACCCGCCCAAGCTCGCCGAACTGCAGCAGTACAATGGCAGCAACATGGTGCTGCAGAGTCAGCCGGTAACGGCGCTGCGCAAACCGTCGCCACCGCAGCAGGCGGTCTGGGTGAACAAGACCGGTGCCACTGGCGGCTTCGGCGCCTACGTGGCGTTCGTCCCGTCGAAGCAGCGCGGCATCGTCATCCTTGCCAACCGCAACTATCCCAACGAGGTGAGGGTGAAGCTGGCCTGGGACATCCTGTCGAGGCTGGACTGAGCCGGTTTCTCGTCGACCAGGCCTCGGCAGGGCCCTATCGATTTCGGTGATGTTCTGAATCAAGATTCCGGTAATGATCCCTGGCGGCGGAACCTGTAGCGTGCCTGACTGACGCATTCCGCCACTGAGGATCAGTCTCTTGCCCCGCCTCCGACTGCAACGCGCGCCCATCGACGACTACAGCCATTCGCCGCATTACATCGCCGGGAGGTTCCGCAATCTCAAGGCGCGCCCGGCCGATATGCCCGAACCGAGCGCGAAGGTGCTCTGGGATGTGCTGTTCAACAAGCCTGAGAGCACCGTGCCGCGCGCCCCGGTGCCCGTGCGGGCGCTGAACCGCAACGAGCTGGAGCATGTGCCCGACCGCAGCCTGTACCGCCTCGGGCACTCCACCCTGCTGCTCAAGCTGCGCGGCGGCTGGTGGCTGACTGACCCTGTGTTTTCCGAACGCGCCTCGCCGTTCAGCTTCGCCGGGCCCAAGCGCTTCCACGCACCGCCCATTGCCGTGCGGGACCTGCCGCCGATCCGCGGGGTGATCCTCTCCCACGACCACTACGACCACCTCGACCGCACCACCATCGCCGTGCTGGCCGAGCGCGCGGAAGTCTTCCTCACTCCGCTGGGCGTGGGCGACCGCCTGCTGGATTGGGGCGTACCGGCGGAGAAGATCCGCCAGCTGGACTGGTGGCAGAGCACTACGGTGGACGGCCTGTGCCTCACCGCAACCCCGGCGCAGCATTTCTCCGGCCGCGGTTTGCGCGATGGCAACCGCACCCTGTGGTGTTCCTGGGTGATCGAGGATGACAGCCTGCGCATCTTCTTCAGTGGCGACACCGGCTACTTCGACGGCTTCGCCGAGATCGGCCGGCGCTTCGGCCACTTCGACCTGACACTGCTGGAAACCGGCGCCTACAACGAACACTGGCCCTACGTGCACATGCACCCGCAACAGACCGTCCAGGCGCACCAGGACCTGAACGGCCGCTGGCTGCTGCCGATCCACAACGGCACCTTCGACCTGGCCATGCATGCCTGGTACGAACCTTTCGAGCGCGTGCTGGCGATCGCCGGCGAGCGTGGGCTCACCGTCACCACGCCGATGATGGGCGAGCGCATCGACATCGAGGCGCCCCATCAGGGTGAACGCTGGTGGCGCGGCGTGGTGGCCGAGGAAGCGCGCGCGCCAGCGCCGCGTTGTGGTTGCCGCACTGCCCGCGAGGGTTGAGTACACGCCCTTGTAGGATGGGTTTCCGGGAAATTACCGCGTTGGCAGACTCAATCGCTGGCCAGCTCGAACAGCTGCCAGCGCACCGAACTGACGCCCTTCTCCAGGCTGATGCGGC
The DNA here is from genome assembly GCF_000313755.1 of Pseudomonas nitroreducens TX1. Taxonomy (GTDB): domain Bacteria; phylum Pseudomonadota; class Gammaproteobacteria; order Pseudomonadales; family Pseudomonadaceae; genus Pseudomonas; species Pseudomonas nitroreducens_A. Next base: position 106,469 of record NZ_AMZB01000097.1, on the reverse strand, counting down.
AGACCATGCGTTCCAGCTGGCCGGCGGCGCCGTGGCCGCCGAGCAGCTCGGCGCGCATTCGGGGGATGGATTGCGAGAGTGCGAAGGGCCAGGCTGGCCCCGCAGGGGAATGGTGAGACGTCATCCCTTGGCGGGATGCGTATCGCCACTGTCCGCAACGCAGCGAGACAGCGGCAGGGTTCTGCCGGACGGCTCGCTGTTCAGGCCTGTCGCAATCGACCAGGGCAAGTGTCCAAGGCAGGACTCCTCTGTGATTCAAAAAAAGCGACCGGACCCGGTGTGAGCACTGTCCGGGACAGCTCCGGCCGCGAGTGGTCATCATCCCCGAGCTGCCTTAAGGTTTCCTTAGCGGCCCTCAGGAAGCGCCTTCGCGCCAGCGCGCCGGGGTGGTTCCGACGCGCGCCTTGAACAGGCGGACGAAGAAACTGACGTTCTCGTAACCGACCCCGGTGGCGATCTCGCGTACCGACAGCTGGGTCGCCAGCAGCAGCTTCTTCGCCTTGTCGATGCGTACCTGCTGCAGATAGAGATTCGGCGGCAGTTTCGTCGCCTCGCTGAAGCGGCGCTTGAAGGTCCGCTGGCTGACACCGGCCTGGCGCGCCATGCGCTCGATGGTCAGGGGCTCGGCATGGTGGCTCTCGATCCAGTCCTGTACCCGCAGTACCGTGTCGTCGCGATGGTTGCGATGGCCCGGCAGGATCGGCCCCAGGCGGTGCGGATCGGCAACCAGCAGGTGGGTGGCGCAGAGCTGGGCGAAGCGATCACCGCGGTCGCGCGCGAGAATGTCCAGCAAGGCGTCGAAGCAGCCGTTGAGCGAGCCGGTGCTGTAAAGCCCATTCTCCTGCAGGAAGGACTCCCGCGCCACGAAGCGGCACGCCGGGTAGCGCTTGCCCAACTGCCGGACGAAGGCCCAGTGCGTGGCCAGCAGTCCGCCGTCCAGGCGCCCACTGGCTGCCAGCCAGGCGGCCCCCGTGGTCAATGCCAGTACCCGCGCGCCGGCGTCGATGTGCTGGCCCAACCACTCCAGCACTCGCGCATCCGCTTCGAAGCCGGCCAGGCGCGGCCCTTCGATGGCCGGCAGGACGATCAGAGAAGCCGCCCTGACGTCCTCCAGCGCAGCAGCCGGTGTAATGACGTGGCCGCCTGCTGCAGACACCGGCGCGCCATCGACCGATACCACCCGCACCGCGAAGGACGGCTGCATTCCCAGGTGCTTCTCCAGCAAAGCCGCAATGCGGAAGAAATCCGCGGCCGAGAACAGCCCCATCGCCCAACAGCCGTCGTAGGCCAGTATCGCTACCTGTTCCAAACTTCCTCCTGGCCCGATCGGACTATGCATGAGCCCATCCGAACATCGCCTCGCTCACCTGCCGGGAATACTATGACCGAACCCACAGCGAGTCAGTACAGGAGCGTGTCATGTCGTTGCCCGTCACCACCCGGGAACACTGGATCAGCAGCGAAAAGGGCCAGTTGTTCGCCCAGGACTGGACGCCCGCCGCAACCACCGGCGAGCCAATCCTGCTGCTGCATGACTCGCTGGGCTGCGTGACCTTGTGGCGCGACTTCCCGCAGCAGCTCGCGCGCACCACGCGGCGCCAGGTCATCGCCTACGACCGTCTCGGTTTCGGCCGTTCCGATCGCTATCCCGGCGCCCTGCCCCTGGACTTCATCGACGACGAGGCGCGCAGCTTCTTCCCTCTGCTGCAACAGCACTTCGGCTTCGAGCGCTGTGTGGTGTTCGGCCACAGCGTCGGCGGCGCCATGGCCGTGGCCTGCGTGGCGCAGCACCAGCAAACCTGCGTGGCGCTGGTCACCGAGTCGGCCCAGGCCTTCGTCGAACACCAGACCCGCGATGGCATCCGCGCCGCCGAAGTGGAGTTCGCTCGCGAAGGCCAACTGGAGCGTTTGCAGAAATACCACGGCGACAAAGCCTTCTGGGTGCTGCGTGCGTGGGTCGATACCTGGCTGTCCGACGATTTCAGCGACTGGAACCTGGACGCCGAGCTGGCACAGGTGAAGTGTCCGATCCTCAGTCTGCATGGCGAACAGGACGAGTACGGCTCGGCGGCGCACCCGGAGCGTTTCACCTCGGTCCCCGGCGTGCCGACCATGCTCCGGCTGCTGCCCGATTGCGGCCACGTGCCACACCGCGAGCAGCAGCCGGCGGTATTGCAGGCTGTTACCGAGTTCTTTCAGCTCCACCTGCTGCAGGTCACGGCATCCGGGGCTTAGAGGCGTTACCGCCTGGCTGGAAAGTTGAATCAAAACTCACCGCGTACAGTCACATCCAGCAGGCGCAGTCGCTTCGCTTTTCCCACTTCGGGAGCGGCCTCAAGGGCGCCGTCGCAAAGGCCTGACGCAGGCTGTCGACGGCCGGACAGGCTTCGCTGCGCAGGTAGGTTCGACCATGCACCGCCAATTGCTTCTGTTGCTGCTGTTCGCCTGCTGGACGACCTCTTTCCCCGCCGCCTCAATCGGCACCTCAACCGACGAGAAAGCCCAGGCCGCGGTGAACAAGGCCGAAGTGCTGGAGCAGCAGGTCGCCCACCCGGCCAACGCCGTGGCCAGCCCGGCGCCCATCACAAAATCCGAGGTCAAGGCAGTGGACCCGGCCGGCCAGGCGCCGCTGGACGACGCTCTCACGTGCCTGTCGCGGACCATCTACTGGGAAGCGAAGGGCGGCGGCCAGGCGGACATGGAGGCAGTGGCCAACGTGGTGCTCAACCGCATGGGCCACGGTGGCTTCCCCGACACGGTGTGCGGCGTGGTCATGCAGGGCCAGGCGCAGAGGCACTGTCAGTTCTCCTGGTGGTGCGATGGGCGCCCCGATCAGGTGGAAGAAAAGAACCGCTACGACATCGCCAAGGAAATCGCCCGCCGGGCGCTGAACCAGCAACTGAACGACCGCACGCGCGGCGCCATGTACTTCCATGACCGCCACGCCTCGCCGTCCTGGGCGAAAAAGTACATCCGCACGACGGAAACCGACGAGTTCGTCTTCTACAAGCCGCGCGGCGGCGATGCGCGCTAGCTGAGGGAGCCGGGACCGTCACGCTGGGCGTCCATCCAGCGCACCAGCGCTTCGCCGAACTCCGGCGGCGCCTTGCGCCCGACGCGGCGTGCAAGATCGAGCACGGTGTGCTGGGCCAGGGCTTCTTCCATGCGTTTCTGCGCGGTGAGCATCACCGCATGGATCGAGCAGGTGCCGCAGGTTGCCCACTCCGGCGGCGAGCCTTCGAACACCGCGCAGCGCCCACGGATGTCGCGGCACTCGAAAATCACCCTGTCGCCGTCGATGGCCTTGACGATATCCAGCACGGTGATCTCGTCCGCCGGCCGCGCCAGGCGGAAACCGCCGCGTACGCCTTCGGTGGCTGCCACCAGCCCGGCCTTGGCCAGCTTGGTGAAGACCTTGGCGAGCAGTTCCTGGGGCACGCCCTGCAACTCTGCCAGCGCACGCACGCTGGAGTCGCGACCGTCGCCCTTCTCGTCGGTCAGAAAGAGCAGGCAGTGAATGCCGTACTCCACCCCCGCACTGTACAAAGCCATTACAAACTCCGACTAATTCAGTCGCACTATTTTCAAGCCACACCGGGCACCCGGCAAGCACTTAAGCACGCATCCTGACGAGCTGTCACCCACGCCACGGGCATCTCGGCACTTCCCGGCGTTTCGCCAATGAGCAGAAGCAGCGCCTTCTCACGGAACACAGTCGTGACCAGCGGTCGGAGTTTGATGCAGAAACCGCTTGCCTCGGATAACTACGACCAATATAGTCGCAGTTATCCGAGGCAAGCCGGGAAGCGAAGCGCTCCGATGTCGGGCACTCGGGAAACCCACTCCCTGGATTCATCCTTTTCGTCGGAGACCACCATGAAACAACGCATCCTGATCGTCGGCACCGGTTTCGCGGGCATGTGGAGCGCCCTGAGCGCCACGCGACTGCTCGATCTGCACCAGCGCGGCGACGTCGAAGTCGCGGTGCTCGCTCCCCAGGCCGAACTGCGCATCCGCCCGCGCTTCTACGAGCCTAACGTGCACCAGATGGCCGCGCCGCTGGGCGAGCTGTTCGCCGCCGTGGGCGTCACCTTCATCCAGGGCAGCGCCGAGAAGATCGACGTCGATGGCCGTCAACTGGACTACCGCAACGCCAGCGGCGACATTGCCACCCTGGGTTTCGACCGCCTGATCCTCGCCAGCGGCAGCAAGGTCGCCCGCCCCGCCCTGCCGGGCATCGAGCACGCCTTCGACGTGGACGACATCGACCAGGCCGTGCGCCTTGAGACGCACATTCGCTCGCTGCACCAGCTACCGGAATCCGCAGCGCGCAATACCGTGGTCGTTGCCGGCGGCGGCTTCACCGGTATCGAGACCGCCACCGAAATGCCGGCTCGCCTGCGGGAAGTGCTGGGCGCGGACGCCAAGGTGCGGGTCATCGTGGTCGATCGCGGTGCCGAGATTGGCAGCGCACTGGGCGTCACTTCGCAATCCGTGGTGGCCGAAGCCTCTGCCGAGCTGGGCGTTGAATGGCGCCTGAAATCTTCGGTGGAATCCATCGACGAGAACGGTGTGACACTCGCCAGCGGCGAGCGCATCGACGCGAAGACCGTGGTCTGGACCGCGGGCGTGCGCGCCAGCTCACTGACCGAGCAGGTTCCCGCCGCGCGCGATCGCCAGGGTCGCCTGCACGTGGACCGCAACCTCCAGGTGATCGGCCAGGACGCGGTGTTCGCCACAGGCGACGTCGCGTACGCCGCGGTGGATGATGCCGGCAACTACGCGCTGATGACCTGCCAGCATGCCATCTCGCTGGGCCGCTCGGCCGGCAATAACGCCGCCGCCGACCTGCTGGGCGTGGCGCCCATTCCCTACAGCCAGCCCAAGTACGTGACCTGCCTGGACCTCGGCGCCTGGGGCGCGCTGTTCACCGAAGGCTGGGACCGCCAGGTGCGCTTCCAGCGCGAGGAAGGCAAGAAGATCAAGACCGAGATCAACACTGTATGGATCTACCCGCCGGCTGCCGACCGCACCATCGCCCTGGCGGCTGCCGACCCGATGATCCCGGTCGTGGCCTGATCGCCCGGACCTGCAGGAGCCGACCGTGTCCGCGAATCCTCCGAGCGGGGTCTGAAACCCGCCCGGGGAACCGTGGCGATGCTTCCGAGGCGCCGGCCCTGTCGGCGAGTCGCAAGCATGGCTCGCTCCTGCAGGTGACGTCTGGCGCGAACCTCTGGGGCGCATAGAGCGCCAGCGTTATCCGCCGCGGAGCAATCGGAGGCCACGCCGCCGCACCGATCGCAGCCGAGGACGCGCGCACCTGGCGGCAGGCGACAAAAAAGACGGCACTCGAAAGGCCCTTCGGTGATCCATTTCAGCAAGAGCCGCCGAGGAGCCCTGCATGAGCACACCGCCCGAGCTGCTGGACCTGCCCCCCGACCTGCACTACGTCGATGACAGCCTGCCGGGCATCAGTCGGCGCCTTCTGCGCGGACGCTTCGCCTATTTCGATCCGGGCGGCGAGCGCATCCGCGTCGAGTCGGAGATCGAGCGCATCAATCGCCTGGCGATCCCACCGGCCTACGTCGACGTGTGGATCTGCCTCGACCCGCTGGGCCACCTGCAGGCCACCGGGCGCGACGTGCGCGGGCGCAAGCAGTACCGCTACCACCCACGCTGGACCGAAGTGCGCGACAGCGCGAAGTACGAACGCCTGCTGCGCTTTGGCGCCGCCCTGCCGACGCTGCGTGCGCAGATCCAGCAGCATCTGGCGCTGCCGGGCCTTGGCGCGGAAAAGGTCATGGCCACCGTGGTCGAGCTGCTTGACCGCACCCTGATCCGCATCGGCAACCAGCGCTACCGCAAGCAGAACCGCTCCTTCGGCCTCACCACCCTGGACACCCGCCACGTCGAGGTGCAGGGCTCGCATATCCGCTTCGCCTTCCGCGGCAAGAGCGGCGTGAAGCACAGCGTGGACGTCGAGCACCCGCGCCTGGCGCGCATCCTCCGGCGCTGCCTGGAGCTCCCCGGCCAGCAGCTGTTCCAGTACCTGGACGAGGAACGCCAGCGGCGCATGATCGACTCGCGCGACATCAACGCCTACCTGCGCGAGCACGCCGGCGAAGGCTTCACCGCCAAGGACTACCGCACCTGGGCTGGCAGCACCCTGGCGCTGGAGTACTGCCGCGAGGCGCCCTGGCAGGACGAGAAGAGCGCCAGCCGCCAGCTCAAGGAGATCATCGGGCAGGTCGCCAGCGAGCTGGGCAACACCCCGGCGATCTGCCGCAAATGCTATGTGCATCCGCGGGTGATCGAAGCGTTCCTCGCCGGCGAGCTGGTCAACCTGCGCAAGGCCCGCAAGCGCAAGCACCTGAGCGCCGAGGAAGCCACCCTGCTGGCATTCCTGGCCGCACCTTGACGGGAACCGGGCGCGAAAAAGGCGGTCCAGAGCGTAACGGAACGAAAAATGGCCCACGGCCACTAGTGCCAAAAACGCTCAAGACAGCCACACTGACGTACTTTCATACGATGTCGTCAGAAATTTCTCTCTGCCCGCCCGGCTCGCGAGCCGGGCCCAACCGGAGTGCCCGACTTGCCCGCCGCCGACACCGCCCTCGACCAAGCCATCGAGCGTTGTGCCCAGGAACCGATCCAGCTGCCGGGGAGCATCCAGCCTCAGGGCTTTCTGCTGGTGCTGGACGAAGCCGACCTGCGCATCCTCCAGGCCAGCGAGAACGCCCAGCGCTGGCTCGGCCTCGCCGCTCGCGAATTGCTCGGGCGCGACTTCGCCGCCCTGATCGCCGAGGATTTCGACCTGCGCGCGCACCTGGAGCGGCTGCCCGAAGGGGAAATCTTTCCCTTCCACATCGGCGATGTGCGACTGCGCCTGGGACCATCGGCCGGTGAGCGCACCACGGTGCTGGTGCATCGCTACGATCAGGTCCTGATCGTCGAGTTCGAGCCGCGCAGGCCGCGTCCGGAGGGTGTTCCCAATGTCGATTTCTACCCGTTGGTGCGCGCCTTCGTCAGCGGCCTGCATACGGCCGACAGCATCGAAGAGCTGCTGCAGCGTTCGGTCGGGGAGATCAAGCGCATCACCGGTTTCGGCCGGGTCAAGGCCTATCGGTTCGACGCCGAGGGCAATGGTCTGGTCATCGCCGAGGCGGCCGATACTGGCTACCCGCAGTACCTGGGCCTGTGCTTCCCCGCCTCGGATATCCCGCGCCAGGCCCGCGAGCTGTACCGGATCAATCGCATCCGGGTGATCGAGGATGCCAACTACCAGCCCTCGCCGCTGGTCCCGGCGGACAATCCGTACACCGGCCGACCGCTGGACTTGAGTTTCGCCGCCCTGCGCAGCGTGTCGCCGGTGCACCTGCAATACATGCGCAACATGGGCACGCTGGCGTCCATGTCGCTATCGATCGTGGTCGACGGCCGTCTCTGGGGCCTGATCTCCTGCCATCACAGCGAACCCCGCGCCGTCGGCTTCCAGACGCGTACCGCGTGCGAGCTGCTGGGCAGCGTGCTGTCGCTGCAGATCGAATCCCGCGAGTCCCACGCCAGCACCCGCCAGTTACTCGACCTGCGCCAGCGCATCGTGCGCATGCTCGCGGCCATGGCCGACCACGACAGCATCAGCGAGGGCCTGCTGGAACTGCCCGAAGTGATGCTCGGTTTCGCCGGCGCCACAGGCGCGGCGATCATTTCCGCCGAGCATTGCGAACTGATCGGCGACACCCCGCCTGCCGCGCAGGTCAACGCCCTGGTGCACTGGCTGTCCAGTCGCGGCGACGGGACGGTGTTCCACACCGACAACATCCAGCGCGACATCGAGGAGCTGCCCGAACTCACCGAGCACGCCGCCGGCGTACTCGCCGTCGCCATCTCGCAGATCCACTCGCATTACCTGCTGTGGTTCCGCCCCGAGCAGGCGCGCACGGTGAACTGGGCCGGCCGTCCGAAAAAGGACCTCGACCCGCAGGGCAGGCTCAGCCCGCGTCACAGCTTCGAGCGCTGGCAGGAGGAAGTGCGCGGTTTCTCCGCGCCCTGGGAGCCGCTGATCGTCGACGCCGTGCTGGAACTGCGCACCGCCGTGCTCGGTATCGTGTTGCGCAAGGCCGAGGAACTGGCGCAACTGGCGGGCGAACTGCGCCGTTCGAACAAGGAACTGGAAGCCTTCTCCTACAGCGTCTCCCACGACCTGCGCGCGCCACTGCGGCACATCGCCGGCTACGCCGAGCTGCTGGGCGAGATCGAGGGTGCGGCGCTGACCGAACGCGGCCGCCGCTTCCTTCAGCATATCGAGGATGCCGCGGGCTTTGCCGGCACCCTGGTGGACAACCTGCTCGCCTTCTCGCAGATGGGCCGCTCCGCGCTGCGCCTGTCGGAGGTGGACCTCAACGCGCTGGTGGAAACCATCCGCGTCGAAATGCAGCCCGACTATGCCGGCCGCAACATCGTCTGGGAGGTGCAGGCGCTGCCCAAGCTGATCGGCGACCCGGCCTTCATCAATCTTGCGCTGCGCAACCTCATCGCCAATGCCATCAAGTACACTCGCGACCGCGACCCGGCGCGGATCGAGATCGGCGCTCGCCAGACGCCCGAGGAAACCCAGGTCTTCATCCGCGACAACGGCGTGGGCTTCGACATGACCTACGCCAACAAGCTGTTCGGCGTCTTCCAGCGCCTGCACCGGATGGAGGAATTCGAGGGCACCGGCATCGGCCTTGCCAGCGTCCGGCGCATCGTCGAGCGCCATGACGGGCGGGTCTGGGCCGAGGGCGAGGTCGACCGCGGCGCCACCTTCCACTTCGCCTTGCCCCGTCACCCCCAGCTCAACTAACGGAAGCCACACGCACCATGCTCAAACCCATCCTGTTGGTGGAAGACAATCCCAGGGACCTGGAACTGACCCTGGTGGCCCTGGAGCGCAGCCAGCTGGCCAACGAAGTCATCGTCATGCGCGACGGCGCCGACGCCCTGGATTACCTGCTGCGCCGCGGCGCCCATGCCCACCGCGACGACGGCAACCCGGCGGTGCTGCTGCTGGACCTGAAGCTGCCCAAGGTCGACGGCCTGGAAGTGCTCAAGGTGGTACGCGACACCCCGGACCTGCGCAGTATCCCGACCGTCATGCTGACGTCCTCGCGGGAGGAGCCGGACCTGCAACGCGCCTACGAGCTGGGCGTCAACGCCTACGTGGTCAAGCCCGTGGAGTTCAAGGAGTTCGTCACCGCGATTTCCGATCTGGGCATCTTCTGGGCGGTTCTCAATGAACCTCCGCCCGGCTCGCTGCGTCTGAACCGTAGACGTAACCCGTGATGGAGCGCTGATGCCCGAGGTAGCGCTGAAACTGCTGATCGTCGAAGACAGCGCGATGGATGCCGAGCTGACCCTGTTGCGCCTGGAGCGCAGCGGGATGAAGGTCGACGCACGGCAGGTGTTCGACCACATCGGAGTCGAACACGCCCTGCATGAGGACCGCTTCGACCTGATCCTCTGTGACTGCGTGCTGCCCGGCTCCTCCGGCACCCACGTGCTGGCGATCACCCAGCGCCTGGCGCCGGACGTCCCGTTCATCTTCCTGTCGGGCATTTACGGTGAAGAGCACGCGGTGGAAATGATCCGCCTCGGCGCCACCGACTATGTGCTGAAGAAGAACCTGTCGCTGCTGCCCAAGGCCGTGCGCCGGGCGCTCACCGAAGTGCAGGAACGCCAGCGTCGTCGGCGTGCCGAAGAGGCCCTGGCCGACGTCGAGGCGCGCGCGCGGATCGCCATCGACGCCGCTGGCATGGGCACCTGGGACCTGCGCCCGGAGGACGGCCTGCTGCTCTGGGATGATCGCTGCAAGACGCTGTTCGGCCTGCAGCCGGACACCGAGATGAGCATGGACGTGTTCCTTGCCGGGATCCATCCCGAGGATCGACAGCGGGTTCGCGACGCCGTGCAGCGCGCCATGGACCCGCAAGGCGATGGCCGTTACCGCGTGGAGTTTCGCATCGAACAGCCCGACGGCCTGGAGCCGCGCTGGCTGCTCAGCAACGGCCAGGCGCAGTTCGTCGATGGCCGCTGCGTGCGCTTCTCCGGCGTGCTGCAGGACATCCACCAGCAGCGCAAGGCCACCCAGGCGCTGGAGCAGCTCAACGAGATGCTCGGCGAACGGGTCGAACGCCGCACCCGTGAACGCGACCGCTCCTGGGACCTGTCCCAGGACCTGCTGGCCGTGCTCAACAGCGATCTCACGCCGGTAGCGCTGAACCCGGCCTGGGAAAACATCCTCGGTTTCAAGCGCCAGATGCTCTCGCGCATGTCGCTGCTGCAGTTGCTGCCCGAGCAGGACCAGGAGTCCTTCCTCACCGAGCTGGCTGCCCTCGCCCACGGCGGCACCAGCGCACGCTTCGACGGCCGCATCCGCCACGCCAGCGGGCGTCAGCGCTGGCTGTCGTGGGTGGTGGTGCCCGAAGACACCCTGCTCTACGTGGTCGCCCGCGACATCACCAGCGAGCGGGAAGCCGCGCTGGACCTGGCCGAGGCCAATTCGCGGCTGCGCGAGCAGATCGCCGAGCGCGAACGCATCGAGGCCGCCCTGCAACAGATGCAGCGCCTGGAAGCGGTCGGCCAGCTGACCGCCGGCGTCGCCCACGACTTCAATAACCTGCTGACGGTGATCCTCAGCGGCGCGACCTTCCTCGAGCGGGACCTGGCAAAGGGCGACCTGGAGAAGGCCAACAAGCGCCTTCAGCACATCCGCGAAGCCGGTGAGCGCGGCGCCAAACTGACCTCGCAGATGCTCGCCTTCTCCCGCCGCCAGCGCCTGGAGCCGGTACCGCTGAACCTCAACGACACCCTCGCCGGGCTGGAGGAGCTGCTGCGCCGGTCACTGGGTGGCAACATCTCGGTGCGCCTGGAGCTTGACCAAGGCATCTGGCAGGCGCTGACCGATCCGACCCAGACCGAGATGATCATCCTCAACCTGGCGATCAACGCCCGCGACGCCATGCCCGGCGGCGGCCAGCTGATCCTCTCCACCCACAACACCCGCATCACCCACAAGCCCAGCCGCCCGGAGCATCCCGAGCCGGGGAACTACGTGGTGCTGTCGATCCGCGATACCGGCTGCGGCATGGACGAGGACGTGCTGGGCAAGGTCTTCGAACCCTTCTTCACCACCAAGGACATCGGCAAGGGCTCTGGCCTGGGCCTGGCCCAGGTGTTCGGCTTCGCCAAGCAGTCCGGCGGCGGCGTGCATATCGACAGCGAGCCGGGGCGGGGTACCCAGGTGAATGTCTACCTCCCGGCCGTGGAGCACTCGCCCTCCGCCGTGGACGGCCCGCAGGATCCGGTGGCGACGCCGGCCGACAGCGGGCATGACCGCAACATCCTGCTGGTGGACGACGACGACCTGGTCCGCGAGCTGCTCGGGGACGCCCTGCGCCTCTATGGCTACCGGGTGCGCCAGGCCAGCAGCGGGCAGCAGGCGCTGGGCATGCTCGATGGCGACGTCGACCTGTTGCTGACCGACTTCGCCATGCCCGAACTCAACGGCGCGCAAATGGCGAAGATCGCCCGCCAGCGCTTCCCCTACCTGCCGGTGGTGTTCCTCACCGGTTATGCCGAACTGCAGGGGCTGGAGCTGCCCGGCAGCGTGGTCATCCAGAAACCGGTGCACCATGAGGACCTGGCGCGCGCGCTCGGCGAGTTGCTGGGCACCGAGTAGGCGTATCGGTGTCATTGCTCGGCCCGGCTGAACTCCACCGCGCCTGGCCGGCTCTACCGTCGTGCCGACGTCCTGCCCGGACGTACGCCACGCAAGAGACGGCCCGATGACTCTGCTCGCACCTTCACGCCAGCGCCTGCCCGGCGATATCCAGCGCACCGACCTGCCGGCGCGCCTGGACCGCCTGCCCTGGGGGCGCTTCCACACGCTGCTGGTGATCGCGCTGGGCATCACCTGGCTGCTCGACGGCCTGGAAGTGACCTTGGCCGGAGCTGTCGCGGGTGCGCTGAGGCAGAGCCCCGCGCTGCACCTGTCCAGCGCCGATATCGGGCTGGCTGGCAGCGTCTACATCGGCGGTGCGGTCCTGGGCGCTCTGCTCTTCGGCTGGCTCACCGACCGTCTCGGCCGCCGGCGGCTGTTCTTCATCACCCTCACGGTCTACATCGGCGCCACGGCGGCGACGGCGCTGTCCTGGAACCTGGCCAGCTTCCTGCTGTTCCGTTTCCTCACCGGCGCAGGCATCGGCGGCGAGTACTCGGCGATCAACTCGACCATCCAGGAATTCACCCCGGCGCGCTTTCGCGGCTGGGTGGACCTGGCCATCAACGGCACCTTCTGGCTCGGCGCCGCGATGGGCGCGGTGGGCTCGCTGATCCTGCTCGACCCGGCGCTATTGGGTCCCGAACTGGGCTGGCGGCTGTGCTTCGCCATCGGCGCGGCGCTGGGCCTGGTGATCCTGGCGATGCGCCTGTGGCTGCCGGAGAGCCCACGCTGGCTGCTGATCCACGGCCAGCCGGAAGCCGCGCGGGAAATCGTCGAAGGCATCGAACAACGCCTGCGCCAGCAGGGGCATCGCATCGCACCGGTCGGGACGGACGCCGTGCTGCTCCTGCGCAGTCGCCACCACACACCTCTGCGCGAGGTCATCGCCACCCTGCTCGGTAGCCACCGCCGCCGCTCGCTGGTCGGGCTGACGCTGCTCACCGCGCAGGCGTTCTTCTACAACGCGATCTTCTTCACCTACGCGCTGGTGCTGACCGACTTCTACGGCATCGCCGCCGACCGCGCAGGCTGGTACCTGCTGCCTTTCGCCCTGGGCAACTTCTGCGGGCCGCTGCTGCTCGGGCACTGGTTCGACCGGTTCGGCCGACGCCTGATGATCAGCACCACCTACCTGATATCCGGGGCCCTGCTGCTGACCAGCGCCTGGCTGTTCGAACGCGCGCTGCTCGACGCGACCGGGCAGACCATCGCCTGGATGGTGATTTTCTTCTTCGCCTCGGCGGCGGCCAGCTCCGCCTACCTGACGGTGGCCGAAACCTTCCCGCTGGAAATCCGCGCCCTCGCCATCGCCCTCTTCTACGCCCTCGGCACCGGGCTGGGCGGCATCGCCGGGCCCTTGCTGTTCGGCCAGTTGATCGAGTCCGCCAGCCGCTGGAACCTGTTTCTCGGCTACCTGATCGGCGCCACGCTGATGCTGGTGGCGGGCGTGGTCCAGGCGATCTGGGGCGTCGCGGCGGAACGGCGTTCGCTGGAATCGGTGGCGGCGCCGCTTTCTCAGGTGAGGTCGTCGCAGGTGAACGCCGATCAGGATCCGTAGCAAGATTGTTCAAGCCAGGCGGTAAGTTTCTCTGCCACGCTTGAGGCACTCATCGGCCTGCAAGAAACGTTCATGTCCCACCACCCGCTTCCCTCACGCGCCTTCCTGCGGGGCGCCATCGACATCATGCCGCTGTCGCTCGCGGTCCTGCCCTGGGGGCTGCTCGCCGGCTCCCTGGCCATCGACGCAGGTCTCTCGCCGCTGCATGGCCAGGGCCTTTCCGCCATCGTCTTCGCCGGCGCCGCGCAACTGGTGGCCATCGGTATGCTCAAGGGCGGTGCCGGGTTCTTCTCGATCATGATCACCACCCTGCTGCTGACTTCGCAGCACCTGCTCTACGGCATGACCCTGCGCCCGGTGATCTCCGGGCTGCCGGGGCGCTGGCGCGCCGGGCTGGGCTTTCTGCTCACCGATGAACTGTTCGCACTGGTCAGCGGGCAAGACCGCGAGGCCTTCAACCGTTGGTACGCCCTGGGTGTGGGCCTGACCTTCTACATCGCCTGGAACCTCTTCACCCTCGTCGGCGTACTGGTGGGTTCCAGCATCCCCGGGCTTGAACACCTGGGATTGGACTTCTCCATCGCCGCCACCTTCGTCGCACTGATCGTGCCGGTGGTGAAAAACGTCCCCACCGTCGTCTGCGTCGCCGTCTCGCTGTTCTGCTCGGTGCTGCTCAGCTATTGGCAGGTGGGCTCGGCGCTGGTGCTTTCCGGGCTGGCGGGGATGTTCGCCGGCTTCCTCTGCCAGAAATTCTCGGGGGTGCGCGCATGATGGCCTGGGCAGTGATCTTCGGCATGGGACTGATCGTCTTCTTCAACCGCTACGTGTTCCTTGAACCGCGCCTGCCGATCCGCCTGGGCAGCAACGTGCGGCAGTTCCTCGGCTTCGCCGTGCCGGGGATGCTCACGGCAATCTGCGGCCCCATCGTGTTCCTCCCCGAACACCAGCTGAACCTGCACCTGGACAATCCCTACCTGCTCGGCGCCGCGGTTGCCGTGGCGCTGGTGCTGTGGACGCGCAACGTGCTGCTCAGCGTGCTCCTGAGCATGGGCGCATTCTATTTGCTGCGCTGGTGGTTGTAGCCCCGTAACGTGAGCCCGAAAAAAACCCCGGCAGCTGGCCGGGGCTTTTTCTTCTGGGGCGAGTCGTCAGGGCGTGGCGATCTCGCCGCGCTGCCACTGCTCCTCACGGCTGGCCAGGCCCTGGCCGATGTCACTGAGCGAGTCGGATTTCAGTTGCGCCGGCAACGGATCGAGGCCGACGCTGGCGAATACCTGGCCGTAGGCGTTGCGCAACTCGGCGTAGGCCAGGTCGCGCTGCAGGTCGGCCTGCAGGTTGTTCAGCTCGCCCTGGATCAGCTCGAGCTCGCCAATGCCCTGGGCCTGGTGGCGATTGCGCAGTTCCTGGGTGATCTGGCCATCCAGGCTGGCCAGCTCTTGGCTGGTCTGGAACTGACGGCGGGCCTCCTGATAGTTCGCCTGGGCCACGTACAGCTGCGCCAGTACCGCCATGGAGAGTGCCTGACGGCGCGCCGCGGCGACATCCTCGCCGGCCTTGGCGACCTTGATCGCCGCCGGGGCGGAGATCACGTTGAACAGGTTCCAGGTGACCTTGACGCCGTAGTCCGCCCAGCTCTGGTTCACCAGGTAGGAGTTGCTGTCGTAATGCCCGCCGGCGGAGAACTCCAGGCCCGGCAGCAGGCGCAGCATGGCCTTCTTGGTTTCGGCGGCGCTGATCCGGCTCTGGTAGTCCTGTTCGCGCAGCTCGGGGCGCGAGGCCAGTGCTTCGCGCTCGAGACTGTCCATGCTGACCTTCAGTTCCGGCAGCGGGTAGCCCTCGGCCGGCATCGCCAGCTTCACATCGGTGCCCGGCGGCAGGTTGATCAGGGTGGCCAGCTCGGTCTTGGCCAGCGACAAGGCCTTGCGCTGCACTTCCAGCTGGCGCGTGGCTTCGATCAGCGAGCGCTGATAGCTCATCGCCTGGACCGGGTCGCCGATACGCTGGCTGCTGAGGTTCTGGCTGTCCTTGCGCGCCTGCTCGACGCGGGCGGTGAGGCTGTCGATGCGGCCCAGCAGTCGCTCGGCTGCCACCGCTCGCCAATAGGCCGAGCGCACGTCCTGGACGATGGTCTGGCGCACCTTGCGCCGACGTTCGTCAAGGATCAGGCGCTGGTCGGCCTGCTGCTTGGCGCTGACGTAGCTGACGCCGAAGTCGAGCACGTTCCACACCATGGTCAGGTCGGCGACGTCGCGATCACGGTCCTGCGAAGTGGACGGCTCCAGGGACTGCTGGTTGGTCAGTACGCTCTTGCTGGAGGACGCGCTGACGTTGTTGCGCCCGGCATAGCCGGCTTCCAGCGCCATGCGCGGCAGCATGTCGAAGGTCGCCAGGTCCACCTGGCGGGAGGCCAGGGCCTGCTCCATGACCTTCAGGCGGCCCTCGAGGTTGTACTTGATGGCGCGGGCGAGCGCGTCGTTGAGCGTCAGCGGGCCGCTGAGCGGCTCCTGGGACCGGAACATGCCGGCCAGGTCATCACGCGCACGCTGTTCACTGTCGGCACGGCTGATCGGCTCGCTGGTCACGGCGCATCCGCTGATGGCCAGCGCCAGCAGGCTGACGCCGAAGAATCGAAAATGCTTGTTCATTGTTATCGAGCCGCCCCCTGTACGGCTTCTGAAGATTTCGAGCCCTGTCACCTTCAACCCGCCGGCCGTTCCTGGCCCAGCTCGCCGAAAGCCCGTGCCAGGTCGGCGACCTGACGCTGTTCGCGCTGGTTCATTTCCTGCAATTGCTGGTCGAGCCCCCTGCCGGCGAACACACCGCTCAGGCCACCGCCAATGTCCCCCTGGCGCGGGCCGAAGGCCGACAACGCCTGCTCGTCGCCCTCGCGGGCTTCGCCGAAGATCGCGCCAATCGTGCTGCTGGCGAAGACGCCACCATCGCCGCCGCCGAAACCGAGGAAGCCGCGACCGCCGCCGTCGCCGAAGCCATTGTTGCCGTTGTTCGAGAAGACCAGCGCAAGCTGGGTCTGGCTCGGCCCCTGGCGGAACACGCTGCCCAGTGCCGACTGCGCAGCGCCACGGTTGCTGCTGTCGAGCAGCGGCATCTGGCCAAGCGTCGGCGGGCCGGCGTTCTGCAGCACCGACGGTACCTGCGGCAGGCTGCCCGGCAGGTCGCCGCCCACCACCACCGGGCGCACACCCTGTTCGACAAGGTACTGCGGGTCGCCGCCCTGGGAGATGCTGTTGATCGCGTAAGTATTGGACTGGCTGACGCCGACACCGGTATTGCCGGCGGCATCGGTGTAGCCAAGGTTGTTCAGCGTCACCACGTTGCTCGCGCCAACCACGTTGAGCAGCGGCGTCAGCGTCGCCGTCCAGGTCAGCCCGCCATCGCTGCTGCTCAGGCCGGACAGCGTGGCGTTACTGGCGCTCAGGTCGGAAAGCTCCAGGTCGGTGACCGGCTCGCTGAAGGTGATGGTCACCTGCGACGACTGCCCCTGGCGCAGGTCGGTATTGGCCACCACCACGGTCGCACCTGGGCGCTGGGTGTCGATGGCGAAGGTATTGGACAGCGTGGTTCCCGTGCCGCTGTTGCCAGCGGCGTTCTGCACACCGCCGTTGTCCAGCGTGATCAGGTTGCTGGGGTCGGTGACTGCGCTGGCCGGGGTGAAAGTAGCCGTCCAGGTGACACCGCCATCATTGCTGCTGACTGCACTCAAGGTGCCATTCGTGACAGTCAGGTCGGCGTTGCTGAAACCGCTCACAGCCTCGGAGAAGGTGATGGTCACCTGCGAGGTTTCACCGATCCTCAAGGCATTCTCGGCCACCACGATGGTCGCGGTCGGGCGTACCGTATCGATGCTGAGGCTGGCCGACTGGGTCAAGCCGACGCCGGAGTTGCCTGCCAGATCGGTGTAGCCGGCATTGTTCAGGCTGAAGAGATTGCTGGCTACGCGGACGTTGGCGTCCGGGGTGAAAGTCGCGGTCCAGGTGATACCGCCATCGCTGCTGCCGAACTCACTCAGGGTACCGTTGGCGATGCTCAGATCGGCATTGGAGAAGCCGCTCACCGGCTCGCTGAAGACGATGGTTACCGTCGTCGTTTCGCCAGCGGTCAGCGCTGTGTCGGCAAGACTGATAGTGGCGCTCGGACGCACGGTGTCGACGGCGTAGCTGTTGGAGTCGGTGCTGCCGGCTCCGGCATTGCCGGCAGCGTCGGTATAGCCTGAGTTGTTCAGCCTGATGACGTTGGTGGCGTCCGTGACGTTCGACGAAGGCGTGAAGGTCGCGGTCCAGGTGATGCCGCCATCGCTGCTGCTCACCGCGCTCAGGGTTCCGTTGGCGACGTCAAGGTCGGCGTTGTCGAAACCGCTCACCGCCTCGCTGAAGGTGATGGTCACCAACGAGGTCTGGCCAATGTTCAGGGCGCTGTCGGCAACCTGGATGGTTGCACTGGGCCCCTGGGTATCCACCCGCACTCCGGCGGTGGAGCCGACCGCATTGAGCGGGGCGAGGCTCAGGTTACCGGCAAGATCGCGCACGCTTCCGCCATGCGGATCGATGCTGCCGCCCAGCGCGATGCCATCGGCATCGTTCTGCCCGGCGCCGACGATCAGACGGAACACCAGCGCGCTGCTGCCGCTGCCAGACAGGTAGTCGGCATGGACAGTCCCGCTGCCCAGGGTGATGGCGATGCGCGGGGTGCCGCCGGTGGTGTCGACCACCACGGCTTCGCTGTAGTGGACCACGAAATCCAGCGCCTGGCCGGCAACGTAGGTGCCCGGTGGCGGCACGGTCACGCTGACCACAGCGGGCGCCACGCCGTCGATGAGCAGGTCGCTGTGGCCGGCCAGGCTGTCGGGGCTGCCCATGCCGGGCAGAGTGTTGAAGGCGGGATTGCCCAGGCTGACGCTGGCGATGCTGGCGCCATTGAGCGACAACGCACTGCTGCCGAGGTAATCGAGATCGGCGCTCTGGTCGCCGGCCTGCACCACGTAGGCGAAGGTCAGCGTGTCGGTGCCGCTGCCGCTCACGTAGACCGCGCTGCGGTCGATGGCGCCGGTTTCCAGCAGCAGGGTGGGCACGCCGCCGGAGACGGTCACCGCCTGGTCGTAGGTGACGGTGATGTGGACGGTGTCGCCCACCTTGTAGGTGCCATCCGGACTGCCGCCGGCCACGCCGATGATCGACGGGTTGGGCTGGGCGACGTCGATCAGGATGGTGTCGGTATCGGTCTGACCGCCGCCGCTGCCCGATTGGCCGAGGTCGTCGGTGGTGATCTGCACCGAGGCGGGGCCGTAGTAGCCGCCGGTGGGGGCGAACGACAGCCCGGCCAGGGCGTTGTTGATGGCGCTGAGGGTGCCTTCGAACACCATGGTGCCGTCGCCGGTGCCGTTGCCGACCAGGAAGCTCACGCCGCTGAGATTGCCCAGGGTGAGCAGACCGTTGCTGGCTGTGAGGGTAACGCGCATGGTGCCGCCGCCGACGTCCACGTCGGCGATCGACAGCGCGTTGCCGTTGCCGGTGCTGAACACCAGGGTGCCGTCCTGCAACACGCTCTGGGTGCCCGGCACGGTGTTGACCGGCGCGTCGTTGACGGCGGTGACGGTCAGGGTGACGGTGGTGTGGTCAGTCAGGTTGCCGCCACTGCCGGTTTGGCCGCCGTCGTCGATCGAGACGTCCAGCACCACGTTGCCTGTAGCGTTGGGCGCAGCGGTGAAGCTGACCCCGCCGCCGCTGACGAAGGCATTGATGTCCGACAGCATGCCGCTGAGGCTGAGCGTGCCGCTGCCCGAGCCGAGCACGGTGACGCCAGCGAAGCTGGTGGCAGCGAGGGTGCCGCTACCAGGGGCGACGCTGAACTGCACACTGACCACGCCCGAGCCGGCGTCGAGGTCGCTGAAGCTGATGCCGGTGAGCGCCTGCGGCACATCCTCGGTGACGCCGATCGACGGGGGCGCACTGACGTGTGGCGCGTCGTTGACCGGGGTAATGGCGATGCTGACGGTGCCGCTACCGGTCTGTACCGCGCCGCCGGAGTGGCCGCCATCATCGATGCCGGCGGTGAGGGTGACGTTGGCGGTGCTATTGGGCGCGCCCAGGAAGTGCACCGCGCCACCGGCGATGAAGGCGTTGATGTTGGCGATCGAACCGGAGAGCGTCAGCGCGCTGGCGGTGCCGCCCACGGTGACGCCGCCGCCGGCCACGGCGGACAGCGTGCCGCTGCCGACCGACAGGGTGACGGTGACACTGGCGCTGCCGGCATCCGCATCGGCGAAGCTGATGCCGGTAATAGCGGTGGCGGTATCCTCGGCGGCGGTCAGGCTGCCCGGCATCGACACGATCGGCGCGTCGTTGGTGGCAGCGACGGTGACGATGCGGTTGGCCGGGATGCTGTCGCTGTTGCCGTCGTTGACCTTGAAGGTGATGGTGCGGTCGATGCTGGTCGGGGTATCCGAGCTGTTGCTGTAGGTAACGCTGCGCAGCGCGGCCTGCCATTGGGCGGCGGACGCGCCGGCGGCCGAGGTCAGCGTCAGGATGCCGGTGCCGCTGTCGTAGCTGGCGACGATGTCGCCCATGGTGGCCGGATTGTTGGTGAAGGCCAGCACGTCCTGACTGCCGAAGAAGTTGCCGCTGATCGCTACCGTGGCGCTGGAGAGCTGCGGCGAATCGCTGTCGGACACGGTGAGGCCGCTATCGATCACCACCGGGGTCGAGGTCACGTTGTTGCCTTCGACGAAGGCGGCGCTGCCGCCGCTGGCGGTGACCACCGGCGCGTCGTCGATGGCGGTGACGGTCAGGGTGGCGGTATCGCTGGCAGCCGAGAATGGATGGGTGCCGCCGGTAGCGCTGGCATCGACCTTGGTGCCCTGCTGGCCGGCGGTGGTGCCGCTCTGGTCCCAGGCGTGGTAGGTCAGGCTGACGTTGCCGCCGTTGATGCCATCGGGCACGAAGCGTACCCGGTCGCCGCTGCGCAGCAGCAGCGCGGAGGCGTCGGAGACCGCGCCGACGTTCTGCCAGCTGGCGCCGCCGTTGGTGCTGTATTGCCAGGTGCCGGTCCCCGAGGTCAGGCCGGTCAGGGCGATGCCCTGCACCGCGCCGGTGTCCGCATCGGCGACATGGCCGGCGAGGAAGCTGGACACTGCTACGCCGGGATTGTTGGTGTCGGAATCGGTCAGGCCGGTCAGTGTCGGGCTGACCGGGGTCAGCACCGGGGCGTCGTTGACGCTGCCAACGGTGAGCGTGGCCTGCGCGGTGCCGCTGGAATACGCGGCGCTACCGCCGTTGGTGCTGGTGTCGGCGGTGTTGCGCGTGCCGTTGGTGGATGCGGTGCCTGCACTCTGGTCCCACGCGCGGAAGCTGAGGCCGGCCGCGCTGCCGTTGGCGCCATCCGGCACGAAGCGCAACTGGGTGGTACTGGACAGCAGCAGCGCGGCGCTGTTGGAGACTGCGCCGACACCGGTCCAGATGACGCCATCGGTGGAGTATTCCCAGGTGCCGCCGCCGCTGCTGCCAGTGATGGCGATGCCGCTGGCGGGGCCGTCCGGGTCGGCGTGGGTGGTGCTGCCCAGCAGGGTGGAGACGGTGACCGCGGACGAGATGGCGTCTTCGCTGGTGCCGGCCCAGGTGTAGGGGCCGCCGGACAGCGTGGGCGCGTCGTTGACGCCGGTGAGGGCCACCTGTGCGGTGACCGCGTTGGAGGTGGCGCCGCCACTGTCGGTGACGGTGAAGTTGATCTGGCGGGTGGCGTCGGTGCCGCCTGCGGTGGGGTCATCCGAGGTCGAGGAATAGGTGATCGAGCGCAGCGCGGCTTGCAACGAGGCCAGCGAGCCGCCACCGCTCAGCGTCAGCACGCCGGTGCCGCTGTCGTAGCTGACGGTGAAGCCGTTGGGCGCGCCTACGGACAGCACGTCGCCGGCACGGAAGTCGCTGACGGTGACGGTCGCGCCCTGGAAGGTGGTGCTGTCCACGTCGGCGAGCGTCAGGCTGCCGCTGAGCACGGCGGCGCTGCCGCCCTCGGTATAGCTGGTGTTGCTGTTGCCCGGGCTGAGCGTGGGCGCGTCGTTCACCGCCACTACGGCGACGGTGACGGTGTTGTTGGTGGTGGTGTAGCTGTCGCCGTCGTAGACGGTGACGCTCAGGGTGCGCGTCGACGCGGTGGGGTTGTCGACGTTGCTGTTGTTGTACACCAAGTTGTGCAGCAGCGCTTCGACTGCGGCCGGCGTGGCCGAGGCCGAGTTGAAGGTGATCACCAGATCGTTGCTGCCGCTGCCGCCGGTGAAGGTGCCGATGGCGACGCCACCGTAGGTGATGGTGCTGCCGCTGACGCCGATCTGCCCGGCGCCGGTGCCCTGGTTGCGGACCGACAGCAGGTCTTCGGCGGTGACGCGGTTGGTGGTGATCGATACCCGCACGCTGCCGCCGTTGTAGTCGGCCGAATCGCCGTCCGACACTGTGGCATTGCTGCCCAGGTCGATCAGCTGCGCGCTGTCGCCCTCGGTGAAGGTGACGCTGTCGCCTTGCAGGCCGCCCAGTACGGGGGGTGCATTGGGGACATAGGTGGTGTTGAGCGTGCCCTGGTTGTAGATGCCGGTGACCGCGGCGGGGCTGGAGCCGGGCGAGCCGGTGCCCAGTTCCTGGCCGCCGGCACCGCTGCCGGCGCCGTTGCCGGTCATGGCCGCATTGTTGGCCGCGGTGATGTTGAAGGTGCCCTTGTTCCACACTGCGCCGACGCCGCGCCCACCGGCGCCGCCGTCCTGGTTGCCCAGCGAGCCGCCCGCACCGCCGCCACCGCCGCCGCCACCGGCACCGAGGTTGGTACTGATGATCGAGTTGCCGATCACATTGATGGTGCCGCCGACCGCGTTGTAGATGCCGCCCACCGCCGAGCCGCCGGCGCCACCGGTGGCGTCGGTGCCCAGGCCGCCGCCACCGCCGCCGATGCTGATGCTGCCGTTGGTAGCGGTGCCGCCCGTGCCGCCGGTGGAATAGCCCAAGTAGCTGCCGCCGGCGCCGCCGACGCCGGTACCGCCCTGCCCGGCCATGCCGGGGAAGGCGCTATCGGCGCCGCCACGGCCGCCCTGGTTGGCGCTGCCGCTGGTGCCGAGATTGCCGGAGACGCCCGATTCGCCGCCCCTGCCGCCGATACCGCCGCCCAGTGCGCCGCCGCCACCGCCGCCACCGCCGTCGTAGGCGAAGTTGCCGCCACCACCACCGCCTCCGGCTGCCGCGTTGGCGGTGACCGAGGTGTTGAGCAGGGTGAGGGTGCCGGCGTTCCAGATGCCGCCGCCGAAGGCGTTGCCAGCGGCTGCCGCCGCGCCGACGTCGGCATTGCCGCCGTTGCCCGAGACAAGGCCGCGGGTGATTACCAGGCCCTCGAGCATGACGTTGCTGGCGGCCTGCACCTGGAGCACGCGGCTCCTGTAACCGGCATCCACCGTCACATCGGCCACGCCGTCGTTGTTCAGGTCGCCGTCGATGGTCAGGTTCTTGGCGATCACCAGCTCGCCGTTGGTGAGGCCGATGGTCATGCCGCTGCTGAAGGTGATGGTGTCGCCGGCCGCAGCGCTGGCAATGGCGGTGCGCAGGGTGCCGGCGCCGCCGTCGGCGTTGCTGGTGACTGTGATAATGGCCAGGTCATGCAGATAGGCGGCTGCAGAGGCGACCGAGAGCACGGGGCGCGCTTCGATGACGCCCGTGGTCACTTCCAGATCCCAGTCCGAACTCTGGCCGGTGCGATCATCGGAAGCTGCGATGTCACGCCCCGTCAGGCCGGCCAGCTCGTTGACGAAGGCCTGCCCACGCTCACCCTGGGCGGTGCTGCAGGCGTAAATGAAGATATCGCCGCCGGCCTGCAGGCTCGCGCCCAGCTGGCTGAGCGAGTTGCCGTAGTCGGCGATGTTCTCGGCGCTGACGTAGCTGCTGCCCAGCCACAGGTCGCCGGCGTTGCCATGGGCGATGATCTGGACAGAAGCGGCGCCGGGATGCGCAGCCAGATACTGGGCCATTTGCTGCACGCCGTTGCCGCTGCGGTCGAGGAACACCACCTCGGTGTTGGCGGCCACGCCCTGCAGCAGTTGCTGGGCATCCTCCACGCGCGAGTCGACGAACACCACGTTGCGCCCGCTGCCGGCCACCGCGCCCTGCCCCGCATCGCTGCGGGCGTCGCTGGTGGCGGCATGCGAGGTGTCGGCGTTGTCCTTGCTGGCGACGCTCGCGTCAGCCTTGTCGGCAGCAGCATCGTGGGCGTCAGTGGGCTTGGCCGCTTCGGCAGCGGTGGCGGCAACGGCGCCGTCGAACATCATGCGCGGCTCCAGCGCCATGATCAGCGTCGGTTGGGAAACCCCGGTTGCTTCCTGGCGAGACGCAGCCTCGCCGAACACGCGCTTGATCCACTGCATGCGATGCACCTCTTCGGCACCGGCGATCTTCTGCCGCCGTGTCCATTCTTGTCAGTTGTTTTTGATGCGAATCACGTTGGCCGCGCTGGCGCTGCCGTCTTCCCAGAAGGAAAGCTTGCTGTACTGCTCGAAGAGGTCCGGCGGCAGCAGGGTACGGCGCTCCTGCAGCGACACTTTCGGCCGCACACGATGCAACCCGCTCACACCCAGCGCGGCATCGAAGTCCGGCGCGTCGTAGGCGAGGTTGTCGAAATCGTGCTCGAACCAGGGCTCGTCGATGAACTGGTAGACCAGACGCAGCACCTTTTCCGGGCTGTGCACCAGCAGGTCGTAGTCGATCAGCAGCAACGAGTCGGCCTGCTCGCCGTAAAAGGCCTCCTTCAGCGCGCTCCAGGAGAAGCCCACCAGCCGGTTGCGCTGGGCCAGCGTCTCGACGCGGCTGTAGACGGTGTTGCGCTCGCTGGCGTCGGCGAACAGCTTGGTATTCTCGAAGGGATTGGCGCGGAACAGCCTTTCCAGACTGTCCATGATCCAGGCGACGTTGCGCACGCAGGCGATCACCTTGCCCTGCGGGAACATCTCGCGCAGAGCCGGCAGGTTGGCGCACCAGAGTCGATTGGTGTCGAACACCACGGATTTGTCGTGCTGGTCGGCGTAGTAGGAATCAAACAGGCCGCAGAGCAGGCGGCGGCGCTGATCCTCATTGATCAGCGGGGCGAACTCACTCCCGGCGCTGCATTGCTCGCGCACGCTGGTGAACAGCCCGCCGACGGGGCTGGACATGCCGGCGTGAAAGCGCGGGTTCTGCAACAGGATGGCGGACAGCAGCGTACTGCCCGAACGTGGCAAACCCGATATGAAGTGAAAGTTCTGCATCCCTGCGCAACAGCCCACTGGCATTTTGCAATTGCCGAATCCTATTCCTTTCAGGAACTTTCGTACAGATTATCCAGCCAACAATTGAGACAAACGACAACCCTGCTGATCATCCGCTGGCGCGCCGAGTATCATGGGCATCTCTTCCAGAACCTCAGCGAGCCACGTCCTTGAGCAGCCCCCTTCCCTTCGGCACTGGCGATGCCTCCTACCAGGCCGCTGGCGGCATTGACGGCCTGCGTCGCCTGGTCGACGACTTCTACCGGCTGATGGACGAATGGCCGGACGCCGCCGAACTGCGCCGCATGCACCCGGAAAGCCTGGAACAGTCTCGCGACAAGCTGGCCTGTTTCCTCAGCGGCTGGCTGGGCGGCCCAAGGCTGTTCAGTGAAAAATACGGCTCCATCTCCATCCCGTCCTTCCACGCCCAATGGCCGATCGACGACGCCCGCAGTGCCGCTTGGCTGGGCTGCATGGAGCGCGCCATCGCGTTGCAGCCCTTCTCGCTGGAGTTCGCCGAATACCTGCTGACGCAACTGCGCGTACCGGCGCACCGGGTGGTGCAGGCGAGCCAGGCGCGACATGGCTGAGCCGCCTGGCCCGACCCTGGTCGAAAGCAAGGCTTGGACTATCGCCTGCCCCAGGGCGGCCAGGGGTCGCCAGTGCCTCGCCAGGCGAAGTGAGCGACCGGTGGTCGGTCTTTCCGGCAGGTGATTCGACCTTGCCCGGATGTTCTTGCCTGCAACATCGAATATCCTTGCACTTCGCATTCACTCGAAGCTGTGACTTGAACGATGGGTTTTGAACAACTAGCTGGACTACGTGACCGCCTGCGGGCTGAGAAAGAACAGGCCAAGGCCGACAGTGCGAAACGCGCGAAGCCATCCTCACCGCGCGCGAAACCTGCCGAGCAGGATCCTGCGGTGGAAGCCATCTGGCGCCTGCAGAAGCATTTTCCGTTGGCCTTTCCGGTAAATCCGGCGCCCAAGGTTCCGCTCAAGGAGGGCATCCTCAAGGATGCCCAGCAGCATCTGGAACTGCTGGGGCTGACCGACGAGCAACTGAAGCTGGGCATCTCTACCTGGTGCCGCGGAGCGCGTTACTGGGCAAGCATGGTTGAGGATGCACCGCGCCGCGATCTGGCCGGGGAGGCAGTGGGCACCGTGACGGCGGCCCAGGCGGCCTATGCGAAGCAGCAGGCTTCGCGGCAACGTGGCCAGGACCGCCGCAATCGCGCGAAGGCAGCGCGGGGGCAGGCTCCTGCCTCCTCAGCTCCGACGGCAGGACCTGCAGCCGAGCCGACAGCGGACTGAGATCGTCGCCCCTGGGCCGTCGCCTATCGAGGTGAATGGCCCACCGCCGATCGCGCGCCGGGCCTGATGGCGCGTCCTGAAGGCCGGTATGCTTAGCGGGTCCAGAGCGGATCGGTGGTAAAGGCTATGGTCAGCCAGCGATTGGGACCTTCGTCGCCGATGGCCTCACCGATCTTATCGCGCAGCCTGTCCCACTCGGCCAGCGTCTGCGCCGGCCAATTGGGCGGCACAATGAAATACAGCTCGATCTGCTGTGCCCGGCCGACCTTGGCGACATAGGCCTGGTACGCCGTGAAGCCATGCTGCGCGACCACCTCCGCAGCCACCTCATCGACGTGCTGCTTGAGCTCGGGCGGGGTGACCAGGAGGATCTCCTTGAGCGCCTGGCGAATGGTCAGGAAGGGAATGGGCAGGATCACCAGGCAGATCAGTGCCAGCACCGCCGGGTCGACATAGGGCCCGATCTGCGCGTACCCGCTCACGCTGGCCAGATCCCCCACCAGGAAGGCGATCAGCAAGGCCAGGGAGATGCTCCCGGACATCACCCAGGACTTGGCGTCGAGGGCGACGAAGTCCGAGCCGATGCGCTTGTTGGCGCGGAACTGCACCGCCGCCAGGGAGAAACACACCAGCGTGGCGACCGCCGCGTAGAGGATGGCGAAGCCGAATTCCAGCGCGTGACCGCCCGTTAGCAGCCGGCCGATGGCATTGATCAGGGCGTACAGCGTAACGCCGCACAGCAGGGTGCCGTTGAGCGCCAGGACCATCGGCTCCAGGTGCCAGAAACCCATGTTGAAGCGCTCGGCCAGGCGCCGGCTGGCATCGCCTTCGGTGGTGTGTCGGCGGATCAGCGTCGCCACCATCAGCGCCAGGCCGCTCATGCTCGCATCGGCCAGCGAGTAGACGCCGTCGAAGACAATGGAAAAGGATCCCGACAGCAGGCCGACGATAATCCCGAAACCGGCCAGCAGCACCGTGACGATGATGGAAAGCCGCAGGATGCCCTGTTCTGTTTTCATGACTGGCGTGCTCCTCGCGCCTTGGTGGTTGCATTGCCGCGAGCAGGCCCGAAGGACGCTGGCGGTTTCGCTGGGGGGCGCGACTATAAGCCAGGGCCTGAATCATGGCCATTGCGCCCCGGCAATGTGGTTGTGCAAGTTCGCATGCTCCGGCAACCCGCGGCAGGCATCCTGGCACACGGACCGGGGCCATACCCATTTGAACGAACGCCGCTGCCGGACAGAACAACGTCGGTGCGCCGCCTTCCCAAGCGTCACGAGGGCCCGGCAAGATAGCGTCATTCGCCGCCGCGTTTCGGTGGCCCTTCTGCCTTGCGCCACCGGAGTCGTATGCAACCGCGCGACCTTGCCGCCTACCTGTTCCTGGCCATTGGCTGGGGGCTGTCCTTCCTTGTGCTGCTCAAGGCCATCGCCGGGTTCGGCTGGGTTGGCGCCGTCAGCTTCCGCGCGCTGATCGCCAGCTTCACGCTGTTTGCCGTGGCCAGGCTGTCCGGCCGCCGGTTGAACTTCGACGGCCTGTGGAAGCCACTGTCCGTGGTCGGCGCGACCACGGTGGCCGGCCAACTGATCGGCATGACCTACGCCACCCCACGCATCGGCACGGCCATGGCAGCCATCTTCGTCGCCGGCATTCCGCTGTTCTCCATGCTCATCGGTCGCCTCTGGGGTCTGGAGCGCATTACCTGGAGCGGCCTGGGCGGGCTACTGCTGGGCTTCTGCGGCATGGTGCTGCTGGTGGGCTTCCCTGCGGTGCCGATCACCCACGAATTCATCGTCGGCAGCGCGGCCTCGGTGTTCGGCGCCGTGTGTGCGGCCTTCGGCAGCAACTACGCGAGCCTGAAACTGCGTTCCGCCGGCCCCTGGGAAGTGACCTGCGGCGCCTTCCTGGTCGGCGGGCTGCTGACGCTTCCGCTGCTGATTTGGGTGCCGGTGCCCGGCACGCCGCAGCCTATCGACTTCCTCTTCCTGCTGCTCTGCGGCTGCGTGCTCAGCGCGGTGAACTACGTCGTGTACTTCCAGCTCGTCGCGCGTATCGGGGCGACGAAAACCATCAGCGTGGAATTTGTCGTCACCGTGGTCGCCGTTCTGGTGGGTGCACTGGTGCTCGGCGAGAGCCTGTCGCTGATGCAAGGCGTGGGTGCGCTCATCATCCTGATCGGTTGCGCCCTGGTGCTCGGTCTCGTGCCGGGCACCAGGGTGCGCGCGGTCAGTTGATTGCCTGCACCGATACCGCACTGGGCGCCGCATCGTCGCAGTCGATCACTTCCATGGGCAGGCGCGAGGTTTCCCGCAGCAGCCAGGAACACACCGCCACCAGCAAGAGTGCCGCCGCTCCGTAAAGTGCCACGCCGAATGGGTTGCGGCCCGTGGCGATGAGGATGGCCGTGGCGATGCTCGACGCCGTGCCGCCGCCCAGTGCCGCGCCGATCTGGTAGCTGAAGGAAATCCCCGAGTAGCGCATTTCCCGCGGGAACTGCTCAGCGAGGAACGCCGGGATCGGCCCCTGGGTCGCCCCCATGAAGAAGCCCACGGCGACGTACGCCAGCAACGCCAACGGCAGGTTGTGCAGACCGATCAGCGGGAAGAAGGCGAACAACCCCAGCGCCATGATCGCCGCCCCGAAGATCATCACCGCGCGGCGACCGAAGCGATCCGACAGGTGCCCGAAGCACGGCGCGGAAGCGACGATGGCCACCGACAGCGAGAAGTCGAACAGCAAGGCATGGCTGCTGCTATAGCCGATGTCGGTCGCGTAGGCGAGGAAGAAAGTGCTGCCGATATAGGCGATGGTGACGTAGCCGAAAGCGATGCCGATACACAGCAGCAACTCGCGCGGACGGCGGCGGAAAGCCTCCATCAGCGGCATGCGCGCCTCGACCTTCGGCGCGGCCTCGGGCTTCGGTGCAGTGTTCTGCAGGCGCGCGTAGAGGCCGATCAGCACCAGCAGGCCGCCCAGCCAGAACGGAATGCGCCAGGCGATGCCGGAGAGGTCATCGTCGAAGGCGAAGCTGACAATGGCGAACACCGCCGAACCGAAGATGCCGCCGATGCCGATCCCCATGCTCGTGAAGCTACCCCACAGACCGCGACGGCCCTTGGGTGCGACCTCGATGCCGAACAGCGCCGCCCCGCCCCACTCGCCGCCGGCGGCAAAACCCTGCACCAGGCGCAGCAGCACCAGCAGGACGGGTGCAGCCGCGCCAATGCTGGCGTGGGTCGGCAGGAAGCCGATCAGCAAGGTGCTCAGCCCCATCAGCACGAGGGTGGCGACCAGCGCCTTCTGCCGGCCGTAGCGGTCACCCAGGTGGCCGAACACCACGCCGCCCAGCGGACGGGCAAAGAAGCCGGCGCCGAAAGCAGCAAAGGCAACCAGCACGGCGGTCAGGCGGTCCATGCCGGGGAAGAACAGCTGCGGGAAGATCAGTGCGGCGGCGTAGCCGTAGATGACGAAATCGTAGAATTCCAGCGCGGTGCCCATGCCGGAGACGCAGAAGGTGCGAAAGGCCGAGCGCGAGCCAGGAGCTGCGGGCGTGTGGTCGATCATGGCGGTTCACTCTTGTTTTTGTGGCAACACGAAACCCACGCGGCGGCGGGTGGGCCGTCACGGGACGTTGGTTTGTAGGTGGTGGTACGTAGGGCACATAAGCCGGAACGGGTTATCCGCCGGTGGCTCGGCGGCGGATAACGCTGACGCGTTATGCGCCCTACGGACTAATGGAGCTCTGACGCGCCCCTCTCCCTAACCCTCTCCCTAAGGGAGAGGGGACGGTCCGGCATCAAGCGGAACACCTTGCCAATCGGCAACTCCGTCGGCACCCCCTCCCTTCGGAGCGGGGCGCGCAGCCAGGGCTGGAGGGAGGGTGCGACCGGCTGGCATCACGTTTTCAGAAACGCAGGAATCCCTCATCCGCCAGCTTCTTCGGCGTGCCGGCCACGTACTCCAGCGCGCAGTTCGAGGTGTCCAGACCGATGCTCAGCAGGGTTTCCCAGCGCTCGGTATCCGGCTCGGACATGTCCGGGTGGAAGCACACCACGGCCTGGTCGCCGTCCGCGCCGCAGAAGGCGTCGGCACGTTCACGCAGGGCCTTGCCAGTCATGCCGGCGGTGGCGGCCTTGAGGTGTTCCAGGCGCGCATAGGTGGTGGACACGTCCGCCGTACGCTCGCCCCAGCTCAGTTCACCGTCGAGGAAGTGGTTGGTGTGCAGCAGCCAGCCGTCCTCGCGCGGTACCACCACGGCAGTGTGCGCCCGGCTCATCTCGATGCTGGCGGCACGGGCGCGCACGTCCTCGCGGGTGAAGACGGTCAGCACGGTGGACGCACTGACCCGCGCCGAGCGCGCGAGGTCGATGGCTTCGGTGACGCTGGTGGCCTCCTCCAGCACCCGACGGGCGATGGCATGCACCGGCACGCCGGCGCTGCCGTCATCACTGGCGTGGTGCAGGATGTTGAAGTGCACGCCCAGCCCGGCGCTGTTGACGCCGATCTTGCCGAGCATGCCGAACTCGGTGAACAGCTTGGCAGTCAGGCCGGTGCTGCCCGTGAAGCCCAGCAGCAGGCCGTGGGGCACCAGGCTGTCGTGCCAGTCCCAGGTCTGCAGACTGCGCGGTGCGGCAGCACCTGCCGGGGCGTAGACGCAGGTGGAGCATTCGCCTTCCACCGGTTGCTCGGGCATTACCGCCAGAATCTCGGTGCGGGCGTTCAGCGCCGCCAGTTGCCAAAGCGGCAGGCCGACGCCCAGGGCCAGGCCTTCGACCTCCTTCGCCAGGGCCGGGCACCAGTCGGCCAGCGCCGCGAGACTGGCTTCGCCGATGGCGCGCGCCTTGTCCAGCTCCACGCCGACGCGCGGGAAGAAGTCCAGATACAGCGCCACGGTCTGGCGGATCTGCTCGGCGAAGGTTTCGCCGATCTGCCGGCCACGCTGCAGCGGGTCGCGGATGTCGGTGGTGAAGGTGTGAAGAATCACGGCAAGGCTCCTGTTGAACTATCGAATCAAATCACAGAATGCGTTGTGGGATGGGTATCGCTGCGCGCCACCCATCCTACGAGTTGACAACGATCAGGGTTTGTCGCTCGGACGACTATAGACTTCGCGGCCGGCGAACCAGGTCTTGAGCACTCGGGTATCACGCAACGCCTCGGGCTTGACCGTGAACACGTCGCGGTCGAGCAGGACCAGGTCCGCCTGCTTGCCTGGCTTGAGCGAACCGATGCTCTGCTCCAGACGCAGGGTGCGCGCGGCGTTGAGGGTGTAGGCCTGGAACATGGTTTGCCGGTCGATGTCTTCGGCGGCGTTGAGCACACCCTTCGGGCCGACGCGCTGGATCGCCTGGTAGATGGCCTTCCACGGATCGGGCGTGGTGATCGGCCAGTCGCTGGCACCGGAAATGGTCGCGCCGTTCTTCAGCAGCGAGCGCGCCGGGTACATGTGCAGGAAGGCCATGGCGCTGACGTAGGGCTTGACCAGATCGACGCTGTTCTCGTCGGCCGCCGCCCAGTAAAGCTGCATCGCGGCGATCACGTCGAGCGCCTTGAAGCGCGGGAAGTCCGTGGGATTGACCATCTGCAGGTGGGTGATCGAATGCGGGATGCCGCTGTGGCGATCCTTGCGCGCCTGCTCGATGCCATTGAGCGATTCACGTACCGCGCGGTCACCAATGGCATGGATGTGCACCAGCCAGCCGCGAGCATCGGCGGCGCTGACCAGCTCACCGAAGTGCTTGGGATCGATCAGCAACTCGCCGTACTTCTTCGAATTGCGGTAGGGCTCGAGCATCGCCGCACTCTGCGCCGGCACCTCGGCCACGCCGTCGGCGAAGACCTTGATGCCCGGCAACGTCAGGTTGGGAACATCGATGAATTGCTGGCGCACCTTGTCCAGCTCGTCGAGGTCGGCCGGTGTAGCCTTGGAGTCGGCCATCAGCAGCGCGGCGACGTGTGCCGTCAGCCCGCCCTGCTCTGCCAGCAGTTTGTAAGCTGGCAGCACGCCGACGGAATCGTTGTGGATGTCGCCGCCGGGATTCTCATTCGCCAGGGGTTCCATCCAGGCGGTGATGCCCAGCTCATGGTAGTAGCTCTGCGCGCCCTTCAGCGCCTTGAGCAGTTCGTCGTTGCTGGCCAGCGGCAACAGCGCCTGAACCGGGTACAAGCCGGCGTCCACCAGGAAGCCGTTGGGCTTGCCGTCGGCGCCGTGGCCGATGGTGGCCTGCTCCTCGCCCTTCAGCGACTTGACCTTGGCCACGTCGATCCCGGCGAGGTCGAGCAGCGCCTGGTTGGCCCAGCCGGTGTGATAGTCGCCGCCGGCCAGGAGAATCGGCTGCTTTGCCCATTCGCCCTGGTTGAAGCGCTGCTGCAATTCACCGAGCTCGTCCCAGTACGCCGTCGGCACACCGCCGACATAGAGGAACGGACCACGCCGCGCGCGGCCGTCGTCACGCCACTGGCGCAGCTTGCTCTCGAACTCGGCCAGTGGCAGGTCCTGGTTGTCCAGGTTGGCCTGGAGCATCTGCAGGCCGCCCTTGACCAGGTGGGTATGGGCATCGATGAATCCGGGCATCAGCACCTGACCCTGCAGGTCGATGACCCGGGTCGACGGCTGCCGGAGCTTGAGGACCTGCGCATCGGAGCCGACGGCCAGAATACGGCCGTTCTCCACCGCCACCGCCTGCTGCAACGGCTGGCCGGGTTCGGCGGTGTAGACCTTGCCGCCGTGGAAGATGAGATCGGCGGCGGCCATAGTTTCCATAGAGGAAAAAGCGCAAGCCGCCGACATCAGCGCCGGAATCAGTAGTTTCATCGCAGAGCCTTCGTTATTGTTGATCTGTGACGAAGATTAAGCAAAAGCCCCGGCGGCTTTAACACTGACTTCCCGCACAACTTCTGTTCCTATCAGGAATCAATCCATGGACAAGATGACCGCCCTCACCATGTTCGTCGCCACCGCCGAACAAGGCGGCTTCAGCCGCGCCGCCGAACAGCTGGGCAAGACGCCTTCGGCCATTACCAAGGGCGTGGCGCAACTGGAGGCCGAACTGGGCCAGCGCCTGTTCGAGCGCACCACGCGACGCATGGCACTGACCGAGGCCGGGCACATTTACCTGGAAGGCGCGCGCTCGGCGCTGATGCAGCTGCAACGAGCCGGCGAGGAAGTCGAGCAGTTGCAGACCGAACTGCGCGGCAGCCTGCGCATCGTCTCGCCACCCTCCTTCGCCCCGGCCTTCTTCAACGCCGTGTGCTGCCGCTTCCTGCGCGAGCACCCGCAGGTGCGCCTGGAGGTGGACCTGCTGGACGAGTTCGTCGACCTGGTCGAAGGCGGCTACGACATTGCCCTGCGCGACGGCCCCATCGACCTGCCCGACGTGATCGCCCAGCCCCTGCTGGAAAACCGCCTGATGCTCTGCGCCAGCCCCAAATACCTTGCGGAAAAGGACCTTGAGGTGACGCTGGAGAACTACGAGCAGCACGACTGGCTGATCTTCCGCCACCCGCTGCTGAACCGGAATTTCTGGTGGGTGCAGAAGGACGGCGAACGCCTGCGCATCCGCCAGCCGGTGCCGCGCATCGCCAGCGACAACTATGACTTCCTGCTCTCCTGCCTGCTGGACGGCCAGGGGCTGCAGTTCCTGCCGCAGTGGAGCGCGCTGCCCTACCTGGAAAGCGGCGAACTGGTGGAGCAGCTACCTGATTGCTGGCGCGACCAGAGCGCCTTCGGGCCCTGGGTGCATGTGCTCTACCTGCCGCACCGGCGCAGCACGCGCAAGGTGCGGGTGTTCATCGACTACCTGCGCGAGCACCTGCAGGGAAAGGGGTTGGTCTGAGGCGGGGCTGCGGTGCTCCACCGGTGGATGCCGTGCCGTGCGGTTCGCGAGCAAGCTCGCTCCTATGAAAAGCCCTACACCCATTCCATTCCTGCTCTGGCTTTGGCTCTTAAAGACTTCCAGAGAAATACCCGCGCACTCCGAATGCCCCGTTCAGGAGGGCTCGTTGGAGCGGAGTTTCAGGGGTTGAGCGACATGGATGTCGCAAGAGCCACGATGGGCCAGGGATGGCCCGTCGTGGCGTGCCCCTGAAACATCGCTTCACGAGGGTATTTTTCGCCCCAAGCGAAAAACCGGATGTCCGGGGCAAGCCTTCTTGGTTACTTCTTTGGGGGCGGCCTTCCGACGTTTGGAAGAGGTGACTCGCCCGAGGGGGCGAAATACGATATCCGCGCGCGCACCGAAGCGGCGCAGAAGAACGAACGACAACGCAGCCAACGGCGGATAACGCTGGCGCGTCAGGCGCCCTACAGGGGAATGTCGGCGTAGGGCGAATAACCTGGAACAGGTTATCCGCCGCCCCATCACATCACTTGATGTACCACCCCCACGGCTGGTCGCTGAGGTACTCGGTGACCTGCTTGGTCTCCAGGTAGTTGTCCAGGCCCCACACGCCCAGCTCGCGGCCGATGCCGCTCTGCTTGTAGCCGCCCCAGGGCGCCTGGGTGAAGGTCGGCTGCGAGCAGTTGACCCAGACGATGCCGGCGCGCAGGCCCCGGCTTACCCGCTGGCATCGCGCCGGGTCGGCGGACATCACGGCCGCCGCGAGGCCGAACTGGCTGTCATTGGCCAGGCGCAGCGCCTCGGCTTCGTCCTTGAAACGGCGCACGGCGAGCACCGGGCCGAAGATTTCCTCGCGCCACACAGCGCTGTCCAGCGGCGCGTCGACGAACACCGTGGGCTCGACGAACCAGCCCTTCTCGCGATGGGCAGGACGCTTGCCGCCAGTGACCAGCTTCGCGCCGTCGCGCACGCCGGCCTCGATGGCCTGCAGCACCTTGGCGTGTTGCCCGGCGCTGACCAGCGGGCCGAGCAGCACGCCCGGCTCCAGGCCATTGCCGATCGTGATACGGCGGGCTTCTTCCACCAGGCGCTCGATCAGCCGGTCATGCAGCCCCTCCTGCACCAGCAGGCGCGAGGTCGCGCTGCACACCTGCCCCTGGTTCCAGAAGATGCCGAACAGGATCCACTCGACGGCGGCTTCGACATCCGCATCATCGAAGACGATGAAGGCCGACTTGCCGCCCAGCTCCAGGCTGACGTTCTTGATGTCCTGGGCCGCCGCCTGCATGATCGCGCGCCCGGTGGGCACGCTGCCGGTGAAGGCCAGCTTGTCCACGCCCGGGTGCGCCGACAGCGGCGAGCCGGCATCGCGGCCCAGGCCGGTGACCACGTTGAGCACGCCCTTGGGCAGACCCACGGCATCGGCCGCGGCGGCCAGTTCCAGGGAGGTCAGCGGCGTCAGTTCCGAAGGCTTGAGCACGGCGGTGCAGCCAGCGGCGAGAGCCGGCGCGACCTTCCACGAAGCCATCAACAGCGGGTAGTTCCACGGGATGATCTGCCCGGCCACGCCGACCGGCTCGCGCAGCACGCGGCAGGCGAAACGCTCGTCGGGCAAGGCGACCGCCTCGCCCTCGCCGTTCAGTCCTTCGGCCAGCTCGGCGTAGTAGTCGAAGCAGCCGATGGCGTCGTCGATGTCCCATTGCGCCTCGGGCAGCGGCTTGCCGTTGTCCTGCACTTCCAGCCGTGCCAGGTCCTCGCGGCGCCCCCGCAGGTTGTCGGCGATGGCGCGCAGGTAGCCGGCGCGTTCCTTACCCGTGCTGCGGCCCCACTCGCCTTCGTCGAAGGCCCGGCGTGCGGCCTGCACGGCGCGGTCCACATCCTCGCCGGTGGCGGCGGCGACGTCGGTCAGCACGGCTTCGCTGGAGGGTTCGTACACCTCGAAGCGGCCGCCTTGTGCGGGTGCCTGCCACTGGCCGTCGATATAGAGCTGGTCGCGCATGGGGAGGTCTCCTGAGCGGGTTGGAATGATTGTCCGCCGAGCATAGGGAAATGCGCGTCAGGTTGATAACGCGGGCGCCCTGCATGCGGGCACGCGCGGAACGCCTCGCTGGAGCGATTGGCCTCTCTGCAAGGTTGGCGTTGTGCTGCCCCTCGGCTCCGCAGCTGGGCGGTTCGCGAGCAAGCTCGCTCCTACCGGTACGTCACGCGCGCTGTTGCTCCAGATACGCCTTGGGCGACAGCCCCGTCTCCTCGCGGAAGCAACGGTAGAAGGTCGACAGCGAGCGGAACCCGGCCGCGCGCGCCAGTTCGTCGATACGCGTGACGCTGGTGGCGTCGCCCAGCTGGCCGAGCAGATGGCGCAGGCGCAGCTGGTTCAGGTACTGGTAGAAACTCAGGCCCAGCACCTGGTTGAGGAAGTAGGAAATCTGGTTGCGCGTATAACCGGTGGCCGCGGCGACCTGGGGCATGTCCAGGTCCGGATTGAGAAACGGCCGGCTCTGCTGGAAATACTGCTGGATGTCGCCGCCCAGCTGGCTCAACTGCCGGGCTGAAAGCCCCAGGCGGCTGTCTGCCATGCGCGGCTGCGGCTCGCTGGCGGGTTTCTCCGGCTGGCCGACCAGCGCGGCGTGCTCGTTCACCCGGATGATCCTGCCGTCACGCACGGTGTAGGCCTCGGTGGCGCGGAACGACACCAGGCCCTGGGTGCCGCGCAAGGTCACCTGGTACTGCAGGAAAGCGGTGTCGCCGTCCACGCGCAGGCGGTCGGTGTAGACCTGCGATTCATCGCCGGCCGCCGGCATGCTGGTCTGCAGGTAGTCGCGCAACTCGCTCGGCGCAATCCGACGCCCCTGGAAGAAATCGGTGTACTCCACCTGCGGATCGAACAGCGCCATCAGCGCCTCGATGTCACGGCGGCGCCAGGCCTGATGATAGCGCAGCACCACGGCATGGGTAGCGGCGCTCGCCGGGTCGGACTGGTAGGTCGCGCCTTCCAGCGTGGCGCTCCAGCCCTGTTCTTCGCTCATGGATTTCCCCTGCCGGTCTTGGCCGGCTATTCCTGCTCCGGGCGTGCCCGCAAAGAGCGGCAAGCCGTATGCCTGGGCCCCCCGGAGCGATTACAAAACTCGGATACGGTCCGAAGACCGCTTTTTCTTCCGACATTCTGCCGGAGTTTTCCGATGACATCCGCCCTTCTTGCGCACGCCATTCCCCGACCCTTCTGGCTCGATACCCTCGATCCCGCTCCCGCCGCGTCAGCGCTGGAAGCGGATCGCCGCTTCGACCTGGTGGTGGTCGGCGGCGGCTTCACCGGTCTCTGGACCGCCCTGCACGCCCGCCAGCGCTGGCCGGGCGCGAGCATCGCGGTGGTCGAGGCGCGTCGCTGCGGTGGCGAGGCCAGCGGACGCAACGGCGGCTTCTGTGCACCGAGTATTTCCCACGGCGTAGGCAATGCCCTGCGCCGCTGGCCGGAAGAAGCCGAAACCCTGGTACGCCTGGGCCGTCAGAACCTGGACGAGTTCGAGGCGGACCTGCAGCGCTTCGGCATGCAGGTGGAGTTCGAACGGCGCGGCAAGCTCAGCGTCGCCATCCAGCCCTGGCAGGTCGAAGGCTTGCGTGGCATGCAGCGCAACTACCAGCGCTTCGGCATCGACTGCGAATGGCTCGAAGGTGCGGAACTGGCACAGAAACTCGATTCGCCGCTGTACAAGGCCGGCGTGTTCGAGCCCAACTACGCGCTGCTCAACCCGGCGAAGATGGCCGCCGAGCTGCGCCGGGCCTGCCTGGAACAGGGCATCGAGCTGTTCGAGAACACCCCGGTACACGAGCTGCATCAGCGCGGCGACCGCCTGCTGCTGCGCTGCGACCGTGGAGAGCTGGAGGCCGGGCAGATCGCCCTGGCGACCAACATCGCGCCGCCGCTGCTTGGCCACCTGAATTCCAGCGTGATCCCGGTGTACGACTACTCACTGGTCACCCAACCGCTTTCCGACGACCAGCTGCGCGCCATCGGCTGGGTCGACCGCTACGGCATCGCCGATGCCGGCAACCAGTTCCACTACCTGCGCAAGACCGCCGACAACCGCATCCTCTGGGCCGGCTTCGACGCCATCTACCATTTCGGCAGCCGCCGCGACGAAGCCCTGACCCAGCGCCCGGAAAGCTTCCAGCGCCTGGCCGGGCAGTTCCGCGAGGCCTTCCCGCAGCTCGGCCCGGTGGAGTTCAGCCATGCCTGGGGCGGCATCATCGATACCTCGGCGCGCACCACGCTGTTCACCGGTTGCGTGCTCGGCGGGCGCGTCGCCTACGCGCTGGGCTTCACCGGCCAGGGCGTCTCTGCCAGCCGCTTCGCCGCCTTGAACATGCTCGATCAACTGGGTGGCGAGCGCACCGAGCGTACCGAACTGCGCATGACCTCGCAGAAGCCCTTCCCCTTCCCGCCCGAGCCGCTGCGCTACCTCGGCGTGCGCCTGGCGCAGCATTCGCTGGCCAAGGAAGACCGCACCGGCCGCCGCGACCTGCTGCTCAAGACCCTCGATGCCTTCGGCGTCGGTTTCGATTCCTGATGGAGAACACCATGTCCACCCTGCCCCGCCACGTCATCGACTTCGCCAACCCCGCCCTGGCCCCCCAGGAGCGCGAGATCAACGACCCGGCCATCGTCGATGCGCCGTACCGCAGCCGCAGCTGGCGGCACTTCAGTGCGCCGGAAAAGAACGCCATCGCCGGCATCTGGGAAGCCGGCGTGCACCTGGAACGCTGCGAGTGCGACTACGACGAGCTGTGCCACATCCTCGAGGGCACCGTACGCCTGACCGATGCCGACGGCGTGGCGAAGACCTTCGGCCCGGGGGATTCCTTCGTGGTCGCGGCGGGCTTCAAGGGCACCTGGGAAAACCTCACGCCGGTGCGCAAGGTGTATTTCATTCTCGGTTGAACCCTGCTCCGCGATGGATCACCAGGCTTCGCAGGAGCGGACTCCGTCCGCGATTGGCTTCGCCCAACGCCCAGACGAATCGTCGTCGCGGTGGGTTGATCGCGGACAGAGTCCGCTCCTACGAGCCCGAAAGCCCCTCTCCCTAACCCTCTCCCGCAAGCGGGAGAGGGGACGGTACGGCGCAGCATGAAACCTTGACGTCAGCCGGCACGGGCAGGTCCCTCTCCCTTCGGAGCGGGGCGCGTAGCCAGGGCTGGGGAGAGGGAAAATCGCAGGCACGACCTCACAAGAAGACAGTTGCTCCTACGCAACAGCTGACTCTTGCGCAGCGTGCGCGGCCAGCGATGTCCCGGACCGCCAGCCAGCCGTACGTCCCCCCAGGCTCCACATCCGTTTGAAAGGACTATAACTAGCGAAACGAAACGGCAGGTCAGCAGGTTCAACCCAGCCATGACTGCCCCTGATGGCTCTTTCCCTTCACCCGGATCAGGTTTCTCCGGCCTGATCGGCGCCCGTGGCGCGGAGCGGTTTGATGAGTTCCAGAATCTGGCGATGGGCTCGCAGGAGCCTTTCTGGCTGCATCGGGCTGGCCTTGCTCGTCGCTCCGCTTTATGCCAATGCCCTGTTCAGGTGCCAGGCCCGTGACGGGACTGTCAGCCACACCAGCCACGCTGTTGTCGGCGCCCGCTGCACGCTTCAGAACGGCAAGACCGGCCAGACCAGCAAGGCGAGTGCGACTGCTGGCGCCAGGTCAAAGGCCGCGCCAGCGTCCGTACGCGGGGACGACCCGGGCTCAGGACGGGTTCGGGTTTACACCTTCGTCCACAAGGGCGTTCGCCAGTATGTGAGCCGCCGCCCGGTCGGGATCGCCGCGCGGGTCGATGTGATCGATGTGTATTACATCAAGGGCTGCTACCTGTGCATGGCACCGAAGGATTTCAACGTCGCCACGCTGCGCCTGGACACGCGTTCCTATCGCCGTGAGATCGAGGCCGCTTCGCTGCGCTACGGCGTCGACCGGGCATTGGTCCGCGCGGTGATCCATGCCGAATCGGCGTTCCAGCCCAGAGCCATTTCCATTGCCGGTGCCCAGGGGCTGATGCAGTTGATGCCCGATACCGCCGAGCGCTTCAACGTCAGCGATCCGTTCGATGCACGGCAGAACATCCGCGGCGGCGTGCGCTACCTGGCGTGGCTGCTCAAGCGCTTCAATGGCAACCAGCGGCTGGCGCTGGCCAGCTACAACGCCGGGGAAATGACCGTCGACAAGTACAACGGCATCCCTCCCTACGCCGAGACGCAAACCTACGTCGCCCGCGTGCAATCGCTGACCGAGCGCTATCGCAATCATCCCTGACGGCTTAACCCTCTGGGTCTGTGATGGTTCCTAGGATGGGTATCGCCGCGTGTCCTGCCGGGACACATGGCTAACGGTTGGCGGGAGGCATGGGTCACTGTTTCCCGTGCCTCCCTTCCAGCAGCTTTTCCGGACAGGTCCGCGGGCTGCTCTGGCACCGTGACAGCGCTGGTTTCTGACTGGGCGCCCGACGCGTACGGTGTGGGTTGTACAG
This sequence comes from Pseudomonas nitroreducens TX1, assembly GCF_000313755.1. Taxonomy (GTDB): domain Bacteria; phylum Pseudomonadota; class Gammaproteobacteria; order Pseudomonadales; family Pseudomonadaceae; genus Pseudomonas; species Pseudomonas nitroreducens_A. The sequence goes on along the minus strand of NZ_AMZB01000097.1, from coordinate 66,214 downwards.
GTCGCGCCAACAATCCATACCGGCCTGACGTTGCAGCAGCGTACGGAAGTGCGCGCCCTGCAACAGCGCGCGTTTGAGAGCCTGGTGAAACCGCCCGAGCTTTCCTTGAGTCTCCCGGCAGCACACTCAGGCGCCACTCCTACCACTCTGGAGCCGGTCGCGACCGATGGTGCAGGCGAGCCGCGCAGGGCAGATGCCTGTTCCATCGCCTCCGATGTGACGAGGGCCGCAAGCCTGCCTATCCTCAATCTCGCCCCGTCGAGGTTTGGCGGGTAGGCTGCACGCCCCTCACTTGCGCCGGCGCTTACATGGATCAGACCCCGACAACGCGACCACATCCCCTCCGACAGGCCAGCCCATGAAGCGCTGGAGCCGCAAGCCGCTGACCCTGCGGATACTGATCCTCGTCTTCGTGCTGCTCGCCGCGCTGGCGACCCTGGGCAACAGCCTGGTGGTGGCATATAACGTGCAACGCAGCGCATTGATCCACTCGACCCTGGAGGCCAACCGCGCCTATGCCGCCAAGGTGGCGTCGAGCATCAGTGAGTTCCTCGGCTCGGCCCGGCGCAACCTGGCGTACAGCTCGGGAGTACTCGCCAATCACTTCAGCGAGGCGCCGGTGCTGCACGCCGAGGCGATGCGCCTGAAGGCCCAGGACAACTACTTCAACTCCATCATCGTCGTCGACGCCGGCGGCAAGGTGTTGCAGGCCTACCCCGACTCGCTGCAGATCGTCGGCACCACGTTGCGCTCGGAAGCCGTACAGGAAGCGCTGCGGCTGAAACAGCCGAAGATCAGCCAGGCCTACGAGTCCATCGCCGGCAACCTGGTGGTGCTCATCTCCCAGCCCATCACCAGCCCGAGCGGCGAATACCTGGGACTGGTCGCCGGCTCGGTGTACATCCTCAAGCCCAGCGTGCTGCACAGCATCATCGGCAGCCACTTCCAGCAGGAAGGCACCTTTGCTTTCGTCGCCGACGCCAATCGCCGTCTGCTGCATCACCCCGATCGCAAGCGCGTCGGCGAGCTGCTAAGGAACAGCACCACGGTGGACGCCGCCTTGCGCGGCGAGAGCGGCTCGATGGAGGTGGTCAACTACAAGGGGGTGCCCATGCTCGCCGGCTTCGCCCAGGTGCCTGACGCCAACTGGGCGGTGGTCGCCCAGCAGCCACGCGACCTCAGCCTGTCGCCACTGCACCTGCTGATGAAGGACATGCTCCTCGGGCTGATTCCCGCGAGCCTGATCGGCGTGCTGGCCATCTGGGCCGGCACCCTGCTGATCACCCGCCCGCTACGCCAATTGGCGCTGAGCGCCGAGCGCTTGTCGAACCCGGAGACACCGCGCGAGTTGCAGGGCATCAGGACCTGGTACCGCGAGGCGGCGGCGATCCGCATGGCGCTGCTCACCGGCGTCGGGCTGATGCAGCAGAAGCTCGGCCAGTTGAGCCAGGAGGCCCAGAGCGACGCCCTGACCGGCCTGGCCAATCGCCGGGCGCTCAGCGTGGCGCTGGATGCGCTGCAGCAATCCGGGCTGGACTATTCGGTGCTGGCGGTGGATATCGACCACTTCAAGCGGGTCAACGATACCTGGGGCCACGATGCCGGCGACGAAGCGCTGCGCCGGGTCGCAGCGGTGCTGCGCGACTCGTCCCGTGCTGGCGACCTGGCCTGCCGTGCCGGCGGCGAGGAGTTTGTCCTGCTGCTACCGCAGACGTCCCTGGAAACCGCAGCAGGGATTGCCGAACGCATCCGCGAAAGCGTCGCGGTCACGCAGATTCCCCAGGTCGGCCTGGTCACGCTGTCGGTCGGCGTTGCCGCGCTCGGCCCGCAGGCACAGACACCGGAGGCCGTGCTCAAGCTGGCTGACAAGTGCCTCTACAGGGCCAAGCAGGCCGGTCGCAATCGCGTGGTCAGCTCAGACATCCCCTAGCCCGCTGCATCCGGCGTCCCCAAGGCGCGACGCCAGCGCCCGCGCCATCCCGCCGATACGCCCGCCATCCCCGAGGCCGGGCGCGATATAGATGGCCACGGGGAACGTCACCGCCTCGTCCAGCGGCAAGGGACGGCGGCTTAATCCCAGCAGGCGAGCCATGCGTGCGGGCAATGTCACCCCCAGCGGATGACGGTCCAGCATCAGCCGCGCGGCAAGCGCGCTCTGCACGCGGCAGGCGATGTTCCGGCGCAGCCCGCGCAGCCCCAGTTGCAGATCCACCGGGCACAGGCCGCCACGGCGGGCAGACACCTGGATCTGCGGCAGGCGCAGATAGTCGGCCAGGGTTATCGGTGGCTGCTCCAGCGCCGCGCCGTAGGCAAAGACGTAGCGATCCGCGGGCACGGCAATGCGCTCGATACCGTAGCCGAACGGCACCACCTGCTCGATATCCAGCAGGATATCCAGTCGGCCGCCGCGCAGTTCATCAAAGGCCACGCGGCGCTGCGGCTGGTAGAAGGTGACCCGCCACTCTTCGCCCAGCCGCGCCAACGCGGTATCGAGGAACAGCGGCTGCAGGCAGTCGATACAGCTGACCCGCAGCTCCCGCCGGGTCGGCTCGCGGCCCGGAACCTGTCGCCATCCCTCGCGCAGGCTCTCGAACGCCAGGCGAACGTGATCGGCCAGGCGGTGTCCGGCCACTGTGGGCGTCACGCCCAGATGGCTCTTGATGAACAACGGGTCGCCACAGTGCTTGCGCAATCGGCTCAGGGCATTGCTCACCGCGGGCTGACTGAGGCCCATCAAGCGCGCGGCGCGGGTAATGCTGCGCTGCTGGTAGATGGCATCGAACACGCAGAGGAGGTTCAGATCGAGGTCGTACAGATCGTGCATCGTCAGTAATCGTCGTGCAGCAGGATCAAGCCGAGCAGCAAGCCTGCTGTCAGCATCAGCGCCAGGCAAAGGCCTGCAACGGCGCGACCGCTACCGCCATGGCGATCACCGGCAAGCGCGCGGCAGCTGCGCCGGTAGTGGCGGGCCTGCCCAAGCAGACAGACCAGCGCACAGCCGGCCAGCAGCGCCGCCGGAACCAGGGCCAGCGCGGACAGTTCACCGATACGCCGTAACAGCAGGGCCGCCAGCACCAGCAACACCAGCAAGGTTCGCGTCCAGGCCAACGTGGTGCGCTCCGCCTGCAATCCGCCGTCGCTCATGTGGCCGGGCTCATTGCTGATAGCCGATGAGGCCGGCGGCCAGCAGCACACAGGCCAGCGCCAGGATCGGGACGAGCAGCGGCACCGGCAAGGGCCTGCCGTGGCGCAGCGCGCGCTCGACATTCAGCCAGCGCAGCCCGGCCGCCCCCGCGGTGAGCAGACCCAGACCGGCCAGCGCCAGGGCGAGAAACATCCGTGTGGCGCCCGTCAGCGCGGGGGACGCGAAGGCGTCCACGGCAATGGCGCCGGCCAGCAGTGCCATGGAGGTGCGAATCCAGGCCAGGAAGGTACGTTCGTTGGCCAGGGTGAAGCGGGGGTCCGGTTCCTGGCCGCCACCCAGCAGACGGTCGGCCAGGCGGCTGCGGCCGCTGCTCATGAGCACGCCCCCATCAGCGGATGCCCAGCCCGCGCAGGGCGCCGGGCGAGTAGTCCGAGGTGGTGGCGCGGAAGCCGAAGTCATAACCGCGCGGCTGCTGATTGCTCATGTTCGAGGCGATGTAGCGGCCGGCCTGCAGGTCGTAGAACACCTGGGCGGCAGACAACAGCACATGGGCATCCGGGCGGTAGAACGTGTGGTTCTCACCGATCCGCCAGAGCTCGCCACGGCTGTCGTACTGGTCGTTCTCGACCACGGTCCAGCTGTCCTCGTCGAGGTAGAAGCGACGTTTGGAATAGATGTGCCGCGCGCCGGGCTTGAGGGTCGCCTCCACTTCCCAGACCCGGTGCAGCTCGTAACGGGTCGGCGCAGCGTCAATAACACCGGGCTTGAGGAAGTCCGCGTACTTCAGGCTCGGCGACGCCAGGCGGTAGCTGTTATAGGGGATGTACAGCTCCTTCTTGCCGATCAGCTTCCAGTCGTAACGGTCCGGCGCGCCGTTGTACATGTCGCGGCTGTCGGCGGTGCGCAGGCCCGCGGTGGTCGGACCGGCGGCGTCGTAGGCGTTGTCCGGGGCGCGGCGCACGCGGCGCTGGCCGGAGCTGTAGACCCAGGACAGGCGCGGTTGCCTTACCTGGTCCAGCGTCTCATGGACCAGCACCACCTCGCCCACCTGGCGCGACGGCGCGGTGATGCGGTGGCTGTAATAGAACAGCATGTTGTCCACCTTGCCCGGCTCGTAATTGCTCACCTGGTCGGCCATGGTGAAGCGCTGCTCGGTGGTGGTGATCACATAATCGCCGCCGGCCTGCGGCGCCGCACTGTCATTGACCGACAGCAGGCTGCCGCCGCGGTAGCGGGTGATGTGGTTCCAGATCGCTTCGAGGCCATTGTGCGGAATTGGGAACGCGACCGCGCCCTGGAAGCCCTCGATGCCGTTGCCTTCGTTGACCAGCCTGGCGCCAGTGGCGTTATGCGCTACCCAGCCCTTCACCTGTTCGGAAATGCCAACGCTGCGATGGCTGGGGTAGACCGGCAGTTTGTACTGGCCGGGATAGCGCTTGAGCAGCGCGACCTGTCCCGCCGTGAGGTTGGCCTGGTACTGCTGGTAGTTGCTCGAGTCGATGGTAAACAACGGCTGATCGGCTGAATACGGGTCGGCTGGCGTGCCGTTGCCCTGGATTTTCAGGCCGTCGCCGGACAGGCCGCCCTGCCAGGCGGGAATCTTGCCGTCGGCGCTGGCGGCCCGTTCAGCCCCCATCGGCGTCAGCGTGTTCTCCAGCCTGGCGGCCTCCTCGGCCGGTACGGCGGCCTGGGCAGCGTGGGCCAGGAGGATGGCGGAAAAGAGGCAGTAGATGCGTTTCAAGAGGCAGGCTCCACTTAGAAGTTGATGCCGACCGACAGCGAGACGAAATCGCGGTCGCCGCGGTTGCCGTAGTCGCCATCGAAGTAGTTGGTGTAGGAAATGCCGGCGGTATAGGTACTGTTGAAGTCCGCATCCAGCGAGACGCCAACCGCCTTGGAGCCTTCGTTGAATCCTGAAACCTCGGCGGGGGCGTAGCCCTTCACGTCGTGGGACCAGGAAATCCCCGGTTTCAGATCGATACCGGCGATGGCGTTGGCGTAGCTCCAGATCGCCCGGGCGCGGTAGCCCCATGAGAAGGGCGTGACGAACCCGTCGTTGTTGCAGTTCTCTGGTGTCGCCGAGTTGGCAATGCACACCGCGTTGTTGGCGAGCTCGCCCGAACCGAAGGTGCTGTTGCGGCCGTAGCGCGGGCCACCGGTACCTTCCAGACCACCGACGAAGGTAGCGCCCACCTCGCCCACCAGCACCAACTGGTCGGCGCCCATGACCTGACTGATCGTCTGCGTGGCGGTCATCTGTGCCTGGGTCACTTCCTTGCGGCGGTAGCCATCGGAGGCGTGGCTGTCGGCATAGACCACCACGCCGGCGTCATACAGCGGGGTGCGCGACGGATCGCCCAGACCGGACTGGATAAGGTCCGGGCCGTTGAACTGCAGCGGCAGGTTCGGCCGATAGCTGATCTCGCCCTGCAGTGCGGTACCGCTGGACAGCGTGGTGGCGAAGGTCAGGCCGTACAGGCGGATGTCCTCGGGGTACTCGACAAAGTAGCTGGAGGTGCCCATGCGCAGCGCGTCGGTCAGCGTCTTGCCGGCGCTGCTGTTCATCAGGCCATTGCACGCCGCGCCGGACAGCCCGAGATTGCCGCACAGCTGCGGCACGAAGCTGGTGTTGGTCAGGTAGGGGCTGCTGACCGAGCCGGTGTAGGGCAGCCGGCTGTGGTAGTTGGCGGCGTAGGCGCCGAACTCGGTGTCCAGGCTCGGCACGAACCAGTGCAGCGACAGGCCCCACTGGCCGCTGTTGCGGGCGTCCTGGTCGGCGGCTCGGTGCAGGCGGATACCTTCGCCGTTGAGGTCCACGCCGAACGGTGTCAGGGCGCGAACGGCAGCGGCATTGCCGGTGAGGTTGCGACCCACGTCCAGGCCGTAGCAGCCATCGGGAATGTAATCGTTGCTGGAGAAGAAGGTGCCGCAGTTGTCCAGGTTGGTCTGTTCCCAGTCCAGCTGGTAGAAGAAGTCCGCGGAGATGTTTTCGGTGAGGTTCTGGGTGACGTAGAACAGGTTCACCGGCACCAGGGCGTCCTTCACTTCCGAGCCCGGCCGGCGGATGGCCGACAGGTTGGTCGGGTTGACCACGTTCAGGCCCCCCTGGATGAAGGTGCTCTCGCCCCAGTTCACCACCTGCTTGCCCAGACGCACGGAGCCCGGCTCATCGGCGATCTGGAAGTTGTGGTAGACGAAGGCATCGAGCAGCTCGAAGCCGGCGGACTTGTTGGCGTTCTTGCGCCCGTTGTCCTCGACGTCCTTGAAGCGCTGGCCCTCGTCACGCAGGGCGTAGTCGTACCAATAGCTGCCGCGCAGGAACACGCCGCTGTCGTTGTACTTCAGTTCCAGGTCATGGCGCCCCTTGAAAATCTTCGAGAAGACATCCCCGGCGCGGTAGTTGCGTCGTCCGTCATCACCGGACGCACTGCGCATAAGGCGCTGCTCCGGGTTGTGGGTGGACATGCTGGCGCCCAGCGACAGCGCAGAGTCGAGCTGTCCCTGGATTTCACCGACTTCGAAGTTGTAACCCCAGGCGGAATGGCAGGTGCAAGTTGCAACCAGCAGCCATGAGCCTCGCACCATGATGCGAACTTTCGGCGTCATCACTCTTATCCTCTTTATTCTTGTTCGAGCGATCTTCAGGCAATACAAATCCAACCTCGAAAGCACATGAGGTCACATGAGCTTTAAAGCGCAGAGGATTGAATTGACTGGATATTTTTTATTTAGAATGAATCTTCGATTTAACTTACGAAATAGTGTTCGGATTGTTGGCTTATCGTTACCAGCCCTTGATTTGCGTCGATGGACCGATACTAAATAGCGCCTGGACGGCAAACAAATATCGTCTTCAGATGGGCCCCATAACAAACCGGCATGACCGGAAAAGGCACGACGATGACCCTCAAGCAGTTGCGTTACCTGATCGCCATCGCCGAAGCCGGCAGCTTCTCGGCTGCGGCCCGCAACGCCTACATTGCTCAGCCGGCGCTGAGCCGTCAGATCGGCATGCTGGAAAGCGAACTGGAGGTGCAACTGCTGCTGCGTCAGTACGATGGCGTGGATCTCACTGACGCCGGTCGGCGCCTTTATGAAGTGGCACGCTCGGTGGTGCAGAAGATCGATTCGGTGAAGGACGAACTGGTATCCAGCCGCGGCGACCCTCGCGGACGCGTGTCGGTGGCGATCCCGGTGACCACCTCCGCCCTTCTGTTGCCGGCGATCGTTCGCCGCGTGCAGGAAAAATTCGCCGGCATCGACCTGGTGGTGCGCGACGGCCTGAGCAAGGAAGGCGGCGAGGCCATCGAGCTGGGCAAGGTCGATTTCGGCATCGTGCCCAATGCCGAGGAACTGGAAGGTGTGGTCGCCGAGCCGATCTTCGTGGAGCAGCTCTATTGGGTGGGACGAATGTCGTTGGACAACGAAGGCGACACCATCACCCTGGCCGAGGCGCTGAGCTATCCGCTGGTGATGCCGCCCCGGGGCATGCACCTGCGCCGGAGGATCGAGCAGGCGGCCATGGCGGCGGGGCTTGAGCTGAACGTGAAGTACGAACAGCAGTCCGCCTACGGCATCACCGGGCTGGTGACCAGCGGCCTGGCAGCGTCCATCAGCAACTGGCCGCCGATCGAGGTGGGTTCCCAGTCACTGGCCCGGCGCATCGTCGAGCCGCAGATCGAGCGCACCGTGTCCATCGCCCACTCGGCACACAAGCCACTGAGTTTCGCGGCATCCTGCGTGCACGACCTGGTGCGAGAGTTGCTGGTGGAGGCGGTGCGGAACGGCACGTGGAAAGGCGAGCTGATCGAACGCTCGCCTCTGGCGGCGGTCCATCGGGTCGATTGACCGCCATGGGCCCCGGCGTAGCGATCAGCCGGCGGTCGCCAGCTCACCGGACAGCTGGGCTCGCGAGCGCTGCGGGTGCAGCCAGGCCAGGCCAACCAGGCCTGCCACCACCAGCAGTACGCCGCTGACGGCAAACCCATGGGCGTAGCCGAGACCGTCCAGTCCGCCGGAACGCTGCACCAGGAAACCGGTGACAATGGGCGCGCTCAATCCCGCCAGGGACGAAAACGCATTACCGATGGCAAGGATGCTGCCACGCTGGGCAGTGGGCGTGACCTCCGCCAGCATCGCCGGGCCTACCGAATACATCACCAGTGCGAGACCGCCGCTCAGCGTCATGTAGGTCATGCGCAATACCACCGGCAGATCCGCCAGCAGACTGATGGACAGCACGCCGCTGGCCATCAGACAGGCCGAGACGAAGACCCCCCGCGCTACCCGCGATGAGAGCCCGGCACCCAGCATGCGCTGGGACAGCCACGCCATGAACAGGCTCAGCGGCATGGTCACCAGCACGAACAGGCCGAACAACCGGCCAGCGTTGATCGAGCTCAGGCCCAGACCGCTTTCCAGGTATGCCGGCACCCAGGTCAGCGTCAGCGCCAGGGACCAGTTGGCGGCGAAGTGGCAGAAGTAGTTCGCCAGCACGGTACTGTCGCCCAACAGGCGACGGTACGGCAGCTTTTCGCTGCCGGTGCGGCCGCGGGATGTCTCCACCAGCTCGCCTTCGCGGCCGAGGAAGAACCAGGCCACGCACCAGACTGCCCCCATTACCGCCAGCACCGCGAAGTTGCTGCGCCAGCCGTAATGGGTGCTGATCCACGGGATCATCAGCCCGGCGATCAGCAGGCCCATGGCGCTGCCCGAATGCAGCAACGCGACCGGCAGGCTGCGGCGCTCGTCGGGAAACCACTTGTACAGCGCATGGGTAGCCACCGGCGATGCCGGCCCCTCCCCTACGCCCAGCAGCACGCGGCAGGCCACCAGCGTCCAAAGCGACGTGGCATAGAGCATCGGCAACTGCACCAGCGCCCAGAAGGCGCCCATGCCCAGCAACAGCCAGCGGGTCGAACGGCGGTTGGCGAGGAAGCCACCGACCACCGCCGATATGGAGAACAACCAGTGCAGACTGCCACCGACAAGGCCGAACTCAGCCGGTGTCAGGTCCAGTTCCTTCATCATCGGCACCGCGACCAGGCCGGTGACGACCTTGTCGAGGAAGTTCACCAGCATCATCGCCGCCAGCAGGAAGGCGACCGTCCAGGCCCGCCGGGGCTGGTAGGCACTCGTTGGGTCATGCTTGTGGGCATTGAAATCGTGCATGTCGCTTATCTCTCTTGTTCTTGTCGGGTGCTGTGCTCACGCATCGAGGTCCCGCCAGTCAATCGGGCATCAGGATGCCCTTGGCGATGGTGTTGCGCTGGATTTCGCTGGTGCCCGTGAGGATGCGCATCATACGGGTCGCGCGGAACAACCACTCCACCGGATGTCCGTTGATCAGGCCGGCGCCACCGTGTACCTGCACCGCGCGGTCGGCGATGCGGAAGGCCGTTTCCGAGCTGAACACCTTGCACATCGACGATTGGGTGCGGATATCCCCGCCCGCGTCGTAGCCGGCCGCCGTGGCATACATCATGCTGCGCGCGGCATACAGCTCGGTGGCCATGTCCGCGATCATGTGGCTGACCGCCTGGAACATGCCGATCGGCCGGCCGAACTGCACCCGCGAGCGGGCGTAGCCCACCGACAGGTCCAGCGCCAGGGCGGCCATGCCCAGCATGGTGGCGCAATGCAACAGGCGGTTCAGGGTTATACGACCCATGGCCAGCTTGAAACCCTTGCCCTCCTCGCCGATGCGGTGCGCCGCCGGGACCTTCACGCCGTCCAGGTTAATGTCGCCGTGAGTCCCCGGACCGGACATCGCCTGGTAGTCAGAGACCACCTGTGCACCGGGAGCTGTGAGGTCGACGAAGAACGCCGAGATGCCCTCAGCGCCCTTGCCGGGCGAGGTGACCGCCAGCAGTACGGCGAAGTCGGCGTAGGGCGCGCCGGAAATGTAGCGCTTGGCGCCGTCGAGCACGTAGTGATCGCCTTCCAGCCGCGCACTGGTCTTGATCGCGGTGGCGTCGGAGCCGGCTTCGGCCTCGGTCAGGGCGAAGCACACGGCCTTCTCCGCACGGCACACCGGACGCAGGAAGTGCTCGATCTGCTCCTGGCTGGCCACGCGGAACAGGTGCCCCACCCGCGGCGGGCCACTCAACTCGCCCAGCACGTGGGCGGCCAGCACCGCGCCGCTGCTGGCCGCAGCTTCCTTCACCGCGCACAGGTCGACGATGCCCAGGCCTGCCCCGCCCAGTTCCTCGGGCAGCATCACGTTGTAGAAGCCGCGCTCGCAGGAGCGCTTCCACAGGTTGCGCAACAGCTCGCGGGAGTGCTTCTCGCCGAACCGGATACCCTCGCGTTGCTCAAGCGGCAGCAGTTCTTCGCGCAGGAAGCCGCGCAGGTCGTCGATGATGGCCTGCGCCTTGGCGCTGGGCTGGATCCCGGGATAGCTCGCTTGAATAGAATTCGCTTGCATGATCATGGTCCTCAGATCCGCCGTTCCTGGTTCTGCCAGTAGGGTTCGCGCACCAGGCGGCGCACCACCTTGCCATTGGGGTTCTTCGGCAGCTCGCGCACAAAGTCCACGCTGCGCGGCTTCTTGAAGCCGGCCAGTTGCTCGGCGCACAGCTCGATGATCCGCGCTTCGTCCAGTTGCATGCCGGGCTTGAGCACCACCACGGCCTTGACCGCCTCACCCCACTGCTCGTCGGGCACGCCCACCACCGCCGCTTCGAAGACTTCCGGCAGGCTGTAGAGCACCTGCTCCACCTCGGTCGGGTAGATGTTGAAGCCGCCGGAAATGATCATTTCCTTCTTGCGGTCGACGATGAACACGTAGCCATGCTCATCCACCGTGGCGAGATCGCCGGTAAGGTAATAGCCGTCGCGCATGACCTCGGCGGTCAGCTCCGGCGCTTGCCAGTATCCCTGCATGATGTCCGGGCCTCGCACCACGATCTCGCCGATCTCGCCGGCCTTCACGTCGACGAAATCTTCATTGACCACCCGCAGGTCGGTGTCGAAGTAGCAGCGGCCACAGGAGGCCAGGCGTTTGGGGTCGTCCAGCGCGGCGATGTGATCCTGCTCGGTGAGCACGGTGACCAGCGAGCAGGTCTCCCCGGCACCGTAGCCTTGCGCCAGGATCGGCCCGAACACCTGCATGGCGCGGCGCACCAGCGCAGGCGCCATGGGTGCGGCGCCGTACATCACCAGGCGCAGGCTGCTGAGATCGTAGGTCTCCACACCGGGAAAATTCACCAGTCGATTGATCATCGCCGGCACCAGGAACAACCGGGTGACACGTTCACGCTGGATGGTCTCCAGCAACTGACGATCGTCGTAGCGCTCCACCAGCAGATTGCAGGCACCCGCCGCCAGCAGCGGCATGATCTGCATACCGCTGGCATGGGTGATCGGGCCGACGTGGGCCATCACGTCTCCCGGGCCGGAGCGGCCGGTGGGGCTGGCGATGCTCTTGCGTATCAGGGCCTTGCGGTTGCCCACACTGAGCATCGCCGCCTTGAGCACGCCGGAGCTGCCGGAGGTGTAATGCAGCACGGCCAGGGCGTCATCGGCCGGGTCGCAACTGATGTGTGCGTCCGACCCGCGATCCAGAACCTCTTCGTAGGGCACATCGGCGCCCTCATCGGCCAGCGGGATGATCCGCTTCAGGTCCGGCAGTTCGGCACGACGCCGGTCGATCAATTGGGCAAAGGCGGCATCGGCGATCACCGCCTGGCTGCGCGAATCCTTCAGTACGCTGAGGACTTCATCGGGCGCCAGGCGCGCGTTGATCGGCACCTTGACCATGGCCGCCTTGTAGAGAGCGACCTCCGCCTCCACCAGCTCGACGCGGTTGAGCGCCAGGATCGCCACGTGTGCGCCCTGCTCCAGCCCCAGCGCGAAAAGCCCGGAGGCCAGGCGGTTGGTACGGCGTTCAAGCTGCGCGAAGGTGATGCGTTGGCGGGAGTCGACCACGGCTTCGTGGTCAGGCCAGTAAAGTGCGCTGCGGCGCAGGATTTTTCCCAGGTCCACTTGTTGTTCTCGTTGTCAGGCTGCTGATAGACGAACGAGATGCTAAGAGTGGTGCGCGGCCACCGGCCAATACCTTAGGTCGATGCCGGCCATGCCGGAATGCGATGGGTCCTTCCGGACGGGCCGGAGGATCAGTCCAGCGGCGGTTCCTGGGCCACGCCGCGCGGGCCGGCGATGCCCCAGATGACCAGCCCCACCACCGGGAAGATGACGATCAGCAGCGACCACAAGGCCTTGGCGTTCACCTCCTTGTCACTGCGGAAGATGCTGACGATGGCCCACAGGTCCAGCAGCACGATGATGATCGCGATGACGATCCAGAACCAGGAAGCGAGCGCGAACGTGGACATGGCGGTCTCCTTTGGGTCGCGGGGAAATTTTGCCCTTGTGCTGTGGCTGGCCGCGAATATCGCCCAAGGTTCATTCCGTTCGACGAGGCAGCAATGCCTGCGACGCAACCCTGCCCTCGCCCCTTGAGCAGGGCTCGGGGCGGCCAAGCCCGCCGGGATGTCCGGACTTGGGCAGACACTCGCACCCTTCGAGGTGCCTGCGGCGAGCGCCAAGCCCCCGCTGGGACCGTTCGTCCCGCCCGCCGAACAGGCGCGGCCTCGCATCGGTCATCCGCATAGGCGCTGCGAAAGCGGCCGCCGACCGCCAGGGCTCATGCCGAGCCAAACTCGCTGAACCGATCCGGAGGTGACGAACGATGGGCTGGAACGATCATCAGGATGTCGAACTGTCCGAAGGGCTTCGCCGCCTGCTCGACGAGGGCGCGCTGGAAACCGACAGCCGCCAGGAAATCCTCGCCCGCTACATCCTCAACCATGGCTTCGCCGCGCTTTCCGAGGAGCAGCAACAGCAATTCCACGATGAGCTGTTGCCGCTGCTCGACCGCCGCGACCGCGGCGAAGGCTTGATGCCCCAGGGCAGCCTGGACCCGGCGATCGGCGAACCTGCCCTTGCGGGAGATGGCATCAACGACCCCGGCAACGAGGACCCCGGCTCGCTGATCGAGATCGAAACCGCCGAAGGCTTTCGTACCCGGCGCTGAGTCCGGTACGCCGTACCCGTCAAGATGAGGAGGCGAAGATGACCTTTCCCCTGACCCACTTTTTCACCCGGCCGGAGAAGGCCTGGCACGAGCTGCGCGAAAATGTCGACCAGCACCCCGCCGCCTACCTGCCGTTCTGGTTGCTGCTGCCGCTGATTCCCGCAGTGTGCCTGTTCATTGGCACCACGCAGGTCGGCTGGCGCCTGCCAGGCAACGAGGAAACCCAGTTCCTCACTCCCAGCAGCGCCGCGCTATTGGCCTTCTGGTGCTATGTCGGGCTGGTGGCCGGCATCGTGATGATCGCCTATCTGGTGCGCTGGGTGCTGTTCCGCACCGAGCACCGGCCCGGCGTGAACTACAGCATGAGCTTCTCTACGGCGGTGGCCCTGCCACTGATGCTCGCGGGCGTCGCCGCCCTGCTGCCGTCGCGCTGGCTGCTGCTCGTCGCGGCCGGCATCGCCACGGCCTATTCGTGCTGGCTGCTGTTCGTCGGCCTACCCATCTACATGCGCATGACCCAGCGCAGCGCGGCGTTCTATGCCGGCTGCATTCTGGCGTTCGGCTTCCTCGTGCTGCTCACCACCGCCTTCGCCTTCCTCGAGTTGTGGGGCCAGGCGATGAGCGGGTCGGGCGAATATCTGCAGCAATAGCCGCTCCCGCGTGCCACCGGGGAGCGCCATTGTCATCGTGAAGGCGCAGCGGATCCATCCGCGATCGCCTCCGTTGCGCGACGACTCCCGCGGATCGTAGGGCGCATAACGCGACAGCGCTTATCCGCCCTACGGTCTGAACCGGTACAAACGCACGCATCGCGCCTGGTCATTGCTCCGGTCGCGGCACCGGTTCCTCCGGTGGCTGTTGCATTGGCACCTCTTCGGGAAACTCCTCGGGAATCCGGCTTTCGCGGCTGGGTGGCGCTTCCTGGGGCTCGGGGCGCTGGGCTTGGATAGACATGGGGAACCTCCGCAAGTATGGGCGTCATCATTGGGCGCGCCACATCGGCGGAGGTTCGGTTTTTCTAGCCGACTTGCTTCACCTGCAGCAACAGTGTCTGCAACTGGTCGCGGTCGAAAGGCTTGGGCAGGCGCAGCACCGAGTCGGCCAGGGTATCCAGCCGCCCCGCATAACCGGTGGTGAGTACACAGGTCAGCTGCGGATGGGACTGGCGCACCTTCTGGATCAGTAGCATGCCGTCCATGTCCGGCATGGCGAAATCGGTGATGACCAGGTCGAAGCTCGCCTGTTCCAGCAGTTGCAGCGCCGCCCGCGCGGAGTCGGCGCGGATCACCGCACAGCCGAGGTCCGAGAGCAGCGCACTGGTGCCCGCGAGGACCAGCGCGTCGTCATCGACCACCAGCACATGCAGCCCGAGCGGCTCGTTCATCTCGGCATAGAGCTCGTCAGCAGGCGCCGTGTCCGCGGCTTCGGGCTCCACCTTCACTTTCACCGCCGGCAGCCAGATTTCCGCCGTGGTGCCCATGCCCGGCGTACTGCGCAGCAACAGCGCGCCGCCCTGCTGCTGGGCCAGCCCGTGGACGATGGACAACCCCAGCCCCGTACCCTTGCCAGTGGGCTTGGTGGTGAAGAACGGCTCCGCCGCGCGGCGCAGGGTATCCTCGCTCATGCCCTGTCCCGAATCGGTCACGGCCAGGCACACGTACTCCCCCGGGGCGAGCTTGCCGCTCTGGCGCGGGGCAACCACCGCGTTACGCGCCGAAAAGGTGATGCTGCCGCCATCTGGCATGGCATCGCGGGCATTGGTGGCGAGGTTGATGATCGCCAGTTCCAGCTGGTTCTGGTCGCTCATCACGCAGTCCAGCTGCAGCGGGAAACGCGTCTCCAGGCTGATGGTCGGGCCCAGCGAGCTGACCAGCAGCTCGCTCATCTCCTGCAGCAATGTCGGCAGGTGCAACGGTTGCGGGAACAGCCGCTGCTTGCGGGCAAAAGCCAGCATTCGCTGGGTCAACTGGGCGCCCCGGCGGGTCGCCTCCAGGGCGTTCTTCCAGATGGTCTGGACCTTGTCGTTGTCCTTGGGCAGGTGCCGCTGGAGCACCTGCAAGCCGCCGAGAATCACCGTCAGCAGGTTGTTGAAATCGTGGGCAACGCCGCCGGTGAGCTGGCCGAGGGACTCCATCTTCTGCGACTGGATCAGCTCGTCGCGGGCGTGCTCCAGCTCCTCCTGGGCGCGACGCTTGTCGGTGATGTCACGGGTGATCTTGGCGAATCCCATGAGTTCCCCGGCATCGTCATACACCGGGTCGATGACGATATTGGCCCAGAAGCGCGAGCCGTCCTTGCGCATCTGCAGGCGCTCTTCCTCGTAGCGCCCTTCTGCCAGCGCGGTGCTCAGGCTCGCCTCGGGAATGCCACCCTGGCGGTCCTCGTCGCAATAGAAGCAATCGAAGCGGCGGCCGATGATCTCTTCCGGGTGATAGCCCTTGATCCGCGCCGCTCCCGGGTTCCAGCTGGTGACGTTGCCACTGGGGTCGAGCATGTACAGCGCGTAGTCGGTGACGCCGTTGACCAGCAGGCGGAAGTGTTGCTCGCTGCGCCGCAGCGCCTGTTCGGTCTGGTGCTGCTCGGTGCGGTCGCGGGTGATCTTGGCAAAGCCGAGCAGCTCGCCCGAGTCATCGCGAATGGCGTCGATCACCACGTGGGCCCAGAACGAGCTGCCGTCCCGGTGCAGGCGCCAACCTTCGCTTTCGTAGCGGCCGACGCGGGCCGCTTCGCCCAGTGCCAGCTCGGGCAGGCCGGCTTCACGGTCGGCAGGGGTGTAGAAGCGGGAAAAGTGCTGGCCGAGGATTTCGTCGGCGGCGTAGCCCTTCAGACGCTGCGCGCCGGAACTCCAGCTGCTGACCCGACCGTCGGGGTCCAGCATGTAGATGGCGTAGTCGGTGACCGCTTCGACCAACAGGCGATAGCGGGCGTCTTCGACGAGCTGGGCGGTGCTGGCGATGGTATCAGGCATGAAGTCTGCGCTCTCTCGGCTCATTGCAGCAAAGCATAGGCTCGCCAATCCTACCGAAGATGCCGCCCGACGGCGTAGCTCCTGGCCCGCAGCCAGTCAGTGGAAAACTCTGAACCCCCGTGGCGCGCTCCCGTCAACACAGTAGTCACACCCAATGCCTCGACCATCGAGGCCCCATCACCCGATCGGGAGAATCGTCATGAATGGATCCGTCATGAAAGGAACCGCCATTTTGCGAGGCGCCATGGTTTGCGCGTCCCTGCTGTTCGCCGGCCCGCTGCTGGCCGATGATCCGCATGCCCAGGCGCAGAACTTTGCCACCGAGGCCTCCGCCGCCGGCATGGCGGAAATCGATGCCGCCAAGCTCGCGCTGAAGAAGAGCCAGTCCACTGACGTGAAGACCTTCGCCCAGCACATCATCGACGATCACACCAAAGCCAACACCGAGCTCAAGGCCATCGCCCAGAACCAGAAGCTCGAGCTCTCCGACTCGCCCAGCGTGATGAACCAGGCCAAGGCCAAGGTGCTGGACGTGCGTGACGAATCCTTCGACGCGGCCTACGCCAACAACCAGGTGAGCGCCCACGAGGATGCGGTGAAGCTGTTCACCGATGCGGCGAACAATTCGGCTGACACCCAGATCAAGGCCTTCGCCCAGAAGACCCTGCCGGTGCTGCAGCAACACCTGGAAATGGCCAAGGAACTGGTGAAGGCGCATCCATCGAAATAATGGAGTAGCCTCCGGCCGACCACCCCTGATCGGCCACCGCCGACTTCGCCCGCGTTCGCGCAAGCGTGCCCTGAACGCGGACGCAGCCCGCTCCTGCGAGCGCGTGGCCGGTTCCGGTGCTACCCAACACCGGAACGGCACGGCGTTTCCCAGGAGCGGAGCCTATCCGCGAAAACCTGGCAGGACCGGCCGTACCCGGGAAAGCCCGTTGCTCCCACCCGACATACCGTGCCTTGGCCGCGTGCTCAGCCCACCACCAACCGACTCGAGCGTTCGCCCACCACCATCTCGGTGATCCAGCGCACCAGGATGTCGGTGTAGGCCTCCTGCGAGCGTTCGCTGGAGAGCGCGTGGTCGGCCTGGTCGATGATCCGGTGGGTCAGCGAATGGGTGCGCTGGAAAGCGGCACGGTAGCTCATGATGGTCGGGCGGGGAATGAAGTCGTCGTGCTCGGACTCCACCAGCAGCACGTCGCCCTTGAATCCGCTGCAAGCCTTCAGCGCGCGGTTGCTGGCCGCCGGAATGTGGCTGGAGCGGTACTCCATCAGGTCGTCGCGCGGCAGGTCGCGCTTGGGTACGTTCCAGTCCTCGTCGCGGTAGATCGCCGGCACCCGCAGGCCCAGCCAGCGCACTGCCCGCAACTCGGTGAGGATCGCCGCCAGGTAACCACCGTAGCTGGTGCCCACCACGGCAACCGCCTCGGGGTCGATGCGCGGATGCGCTACCAGGCGGTCGTAGGCCGCCAGCAGGTCGCGCAGGTTGTCCTCGCGGGTAATCGATGCCTGCAACGCCTCGCCCGCGCCATGGCCGGCGAGGTCGAAGGTCAGGCACACGCAACCCAGTCCGGCGATACCTCGGGCGCGCTTGAGGTCGCGTTCCTGGCTGCCACCCCAGCCATGCACGAAGAGCACGCCCGGCACATGGGTGCGCGGGCTCAGGAAGTTGCCCTGCAAGCGCAGGCTGCCTACATCGATGTCCACCTGCTCGTCGATGGAGATGGCTGAGTAGCGCTCGTCATTGGAAAACATAGGGCTCCACCATCGCGTATTTCATGAGGAAGTCGCCGATGGCGTCCGGGCCGCGATAGAGCACGCGGGTATTGTCCGGCAACGGCTTGTCCTCGAAGATTTCGAATGTCGACGCGCGCACCACGCAGAGCGAGGGATCGGCGACGAAGGCTTCCAGCGCAGCAAGTTCCGCGCCGCTGGCCCCGCCGATGCGCCAGGACTGTTCGAGCACGCCGGAGCAATCCTGGCCCCGGGCGTCCACCCCCTGGGCCACGTCGTAGTTGCGGCGCGAGGCAAAGAACCCCGGCAGCAACTGGTGCGCCGCGCGGTCGAACTGCACGGCCTGGCGGATCGCCTGCTGCACCGAAGCGACCAGGTCCAGCGCCAGCAGGCAGTCGAAATCGCCGCGTACTACCAGCAGGTCGCTGCCACCATACACCAGCTCGCCGCGCGGGTTGCGATTGTGCTGCTGCATGCCGTGGTAGCTGAGCAGCACGCCGTTGATCATCACCTGTCCCACGCTGTGGGTCCGGGCATCGCGCAGGTCGTCCTCGATCACCAGCCCTTCGAGGTAGTCGCCCTCCTCGTAGCAAGCCAGCGCGTCGGCCAACTGGTCGATGTCCTCGACCACCTGCTGGCCCTGCCCGCCACGGCTGGATGCAGGCTTCAGGCGTTGCGGCCCGCGCTGCAGGCGCGCACTGGCGCAGCGCACCGCATCGTTGTGGCAGAACACACTGTGGCCATCGAGTACCAGCGGCTTGACCCGTGTGGCGAAGGCTTCGCTCCAGCCGCGCGGGGTCAGGGTGGGACGCTCGAACAGCGGATGGACAATGGCCTTGCCGGCCTGGAAGGCGCGCTCGACGAAGCCGCCGAACAGTTCCAGCGGGCCGTGGATGCCCAGGTCGGCAGCCTGCTGGCGCCCCACCACCGTGGCGTCCGGAACCCAGTAGAGGGGGCGGCCCGCCGAGCGCTCTTCAGGCAATTGCGGACTGAAATCCAGACCCTGGATCTGCGCCAGCCAGGCGGCCAGCGCTTCGTGCGTCTGCCGGTCGGCGGGTTGCGCGTCGGGGGCCAGCGAGCAGGTCACGACCAGGCGTGAGCGGTCGGCATCGTTCATCGGTTTCCCTCGGTCAGGCTGTATGAACACTCGACTGATGGAACAGTCATCGGTTCTACGCACATGACGAACTGCCGGTGCGAAACCTTGCGTACCCCAACGACCTGCCGGAGGACACATGGACCAGGACCGCGAAGCACAGATCCGCCAGAAGGCCCACGACCTCTGGGTGGCCGAAGGAAAACCCAGCGGTCAGGCCGAGCGCCACTGGAAGCTCGCCGAGCAGAGCCTCGACCAGCCCTTGCCCGTGGAGCGCGCCCAGGACCTGGATTACAAGGGCAAGGACAACCCCCGCCGCGAAGCGTAGCGGCAAGGCATATTGCAACCGGCGAAGCGGCACATCGTGCACTTTGCTGGTTGCACATCGCCATTTGACCCGCCTAATTCTCTTGTTTTTCAAGGACTTATACACCATCCAAAGTCTGGTACGGACCCTGCTTGCTTCATTACCTGACGCCTGCGCATTCAGCCGGGCGTCACCTTCCGTTCTTGCCGCAACCACCCACTACGAGGGCAGCCACCATGCTGAATCCACGGACGCCGTTCGACCCAAGCGCCGTCGCTCCGCTCCCGTCTGGGCGAAAGCCGGAGCGTGCGCCGCCGTCCTGAACCCATCGGCGGAAATTCGAAACTTCGTCCTTCGCCGCCCCGTCCGCCGAAGGACATCTTCACCACCACGGAGAGACCCACGGGCCCGGAAGGAAACGCCGGCCCCGCTGAAAAGACGCCCCGCTGACAAGAGAGGAATGAGCAATGCGCAACCAGCTGGCCGATGTGCGCCTGGAAGAAGCCACCGTCAATCTCACCGCAATCCCCACCCCGGCCGATGGCGCGCCGCCCCAGCGACGCAAGCGAATCCTCTTCGCGACCTCCGAATTCAGCGACTTCGTCAAGGCCGGGGGCCTGGGCGACGTGTCCGCCGCGCTGCCTCGCGCACTGCTGGCCGACCACGATATCCGCGTGCTGATTCCCGGTTATCCGCAGGTGCTCAAGGGCGCCGTGGCGTGCCGGGTGGTCGGCCGCCTGCCGGGCCTTGCCGCGCTACCCGCCTGCGATATCGGCGAGCTGAAACTGGCCGACGGCCTGATCGTCTACGCGGTGATCTGCCCCGAGCTCTATGATCGTCCCGGCACGCCCTACGTCGACCAGCATGGCCAGGAGTGGGCGGACAACCACATCCGCTTCGCCCGCCTGAGCCTGGCAGCGGCCGACATTTCCGCCGGCATGAGCGAACTGGGCTGGTGCCCGGACCTGCTCCACGTCAACGACTGGCCCACCGCCCTCGCCCCGGCGTACATGGCCTGGCGCGGGCAGATCACCCCCAGCGTGCTGACCATCCACAACCTCGGCTACCAGGGTTCCTGCCCGCTGGGCTGCTGCGCCGAGCTGGGCCTGCCCGAGGCGGCCGGCCTGCCGGGCAGCATGGAGTTCTACGGCAAGCTGTCGTTCCTCAAGGCCGGCATCAGCCACGCCAGCCACATCACCACGGTGAGCGAAACCTACGCCCGCGAAATCACCGGCGAGGAGTTCGGCTGCGGCATGCATGGCGTGCTCGCCCAGCGCCGCGACCGCGGCCAGCTCAGCGGCATCACCCATGGCATCGACGCCACCTGGGACCCGCTGAACGATCCGCACCTGATCGAAGGCTTCGACGCCACCCGTCTCGCCGGCAAGCGCCGCAACGCCGAATACATCGAGAAGCAGTTCGGCCTGCTGCCGGGCCGCGGCCCGCTGTTCGCCGTGGTATCGCGCCTGGTGCACCAGAAAGGTATCGACCTGACCCTGGCGATCGCCGACGAGATGGTGGCCGCCGGTGGACGCCTGGTCTCCATCGGCTGCGGAGAACCGGAGCTGGAACAGGCCATGCGCGACCTGGCCGAGCGTTACCCGGGCCGGGTCGGGGTGCAGGTCGGCTTCGACGAGACCACCGCCCGGCGCATCTATGCCGCCAGCGACTTCCTGCTCATGCCCTCGCGCTACGAGCCCTGCGGCCTCAGCCAGATGTATGCCCAGCGCTTCGGCTCGCTGCCCATTGCCCGGCATACCGGCGGGCTGGCCGACACCATCATCGATGGCGTCACCGGCCTGCTGTTCCGCGACGAGACTCCGGCCAGCTACTTCGATGCCGTGCGCCGCGCACTGAACATCTACCGCTACCCCGAGCTGCTCAACGCCATGCGCTGCAAGGCCATGGAATCACCGCTGCTGTGGGAGGACGCCGTGCGGCCCTACACGTCGCTTTACCAACGTCTGCTGCAACGCGTGCCCGCGCAGGCCGTGCGATGACCGCGCGGCACGGTGCGCAGGTCCTGCCCGGCGGCAGGGTGAGGTTTTCGCTGTGGGCGCCGGATGCGCAGCGTGTCGAAGTGGAACTGAGCGGCGGCCGGCGCCACGACCTGGAGGCCAGCGCCGACGGCTGGTTCAGCGCCGAGGTGCCGGCCATAGTCGGGCAGACGTACCGCTACCGCATCGACCATGAACTGAGCGTCGCCGACCCGGCCTCCCGTGCCCAGGCCGGCGGCGTCGAAGGCGAAAGCCTGGTGGTCGACCCCGCGCTGTTCCGCTGGCAGCATCCGCAATGGCGTGGCCGGCCGTGGCACGAAGCGGTGATTTATGAAGTCCACGTCGGCCTCTTCGAGGGTTTCTCCGCCCTGCAGGGACGCCTCGCCGAACTGGCAGCGCTGGGCGTCACCGCCATCGAGCTGATGCCACTCAACGCCTTTCCCGGCCGGCGCAACTGGGGCTACGACGGCGTACTGCCCTACGCGCCGGCAGGCGCCTACGGCGAGCCGGACAGCCTGCGGCAGTTGATCGACACTGCCCATGGCCTGGGCCTGATGGTGTTGGTCGACGTGGTCTACAACCACTTCGGTCCGCAGGGCAATTACCTGAATCGCTACGCCAGCGCCTTCTTCCACCGGGAGCAGCAGACGCCCTGGGGCCCGGCTATCGATTTCAGCCAACCGGCGGTGCGCGAATTCTTCATTGGCAACGCCGAGATGTGGGTGCGCGAATACCGCGTCGATGGCCTGCGGATCGACGCCGTGCACGCCATCGGCGACGAGGACTTCCTCCTCGAACTGGCCAGCCGCGCCCGGCAGGCCGCCGAGGGTCGCGAACTGCACCTGGTGCTGGAAAACGAGAACAACCAGGCGCACCTGCTGCAGGGCCCTGCCGAGCAGGGGTTCGACGCCCAGTGGAACGACGACCTGCACCACTGCCTGCACGTGCTGCTCACCGGCGAGGACGAGGCGTACTACGTCGATTACGCCCAGCAGACCGTCGAAAAGCTCTGCCGCTGCCTGCGCGAGGGCCTGGTGTTCCAGGGCCAGGCCGATTACCGCGGCGTCGAGCGCGGTGAACCCAGCGGCGCGCTGAGCCCACAGGCCTTCGTGGCCTTCCTGCAGAACCACGACCAGGTTGGCAACCGCGCCCTGGGCGAGCGCCTGAGCATGCTCACGCAGACCGACCGCCTGCGCGCGGCGAGCGCCCTGGTGATGCTCACACCCATGGTGCCGATGCTGTTCATGGGCGAGGAATGGGGCGAGCAGCAGCCGTTCCTGTTCTTCACCGACTACCAGGGCGACCTGGCGCGGGCCGTCACGGTTGGCAGGCGCGAGGAGTTCAAGCGCTTCGCGCGCTTCTCCGAGCCTGGCGCTGCCGCCTGGATTCCCGATCCCAACGACTACCAGACCTTCGTTGCCTCGCGTCCGCGCCCGGACCAGGGCGACCCGGACTGGCGCGAGCACTACCGGCAACTGCTCGAACTGCGTCACCGCTGGCTCGTCCCGCAGTTGCCCGGCAGCCGCGCACTTGACGCACAGCCCCTGGGTGAACGCGCGCTCAGCGCGCGCTGGCGCCTGGGCGACGGCAGCCTGTGGCGCATCGACCTGAACCTGGGCACGGAGGAAGTCGCCATCGAACCGCCGGGAGAAAGCGCGCAGCTGCTGTTCTGCCTGGGCCAGACCGCCGCGCACTATCGCCACGGCTGGCTCGCCGGCGCCGCACTGGCGTTGTCCCTGGAGCCCAGCCTGCAGCTGAGCCTGGAGGCATCCCGATGAGCGACCCGCAACTGGAACGTCTGGCCAGCGCCGCCGGGCTGGCCATCGACTGGATCGATGCCGACAACCGGCCGCAGCGGCTGACCGGCGAAGTCCAGCGCAACGTGCTCGAGGCCCTCGGGTTTGCCGCCCAGAGTCCCGAGCAGATCAGCCAGAGCCTGGAGCTGCTGGAGCAGCGTCGCGCGCAGATGCCGGCGCTGATCACCGCCGACCGCGACCGCCCCATCGACGTGCCGGCCGCGACCGGCAGCCGCTACAAACTGTTCAACGAGGACGACAGCGGCCACAGCGAAGGCCATGTCGACGAGCACCGGCAGATTCCCGCCGTCGCGCACAGCGGCTATTACTCGCTGCACCTGGGCGAGCACGAGATCATCGTCGCCGTCGCCCCACCGCGCTGCCCGTCGGTGGCGCAGTACTGCGACGGCCGGGAACGGGCGTGGGGTGTCGCCGCGCAGCTGTATTCACTGCGGCGCGAGCAGGACGGCGGCGCCGGCGACCTGGCCGCCCTCGCCCAACTGGTGCGTGCCGCCGCCAGCCGGGGCGCGGACGCCGTGGCAATCAGCCCGCTGCATGCAATGTTCCCCGCCGCACGGAACATCTTCAGCCCCTATTCGCCTTCCAGCCGTCTGCTGTTCAACGAGCTGTATGCCGCGCCCGGCCTGGTGCTGGGTGACGAGCTGGTACGCCAGGCGGTGGCGGCAGCCGGGCTGGAGGCGGAACTTGTACGCCTGGAACAGCTGCCGCTGGTGGACTGGCTGGGCGTGGCCGATCTGCGCGACCGCCTGCTGGCGCAGCTGTACCGGCAGTTCCAGCAGCAGGACGGCAGACTGCACGAAGACTTCCTCGCCTTTCGTCAGCAGGGCGGCGCCGAACTGCTGCAGCACTGCTGCTTCCAGGTCCTGCAACTGCGCCGCGCCGCCTCCGGCGACGGGCTGGACTGGCGCTTCTGGCCAGAGC
The DNA here is from genome assembly GCF_000313755.1 of Pseudomonas nitroreducens TX1. GTDB lineage: Bacteria > Pseudomonadota > Gammaproteobacteria > Pseudomonadales > Pseudomonadaceae > Pseudomonas > Pseudomonas nitroreducens_A. The sequence continues at coordinate 42,190 of NZ_AMZB01000097.1, read as the reverse complement.
CGTACCGCGATGCTGCCAGTGCCGAGCTGGGCCACTTCATGGTCGACGAGGAACAGGCGATCAGCCAGCAGGCCTTCGGTCAGTGGCTGGTCGCCCGCGGCCTGCAACGGGTGCAGCGCGAGGCGCGCGAGTCTGGCATGGGCATCGGGCTGATCGCCGACCTTGCCGTGGGCGCCGAGCCCTCCGGCAGCCAGGCGTGGATGCGCCAGGACGAACTGCTCAATGGCGTCAGCGTGGGCGCGCCGCCCGACATCCTCAACCGCGCCGGGCAGAACTGGGGCATCTGCGCCTTCTCGCCCGAAGGGCTGCGGCGCAACGGCTTCCGCGCCTTCATCGAGATGCTGCGGGCCAATCTGCGCTATGTCGGCGGACTGCGCATCGACCATGTGCTCGGCCTGCGCCGCCTCTGGGTCATCCCCGCCGGCGCACCGCCAGAAGCCGGCGCCTATCTCGACTATCCGCTCGACGACCTGCTGCGGCTGATCTGCCTGGAAGCCGAGCGCGCCAATGCGATCATCATCGGCGAAGACCTTGGCACCGTCCCGCCGGGCCTGCGCGAGAAGCTGGCGGAGCGCGGCATCCTCGGCATGCGCGTGCTGCTGTTCGAGCAGCAGCACGGCCATTTCACCGCACCGCCGCAGTGGCCGGACAACGCTCTGGCCACCACCACCACCCACGACCTGCCGACGCTCGAAGGTTGGCAGCAGGCGCGCGACGTCGACTGGCGCGAGCGTCTCGGCCACAGCTCGCGCGAGGTGTCCGCGCAGGACCGCAACAGCCGCCAGCAGGAGACCTTCGCCCTGCGCCGGGCGCTGAGCGATGGCGGCATCGACAACGAGCCGCTGCTCGACGGCGCCATCGAATTCATCGGTGCCACGCCTGCGCCGCTGGTACTGCTGCCCCTGGAGGACGCCTTGGCCTGCGTGGAACAGCCCAACCTGCCCGGACCGGGCGATACCCATCCCAACTGGCGGCGACGCTTCGAGCGCAACGCCGGCGAACTGCTCGACGAGCCCCGGGTGCGCGCTCGCCTCGAACGCCTGCGCCGCGCCCGCAACGGAGGCCGCGAGCATGACTGAGATACGCGCCACCCTGCGCCTGCAGTTCAACCGTGAATTCACCCTGGACGATGCGCTGCCCTGGCTGGACTATTTCGCTCGCCTGGGAATCAGCCATCTCTATGCATCCCCGCTGCTGGCCGCGCAGCCGGGTTCGACGCACGGCTACGACTCGGTGGACCCGACCCGCATCAGCGACGAACTGGGCGGCGAACCCGCGCTGCGCCGCCTGGTAGCCGGGCTGCGGCAGAACGGCATGGGGCTGATCATCGATACCGTGGCCAACCACATGCGCATCGGCGACGCCAACCCATGGTGGCAGGACGTCCTCGAATGGGGGCTGGACAGTCCCCACGCACACTTCTTCGATATCCGCTGGCACAGCGACGATCCACTGCTGGACCAGCAGGTGTTGCTGCCCTGCCTGGGTGAGGACTACATCGATGAAGTCACTGCCGGGCGTATCCGCCTCGACTACCTGCCGGACTCGGGTCGCTTCCTGCTGCGCTACGGCGAGCAGCGCTTCCCGGTGTGCCCTTCCAGCTACGGCATGATCCTCTGCCACAGCGACGTCCCCGAGCTGCTCGAACTGGCGCCGCGCTTCGTCGAGTTGCACCACCACCCGCTGGCCCGGCACCTGGCCGAAGGGCTGTGCCAGCAGGTCGCCGCTCACCTGAGCGCGAACGCCCTGGAGCCATTGCTGGCGTCCTACCGCGAGGACTGGCACAGCCTGCACCGACTCATCGACCAGCAGCACTACCGCCTGGCCAACTGGCGGGTGGCGGCGGACGACATCAACTGGCGGCGCTTCTTCGACATCAACGAACTGGTCGGCCTGCGCGCCGAGCATCCCGACGTGTTCAACGCCAGCCACCGCTACCTGCTGCAACTGATGGACGAAGGGCTGATCGACGGCCTGCGCATCGACCACGTCGACGGGCTTGCCGACCCGCGCGGCTACTGCCGGCGCTTGGCCCGCGCCACGGATGGTGCACCGGTCTACGTGGAAAAGATCCTCGGCCCCGGCGAATCGCTGCCGGCGGACTGGAAGGTTCGCGGCACCACCGGCTACGACTTCATGAACCAGGTATCGCTGCTGCAGCACGACGTACGCGGCGAACCGCAGCTGCGGCACCTCTGGCTGGAAGTGAGCGGCCGCCAGGACGGCTTCGCCGCGGAAGTACGCCAGGCCCGCAAGCATGTGCTCGCCTCGCTCTTCGCCGGCGATGTCGAAGGCCTGGCGCAGCAACTCTGGCAGATCGCCCGCTTCGAGCTGGCCAGCCGCGACATCCCGCTGGGCTCGATCCGCCGTGCGCTGTTCCAGCTGCTCACCGCCTTCCCGGTGTACCGCACCTATGCCGGGGCGCTCGGCCGTTCGGAGCAGGACCAGCGCTTCTTCAGTCAGGCCCTGGAAGAGGCACAGCAGCATCTGGACGCCAGCGACCAGCGCACCCTGGGCTGGCTCGACCGTATCCTCGGCGGTGAGCCGTTGCGCGCCCTGCCGCCCGGCCCGCTGCGGCAGTTGCGCAAGCTCGCGCTGGACCGCTTCCAGCAGCTGACCCCGCCGATTGCCGCCAAATCCCTGGAAGACACCGCCTGCTATCGCTCGGCCGCGGCGCTGGGGCGCAACGACGTCGGTTTCGACCCCGAGCTTCTCGGCAGCGACGTGGACGCCTTCCACCGTGCCTGCGAACAGCGCGCCCGCGACTTTCCCCTGGCGATGCTGGCCACCGCCACCCATGACCACAAGCGTGGCGAAGACTGCCGCGCACGCCTGGCCGTGCTCAGCGAGCGTGCCGAATGGTTCGCCGAACGGGTCTGGTCCTGGTGGAAGCTCGCCGCTCCGCTGCGCCAGCACATCGAACGCGGCCCGGCGCCCAGTGGCGGCGACGAGCTGATCCTCTACCAGTGCCTGCTGGGCAGTTGGCCTCTGGGGCTTTCCCCGGACGACGGCGAGGGCATGCGCGACTACCACCAGCGCATCGAGCAATGGCAACGCAAGGCCATCCGCGAGGCCAAGCTGGACAGCGATTGGGGCGCTCCTAACGAAGCCTACGAAAGAGCCTGCGCCGAATTCCTTGCCGGCATCCTGCTCGAAGAGGCCGGCGCGCCACTGCGCCGGGCCATCGCCGAGGCGGCTGCGTACCTGATGCCCGCTGGCGCACTCAATTCGCTGGCGCAATGCGTGCTGCGCAATACCACGCCCGGTATACCCGACCTGTACCAGGGCAACGAGTTCTGGGACTTCACCCTGGTGGACCCGGACAACCGCCGCGTGCCGGACTACGCCGCCCACGAGGCCGCACTGGAGCACGCGCCCGACTGGCCCGAGCTGCTGCGCGACTGGCGCAGCGGGCGCATCAAGCAGGCCCTGCTGGCCGATGCCCTCGGCCTGCGCAAGCGCTGGCCTGCGCTCTTCCTGCAAGGGGACTACCTCGCCCTGGAAGTGCGCGGCGAACAGGCCAACCAGGTCCTTGCCTTCGTGCGCAGCCATGCCGGCCAGCACCTGCTGGTGGTGGTGCCGCGTTGCGTCGCCGGCCTGCTGGGCGACGCAACGCTACCGCGGGTGCGCCCCGAGGACTGGGGCGATACCCGCCTGCACCTGCCTTCTTCCCTGGCCGCCGTCCGCTGGAGCGGGCTGGCCGGCCCTGTCGATCCGCACGACGGCGAACCGCGCCTGGCTGACCTGCTGCGCGCGGTACCGGTGAACATGCTCATATCAGGAGGTGAACGATGAAGGTCAACGAGCGCAGAGTCAGCGAACTGGCCTACCAGATCTGGGAGTCCGAGGGGCGTCCGGAAGGCCAGCAGGATCGCCACTGGCGCATGGCGCGCAGCCTCGCCGAGGCCGAAGCGGCGAACCAGAAAGGCGAGGCCGAGGAGCCGGTGCAGCCGCGCTTCGAAGGCGAGCAGGAGCCGGAGAAGCCCGCCCTGTTGCAGGAGCCGCCGCGCCGCAAGGGGCGCCTGCCCAAGGCCGACCCCGAAATCCCCGCGCAAGCGGTGGGCGAAACCGTGGCACCTACGCCCAAGCGCGCCGCGCCCAAACCCAAGGCCACTGACGAGCCGGTGCCTTCCCAGCCGGCCACGTCCAAGCGTACCAAGAGCGCGCCGCCGCCCACGCCCACCGCCCGGCTGGGTAAACCCAAAGAATCCAAGCCCGTCTGACCCAGGAGCCGGACATGACCCGACGTGCACATTCCCGCGTAACCGAAGGCCGCCCCTTTCCGCTGGGGGCGACCTGGGACGGGCTGGGCGTCAACTTCGCACTGTTCTCAGCCCACGCCACCAAGGTCGAGCTGTGCCTGTTCGACGCCCAGGGCAAGCGCGAGATCGAACGCATCGAACTTCCCGAATACAGCGACGAAATCTGGCACGGCTACCTGCCCGACGCCCATCCCGGCCAGATCTACGGCTACCGGGTGCACGGCCCCTACGAACCCGACGCGGGGCACCGTTTCAACCCCAACAAACTGCTGATCGACCCTTACGCCCGGCAGTTGGTCGGCGAGCTCAAATGGTCCGAATCGCTGTTCGGCTACACCATCGGCTCCCCCGACGCCGACCTGAGCTTCGACGAGCGCGACAGCGCACCCTTCGTGCCCAAGTGCAAGGTCATAGACCCCGCGTTTACCTGGGGCGAACAGCAGCCGGTGCGCGTGCCCTGGGACGAAACGGTGATCTACGAGGCGCACCTGCGCGGCCTCAGCATGCGCCACCCGGACGTGCCCGAGCGCCTGCGCGGCACCTGCGCCGGGCTGATGAACAGCGAGTTGCTGCAACACCTGCGGCAGCTGGGCATCACCAGCCTGGAACTGTTGCCGGTGCATGGCTTCCTCGACGACAAGCACCTGCTCGAAAAAGGCATGGCCAACTACTGGGGCTACAACACCATCGCCTTCTTCGCGCCACAGGCGCGTTACCTCGCCAGCGGCCATATCAACGAGTTCAAGGAGATGGTCGCGCACCTGCATGCCGCCGGTATCGAGCTGATCCTCGACGTGGTCTACAACCACACTGCCGAAGGCAACGAGCTGGGCCCCACGCTCTCCATGCGCGGCATCGACAACGTCTCCTACTACCGCCTGCAGGCCGACAACCGGCGCTACTACGTCAACGACTCGGGCACCGGCAATACGCTGGACCTGAGCCACCCCTGCGTGCTGCAGATGGTCACCGACTCGCTGCGCTACTGGGCCACCGAGATGCGCGTGGACGGCTTCCGCTTCGACCTCGCCTCCATCCTCGGCCGCTACGCCGACGGCTTCGACGAACGCCACAGCTTCCTCGTCGCCTGCCGCCAGGACCCGGTGCTGAGCCACCGCAAGCTCATCGCCGAGCCGTGGGATTGCGGCCCTGGCGGCTACCAGGTGGGCGGCTTCCCGCCGGGCTGGGTCGAGTGGAACGACCGCTTCCGCGACACCGTGCGCAGCTTCTGGCGCGGCGACGAGGGTCAGTTGCCGGACCTGGCGCGCCGCCTCACCGCCTCGGGCGACCTCTACGATCAGCGCGGCCGGCGGCCCTACGCCTCGGTGAACTTCATCACCGCCCACGATGGCTTCACCCTGCGCGACGTGGTCAGCTACAACCACAAGCACAACGAGGCCAACGGCGAGGACAACCGCGACGGCAGCGACGACAACCGCTCCTGGAACCACGGCGTCGAGGGCCCCACGGACGATCCGGAAATCCGCCACCTGCGCCTGCAGCAGATGCGCAACCTGATGGCCACGCTGCTGCTCTCCCAGGGCACGCCCATGCTGCTGGCCGGCGACGAGTTCAGCCGCACCCAGCAGGGCAACAACAACGTCTACTGCCAGGACAACGAACTGGGCTGGGTGGACTGGAACCTCGACGACGAGGGTCGCGAGCTGCTGGCCTTCACCCGCCGCCTGATCCGTCTGCGCCAAGCCTACCCGATCCTGCGGCGCGGAAGATTCCTGGTCGGCGAGTACAACGAGGAGCTGGGCGTGCGCGATGTCACCTGGCTCGCCGCCGAGGGCGTGGAGATGACCGAGGACCATTGGCACGATCCGCAGCGCCGCAGCCTCGGCATGTTGCTCGATGGCCGCGCGCAGCCCACCGGCATCCGCCGCAGCGGCGGCGACGCGACCTTGCTGCTGCTGGTCAACGCCGGCCACGAAGACCTCGACTTCGTGCTCCCGGAAACCGCCCAGGGTCGCGAGTGGCAATTCCTCCTCGACACCCGCGAACCGGGCCAGGACCACGAGCGCAACTGGGAATTCGGCACCGCCTACCCCCTGGGTGCGCGCTCGCTGGTGCTGTTCACCCTGCGCCGCGGCGAGGACTGACGAGCGGGGAGAATCGGTCTGAACGGCCCCGCACGCCCTCAGTCGGAATCTGTAGGGGCCCCGTAAAGGGGCTCACCGATTTTTTCCGCGAGAGTCCGCGCACGGGCCGGCATCGCCGACCGCCGCGCGCGCCGAGGAGGACAAGATGAAAGCAGTCGTATTCCACGACGTCGGCGACATCCGCCTGGAGGATGTGCCCGCCCCCGCACTCAAGCACCCCAACGATGCCATCGTTCGCCTCACGGCCTCGGCCATCTGCGGCACCGACCTGCACTTCGTGCGCGGTTCGGTGGGCGGCATGAAACCCGGCACCATCCTCGGCCACGAAGGCGTGGGCATCATCGAGGAGCTGGGTGACGAGGTGCGCAACCTGCAGGTGGGCGATCGTGTGGTGATCCCCTCCACCATCGCCTGCGGCAACTGTTCGTACTGCCGCGCCGGCTACTACGCGCAGTGCGACAGGGCCAACCCCAACGGCAAGCGCGGCGGCACCGCCTTCTTCGGCGGCCCGGAAAGTACCGGCGCCTTCCACGGCCTGCAGGCGGAGAAGGCGCGCATCCCCTACGCCAACATCGGGTTGATCCGCCTGCCCTCGCAGATCAGCGACGACCAGGCGATCCTGCTCTCGGATATCTTCCCCACCGGCTGGTTCGGCGCGGAGCTGGCCGAGGTCGGCATCGGCGACACCGTCGCGGTGTTCGGCTGCGGGCCGGTCGGCCAGTTCGCCATCGCCAGCGCACTGCTGATGGGCGCGGCGCGGGTGTTCGCCATCGACCGCCACCCCGACCGCCTGCATATGGCCCGCCAACAGGGTGCCGAAGTGATCGACTTCGAGCGCGAGGACCCGGTACAGGCGCTGCTCTGGCTCACCGAAGGCATAGGCGTGGACCGTGCCATCGATGCCGTGGGCGTGGACGCCGAGCACAGCCATGGCGCCGAGACCGAGGCGCCGGCGCAGGAACACAAAGCCGAATGGGTGCCGGGCAACGCGCCGACCCAGGCCCTGGAATGGGCCGTGGCGGCCCTCGCCAAGGCCGGCAGTCTGGGCATCATCGGCGTCTACGGCCCGGACCAGCGCAGCTTCCCCATCGGCGAGGCGATGAACAAGAACCTCACGTTGAAGATGGGCAACTGCCACCACCGCCGCTACATCCCGAAACTCATCGAACTGGTGCTGGCCGGGCGCATCGATCCCGCGGCCATCCTCACCCAGGTCAAGCCGATGAACGACGTGATCGACGCCTTCGAGGCCTTCAACCAGCGCGAGACCGGTTGGGTCAAGGTCGAACTGCAACCGCAGCGCCGGGAGGCACGCCTGGGCGATGAAGAAAGGGTGCGCCCGCCGCACCGCCACTGACACAGGATGATTGGCCTATGAAGGAGTTGCACATTGGCATTTCCGGCTGGCGCTACACCCCCTGGCGTGGTGATTTCTACCCTCAAGGGCTGCGCCAGAAGGACGAGCTGCGCTACGCCTCGCGAGCCTTCAACAGCATCGAGCTGAACGGCTCGTTCTACGCCTTGCAGAACCCCGAGCGCTATCGCCGCTGGGCAGAGGACACCCCCGACGGCTTCGTCTTCAGCGTCAAGGGCCCGCGCTACATCACCCACACCCGGCGTTTGAAGGACGTGGAGGAAGCCGTCGCCAACTTCTATGCCTCCGGCCCGCTGGAGCTGGGCGGCAAGCTCGGCCCGATGCTGTGGCAGGTGCCGCCGTCGCTGAAGTACGACCCGGACGTGGTCGAGGCCTTCCTGACGCTGCTGCCACGCACCACCGACGCCGCCCTGAAGCTGGCCAAGGACGCCGCCACGCGGCGCCCGCCCGAGTGGCCGACCGCCGTCGCCCGACACCCGCTGCGCCATGCCATGGAGGTGCGCCACGCCAGTTTCGCCTGCGCGGAATTCGCCCGGCAGCTGCGCCGCCACAACGTGGCGCTGGTGTTCGCCGATGCGCCGCGCAAGTGGCCCTACGGCGAAGACCTCACCGCCACCGACTTCGTCTACCTGCGCCTGCACGGCGAAAAGGAACTGTACGCCAGCGGCTATGGCGAGGCCGCCCTCAAACGCTGGAGCGAACGCATCGCCCGCTGGCGGCGCGGCCTGCAACCGGCCGACGCCGAGCTGTTCGATGCCTCCACCCGCGGCGATCGCCGCCAGCGCGAGGTGTACTGCTACTTCGACAATGACATGAAGGTCCGCGCCCCCTACGACGCCAGCCAATTGATGGCGCTGCTGGACCTTCAGCTCGCGGGCCGCCAGGAACCCGGCGAACCGGCAGGAGACTGGCAATGACCCGCGCCGAGAACGATTTGGCCCACCTCGCCCAGGCACAGGCCGGCACCCTGTTGCGGGTGCTCACGGTGAACACCCACAAGGGTTTCACCGCCTTCAACCGGCGCTTCATTCTTCACGAACTGCGCGACGCCGTTCGTGCGACCTCGGCGGACCTGGTGTTTCTCCAGGAAGTCCACGGCGAACACCAGCTGCACGCCGAACGCCAGCCCAACTGGCCGGCCACTCCGCATTACGAGTTCCTCGCCGACAGCATGTGGCCGGCATTCGCCTACGGGCGCAACGCCGTGTACCCCGAGGGCCATCACGGCAACGCCCTGCTCTCGCGCCTGCCGATCAGCCGCTGGGACAACCGCGACGTCTCGGTGGCCGGCACCGAGGAACGCGGGCTGCTCTACGCGCAGATCGACCTGCCGGGCGAGCGATCCCTGCACGCAGTGTGCGTGCACCTGGGCCTGTACGAGACCCAGCGGCAGCAGCAACTGCGGCTGCTCTGCGAACTGGTCGGCGAGCTGCCGGCGAACGACCCGGTGGTGGTGGCCGGCGACTTCAACGACTGGCGCTGCCGCGCCTCCGGCCTGCTCGCCGGCTGCGGGCTGCGCCCGGCCTTTCCCCGGGAAGGCGGCGAGCCACGCAGCTTTCCGGCGCGCTGGCCGTTGCTGCGGTTGGACCGCATCTACGTGCGCAACCTCAAGGTCACCCTGAGCGAGGTGCTCAACCGCAAGCCCTGGCCTCACCTGTCCGACCATCTTCCCCTGCTGGCCGAGGTATCGCTATGAACGAGTGCTGGCGCGACGGCAACCGGGTCGAGCTGTTGATCAACGGCGAAGCCTTCTACCCCAGCGTGTTCCAGGCCATCGAAGAGGCCCGCCAGGAAGTCCTGCTGGAAACCTTCATCCTGCGTGACGACAAGGTCGGGCGCGGGCTGCGCCAGGTGCTGATCGACGCGGCGCAGCGCGGCGTGCGCGTGGACGTGATCGCCGATGGCTACGGCACGCCGGACCTGGATGCCAGCTTCCTGGGCGGCCTGCTGGATGCCGGCGTGCGCCTGCACCTGTTCGATCCACAGCGGCCGCTGCTGGGCATGCGCACCAACCTGTTCCGCCGGCTGCATCGCAAGCACGTGGTGGTGGACGGCCAGGTCGGCTTCGTCGGCGGCATCAATTTCTGCGCCGACCACCTGGCCGATTTCGGCGTCATGGCCAAGCAGGACTATGCGGTGAAGGTGCGTGGGCCGAGCGTGCAGGACATCCGCCGCGCCTGCCTGGACCTGCTCGCCCAGTATGGCGATATGCCCGCCGCCGATGCCGTGCATCCCGGCGGCCCGGCAGGCCCCTGCCGGGCCTGCCTGGCGATCCGCGACAACCTCAACCGCCGCACCGAGATCGAACAACACTACCTGCGCGCCATCGGCCGCGCCCGGGAACGCCTGGTGATCGCCAACGCCTACTTCTTCCCGGGCTATCGCCTGCTGCGCGCCTTGCGCGACGCCGCCCGGCGCGGGGTGCAGGTGCGCCTGATCCTGCAGGGCCTGCCGGACATGCCGCTGGTGCGCCTGTGCAGCAAGCTGCTCTACGACACCCTGCTGCGCGACGGCGTGGAGATCTACGAATACCGGGACCGTCCGTTGCACGGAAAGGTTGCGGTGATGGATCGCCACTGGGCCACGGTCGGCTCGAGCAACCTCGACCCGCTGAGCCTGTCGCTGAACCTGGAGGGCAATCTGCTGATCGAGGAATCCGCCTTCGCCAGCGAGCTGGACGACCATCTGGAAAACCTGGCGGCCAGCAGTTGCCGCCGCGTCACCCGCCAGTATGCCCGGCGCGGCTACTGGTGGCGGGCGCCGCTGGTGTTCCTGAGCTTCCACTTCCTGCGGCATTTCCCTGCCATTGCCGGCCAGTTGCCGGCGCACCGGCAGGTGCTCCATCCCGCGAGCCTCGAGGAAAACGCCCACCAATCGCAGGTGCAGCCATGAAGAACAAGAAATTCTGGAAGCGCGCCAACCGCGTCTTCAATATCGTCCTGCTGGTGGCGCTGCCGGTGCTGCTGTTCCTGTTGCTGCGCGCCACCGACTGGGACGAGGTGTTCCGCCTGCTGCGCGAATACAAGTTCAGCACCCTGGCGCTGGGCATGCTGATCGCCCTGGGCAGCTACGCCATCTTCAGCAGTTTCGACGTGCTCAGCCGCTTCTACATCGGCCACCCGCTGCCGGTGCGGCGGGTGTTCACCGTGGCCTTCGTGTGCAACGCCTTCAACCTCAACCTCAGCTCCTGGGTCGGCGCCATCGCGCTGCGCTTCCGCCTCTACGGGCGGCTGGGGATGAGCGCGGGGGATATCACGCGGATCCTGACCTTCAGCATGATCACCAACTGGTACGGCTACCTGCTGCTGGCCGGGGTGTTGTTCGTCTGTGGCTATCCCGACCTGCCGGACACCTGGTCACTGGGCCAGAGCGGCCTGCGCGCCATCGGCGTGGTGCTGCTTCTGCTCGGCGCCGGCTACCTGCTCGCCTGCCGCTTCGCCCGCCGCCGCGCCTGGGGCTGGAAGCGCTATCGGCTGAACCTGCCGACCTGGCGTCTGGCGGCGCTGCAGGGCATCGCCGGGGCGAGCAACTGGTCGATGATGGCGCTGTTGATCTACACCCTGCTGCCGGATTCGGCGCATTACCCGACGGTGCTGGCGACGCTGCTGATCAGCAGCATCGCGGGTGTGGTGCTGCACGTACCGGCGGGCTTGGGGGTTATCGAGACGGTATTCATCACCGTGCTGCGCGATCATTTTTCCCGTGGCGAACTGCTGGCGGCGCTGATCGGCTATCGGGTGCTGTATTTCCTCATCCCGCTGCTGCTCGCCTGCGCCGTCTACCTGTGGCTGGAGCGCCACGCAAAGAAGCTCAAGCGCCGCGCGGAGCGGCAGGAGGCCGCGCGGGCGTCCTGAGCGTCGGCCCTGCCGACGGATCGCGGGCATGGCCCGCTCCTACAACGCCGGAGTAACCGGGGGCGTAGGAGCGGATTTATCCGCGATTTTCTGTGCGATCGCTCGGGGGCCATCCGTAGAGCGCAGGGCGCATAACGCACCAGCGTTATCCGCCCTGACGGTTCTTGATCTGCCGAGGCTCCGCGGCTACAAGTCCACCCCGTCGCCTTCAGGGCGCAGGATCAGGCAGCCCAGCGGAGGCAGATCCAGCGCCAGGGACTGGGCCTGCCCGTGGGACCCGTGGGGGTCGCTTTCCAGCGTCCCGCGGCTTCCGGCGCCGGAGCCGCCGAAACAGTCCGCGTCGCTGTTGAGCAGCACTTGCCAATGACCCGGCAACGGAACGCCCACGCGATAGTGAGGGCGCGGCACCGGGGTAAAGTTGTGCACCACCAGCAGGGGCAATCCATCGCCGGCCAGGCGCAGCCAGGCGAAGACGCTGTTGAGCTGGTCGTCGCCGATCAGCCAGTGGAAGCCTTCGGCGCGATCATCGAAGGCGTGCAGGGCCGGTTCCTCGCGCAACAGGCGGTTGAGTTCGCGCACCAATGCCTGGACGCCGAAGTGCTCGGCATAGCGCAACAGGTACCAGTCCAGTTGCCCGTCGTGGTCCCACTCGCGCCACTGGCCGAACTCGCAGCCCATGAACAGCAACTTCTTGCCCGGATGGGTCCACATCATCGACAGGTACAGCCGCAGGTTGGCGAACTGCTGCCAGCGGTCACCCGGCATCTTGCCCAGCAGCGAACCCTTGCCGTGCACCACTTCGTCGTGGGAGATCGGCAGGATGAAATGCTCGGAGAAGGCGTAGAGCAGGCCGAAGGTCAGCTTGTGGTGGTGATAGCCGCGGTTGATCGGGTCCTCGCGGATGTACGACAGGCTGTCGTGCATCCAGCCCATGTTCCACTTGTAGGCAAAGCCCAGGCCGCCCTGCTCGGTGGGCCGGCTGACCCCCGGCCAGGCGGTGGATTCCTCGGCGATCACCAGGGCGCCGGGCGCCTCGGTGTGCACCACGCTGTTGAGATGGCTGAGGAACTCGATGGCTTCAAGGTTCTCCCGCCCGCCGTGGCGGTTGGGGATCCACTCGCCTTCCTTGCGCGAATAGTCGCGGTAGAGCATCGAGGCTACCGCATCCACGCGCAGCGCATCGATGTGATACTCGCGCAGCCAGTGCAGCGCCGAGGCCAGCATGAAGCCGTGCACCTCGTTGCGCCCGAGGTTGTAGATGTAGGTATCCCAGTCCTGGTGGAAGCCTTCGAAGGGATGCGCGTATTCGTACAGCGAAGTGCCGTCGAAATGCGCCAGGCCATGGGCGTCGGTGGGGAAATGCGCCGGTACCCAGTCGAGGATCACGCCGATGCCGGCCTGGTGGCAGCGGTCGACGAAGCGGGCGAAGTCCGCCGGACTGCCGTAGCGCGCGGTGGGTGCGAACAGCGACAGCGGCTGGTAGCCCCAGGAGCCGCCGAAGGGGTGCTCCATGATCGGCATCAGCTCGATGTGGGTGAAGCCCAGGTCGCTGACATAGGGGATCAGCCGGTCGGCCAGTTCGTCCCAGGTCGGTGTGCGGTTATCCACCCACTGCCAGGAGCCGGCGTGCAGCTCGTAGATGGACAGCGGCCGGTCGACGCCCTGGCGTTCGGCGCGCTGGTTCATCCAGTCGTGGTCCTGCCAGCTGAACGGCGTCGGGTCGGGCACCCGCGAGCCAGTGGCCGGCGGCATCTCGGTCGCCAGCGCCATGGGGTCGGCCTTGAGCGGCAGGACGCCGTCGCTGCCCAGCAGCTCGTACTTGTAGATTTCGCCGGGCTGCAGGCGCGGGATGAACAGCTCCCAGACACCGGCCGGATAGCGCAGGCGCATCACATGGCGGCGGCCATCCCAGCCATTGAAGTCGCCGACCACCGAGACCCGCCTGGCATTGGGTGCCCAGACGGCGAAGCGCACGCCGGGCACGCCGTCCATCTCCATCACCTGGGCGCCCAGGCATTTGCCGAGCTGGCGGTGGTTGCCCTCGGCGAACAGGTAGAGGTCCAGCTCGCTCAGGGACGGGCCGAAAGCGTAGGGGTCCTCGGTGACCTGCTCGTGCTCGGGCCAGTGGATGCGCAGGCGGTAGGGCGTGCCGCTGGCCAAGGGGGATTGCAGATGGGCGACGAACAGCCCGCTGGCGTCGACCGCCTGCATGGCGGCGAGGAAGTCGTCTTGTGGCGACAGCAACTCCACCGCCAGCGCACCGGGAAGCCAGACGCGCACCACGCCGCCCTCGACGTCGCGGTGCGGGCCGAGGAAGGCGAAGGGGTCGGCGTGGTCGGCCCGCTGAAGATGGTCCAGATCGCTGCGCAGGGTCATGTATGTCCTCCGAGTAAGTGTCGCGCCAATTCAAAGAGTCCTTGCAGGGGTACTTCCAGCCAGTCGGGGCGGTGACCGGCTTCGTAAAGCACTTCGTAGGCTGCTTTCTCCAGGCTGAACAGGGCCAGCGCGGCGCCCTCGCCTTCGCGGCCATGCCATTCGTGGGGCAGATCGACGGCAGCTGCGCGGTAAGCCTCGAGGAAGGCGTCGCGGGCCTCGCGGCGGTAGCGCACGGCCAGGGCGGCGCGCGCCGACTGCACTGCGGCAGCCACCTCGGTACCCTGTGCGCTGCGCAGGGCCATGGCGGCGGCGTAGTCGAAGGAGCGCAGCACGCCGGTGACGTCCTTGAGCGGGCTATGGCGCTGGCGGCGCTCGGCCAGCGGCCGGTTGGGCTCGCCCTCGAAATCGATCAGGTAGGCGTCGCCCTGCACCACCAGCACCTGCCCCAGGTGGAGGTCGCCGTGGACGCGGATCATCACCCCGCCCTCGGCCAGGCGCGCGAGATTGCCCACGGCCTGCAGCAGCTCGGCGCGTTTTTCCAGCAGCCAGTCGACCATCGCCCGGCCGCGCTCATCCAGGGCCTCGCGGGATGTCCCCAGGGCCTCCAGCGCCTGTTCGATCTGCGCGCCGATGCTGCGGGTCCACAAGGCGCTGTCGGCGGCAGCGCTGCGGTGCAGGCCGAAGTCCGGCTCGTCGGTGGCCTCGGCGAGCAACTGGTGCATTTCGCCCAGGCGCTGACCGAACTTGCCGGCGAACAGGCGCAGCTCTTCCATCGCGTCGAACTCCGGTTCCGCCGTTTCCACGCCCGGCAGCAATCCGTCGCGCATGGCGCGTTCGAGCTGGTTGAGCGTCCAGGTCCAGGCATCGCCCTGGTTGCTCAGGTAGCCCTGCAGCAGGAGCAGCGTGTGCGGCTGGCCACTGGCGTCGATACGGCGTACCTCGCCCAGCAGCGGAGCGATGTTGGCGAAGCCGCGGCGACTCAGGTAGCCGCCCATTTCCGCCTCCGGATGCACGCCCGGGAACACGCGGCGCAGCAGCTTGAGCAGCAGGCGGTTGCCGATCAGCGCGGAGCTGTTGGATTGCTCGACGCCCAGCACACGGATGTCGGCGTCGTCACCGATATCGGCGTACTGCGAAAGGCCCGGCTGCGGCAGGAACTGCAATTCGCCAGCCGCGCCCTGCAGGGTCGCGCCCTGGCGCAGCTGGTTGAGAATCAGCCGGCTGAAACGCGGCAGGCTGAAGGCATCGGTCAGCAGGCCGACCCTGCGTCCACGGCGCAGACGCGCCAGCGCCAGTTGCTGCGGCAGGTCGTTGCCGGCGCTACCCTTCTCCGGTACCGCGGCCAGCGGCAGCTGGTAATGCTCGGCGCCATCAGCACCGGTGACTTCCACCTCGGCCAGCATGGGCGCGGCGTCGGCCTCTTCCAGCGGCATGGCGTAGAGCAGATGGGCGCTGCCGGCATCCACCCGTCCGGCGGAGAACCAGCGGCGCTTGGGCAGGTAGCGCGGCAGCGAATCGCCCTCCAGCAAATCACGGGGCGCGCCTCGCGTGAGCTCTTCAAGGCGCTGCGCCAGCACCAGGGTCGGCAGCTCGGGCATGCGTTCCACTGGCTTCACGTGCCAGGCCGGCATCTGCTGGCTGTCGGCCAGGTAGAACCAGTAGAAGCCGTAGGGCGGCAGTGTCAGCAGGTAGGTCATCCGGCCGATCGGCGGGAAGGACGAGCCGCCGAGCATCTCCACCGGTACCCGGCCATCGAAGGCCGACAGGTCCAGCTCGACCGCCTGGGCGGCGCCGGAGAGGTTGGCGACGCAGAGGATGCTGTCCTCGCTGGCGCCATCGCCCTCGGGCCTGTACTGGCGCAGGTAGGCCAGGATCCGGCGGTTGGGCGGCGACAGCATGGTGATGCTGCCGCGGCCGAATGCCTTCTGCTGCTTGCGCACGCCGAGCATGCGGCGCATCCAGTTGAGCAGCGAATGCGGGTCGCGCGACTGGGTTTCGACGTTGACGCTCTGGTAGCCATAGAGCGGATCGAGGATCGGCGGCAGCACCAGGCTGGCCGGGTCGGCGCGGGAAAACCCGCCATTGCGGTCGACCGACCATTGCATGGGGGTACGCACGCCGTCGCGGTCACCCAGGTAGATGTTGTCGCCCATGCCGATCTCGTCGCCATAGTACAGGGTCGGCGTGCCCGGCATGGACAGCAGCAGGCTGTGCAGCAGCTCGATGCGCCGGCGGTCGCGCTCCACCAGCGGCGCGAGGCGGCGGCGAATGCCCAGGTTGATGCGCGCGCGGCGGTCGGCGGCATAGTAGTTCCAGAGGTAGTCGCGCTCGTCGTCGGTGACCATCTCCAGGGTCAGCTCATCGTGGTTGCGCAGGAAGATCGCCCACTGGCAGTTGTCCGGGATCGCCGGGGTCTGGCGCAGGATGTCGGTGATCGGGAAGCGGTCTTCCTGGGCGATGGCCATGTACATGCGCGGCATCAGCGGGAAATGGAAGGCCATGTGGCATTCGTCGCCGGGGCCGCCTTGCGTCCCGCCAAAATACGGGCGGGTGTCCTCGGGCCACTGGTTGGCCTCGGCCAGCAGCATGCGGTCCGGGTAGTGCGCGTCCAGTTCGGCGCGGATGCGTTTGAGCACCACGTGGGTTTCGGGGAGGTTTTCGTTGTTGGTGCCATCGCGCTCGATCAGGTACGGGATGGCATCCAGGCGCAGCCCGTCGACGCCCAGGTCCAGCCAGTAGCGCATCACCCCGAGCACCGCGCGCAGCACCTGCGGGTTGTCGAAATTCAGGTCCGGCTGGTGCGAATAGAAGCGGTGCCAGAAGTACTGCCCGGCCACCGGGTCCCAGGTCCAGTTGGACTGCTCGGAGTCGATGAAGATGATCCGCGTCTGGTCGTAGCGGGTGTCGTCGTCGGACCACACGTACCAGTTGCGCGCCTGGGAGCCCTTCTTCGCCCGGCGGGCGCGCTGGAACCAGGGATGCTGGTCGGAAGTGTGGTTGATGACCAGCTCGGTGATCACCCGCAACCCCCGCTCGTGTGCCGCATCGATGAAGCGGCGCGCGTCGGCCAGGGTGCCGTAGTCGGGGTGGACGCCCTTGTACATGGCGATGTCATAGCCATCGTCGCGCCGTGGCGAGGGGTAGAACGGCAGCAGCCAGAGGGTGTTCACGCCCAGTTCGGCAATGTAGTCGAGCTTCTCGATCAGCCCGCGGAAGTCACCGATGCCGTCGTTGTTGGCGTCGAAGAAGGACTTCACGTGCAACTGGTAGATGACCGCGTCCTTGTACCAGAGCGGGTCATCGAGAAACGGGCGGGTCTTGCGCTTGGCCATGTCGCGGTCCTCTACGAAATCGGGTCACTGCTCGGGGTGCAGGCGCCAGATGCCGAACGGCAGGTGCCAGGGCTCGATGCGCATCCACTGGCGCTTGCCGTGCCAGGTCCAGCGATGGCCGTTCATCAGGTCCTCGCCGCCCATGGGGGCGTCGTCGGGCAGGCCGAACTCCCAGAGCGGCAGTTCGAAGTCGGCTTCCTGGGCGTTGTGCGGGTCGAGGCTGACGGCGATGAGGATGAAGTTGGAAAGATCCTCGGTGCGCTTGCCGAACAGCAGGATGTTGTCGTTGTAGGCGTTGTAGGCCTGGAACCCGAGGTGGCTGTGCAGCGCGGGGTTTTCGCGGCGGATGCGGTTGAGCCGGGTGATTTCGCCGACTATGTTGCCGGGGCCGTGGTAGTCGCGCTGGCGCAGCTGGTACTTCTCGGAATCGAAGTACTCCTCCTTGCCCGGCACCGGGTCGGCCTCGCACAGCTCGAAGCCCGAGTACATACCCCACAGGCCCGAGCCCATGGTTGCCAGCGCCGCGCGGATGAGGAAGCCGGCGCGCCCGGAACGCTGCAGGAAGTAGGGATTGATGTCCGGCGTGTTGACGAAGAAGTTCGGCCGGTAGCAATCGCGCAGTGGCGGCTGGTTGAGCTCGGTCAGGTAGTGCTCCAGCTCCGCCTTGGTGTTGCGCCAGGTGAAGTAGGTGTAGCTCTGGCTGAAGCCGACCTTGCCCAGGCGCGCCATCATCGCCGGGCGGGTAAAGGCCTCGGCGAGGAAGATCACCTGCGGGTGTTCGCGGCGCACTTCGGCGATCAGCCACTCCCAGAACGGCAGCGGCTTGGTGTGCGGGTTGTCGACCCGGAACAGCGTGACGCCCTGCTCCACCCAGCCCAGCACCACCTGCAGCAACCCGAGCCAAAGGTCGGGCACCGCGTCGGGGGCGTAGAAGTCGACGTTGACGATGTCTTCGTACTTTTTCGGCGGGTTCTCGGCGTGGCGTATGGAACCGTCGGCGCGCCAGCTGAACCAGCCGGGGTGCTCGCGCAGCCAGGGGTGGTCCGGCGAGCACTGGATGGCGAAGTCCAGGGCGACTTCCAGGCCGTGCTCGCGGGCGGCGTCGACCAGTTTGCGGAAATCTTCCAATGTGCCCAGCTGCGGGTGCACAGCCTCATGACCGCCCTCTTCGCTGCCGATGGCGTAGGGGCTGCCTGGGTCGTTCTCGCCAGCCTGGAGACTGTTGTTGCGGCCCTTGCGGTGGGTGCGGCCGATGGGATGTATGGGCGGGAAGTAGAGGACGTCGAAGCCCATCGCGGCAATTTCCGGCAGGCGTCGGTGGACGTCTGCGAAGGTGCCGTGCTGGCCGGGCACACGGCTTTCCGAGCGCGGGAACAGTTCGTACCAGCTGGCAAATTCGGCCAGTTGCCGCTCCACGTCCAGCTCGAAGGTCAGGCTGCGGGTCAGGTGCGGACGGTGCTCTGCGCGCTGCATCACTTCCAGGGTGCGCGGCGCCATGAACAGGGCGAAGCGGGCCTCGCGCCCGTCGTTGTCCTGCAGCCCGCGGACGATCTCGGCCAGTTCCGCCTCACAATCCTCCGGGGCGGTCTGCAGCACGCCCTGCAGCAGCTCGATGCCTTCGCGAAATTCCAGGTCCACTGCCTGGCCGGCGGCATATTTCTTTTCGAGTTCGTAGCGGAAGCTCGCATAGCTGTCGATCCAGGCCAGCACGATGAACTCGGCGCGGCCGACCCGCGTCGGCGTGACGTGGGCTTCCCAATGATCGTTGCCCAGCGGCTGCATCGGCACCTTCTGCCACGGCGCGTGCTTGTCTTCGCGCCAGGCGACTTCCGCGGCCAGCTTGTCGTGGCCATCGCAGAACAACCGGGCGTGCACGCGGGAGCGCCGATTGCAGATCGCTTTCGCGGCGAAACGCCCGCTTTCCAGGCGCGGTTCGACGTCCTCGATGACGATGCGCGCCTCGTTGGCGGCGGCTTCGGCCCGGCTTGCGGGATTCTCCAGTTCCATTCGCGGCCCCTCCTCGCTGCGCTGTTCGGTACAAGGCTTCCGAACCGTGAGGGCGACGCAAGTTCAGGCTATTTTCCCGGCGGCGGGTTCAGGAGCTTTTGCGCCTGGGCGCACTCTTCCCGGTACTGGCGCTGTTGCTGGTGCTGCGGCTGCTCCCGCCGCTGCGCTTGGCCGGCGCGCTGGCGGCGCTGCGCTTCTTGCCGTCGCCCTTCAGGCTGCGCTTGAGCAGCTCGGTGAGGTCGATGATGTCGGCGCCTTCGCTGGAACGCTCCTCCACCTGCGCGACTTCGGCGAGCTGGCCCTTGGCGGCCTTCTGCTCCACCAGGCGGTGTATCTCTTCGCTGAAGGTGTCCTGGTAGTCCTCCGGGGTCCACTTGCCGCTCATGTCCTTGACCAGGCGCTCGGCCATCTCTGCCTCGCGCTTGTCGAGCTTGACCTTCGACAGGTTCAGCCCCAGTTCGTCCACCTCGCGCACATCCTCCGGCCAGCGCAGGGTCATCAGCAGGATGGCATCGCCCTCGGCGCGCAGCATCGCCAGGTGCTGGCGGCTGTGCATCACCAGTTGGCAGACGGCGGCCTTGTCGGTCTTCTGCAGGGTGTCGCGCAGCAGTACGTAGACCTTCTCGCCACGCTTCTCGGGGGTGAGGTAATAGGGCGAGTCGTAGAACGGCACCGGAATCTCGCTCACCTCGATGAAGCTGAGGATGTCGATGGTCTGCGTGGCTTCGGGTCGCGCCGCGCGGATTTCCTCCTCGCTGAGCACCACGTAGCGGCCCTTCTCCAGCTCCACGCCCTTGACGATGTGCTCCTTGGGCACCTCCTTGCCCGTCACCTTGTTCACCCGCTTGTAGCCCACCGGCTCCAGGCTGCGTTCGTCCAGCCAGTCGAAGTTGGTGCCGGTGGAGCGCGCGCCGCTGTTGAGCGCCACCGGAATGTGCACCAGGCCGAAGCTGATGGCGCCTTTCCAGATCACACGGGCCATGGGCAGTCCTCCTGCAGGATCACGCCATCATCGAAGTGCACGCGGCCCTCTGCATCGATGTCGCACACGCGTTCGAGCATGCGTTGCGCCACGGCCTCGGCTTGCGCCGCATTGGTGCTCAGGGGCGCATAGACCCAGAGCACCTCCACCGGCGCTCCTTCGCGGCTCACCTGGTATTCGATCAGCCCGCTGCAGCGGCCGTTCTCGCACATGGCGTCGGTCCAGGCGCAGGCCTGGGGAAATTCACGGAACATCGCGGTCCTCCCGCTGCTGTCCAGGGGAAATGGATTCCTGCTCGCGGCCAGGTTCCAGGCCATGCGGCAGGCAGTGCAGCACCAGCAATGCCAGCAGGGTGCCGAGCACCGCCGTGGCGGAGTGGCCGAGCCCCACGCTGATGCCGATGGCAGTGCTCAGCCACAGGCCCGCCGCAGTGGTCAGGCCCTTGACGTCCGAAGCGCGGTTGCCCTTGAGGATGGTGCCCGCGCAAAGAAAACCGATGCCGGCGGCAATGCCCTGGATAACCCGACTGACGGCATCCGCCTCCGTCGTACCTTCGCGGATCGCCATCACGAACAACGCCGCGCCCATCGTCACCAGCATGTGCGTGCGCAGGCCGGCAGCCTTGCCCTTGCTTTCGCGCTCATAGCCCAGCACTCCACCCAACAGTACGGCGAGCGCCAGGCGCAACGACGCGCGGGTGATCTGCTCCACTTCGCTGAGGTCGGAAAACTCGGCGACCAGCGTCGCCCAGATGCGTTCCAGGGTGTCCATGTCCGGCTCCGCAGCCCTTACCTGAATGCTGACCGGCGTCATGGCCATTTGGTTTGCTTCATTTCGTCGGCGCGCGGCCCAACCGCTCGGCGGAAAGTCCGCCGATACATCGCGCAAGCCGCGTATTGCGTGGTCCATGACTCAACCCGGCTGCTGTCAGCCGGCCTCGTGCAACCTGCAAAGGAGACCGCGGATGAGCGACGACCCCCAGAAGAGTTTTGCCAATGCCTACCAGAGCGCGCTGGTTGAAGTGGCCCTGCCAGCCTTCGCCCGCGCCAGCGAATTCGCCCGCGAACACGGTCTGGAATGCACCGTGGAATTGCTGGAGGGCCGCCGCGAGCTACCGGAGTTGAGCCTCAAGGTGCGCGGCTCCTGCCATGACCCGGAGTGCGTCTGCCGCATCAGCGCCGACCCGCAGACGCAGCGGCTATGCCACGAGAACCGCTGCGGCGAGAGCGAAGGCGACGTGCAGCAGGTGATCGGCTCGCTCGCCTCGCTCAATGAAATGGTGCTCGACACCCGCCTGCTGGAATTCTTCCAGAGCTCCTTCGCCCTGCACCTGGACTATGCGTCCAGCCGGCATGCCGGGGGGTTCTGGTAAGTCACCCTGCAGGAACGACGAAGCCCCTTGCCAGTCGCTGGCAAGGGGCTTTTTTCGCCGACGCAATCAGCCTTCGAGCTTATGCTTCAGCGCCGCCAGGCCATCGACGTAGATGCCGGTGAACAACGCGGTAGCTTCGGCATCGGTGATGCCCTCGGGCGTGAAGGAACCGAACCATTCCACGCGCACGCCTTCGCTGCCGGGCAGAACGCGCAGGGTCGACTGATAGTCGCGCACCGGCGCCGGGCCCTGCAGGATGGTGTAGCTGTAGCTGCGCTCAGCTTCGTTGAAATCCAGCAGGCGCTCGATGATCGTTTCACCGTCGACGCTGTTCAGCGTTCGTACGCGGCCGCCTTCGCTGAGCCGGCTTTGCGGAATGAACGGCAGCCAGTCGGGCAGGGAATCGAAGCCGCCGATGAGTTGCCAGACTTGGTCGATGTCGGCGTTGAGGTCGATGTGAGCAGTGGCCTTGGCCATGATGTTTCTCCTGGGGCAAGGGCCCCTTGGTGATTCGGTGAAGCGCCGGACCACGAGGCCCGGCGCCTGAAGCGTCAAACGACGGGGACTGGCGCCACCGCGCTGATCAGGCCCTGGGAGCGCAGGTCGCTCCAGAACGCGGCGGGGATGACCGCGCTGAGCGCGGCATGGTCTTGGTTGGCGTGCAGCGGGCGGGTCGAGCCGGGGATTGCTGCTACCACGGCCGGATGGGCCAGGGCGAACTGCAGCGCGGCGGCCTTCACGTCGACGCCGTGATCGCGGGCCACGGCACGGATGCGTTCCAGCTTGGCCAGCACGGCCTGGCTGGCCTTCTGGTATTCGAAGTGCTCGCCGCCGGCGGTCACGCCGGAGCTGTACGGGCCGCCGACGACGATGCCGACGCCCTGCTCCACTGCCTGCGGCATCACGCGTTGCAGCGCGCGCTCATGGTCCAGCAGCGAATAGCGGCCGGCGAGCAGGAAGCCATCGGGGCGTGGCTCGTCCAGGTCCAGGGTCAGCTCGATGGGCTCGACGCGGTTCACCCCCAGGCCCCAGGCCTTGATCACACCTTCCTCACGCAGTCGGGTGAGCACGCGGAAGGCACCAGTGCGGGCGATTTCGAACTGGCTCAGCCATTCGTCGCCGTAGAAGTCCTGGGCGATGTCGTGGATCCAGACGATGTCCAGGCGGTCGGTGCCCAGGCGCTTCAAGCTGTCCTCGATGGAGCGCAGGGTGGCGTCGGCACTGTAGTCGTTGACGATACGGTTGCGGTTGCCGTGCTCGAACAGACCGCTCTTCTCGCCCAGCTCGCGGGCGGCCGGGTCTTCCAGCTCGTCGAGGATGATGCGGCCTACCTTGCTGCTGAGCACGTACTCGTCACGCGGGCGGTTGGCCAGGGCGGCGCCCAGACGGGATTCGGAAAGGCCGGCGCCGTAGAACGGCGCGGTATCGAAGTAGCGCACGCCGTTTTCCCAGGCGGCATCGACAGTGGCCTGCACTTCTTCGGCGGGCACGTCACGGTACATGTTGCCCAGCGGCGCAGTGCCAAAACCAAGGCGGGTGGGAATCAAGGATTTGAGGCTCATGGAGGGTTCTCCGGGTTGGGGGGAGTCGCTTGTGAACTCCAGTGGCGACAATCCTATGCCCGCCCCACCTAGACCGTCCAAGTCATAATTCGACAGACTTGAGACCTAACGCAGCATCAAGTTGTCTTCCAGCGCTTTTCAGACAAGAGCACCTGCCAGCACCATTTCGCGGAAGTCACCCACGATCGGCCGCAGGTCGACGCGATGCCAGGCGGCCCACAGTCCGGTGCTCTGGCCAAGCCAGGGCAGCTCGCGCAGCACCACATTGGGGTTGCGCTCCCCGCCGATGCTCCGCTGGATCAGCGCCAGACCCAATCCTGCCGACACCAGGCCGAGGGCGCTGAGCGGCTCGGCGGCTTCCAGGCGGATCTGCGGAGTGAACCCGGCAGCGACGCAACTGGCGAGAAAGCGCTCGCGGCGGCTCTGCTGCAGGTGGCCCTCCACCATGATCCAGTCCTGCTCATGCAGGTCGGCCGGCTCGATCAGCGGTTTATCCGCCAGCGAGTGCCCCAGCGGCAGGGCCAGGTGCAGCGGGTCGTCGAACACCGGCGCAGCGAGCAGGTCCGGATCGTCTTCGGCCGGCGGTTCGCACACCAGGGCGATATCCAGGCTGCGCTGGCGCAAACCCTCGAACTGCTCCTGGGCCGAGAGATTGTAGAGAGCGATATGGATGCCCGGCCGCTCCTCGCGCACATGGCGCAGCGCTTCGGGCAACACGCCAGCATGGATGGCATGGCTGACATAACCGATGCACAGGCCCCCGGTCTCGCCCCGGCCCAGTCGACGGCCCAGGGATTCCAGGCGCTCGGCATGCTTGAGCAGCGCCTTGGCCTCGTGCAGGAAGGTGCGCCCATCGGAGGTCAGGCGCAGGCGCTGCTGGCTGCGCTCGAACAACTGCAGGCCAAGGCGCTCCTCCAGCTGGGCGATCTGCCGGCTCAGCGGCGACTGGGAAATGTGCAGCGTCTCCGCCGCCTTGCCGACGTGCTCGACTTCGGCGACGGCGACGAAGTAACGGAGTTGTCTGAGATCGAGCATAGACCCTCAAGGACTCAAGTATGTCGAATTAAGTTATGTACGATCTTACAGGTCGTTCCTAGCATGGCGCCAACTCCAGGCGATCATCGGCGCATCCCGCGCCTTCCTGGATGAGGATTGAAGACATGCAGATCGATCTCGGCGGCAAGACCGCCATCATCAGTGGTTCCACCGGCGGCATCGGCCTGGGCATCGCGCGCCAGCTCGCCGCTTCCGGCGCGGAGGTAGTCATAGTCGGACGCAATGCAGCCTCGGTTGACGAAGCCGTGGCCGGCATCCACGGCGCCCATGGCAAGGCTCGCGGCGTGGTCGCGGACCTGGGCAACGCCGCCGGTGCAGACGTACTGTTTGCCGCCGAACCCCACGCCGACATCCTGGTGAACAACCTGGGCATCTACAACGACGTCGACTTCTACGAGACCCAGGACCAGGAGTGGCTGGACTTCTACGAGATCAACGTGCTCTCCGGCGTGCGCCTGGCCCGTCATTACACCCCTGGCATGGTCGGGCGCGGCTGGGGCCGGGTGATCTTCCTGTCCTCGGAATCGGGCATCGCCATCCCCGCGCAGATGATCAACTACGGCGTTACCAAGGCCGCCAACCTCGCTGTCTCCCACGGACTGGCCAAGCGCCTGGCAGGCACCGGCGTCACCGTCAACGCCATTCTCCCCGGCCCGACCTTCACCGAAGGCGTGGCCAACCTCGTGGCCGATGCCGTGCGCGAGTCCGGCCGCAGCGCCCGCGAGGAAGCCGATGCCTTCGTCCGCCGCGAACGCCCCAGCTCGATCATCCAGCGCGTCGCCGAAGTCGACGAAGTAGCCGCCCTGGTGACCTACATCGCCTCGCCCTACTCCTCCGCTACCACTGGCGCCGCACTGCGCGTGGACGGCGGCGTGGTGGATAGCCTGGCGATCTGATTCGGTCCGCATCGAAACAGGCCCCGGCTCATTGGCCGGGGCTTTTCCGTCATCTGATCGCCACCGGGTTGATGTTGACCTGAGTCGAGCCGACGTACAGCGGCTGGCCGAGGACGAAGAGGAATTCCCAGGCCTGATCGCGCACCAGCGCGCGGCTGTCGATCAGTTCCAGGTTGTAGATGCCGCGCTTGGCCAGCAGGTACTGGTTGACCGGGAACTCGTCCTTGCCGTGCGGGTTCGGGTAAACCTCCGAGGCCCAGGTGTCGCCGCCGAAGGCGACTATGCCCTGGTCGGCCAGCCATTTGGCCGCTTCCATGCCGATGCCCGGTTCGATTTCGAGGAACTGCTTGTTGTCCTTGCCGATCAGCTCCAGCCAGCCGGTGTTGAACAGCACCACGTCGCCCTTGCGCAGGGTCAGGCCTTCCTTCTTCAGTACCGCCTGGATGTCGGCGACGCTGAACTCGGTGCCGCCGGGGACGATGGCCTTGCCGTAGTGCGCCGTCATGTCCAGCACCACGCCGCGGGTCACGAAAGGCGGCACCTTCTCGATGCCGAGTTTCTTCACGCCCTCGACGGTGACGAAGTCGGCGGCGCGGTTGCCGTTGTAGTAGCGGTTGTCGATGCCGATGTGGCCGATGCCGTTGAGCTGGGTACCGACACCGGTCCAGGCGTTCACCAGTTCATCGTTGAAGGTGAACTGGTTCGGGCCCAGCGTCTGCCCGTCCTGCTCGCCCGGCTGGATGTTGTACAGGTGGAAGCTGCGGTGGCGGAAGGCCGGCAGGTGCTTGTCCACCGGCACGGCCAGCGGGTAGGTCTTGCCGGTCTTCACCAGCTCCACGGCCTGCCGGGTCACCGCCGGGGTGAGCAGGTTGGCGGCGCCGATCTCGTCGTTGGCGCCGTAGACGGACGGGTACCAGTCTTCTGCCGAGGCGCTCTGCATGGCCAGCGGCAACAAGGCGGCGAGGGTGAATGTCGCGAGGGCTTTCATGTTCGGATTCCTGTCTTCAGGCAGTGATGCAGTTCAGGCAGTCAGGCGCGGGTAATCGGTAAGCCCGTGGGCGCCGCCGCCGAACAGGGTTTCGCGCTGGTGCGTGCTGAGCGGTGCGCCCAGGCGCAGGCGTTCGGGCAGGTCTGGGTTGGCAACGAAGGGCCGGCCGAAGGCGATCAGGTCGGCCCAGCCTTCATTCAGCGCGGCAGTGGCACGCTCGGCGGTGTACTTGCCGGCGTAGATCAGCGCGCCGGGGAACACTTCCCGCAGGCGGCGCTTGAACTCGAGCGGCATATGCGGGGCGTCGTCCCAGTCGGCTTCGGCGATATGGATGTAGCCCACGCCGATCTCGCCCAGCAGGCGCGCGGCGGCCAGGTAGGTGGTTTGCGGGTCGGCGTCGGAACAGCCGTTCAGGGTGGTCAGCGGCGCCAGGCGGATGCCCACGCGGCCCTTGTCACCGGTGCCTTCCACCAGCGCCCTGGTCACTTCGGCGAGGAAGCGCAGGCGGTTCTCCAGCGAGCCGCCGTATTGGTCGGTGCGGTCGTTGGCGTTGGAGTCGATGAACTGGTTGACCAGGTAGCCGTTGGCGGCGTGCAGCTCGACACCGTCGAAGCCGGCAGCCATGGCGTTGCGCGCGGCCTGGCGGTACTCGTCGACGATGGCGTGGATTTCCTCCACCTTCAGCGCACGGGGTTTCGAGGCCTGGACGAAGCCGGGTGTGCCGTCGTTCTCGGCGACGAAGACGTTGACGCCTTCAGCCTGCATTGCCGAGGAAGACACCGGCGACTGGCCGTCGAGCAGGCTGATGTGGCTGAGCCGGCCGACGTGCCAGAGCTGGGCGAAGATGCGCCCGCCGGCGGCATGCACGGCCTGGGTGACCTTGCGCCAGCCGGCGACCTGGGGCGGGGTGTGGATGCCCGGGGTCCAAGCGTAGCCCTTGCCCAGCGGGGAAATCCAGGTGCCCTCGCTGACGATCAGCCCGGCGCCGGCGCGCTGGGCGTAATACTCCGCCATCAGCTCGTTGGGCACGTCGCCCGGCTGGCTGGCGCGTGAGCGGGTCATCGGCGGCATGACGATGCGGTTGGGCAGTTCGAGGCCACCCAGGGAATAGGACTGGAACAGCGGGGATGCGTGGGTGCTCATGGCGGACTCCTTCAGCGGCAAGAGGCGCGATCGGGAAGTTCGCGGGGCCCGGTGCAGTGCCGCGAACCACTCGATCGTTCGAATGGAAGGCAGTCTGCGGGCTTTACCGGCGGGGATTAAGACGTCATTTCGGCAAAATCAATTGACTCCAGCTCACGAATGCAAGCCGGATTGATTCCTTGTAGGTAGAGAACTCAGCCCTGGCTGGCGATGGCCTCGGCCACCTGCAGGTCGCTCAGGGGCGATTGCGGATGCTCGCTGCGATACAGATGCAGGGCTTGTTCGAGTTGGGCGCCGTGGATCAGCCCGGCAGTAGCGACATAGGCCAGCGCATCGTCGCGGGCGTGCTGATAGGCAGCGCGCGGCGACTGGCTGGTGGACTCGCCGACGGCGGCCGTGCCGAGGCTGCTGCCGACGGTGAAGTGGTCGGAGGAGTTGCCCTTGCCATCCATGGCGTTGGCGAGGCCGGCAACCGCCAGCAGCACAGCGCCCGCGCCCTGCTTCAGTATCCGCAGACTGTCGGGCGCGCGGTCCAGCCCATGCGTATCTCCGGATGGCCGGTGTGCTCGTCGGCGCGCTCTTCCAGCACCTCGAAGCCATGCCGCCGGTAGAAGGCCACCGCGCCGGCATTGGCCGAATAGACCGACAGCTCCAGCATCGGCAGGTGAACCTTGGCGTCGCTCAGCAGGTGCGAGCCCAGACCCCTGCCCTGGCATTCCGGGGCGATGAACAGCGCGGCCAGTGCGCCATCGTGCAGGCTGTAGAAACCACTCACGCAACCGTCGCTCTCGACGACGCGTGACGCGGCGGCAGGCAGATAGACATCGCGCATGTCCTGCAGGCGTTGCTGCCAGAAATCGGCGTCGATGAAGTCGTGGGCCTGCTGCGAGGCTCGCAGCCAGATATCCAGCACCCGGTCCATGTCGTCGTCGCGAAGGTCACGGATCAGCATCGGCGGTCGTCTCCCGGTTCTTGAAGTGCTCATGGCGTGGCGGGCGGCATCCTACACAAGCGAACACCGCTACGCTGCCCCGCGAACTGCCGCCAATCGTCGCACCTTATTCTTGTTGTCCCGTCGATACTTTCCAGATGTCCTGGGCGTACTCGCGGATGGTGCGGTCGGATGAGAACCAGCCGACCCGCGCGGTGTTGAGCATAGAAGCTTTCCACCAGCGCGAGGGTTTTCTCCAGAGTTGCTCGACGCGCTCCTGGGCGTCCCAATAGGCGTCGAAATCCGCGCAGACCAGGAAGCGGTCGTCGTAGCGCAGGCTGTCCACCAGGGCGGTGTAGCGCTGCGGATCGTCCGGCGAGAAGATCCCGCTGCCCACCGAACGCAGCGCCTCTTCCAGGCGCGGCGAGGCGGCGATCTCGTTGTGCATGGCCAGGTCCCCGGTGCGCTTGCGCGCCACTACCTGCTGGGCCTTGAGGCCGAAGATGAACATGTTTTCCGGGCCAATGCGCTCGCACATCTCGACGTTGGCGCCGTCCAGGGTGCCGATGGTCAGTGCGCCGTTCAGCGCGAACTTCATGTTGCTGGTGCCCGAGGCTTCCAGGCCCGCCGTGGAAATCTGTTCGGAAAGATCGGCCGCCGGAATGATCGACTCGGCCAGGCTGACGTTGTAGTTGGGGATGAACACCACCTTGAGCAACCCGCGCACGGTGGGGTCGGCATTGACCGTGCGGCTGATGTCGTTGGCCAGCTTGATGATGAGCTTGGCCAGCACGTAGCTGGGCGCGGCCTTGCCGGCGAATATCTTCACCCGCGGCACGCGCTCGGTGGTGGGGTCGTTGCGGATGTCCTGGTAGAGCGCCACGGTGTGCAGCAGGTTGAGCAGCTGGCGCTTGTACTCGTGGATGCGCTTGACGTGCACGTCGAACAGGGCATCGGGGTCGACCCGCACGCCCAGCCGCTCCTCGATCAGTCCCGCCAGGCGTTCCTTGGCGTTGCGCCGCTGCTGGGCGAAGCGCTGGCGCACGGCGGTCTTCTCGGCGAAGGCGGCAAGGTCGCGCAGGCGATTCTCCGGGTTGTCCAGAACGTCTTCGCCGAGGGTTTCCACCAGCAGTTGGGTCAGTTCGGGGTTGGTCTGGAACAGCCAGCGGCGGAAGGTCACGCCGTTGGTCTTGTTGCTGATGCGGTTCGGATAGAGCCGGTGCAGGTCGCGGAACACCGTCTCGCGCATCAGCTCGGTGTGCAGCGCGGACACGCCGTTGACGCTGTGCGAGCCGAGGAACGCGAGGTTACCCATGCGCACGCGGCGGCCGTGGTCTTCCTCGATCAGCGACACCGAGCGCAGCAGGCTGAAGTCATGGATGTCCTTGGCGCGCAGGGCGTCGATGTGGAAGGCGTTGATCAGATAGATGATCTGCATGTGCCGCGGCAGCAGGCGCTCCATCAGTCCTACCGGCCAGGATTCCAGCGCTTCGGGTAGCAGCGTGTGGTTGGTGTAGGACAGCGTTGCCACGGTCAGTTCCCACGCCTGCTCCCATTCCAGGGCGCGTTCGTCCAGCAGCAGGCGCATCAGTTCGGCGACGGCGATGGCCGGGTGGGTGTCGTTGAGCTGGATGGCCACGCGCTCGGGCAGGCCACGGATCTCCTCGCCGTTGCCCAGGTGGCGCTGCATCAGGTCCTGCAGCGAGGCGCTGACGAAGAAATACTCCTGGCGCAGGCGCAGCTCCTGGCCGGCCTCGGTGCTGTCAGCCGGATAAAGCACGCGCGAGATGCTTTCGGCGCGCACCGTGTCGGCCACCGCACCGAGGTAATCGCCCGCATTGAAGCGCTCCAGGTGCAGGGTTTGCTCGGCACGGGCGCGCCACAGGCGCAGGGTGTTCACGCTGGCGCCGCGCCAGCCGACGATGGGCATGTCGTAGGCGACCGCCCTCACCCGCTCCACCGGCGCCCAGCGCTGGCGTTCGACACCGTTGGCGTCCGGCTCGCTGTACACGGCGCCGCCGAAACCGACACTGAAGCTGCACTCGGGCCGCTCGAATTCCCAGGGATTGCCGAAGTCCAGCCAGGTTTCGGTGAGCTCCTGCTGCCAGCCGTCGCCGATCGCCTGCTTGAACAGGCCGTGTTCGTAGCGGATGCCATAGCCGTGGGCCGGAATATCCAGGGTGGCCATGCTTTCCATGAAACACGCCGCCAGGCGTCCCAGGCCACCGTTGCCCAGCGCGGCGTCGGGCTCCAGCAGGCGGATGCGTTCCAGGTCCACGCCCAGCTCCGACAGCGCCTGGCGGGCGACGTCCAGCAGGCCGAGGTTGCTCAGGTTGTCGATCAGCAGGCGGCCGATGAGGAACTCCAGCGACAGGTAGTAGACGTGCTTGCGGTCGCTGCGATTGATCGCGCGGGTGGCCTCTTCCCAGCGGTCCACCTGGTACTTGCGCGCGGCCAGGGCGACCGCCTCGAACCAGTCGTGGTCGAAGGCGTCGGCCGGGTCCTTGCCCACGGCGTAGCGCAGGCGGGTGAGCACGGCGTGCTTGAAGATTTCGACTTCCGACTGATCGGGGGTGCTGTCCAGGGCCATTGCCGTCTCCTGATGTGGGCGGGAAAGGGGCGCGGGCCGGCAAAGCGCAACGTACCCCAGTGCATCTGTCCACGGCGAAAACGATCAGTTCAGACCTTTTCGCCGGGCGGGCGCCTCCGTTCATCAGAATCGCTGAACGCTCGGCGACGAGCGGTTTCTCCCCCTTGTGGGCGGCAGATTGCCGGCCCGGCGCGGGAGTGCTCCAGTTCCCGCGCCCTTCCAGCAGAGACAAGAGGAGAACAGCCATGCCACGCGGCAGCAAAGACAAGTACACCGACAAGCAGAAGCGCAAGGCCGAGCACATCGAGGAAAGCTACGAAGAGCGTGGTGTTTCCCAAGGCGAAGCCGAGGCGCGTGCCTGGGCCACGGTGAACAAGCAGTCCGGCGGCGGCGAGCGCAAAGGCGGCTCGGGCCAGCGCAAGAGTCCCCAGGCCAAGAGCCAGTCGCGCAAATCCTCCGCGCGCCGGGCGGTGGCCACCAAGCGAGGCGTACCACGTCCGGACCAGTCGCTGGAATCCATGACCAAGGCCGAGTTGCTCAACCGCGCCCGCACCCGGCAGATCAGCGGCCGCTCGACCATGCGCAAGCACGAGCTGATCGAGGCCTTGCGCAAGGCGGCCTGAGCATCAGCCAGCGAAATCCACTTCCGACGACTTACCAGGAGAAAGTCTTATGGGCAGCTATCGATGGTCCCCTTCCTCGCGCCACAGTGGCGTGAATGAACTGCAATCGCTGGTACGCGACCTGGAAAGCCTGCTGGAAAGCGGCCGCGACCTCGCCGTGGACGAGCTTCCGGTGTTCAAGGCGAAACTGCGCGGGCTGGTCGACCAGAGCCGCGAAACCAGCGACCACCTGATGCAGCGCAGCCGGCGCGCCGTGCAGGCCGGCAGCGACTACGTCGGCGAGCATCCGTGGCAGACCGTGGCGATCCTCGCCGCGGCCGCCGGCCTCCTTGCCGCGGCTTGTGCGTTGAGCCGGAACCCGTGAGTCCGGCGCGGTGGTCGGCGGCTCAGCCGTTGACCACCGTCCCGCCATTCACGTGCAGCACCTGCCCGCTGACGTAGGAGGAATCGCTGCTGGCGAGGTAGACGTAGGCCGGCGCCAGCTCCTCCGGCTGGCCGGGCCGACCCATGGGGGTATTGGCGCCGAACCGGGCCACTTCCTCGGCGCTGAAGGTCGAGGGGATCAGCGGCGTCCAGATCGGCCCCGGCGCGACGGCATTGACGCGGATGCCGCGCTTGACCAGGTTCATCGCCAGGGAGCGGGTGAAGGCAGTAATCGCGCCCTTGGTGGAGGAATAGTCGATCAGCTTCGGATTGCCCTTGTAGGCGGTGATCGAGGTGGTGTTGACGATCGCCCCGCCCTCGCCCATCAGCGGCAGCACCGCCTTGGTCAGCTGGAACATGCCGAAGATGTTGGTGCGGAAGGTCTTCTCCCATTGCGCTTCGCTGATGTCCTCCAGTGATTCCTGCGGGTGCTGCTCGCCGGCGTTGTTCACCAGGATATCGACGCGCCCCCAGCGCTCCTGCACCTTGCGTGCGACCTCCGCGCAGAAGCCGGCATCGGCGACGTCACCGGCCATTTCCAGGCATTGCTGGCCGAGGGATTCGATGACCTGGCAGGTCTTGAGCGCATCCTCGGATTCATTCAGGTAAAGCAGCACCACGTCGGCGCGCTCGCGGGCGAAGGTCACCGCCACGGCGCGGCCGATGCCACTGTCGCCGCCGGTGACTATCGCCACCTTGCCGGCCAGCTTGCCGGCGGCGCGGTACTGGCTGGAGACGAACTCGGGATGCGGCTGCATCTGCTCCTCGCTGCCGGGTTGCTGGTCCTGGTGCTGGGGCGGAAGGGTCTGGGTATCGCTCATGCCGTTCTCCTTGGGATGCCGCCGGGGCATCGATGAAGGTCCAACTGTCGAATGTCAGACGCGTGGCGGTTTCTGCTCGCCGCAGTGGCAGTGCGGGTCCTGGCAGCGTTTTTCGCCTTCGGGGTGGCCGTCGGCGCAGGCCTGGCAGCAATAGGCGCGGCCTTCGCGGTAGACGGCGTTGGCGCCCAGGCTGCAGGAGCAGCCGGGGCAGGAGCAGGGTTGATCGTTCATGGTGACCTCCCGGGTCTGGGCTGGGCTCACTGGGTAGGCCGGCGGGCACGGGCGTAGTTCAGGCTTTTTCGCGAGCGGTGCCGGCCGCCAACCGGCTTTTCTGAACCCCCGCGCCGTGTCCGCGTCCATCGCGGTATCCCACTGGAGAACAAGGAGAACGGCGATGACGCATTCCAGACTGTCGACCCTGCTCGGCCCGCTGCTGCTGGGCCTGCTGCTGTTCGGCAGCGCCACCCCGGCGCAAGAACCGTCAAGCGAATCGGCCTTCATCTCCGAAGCCCTGCGCAACAGCCAGCAGCAGCTCGCCCGGGCCCAGCAGGCGATCCGCTACGGCAAGACGCTGGCGGTGCGCGACCAGGCCCAGGGCGTGCTGGACGAGCACTCCAATCTGCTGCGCGACCTGCAGACCCTGGCGCAGAAGAAAGGTGTGCCGGCGCAGGCGGATGCTCCGCTCAAACAGCAAGGAACGCAGGCGCAACTGGCCGGGAGCGAACGCTTCGACCATGACTACGCGGTGGCGCAGCTGGAGGCGAGCAAGGCCGCGGTGGAAGCCTTCGACCGCATGAGCAGGCGCAGCGCCGACCCGGACCTGCAAGGCTTCGCCCGGCTCTGGCTGCCGATGCTCTATCACCAGCGTGAGCTGGCCGACCAGCTCGTGGCCTCGCAGGCACCCTAGCCTTTCGATTCAGCCCTCGAGCTGATCCCACATCCTGCGCGTCAGGCGCTGGCGGGTCTTGCTCCAGTCGGCCCAGGGGTCGGCTGCGGCGAGGCGCTCGTCGACGTTCGCGATGGTCCAGCGATTGGCGCCCTTGAGCTCGGCCAGCTCCTCGCGGCTCACCGGTACCGATACCGGCAGCCCTTCGCGCGCGCGCACCGACCAGACACAGACCGTGCTGGCGCTGCGGCCATTGCGCAGGTAATCGATGAAGATGCGCTTGACCCGGTTCTTCGGCCCGGACACGGCGCTGAATCGGTCCGGCATGATCCTGGCCATGTGCCGGCTGATGGCGTGGGCGAAGTCCTTGACCTCGTCCCAGCCATGGTTGCGCTGCAACGGCACGAGGATGTGCATGCCTTTGCCGCCGCTGGTCTTGAGGAAGGACTGCAGGCCCAGTTCGTCGAGCAGCGTCAGCGTCAGCTGGGTCGCCTCGATCATCCGGGACCAGGGCAGGCTTGGGTCCGGGTCGAGGTCGAGGACGAAGCGGTCGGGTTTCTCCAGGTCGTCGACTGCGGCGTTCCAGGTATGCATCTCCAGCGCTCCCATCTGCGCGGCGCCGACCAGCCCCTTGGCGCTGGCGATGCGCAACAGTGCCGGGCGCCCCGGATCGAGCTTCGGGTCCAGCAGGTCGACGCCGGGAATGGCGTTGCGCGATGCATGCCGCTGGAAGAACTGCTCGCCGCCCACGCCATCCGGCGCCCGTACCAGCGACACGGGGCGGTCGCCAAGCCAGGGCAGCATCCGTTCGGCGGCCTTCTCGTAATAGCGGGCGACGTCGATCTTGCGCAGTTTGCTGGTGGGGTCGATCACCCGGTCGGGGTGGGTAATGGTCACGCCTTCGACCTTGTTGCCCGTCGAGGCACCTGCCCCGGCCGAGGTTTTGCCCGAGGTTTTGCCCGAGGTTTTGCCGGGCGCTCTGGCCGCCTTCTGCGGTTTCTCTTCGACTATGGCCTGGGCGGGCTTGTCACTGCGCAGGCCATGGAACACCGCCTGGCGGACCAGACCTTCGCGGGTGATCTCGGCGAAGGCCACCTCGCAAAGCAGCTCCGGTCGCAGCCAGGTAACCCCCTTGGCATCGGCGCCCCGAGGCGGCGTATGCAACGGGCAGGCTTTGCGCTGCAAGGGCTTGAGCTGTTGGTAGATGGTTTTCAGGCTGGTGCTGCTGAAGCCGGTGCCCACCTTGCCGGCGTAGCGCAGCTCGCCATCCTTGTCGTGCAGGCCCAGCAGCAAGGCGCCGAAATGCGAACGCGAGCCCTTGGGTTCGCTGTAGCCGACGATGACAAATTCCTGCCGCCGCTTGCACTTGAGCTTGATCCAGTCACGGGAGCGCTTCTGGGTATAGGTGCTGCCGGCGCGCTTGCCGATCAGGCCTTCCAGCCCCAGGCGACAGGCGCTGTCGAGAATGCTCCGGGGGTCGTCGGTGAAGTCTTCGGAATAGCGCAGGTATTGGCTGGCGTTACCGCGCAGCACCTGTTGCAGCGCTTCGCGGCGCTCCTCCAGCGGCTTGCCTCGGTAATCCTCGCCATCCAGCCAGAGCAGGTCGAACAGGGTGTAGTGGATCGGCTCAGAAAGGTGCGCGTCGAAGGCGTTCTGCAAGCGCTGGAAGTCCGGGCGGCCCTCTTCGTCCATCACCAGGATTTCCCCATCCAGCCAGGCCGACTGCACGTCGAGCCCGGCCAGCGCCTCGCACAGCTCGGGCAGCTTGCTGGACCAATCGTGGCCGTTGCGGGTCTGCAACCGTACCTTGCCGTGGTCGAGTCGGGCGAGGATGCGATAGCCGTCGATCTTGATCTCGTATCGCCATTCGCCGGGCGGTGGCGCCTCGACCAGGGTGGCCAGCTCCGGCGACAGCGCGTCGGGCAAGCTGGCGCTGCCGCGCTTGCCCGAAGCGGCTTGCTTCGTCGTTTTCTTCGCCGGAGCGACTGCCGCCCTTTCCGGGCGACCGCTCCTGGGTGCGGCCTTCTTCACCGCTGCCGCCTCGCTGGGCAGCGACTGACCGGTGACCACGCTGAGCGGCTCCTCGGCGAGGATGTCGAAACGCGGGTAATCCCGCGCCTGGTCGTCGCGGCCCTTGATCAGGAACCACTGCGGTTGCCGGCCGGCCATGCGTGTACGGACAAGGTTCCAGCTGCCGGCGAGCTTGCTGCCGTCCAGGCGGAATTTCAGGTGCCCGCTCCGGATGCCCTCGTGGGGGTCGCCAATAGGCGTCCAGCGGCCTTCGTCCCAGACGATGACGTCACCCGCGCCGTAATGCCCGTCGGGGATATGCCCTTCGAACCGCGCATAGTCCAGCGGGTGGTCTTCCACCTGGACGGCCAGGCGCTTCACGCTGGGGTCCAGGCAAGGCCCCTTGGGCACCGCCCAGCTTTTCAGTACGCCATCGAGTTCGAGGCGGAAGTCGTAGTGCAGGTGGCTGGCATCATGTTTCTGTACCACGAAGGCGAACTCCCCGGCATGGCCTGAAGCCGATTCACCACTGGGCTCGGGGGTGCCGCTGAAGTCGCGCTTGCGGGCATATTCGTGGAGGGTCTCGGCTCGGGCCATGGCTCACTGTTCCTCGTCAGGGTCGGACTCGTCCCAGGGTTTGCCGTCCAGCGGATGGACCCGGCCTTCCTCGGCCTCGTCCAGGCCGATGCCGCCGCCGATCTCGCTTTCGCGGACGATGGACAGTTCCTTGTCCGCCGGCTTGCTGTCGGCCGGGTCCAGCGGGGATTCGGTGCCGTCCTCGTCGATCAGGGTTTCGGGCGACAAGTCGTCCATGCTCACGCCGTCCTCGGTCTCGCCCCGGCCCAGCGTTTCGCCACCGCTCAGGCCCATTTCGCGGCGGCGCTGGGCGGGAAAGTCGCGTTCCACGTCTTCAGGCGAGCGCTCGTCACCGATGCGCCCCTCCGGGCCCTTCTCGAAATCCAGCTCCCGCACGCTGCCCATGCGGTCCTCGGTGTCATCGATCTCGATGTGCTGTTCGCGTCGTTCAGTCATGGGGTTTCTCCTGGAGGGTCCGTCCCGGCGAGAGGGGTTCGCGGGCGCGGAAGGTTTCTTCTGGGGCAGGCTCTGACGTGGCCTGCGGGGAGTCGGCCGGCACTTTGCTTACCGGTACTCCGCTTGCCGCTAATTTGCCCGGCGGTACTTGGCGGGACCTGCGCTCCCGCGCCTTGTCGACGCAAGGGCACTCCGGATCGCGGCAGGACTGGTCCTGGCCGTGGCCCTCGGCGCACGCCTCGCCGCAGAAGTAGCGATCGCCACGGCGCACCGCGTCCCCGTCGAGCTCGCAGATGCAGCCCGGGCATTGACAGACTTCAGGTTTCATGGCGACAGCCTCCCTTGCGCTCTGCTGGGTTGAGCCGAGCGCAATCAGGGAGTTCAGGTTTTCTGCTGGGAGGCAGCGGAGCGGGACGCGCCGCCGCGGGGGTTGTTACGGGTCGATGAAGCTATTGATCAATTCCATGCCGAGGCTGCGCACGCGGCCGGCGTTGCTCAATTCGTCGCTGTGAATGCCCACCACCGTGGTGCGCGGCATGTTCGCCAGCTGGCTGCCCAAGGCAATGGAATAGCGTCCACCCTCTTCGCGGCAGCACGAGAAGCTGAACAATGGATAGGCGTCGTGCAGCACGGCCTCCACGTCCAGGCGTCTGAATTCAGTCATGGCCGTCTCCCGTCCCCCAGCCCTCACATTAGCCCGCTGGCGCCAAAGCGAAATGGTGGCACCTGGCCCAGCCACGCGCCGAGGCCATGGGCAGTTGGCTGATAGCCAGTGCTGGCAAGTGTCGCTTTGCCGACGGGCTGGTTCTCGCGAATACGAGCTTTCTGACAGAAGGTCCCAGCGGAACGCAGGCGCCGGCCGTGCATTTTCCCGCACGCCTGCCCGGTGACCTTGCACTTTGCTGATGACCAGGGGCCAGTACAGCGACACCAAGCGCAGCAATAACAACCTGTTAAGAAAACGAGACAACCTGCGCCGGGCTGGAACGGCTGATGCAACGGTCCAGGCTCCAACCCATGCGAGCCGCGCCACCCCACTGGCGTTCGCGCACCGCCATACGAGGCACCGACATGTCCAACTGCCGCGACACTGCCATCGAGCACATGAGCCTTCTGTTCACCGATTACCGACCGCAGTTCTTCATCCGCCCTGACGGCACCGTGCTGATCAACCTGCGCAACGCGGCGGGCAAGCGCCTGATGTCCCGCGTCATTCAGCAGGAGGAACA
This sequence comes from Pseudomonas nitroreducens TX1, assembly GCF_000313755.1. Taxonomy (GTDB): domain Bacteria; phylum Pseudomonadota; class Gammaproteobacteria; order Pseudomonadales; family Pseudomonadaceae; genus Pseudomonas; species Pseudomonas nitroreducens_A. Next base: position 4,335 of record NZ_AMZB01000097.1, on the reverse strand, counting down.
AAGCAGCGCGGTGCTGTTGAACAACCTGGTGGAACGCATCCGCCGCGACCTGATGACCGTCGAAGGGCCGCTGGAGCAAGAGAACGTCGACTGGTTTCTCAAGCGCATCGAGCTGCAGACCTTCGTTCCCGTCAATCCGACCCACCGGCCGCGCAAGATCGTCGTCGCCGGCGCACGCCTACGGGCGCTCTCGGGCAAATGACAGCAGGGCACTCCAGCACGCCATCAGGTAGATCGCCGAGGTAGACCATGAAAAATCCCAACGACATCCCCGACCCCGATCCGAAAGTCTCGGGCGAGCAGGCGCTGGAAGAATGGGTGGACATCGAACCCGAAGACAGCCAACAGGAACCGCATCTTTCCGCAGCCCGCCAGCAAGCTTTGAACGAGGCGCCCTGATTCTCTGCCCGCCTCGCGCAGTGGCGTTGTTCCGGTGGCGCCGTCAGTCCCTGTAGTCGGGCGCACTCCGGTTCTCCGCCAGCAGGTGTTCGACCACCGCCCGCAGCGCCTGCTGCTCCGTGCTGCCCGATTCGCGGGCGGCGCGATGCACGGCGCGCTGGCGGTCGGCGCTGGTGCCCTCGTGGATGATCCGCTGTGCATGGGCGAAGACCCACTCGGTCTCCGCGCCGGCAAAGGGTTCGCACGCATGCCGGGCCAGCCTGAGCCAGTCCCGCGCCGTCACGCAGCTGTCGCCCTTGCCCACGTCATTCGCCGCGGCGCGCTTGTCCAGAAGCCCCTCCCCGACGCGGCTCTCTCCCAGGAGAAACCGCGCCGCCACACCATGGCGCCGCGCCTGCCAGCAGTTTTCCGCCAGCAACGCCCGTTGCCAGTGGGGATCGGGATGGTCCGGCACCGCCTGTGCCTGGGCGACCAGCAGGCGGAACAGGCCGGCGATGCACAGCGCATCCTCCACCCGCGGACAGGCGTCGGTTATGCGCAATTCCAGGGTGGGATAGCGTACCGAGGGCCGCAGGAACCACCAGGCATGGCTGGGTTCGTCCATCAGTCCCTGCTCCAGCAGCAGCCGCAGAAAGCGCTGCCAGCGCGCCTCGTCCTCGAAATACGGTGGAATGCCCATGCGCGGCCATTCCCCGGACAGCGCCTGGCGGTAACTGCACAGTCCGCTGTCGCGCCCGCCCCAGAAGGGCGAGGAGCAACTGAGCGCCAGCAGCAGCGGCAGCCACGGCAGCACCTTGTTGAGCACCCGCACGCGATCTTCACCCAGCACTTCCACGTGAACATGCAGCCCGCTCAGCAGGCTCTGCCGCGCCACCACACCCTCCTCCTCGATCAGGTTGCGATAGCGCGGGCGCACCTGCGGGCCCTGCAGGTGCAGTTGGCTGAAGGGATGGGCCCCCGCGCACAACAGCTCCAGGCCGTGGCCGTTGACGATGGCGCGCAGGCGGCTGCGACGGTCCGCCAGGTGCTGCGCTGACGGATGCAAGGCGTGGAAGATCGGACTCACCAGTTCCAGCTGGCAATCGAAGATTTCCTCGCTCACCTCGCTACCCAGAATTGCACGGCAGGCATGGGGCAGGCCCAGGGGAACATCGCGGGCGATATCCAGTGTGCGTGGGTCGAGCAGGAAGAACTCCTCTTCGATACCAAAACGGGCCAGCCCGGTACGTGGCGACATGGGGTGCTTCCTGTTGTGCGGTTAAGCGCTCAGACGCGAGGCGACCGTCGCCGTTCAGTCTTTTCAGCCGCGTCACAGCACAGCGGTGCACCGGTCATTTCGTTGAAACCTTTGCCCGCTCATCCACTCGCAATGGAAAGAGCCGCATTCCCGCTCAAGGAGCCCAGCATGACACTGCCCGCTTCCCGCAAGGCCGTCTCCCCCCGCCGCCCACGCCGTTCCACCCAGGATCTCTACGACGCCTTGCTGCGCGCTCCGCAGAACCACCTGGAAATGGCGGCGGAATTCCTTCAGGAACAGTTGCAGCAACAGCTATCGCAGGACGACGAGCTGCCCGCCGACCCACAAGACTGGGACGCCTGGCTGGCGAGCCGCGCGGAGTGCAGCGCGGCCGCCTACGCCAGCTACCTGGAAGACAGGCGCGAGGGCGCGCCGCGCCGACACTTCCGCAACCGCGCCCACGCGCTGTATTTCCTGCAGGCAGTGGCACCCACCAAGCAGGTCGATGGAGCCTGGCTCTATGGGATCCTCGAGCACTGGAGCGACCCGCGCCTGCTGCCGCTGGTGCACATCTGCCTCGAAGAACTGGGCCACGGCATCCCCGCCCGCAACCATGTGGTGATCTACCAGCGCCTGCTCGACAGCCTGGGTTGCGACGCCCCGCCGCAACTCAGTGACGCGCACTACCTGCAGGGTACGCTGCAACTCGCTCTGGGTTATCTGGCGGACGACTTCCTGCCCGAAGTGCTGGGATACAACCTGGGCTACGAGCTGCCGCCGCTGCACCTGATGATCACCAGCTACGAACTGCGCGAACTGGGCATCGACCCGGAATACTTCCGCCTCCACGTCACCATCGACAACGCCGCCAGCGGCCACGGGCGCAAGGCGTTGCAGGCCCTCAAGGCGTGCATGCCGCAGGTGGCCGATCAGGAGGAATTCCTGCGCCGCGTGCACGCCGGCTACCGCCTCAACGAGGCCGGGTTGGGCAACCGGCAGATTCTCGATGGCTTCGACCTGGACGCCGAGCTGATCGCCATGCTCGAGCGCAAGCGCCCCTTTGCCAAGCAGATGCACGACGACCGCGCCCGCATCGGCGGGCGCACCGTGAACCAGTGGCTGGCCGGCCCGGGGCGCATGGGCGAATTCCTCGCAGCGCTGGAGCGCCAGGGCTGGATCCACCGTCACCAGGACCCGGCCCACAGCCGCTTGTGGAACCTGATTTCCGGCGATGGGGCGGCCATGTTCGGGGTATTCAACCCCTACGAGCGGCAACTGCTGCACGACTGGATTGCCGGCGACTGGAACGAACCGCAGCCGCGCAACCCCTGGCGTGGCAGCGACAAGGCCATCGCCGGCGAGCCGCCGATGCATTCGGACTTTGCCCTCGAAGAGCGCGCCCTGCTCAACGAACTCACCACCCTTTCACCGCGCAGCCGTATGCATCGCCTGGTACAGCTGATGGCGCCGCACTCGCACTTCACCCCCGCCGGCCTGCTGGCGACCCGTATCTACACCGACAAACTGGGAATCGAACCATGACCGCCTTCTTCGACACGCGCCTGCAAGCCCTGATCACCCTTGGAGAAGAACTGCGCGCGGAGAACTATTGCTTCACCACCGTCACCCCGGCGACCCACGCGCGAGTCAACTCGCGCCCGCAGAACCAGGTCGCCGAGAACCTGCAAGGCGTGTTCGGCTGGAGTCGGTTGTTCCCCGACGCGGTGATCAGCGAACGCATGCTCGCGCTGCTGGAAACCGGCGGCCTGCTGCAACGCGAAGACAGCCAGTGGCGCAGCGCGGTGCGCTGGTCAAGCCTGGGCGGACAGCTCTTCGCCCATTCGGCCTACCCGACGCTGGAATCCGACGCGGTGTTCTTCGGCCCCGATACCTATCGCTTCGCCCAGGCGCTGCAGCGCCATTTCGATAGCGAGCCGGCCGACTCGGTGCGCCGCGCCGTGGACATCGGCTGCGGCGCCGGCCCCGGGGCCATCCTCATCGCCCAGGCCTACCCCGACGCCGAAGTCACGGCGGTGGACATCAACCCCCGCGCCCTGGACTTCACCCGCGCCAACGCCTGCCTCGCCGGCATCGACGATCTGCAGATCCGCCAGAGCAACCTGCTGGATGCCATCGACGGGCAGTTCGACCTGATAGTCGCCAATCCGCCCTACCTGCTCGACCCGGACGAACGCACCTACCGCCACGGCGGCGGCGACCTGGGCGACGGCCTCTCGCTGCGCATCGTCGAGACCGCACTGGAGCGCCTCGCCCCGGGCGGGTCGTTGCTGCTCTACACCGGTGCCGCGGTGGTCAATGGCGACGCGCCGCTGCGCCGCCGTCTCGATGCACTGCTGGCCAACCGGCCGGTCAGTTGGCGCTACGAGGAGATGGACCCGGACGTCTTCGGCGAGGAACTGGAATGCCCGGCCTACCAGCAGGCCGAGCGGATCGCGGCGGTGACGCTGACGATGAAGCGACTGGGGTGACGTGGGTACCCCAGCGCGCTGACCGCTTTTGCTCGCTCCTATAATTCGTATGCGACCTCGGAGGACAGGACCTTGTCCGCGAAAACCGTCGCGCAGGAATTCGCTGCCAACGGGATAACCTCCGGCGGCCCGCTCGCCCTTCGCGGAGGAATCCGCTTCTACCTGAAATATCGCCACGGGGCACGCCCTCTCCCCCGCCCTCTCCCTGAA
>NZ_AMZB01000096.1 GCF_000313755.1 Pseudomonas nitroreducens TX1 | reverse complement strand
CGGTTCACTCGCGTGAACCGGGCGTTTCTTTCTCTAGCGCGAGGTCATCAGGCTGGCGCGGAGGTGCGGATCAGGTGGTCGAAGGCGGAGAGCGACGCCTTGGCGCCTTCGCCGACCGCGATCACGATCTGCTTGTACGGTACGGTGGTCACGTCACCGGCGGCGAAAATGCCCGGCAGCGAGGTCTCGCCGCGTGCGTCGACGATGATCTCGCCACGCGGGGTCAGCTCGATGGTGCCCTTGAGCCATTCGCTGTTGGGCAGCAGGCCGATCTGCACGAAGATGCCTTCCAGGTCGATGGACTTGAACTCTTCCGAGTTGCGGTCCTTGTAGACCAGGCCGGTGACCTTCTGGCCATCGCCTTTCACTTCGCTGGTCAGCGCACTGGTGATCACGTCCACGTTCGGCAGGCTGAACAGCTTGCGTTGCAGTACGGCATCGGCGCGCAGCTTGCTGTCGAACTCCAGCAGGGTCACGTGGGAGACGATACCGGCCAGGTCGATAGCCGCCTCGACCCCGGAGTTGCCGCCGCCGATCACCGCCACGCGCTTGCCCTTGAACAGCGGGCCGTCGCAGTGCGGGCAGAAGCACACGCCCTTGGCCTTGTATTCCTTTTCGCCGGGCACACCCATTTCGCGCCAGCGGGCGCCAGTGGCGAGGATCACGGACTTGGCCTTCAGGCTGCCGCCACCCTCGAACTGCACTTCGTGCAGCTCGCCGGCATTCTTCGCCGGGATCAGCGCGCTGGCGCGCTGCAGGTTCATGATGTCGACGTCATAGTGCTTGACGTGCTCTTCCAGCTGACGTGCCAGTTTCGGGCCTTCGGTCTCGGTCACCGAGATGAAGTTCTCGATGGCCATGGTGTCCAGCACCTGACCGCCGAAACGCTCGGCGGCAACGCCGGTGCGGATGCCTTTACGGGCGGCGTAGATGGCCGCCGCGGCGCCAGCCGGGCCACCGCCGACGACCAGCACGTCGAACTCTTCCTTGGCCGACAGCTTCTCGGCTTCGCGAGCGGCGGCGCCGGTGTCGATCTTGGCGAGGATTTCTTCAACGCCCATGCGGCCCTGGCCGAACACTTCACCGTTAAGGTAGATGCTCGGTACCGCCATCACCTGGCGGCGCGCGACTTCTTCCTGGAACAGCGCGCCGTCGATGGCGACGTGGCGGATGTTCGGGTTGAGCACAGCCATCAGGTTCAGCGCCTGGACCACGTCCGGGCAATTCTGGCAGGACAGCGAGAAGTAGGTTTCGAACCCGAACGAACCCTGGATGCCCTTGATCTGTTCGATCACGTCGGCTTCGAGCTTGGACGGATGGCCGCCGACCTGCAGCAGCGCCAGCACCAGGGAGGTGAATTCGTGGCCCATGGGGATGCCGGCGAAAGCCAGGCCGATGTTCGCCCCCGGGCGGTTCAGCGCGAAGGACGGCTTGCGCTCGTCGCTGCCATCTTCACGCAGGGTGATCTTGTCGGTCAGGCCGACGATTTCGTGCAGCAGCTCGCTCATCTCGCGGGATTTGTCGCTGTCATCGAGGGACGCGACGATCTCGAACGGCTGCTGGACCTTTTCCAGGTAGGCCTTCAACTGGGTTTTAAGAGTGGCGTCCAACATGATTCAAATCCTCGGAATTTGAGCAAAGGGGTTCCCCGGCAGGCTTTTCAGCCCACCCTACGCACGCTTTTGGCTGGGTAGGGAGGATGCCGGTAGGCATCCTCGGGGTGTAGCCAAACGGCTGCGGAAGCTTTCGTGGGCGGGCGCCCGGTGGTTGCGCGGCGGGAGCCGCCGTGCAACCGCTTCCCGGCGCGTTCTTAGATCTTGCCGACCAGGTCCAGGGACGGAGCCAGGGTCTTCTCGCCTTCTTTCCACTTGGCCGGGCAGACTTCGCCCGGGTGAGCGGCGGTGTACTGGGCAGCTTTCAGCTTGCGCAGGGTTTCGCCGACGTCACGAGCGATCTCGTTGGAGTGGATTTCGACGGTCTTGATGATGCCTTCCGGGTTGATCACGAAGGTACCGCGCAGAGCCAGGCCTTCTTCCGGGATGTGTACGCCGAAGGCGTTGGTCAGCTGGTGGGTCGGGTCGCCGATCAGCGGGAACTGGGCTTTGCCAACGGCCGGGGAAGTTTCGTGCCACACCTTGTGGGAGAAGTGGGTATCGGTGGTCACGATGTAGACCTCGGTACCGGCCTTCTGGAACTCGGCGTAGTTGTTGGCGGCGTCTTCGATCTCGGTCGGGCAGTTGAAGGTGAAGGCTGCCGGCATGAAGATCAGAACGGACCACTTGCCCTTGAGGGATTCTTCGGTGACTTCGATGAACTTGCCGTTATGGAAAGCGTTGACCTTGAACGGTTGAACGGGAGTGTTGATCAGGGACATTAGGCAATTCCTCAATGAGAGTTTGTCGTTTAATCGAGTGGTCGATCGGTTGAAATTCGACAGGGGCAAGATTATCGCCTGATGACAGAAAAGGCCCATTGATTTAGGGCATCACGAATATTGAGTATCTCTATCGAGATATCTATAAAAGGAAGAAGTTTCCTATCAAGCGGAGCGCGTCAGCCTCCGCATGGAAAATACCTTCGAGGCTTCTGCCCCGGGGCTTGGCGACCTTTTCCCCAACCCACTGGACGGCGCAGGACTTCCACCTTCGCCCGAAATGGCCGCCAGGACAACGCCGGTCGCGACGTACGGCGCCCCAGCCAGCGCCGGGACGCGTGTCCCGCGCGGTTTTCCTGCCCTGCTGGTCAAGCCGGTCCACGAGCCTATGCTTGTGCCTGAGAGCCTTCGCCACGCAGCGCTCGGCCTCCACGGACAGCCTTTGCGAGGCGGCGCGGCCGCCCGCATGACGACGAGGACTCCCGATGATCCAGTTTCTGCTCGGCGACGAAACGGTCCAGGCCGACGGCTTCGCGCCCGAGACCAGTCTCCTCGACTATCTGCGCATTCACCGCGCGCGCACCGGCACCAAGGAGGGCTGCGCCTCGGGCGACTGCGGTGCCTGCACCGTGGTGCTCGCCGAGCCGGGGGGCGAAGCGCTGCGCTATCGAGCGGTGAACGCCTGCATCACGCTGCTGGGCACGGTCCACGGGCGCCAGGTGCTGACCGTGGAGCACCTCGGCGAGCCCGGCGCGCTGCACCCGGTACAGCAGGCGATGGTGGACTGCCACGCCTCGCAGTGCGGTTTCTGCACACCGGGCATCGTCATGTCGCTGTTCGCCTGGCACCACTCGCCGCCGCCGCATGACCGCGAGACGGCGCTCACTGCGCTCTCCGGCAACCTGTGCCGCTGCACCGGCTACCGGCCGATCCTCGACGCCGCCACGCAGATCGCCGGACAGCCGTGCACCGATCGCTTCGCCCGGGACGCCGCGCTCACGCTCGCCCGCCTGCGCGAATTGCCCGTCACGGGCACGCTGCACGACGGCGAACAAAGCGCCTGGTTACCGGCCTCGCTGGATGAACTGGACGAGCTGCTGCAACGCCACCCGCAGGCACGGCTGATCGCCGGCGGTACCGACCTGGCGCTGGAAGCCACGCAGAACCTGAAGACCTTCCCGGCGCTGATCCACTTGGGCAACCTGGGTGAACTCCAGCGCCTGGAAACCCACGCCGACCACCTGCTGATCGGCGCCGCCCGCCCCTATGCCGATTGCCTCGAAGCCCTCGCCGAATTCCCCGGCGTCGCCACCCTGCTGGAGCGCCTGGGCTCCCTGCAGATCCGCCAGCGCGGTACCCTCGGCGGCAACATCGCCAACGCCTCGCCCATCGGCGACATGCCCCCGGTGTTGCTGGCGCTGGATGCGAAGCTTCGGCTGCGCCGCGCGGGCACGACGCGCGAGGTGCCCATCGATGGCTTCTTCACCGGCTATCGCACGACGATCCTGCAACCCGGCGAGTACATCGAGTCGGTGCTGATTCCGCGCCTGAAAGTCCACCAGAAATTCCGCATCGACAAGATTTCCAAGCGCCGCGACGACGACATTTCCGCCGTCTGCATGGCCCTGCGCCTGGACCTCGACGACGCCGGAATCGTTACCGATGCGCGCCTGGCCTGCGGCGGCATGGCGGCCACGCCGTTACGCGGTACACGGAGCGAAGCGGCGCTGCGCGGCAGAGCCTTCGACGCCGCTGCCGTATCCGCTGCGCAAGCGGCGATCCCACAGGATTTCCAGCCCATCGACGACCTGCGCGCCAGCGCCGCCTATCGCCTGAAGGTGGCGCAGAACCTCCTGCAACGCGCACTACTGGAATGGACTCAGAGCCCCGCGGAGGTGCGCCATGCGTAGTCTGCCGCCGCTGGCCGGCAACGGCGTAACGGGCGCCATACACAGCGCGGGGCAGCCCCGCGAACACGACAGTGCGGCGCTGCATGTCAGCGGTGCGGCGCGCTATGTGGACGACCTCAAGGAGCCGCGCGAGCTGCTGCACGCCGCCGTCGGCCTGACCAGCATCGCCTGCGGTGCCGTGCGCTCCCTCGACCTCGACGCCGTGCGCGCCGCGCCCGGCGTGGTGGCGGTGCTGACCCTGGACGATGTGCCCGGCCACACCGACATCGGCCCGGTCTTTCCTGGCGACCCGCTGCTGGCCGGCGAGCGGGTGAAGTACCACGGGCAGGCGCTGTTCGCGGTGGCCGCCGAAAGCCTGATCCAGGCGCGCCGCGCCGTGCGCCTGGCAAAGGTCGACTATTCCGAGGAAAGCGCCCTGCTCGACCCGCTCCAGGCCAAGGCCGAGGAACGCTTCGTGCGCCCGCCGCACCACATGCGCCGGGGCGATGCCGAGGCCGCGCTGGCCGCTGCACCGCACGTCCTGGAAGCCCGCCAGTTCGTCGGCGGCCAGGAGCATTTCTACCTCGAAGGCCAGGCCTCGATGGCGCTGCCCAGCGACGACGGCGGCATGCTGGTGCACACCTCCAGCCAGCACCCCAGCGAAGTGCAGAAACTGGTCGCCGAAGTGCTGGCAATCCCGCTGGCCAAGGTCACCGTGGAAGTGCGGCGCATGGGCGGTGGCTTCGGTGGCAAGGAGACCCAGGCCGCACCCTTCGCCTGCCTCGCCGCGCTGCTGGCGCACAAGACTGGCCGCGCGGTGAAGCTGCGCCTGCCGCGTGCCGAGGACATGCGCCTGACCGGCAAACGCCACCCCTTCCACAACCGCTACCGCGTCGGCTTCGACGATGAGGGCCGGCTGCTCGCCGCACAGCTCGAACTGGTGGGTGACTGCGGCCATTCGCCGGACCTTTCCGACGCCATCGTCGACCGCGCGATGTTCCACGCCGACAACGCCTACTTCATCCCCGACGTAGCCATCTCCGGCTACCGCAGCTTCACCAACATCGTCTCGCACACGGCCTTCCGCGGCTTCGGCGGGCCGCAGGGGATGATGATCATCGAGCGCGCCATGGACGACATCGCCCGCGCCGTGGGCAAGGACCCGCTGGAGGTGCGCAAGCTCAACCTCTACGGGGGCATGGGCCGGGAGCTCACGCCCTACCACCAGAAGGTCGAGCACAACCTGCTGGGCGAGCTGATCGGGCGCCTGGAACAGAGCAGCGATTACCACGCCCGGCGCGAGGCGATTCACGCCTTCAACGCGCAGAGCCCGGTGCTGAAGAAGGGCCTGGCGCTGACGCCGGTAAAGTTCGGCATTTCCTTCACCGCCCAGCACCTGAACCAGGCCGGCGCGCTGATCCACCTGTACACCGACGGCAGCATCCAGCTGAACCACGGCGGTACCGAGATGGGCCAGGGGCTGAATACCAAGGTCGCGCAGATCGTCGCCGAGGAGTTCCAGGTGCCGCTGGAGCGTGTGGTGATCACCGCCACGCGCACCGACAAGGTGCCCAACACCTCGCCCACCGCGGCCTCCAGCGGTACCGACCTGAACGGCATGGCCGCCCGCGATGCGGCGCGCACGCTGAAGAAGCGCCTGGCGGAATTCCTCGCCGAACGCGACGGGGTGAAGCCGCAGGAGGTGCGCTTCGAACACGGTGGCGTGACCGTCGGCACACAACGCCTGGGCTTCGCCGAAGCCATCCAGGCGGCCTATTTCGCCCGCATCCAGCTGTCCGCCACCGGGTTCTACCGCACGCCGAAAATCTTCTATGACCGCGACAAGGGCCAGGGTCATCCGTTCTTCTACTTCGCCTATGGTGCGGCGGTGTCCGAAGTGGAGGTAGACACGCTCACCGGCGAGTACCGCGTGCGGCGGGTGGACATCCTGCATGACGTCGGCCGCAGCGTGAACCCGGCCATCGACATCGGCCAGATCGAGGGCGGCTTCGTCCAGGGCATGGGCTGGCTGACCACCGAGGAGTTGCGCTGGGACGACACGGGCAAGCTGCTCACGGTGGGGCCGGCGACCTACAAGATTCCGGCGGTGAGCGACGCACCGGAAGATTTCCGCGTGGCGCTGTTCGAGCGGCCCAACGAAGAGGACAGCGTGTACCTGTCCAAGGCCGTGGGCGAGCCGCCCTTCATGCTGGCGATCTCGGTGTGGTCGGCGCTGCGCGACGCCATCGCGAGCCTCGCGAACCACCGGCTGAGCCCCGACCTGGATACGCCGGCGAAGCCGGAGCGGGTACTCTGGGCCTGTGAGGCGATGCGCCAGGATGAGCACCCTCGCCCCAGCCCTCTCCCGCAAGCGGGAGAGGAGGCCGGCCGGCGCGACGCTCCTCCGGGTCTTCAGCCGGCAGTTGCGCTGTCTGTGAAAAGACCATCCTCCTACCTTGCACCGAACCTCTCCCTTCGGAGCGGGGCGCGCAGCCAGGGCTGGGGAGAGGGTGAACAGCCAGCAGAGGAGTTCAAGCCATGACCTGGATGGACGCCATCGCCTGCCTGCGCGACAGCGCCGAAAGCTACGTGCTGATCACCGTGATCGGCGTGCAGGGCTCCACGCCCCGCGAGTCCGGCAGCAAGATGCTGGTGACCGCCGGGGAAACCTTCGACACCATCGGCGGCGGCCACCTGGAATTCGCCGCCATCGAGCACGCCCGCCAGTTGCTGCTGGCCGGCAAGGACAGCCAGGCGCTGGAACACTTCCCCCTCGGCGCGCGGCTGGGCCAATGCTGCGGCGGCCGTGCCAGCCTGCTGTTCGAATGCTTTGCTGCCCGCGGGCCACAAGTCGTGCTGTTCGGTGCCGGCCACGTGGGCCGCGCCCTCGCGCCGCTGCTGGCAGGGTTACCGCTGCGCCTGGAGTGGGTGGACAGCCGCGCAGCCCAGTTTCCCCAGTCCGTTCCCGAGGGCGCGCGCATGCGCTTGCTGGAGGAGCCGGAAGACGCCGTGCACGAGGCGCCTCCGGGAAGCTACTTCCTGGTCATGACCCACAACCACCCGCTGGACTATGCCATCGCCGAGGCGGTGCTCAAGCGCGGCGACGCCGGCTTCCTCGGCATGATCGGCTCACGTACCAAGGCCCGGCGCTTCCAGATGCGGCTGGAACAGCACGGTTATCCACAGGAGGTGATCGCGCAGATGCACTGCCCCATCGGCCTGTCCGAAGTGCCCGGCAAACGCCCCCTGGAAGTGGCCATCTCGGTCGCCGCTCAGGTCATCGCTCGTTATCACCAGGACGCCCCCGCCCGGCAGACCCGTGAAGGGGTGGAATGGGCCGAGCTGTGTCCTGAAGGCTCGTGCAGCGACTCGCCAGAAAGCGCAAAAACCTGACCAATGGGACAACAGTTTTTCCTGGCGCCGCCGATACGCTCAACGACCCCGTCTCTTCGCCCGCCCCCGGCGGGCGTTTCGTTGTGCGTTCGGAGGAAAACAAGAACATGCGCCTGCGAAGTATCCAGACCCAACTCATCCTCAGCATGGGCGCTGCCCTGCTCATCAGCCTGCTCATCGTCCTCGGCCTGTATGCCATGCTGGTCAACCGCCTCAGCGAGCGCTACCTGCTCGAGCAGGCGCTGCCGGCAAGCATCCAGGCGATTGCCAATGACTTCGAGAAACGCCTGACCGGCCCCATCACCGCAGCCGCCGGCATCGCCGACAACACCCTGGTGCAGGACTGGCTGGCCGCCGGCGAAAGCCCGGAGAAACTGGCCGAATTCACCCGCTACCTGGGTGGCATCCGCGCCTCGCAGAAAGCCTTTTCCGCCTTGATCACCTCCAACGCCAGCGGCGCCTACTACAGCGACAAGGGCAAGGAGCGCACGCTCAGCCGCAGCGATCCGAAGGACGGCTGGTATTTCCAGTTCATCGACAGCGGCAAGCCGCGCATGTGGAATATCGACATCGACGGCAGCACTGGCGAACTGGCGCTGTTCATCGACCAGCGCGTGGAGCAGGGCGGCAAGCTGCTGGGCATCGCCGGCCTGGGCCTGGAGATGCGCGAACTGTCGACACTGATCCGCGACTTCCGCTTCGGGAAGTCCGGCCGCGTGTACCTGGTGAAGAACGACGGCCAGGTGCAGATCCATCCCGACGCCTCGCTGCCCAAGGGACGCAACCTCGGCGACCTGATCGGCGCCGGCGCCGCGAGCGCGCTGCTCGGCCAGCAGGGCTTCCATAGCGCCCGCTTCCAGCGCGACGGCGAGGATTACCTGGCCGCCAGCCTGCCGCTGCATGACCTGGGCTGGACCCTGGTGAGCGAGGTGCCGGAAGCGGAAATCTACGCCGACGCCCGCGAGGCACTGGCCTTCTCCGGTCTCGCCGGGGCCGTGGTCGCCCTGCTCTGCCTGGCGCTGGTCGTATTGATGGCGCGCAGCCTGGCCAGGCCGATCCGCCAGGTGACCGGTGCGCTGTTGGAAATCGGCGGTGGCGGCGGCGACCTCACCCGCCGCCTGGACGACAGCCGCGCGGATGAACTGGGCGACCTCGCCCGTGGCTTCAACCGCTTCCTCGAAGGTCAGCGCGCGCTGATCGGTGCCGTGCTCGGCACCAGCCAGCAATTGCTGCGCACCGTTGGCGAAGTGGCGCAGGTGGTGGACAACACCGCCGACCGCGCCGGCCGCCAGCAGGAAATGACCGACATGGTCGCCACGGCGGTGAACGAGATGGGCAGCACGGTTCAGGAAATCGCGCGTAACGCCGAACAGGCGGCCAGCGCCTCGCAGCAGGCCCGCGAAGAGGCCGGCGAAGCACGTCGCGTGGTGGGCGGCTCGTTGCAGGTCGGTCAGCGCATGTCCGGGGAGATCGGCGAGGCCGCCGGTGCCGTGGGCGAGCTGGCCGGGCAGGTGGCGAGCATCGACCAGGTGCTGGCGGTGATCCGCGGCGTCTCCGAGCAGACCAACCTGCTTGCCCTCAACGCCGCCATCGAGGCGGCGCGCGCCGGTGAACTGGGCCGGGGCTTCGCCGTGGTGGCCGATGAGGTGCGTACACTGGCCAGCCGCACCCAGGGTTCAACCGACGAAATCCTCGCGATCATTCAGCGCCTGAAGGACGGCGCCGAAGCAGCCGTGCGCTCGATGCATTCCAGCCAGCAGACCACCGGGCAAAGCCTGGCTGCCAGCGAGCAGGCCGGCGCCTCGCTGGGCGCCATTGCCGACCAGGTGGAGCGCATCAGCGATATCAACCACCAGGTCGCCACGGCCACCGAGGAACAATCGGCGGTCACCGAGGAGATCAACCGCAATGTGCAGGGCATTGCCGACCTCGCCCACGCCACCACCCGCGAAGTGCAGCACGGCCGCGAGCAGTGCCGCGAGTTGCGTAACCTGGCCGATGACCTGGCGCGGCAGATGGCGCAGTTCCGCCTTTGATTAGCTCTGGCACCGGGGTTTCGCCGGTGCCTTGTCCCCAGAGTTACCCACAGGCTTTCCAAGCGAAGCGGCTGCCTTTTTCGCCATGGCTGGTGGGTGGTGACGGCCGATCAGTGCCCGAAGCGTCTCGTCGGAGAGACACCTTGCCCACACGTTGCCCACAGATTGTCCAGAGACTTGCCCCCAACCTCCACGGCGCCGCCCGCTCAACTGGCGAAAAGCCCGAGCCCAGGCCCTGCAAGCCCTGCATCAATCCGATGAATAACTTGCCGAGCGGTCAGAAGTGGCGTTTGACCCTGTTCCGCGGGAGTTTCACCCACACCTTTTCCACAGCTTGTTGATATTTCACTCAACAGGCTCGAAGGCGTTTGATCAGAAAATGAACGACGCGCTGAAGGCTGCGGAATACCTGGCCAGCAGAGGTCCTGCCACAGGTTATCCACAGGCAGCTCCACGGTGTTTGGGGAGAAGAATCAGGCGTCCAGCAATTGCGCCTGCACGCGACCACGGCTGAGGTCGCCCAGCAGCTTCCGCAGCGGCTCGACCCCGGTGGTTGGCAGGTTCAGCGTCACGCGCACGCCTTGCGCGCCAAAGGATTCGTCTTCGACGCTGGCGCCGAGTGCCAGGACCCGCGCCTTGAACAGCGCGTGCTCGGCGAAACTGCAGTCGAAAGCCAGTCGGCTGCTGGGCACCAGTTCGATGCGCTCGGCGTCCTGCAGGCATTTCGCCGCGCAGCCGCCATAGGCGCGGGCCAGGCCGCCGGTGCCGAGCTTGATGCCACCGAACCAGCGGCTGACCACGACCACCACGCGGTCCATGTCCTGCCCCTCAATGGCGACCAGCATGGGCCGGCCAGCCGTGCCGCCGGGCTCGCCGTCGTCGCTGAAGCGGTACTGGTTGCCCAGCTTCCAGGCCCAGCAGTTGTGCCCTGCGCTGGGGTCGCGGTGTGCAGCGAGAAAGGCCTGGGCCTCGGCTTCGCTGGCAATCGGGGCGGCGACGCAGTGGAAGCGGCTCTTGCGGATGTCTTCCTGGTAAACCGCAGGCCCGGCGAGGGTGAAACTCATGCCGAGGCCGGTGGCGGCGTCAGCCCGCAACCCTTGAGGATGATACGGATGAGATTGTCGCTAGCGTCGCTGAAGTCCTGCTTGGACAAGCGTTTGCGGCCGGTGACGAAGCCGATCTGGGTGGCGAAGTCAGCGTAGTGCTGGGTACTGCTCCAGATCAGGAAGATCAGGTTCACCGGGTCCACCGCGTCCATCTTGCCGGCGTCGATCCAGGCCTGGAACACCGCGGCACGACCGGAGAACCAGGTGCGGTAGTCCTGGCTGAAATGCTCGGAGAGGCATTCGCCCCCGCTGATGATTTCCATGGCGAAGACCCGCGAGGCCTGCGGGTAACGACGGGAGAATTCCATCTTGGCGCGGATGTAGGTCGCAAGGGCAGCAGCCGGATCATCGTCCACGGTGAGGTGGTTGAAGGTGCTGTCCCACAGCTCGAGGATGTTGCTCAGCACCGCCACGTATAGCCCCAGCTTGTTGCTGAAGTAGTAGTGCAGGTTGGCCTTGGGCAGGCCGACGCGCTGGGCGATGGTGTTCATGCTGGTGCCCTTGAAACCGTGGCGGGCGAACTCCTCCTCGGCGGCGGCGAGGATGGCTTCCTCGTTCTTCTGGCGAATACGGCCGGCGGGCTTTTCGCCGTTGGGCGCAGTGTGGGCGGGTACCTGGAGGGTCATGCGGGTTGTCCGTGCATTGAGCGGGGGCGCTGCATGGATAACCCAGGCGGGTGGCGGGATTCAAGCATAAGGCATGAAAAAGGGCGGGAACCGATGCCAGCCTGGCAACCAATCCCCGCCGGCAAGCGGCCCTGCCCCGGCGAGCGCCGGGGAAACCCTTACTTGGTGGTACCCGTGGTACCGGACGAGCTGTGGTGACCACCGCCACCATGGTTGCCGATGGCAGCACCCACCGCGACGATCGCGGCGCCGATGCCGACAGCTGCGCCCACGGACATATTGCCGTACAGCGGACGACTCAGCCCCAGGCCTGCACAACCGTCCGGAACCGGAACGATGGCCGCGCCATCACGGTTCTCCTCCTCGATTCCTGCGGTGTTGCGGGCCTGCTGCGGTTGCTCGTCAGACTTGCCGCCCCCCCAGAGAGGGGCGCACTCCGTGGTTGCGACCACGGCCTTGTGCTCCTTCTCGGGCTCCTGCGGCACGGCCGGCTGGGCCCGGACAACTACGTCCTGGTAGAAGCCACCGGCATGCGTTTCTTTGTGAACCTTGGTGGACGGAACGCCGTCCTGCGCCACAGGCGCAGCCAGCAACGGCGCACTGACGCTCACGGCGATTGCCAAGATCAACAATCTTTTCATTGCTCGAATCTCCATGGTGAAGCAAGGAGAGGCAACGCTAGAGGCACGGGCGCCCGCGACCAATTGGCCGTGACCGGGATAGAGCGTCGGCAATTTCCGAATTTTGTGAGAGCAAAGGGACTGGAGCGAAGAAGGGGCAGTGCCGGAGACAACGACCCCGCCGGGCGGCGGGGTCGTCGAGTGCATCAGAAGTGGTACTTGACCAGCGCGCTGACGGTGTTCTGGTCGGTGGTGAAGTACTGCGAATCCTTGATGCCGTACTTGTCGGACCAGTAGTCGTACTCGATACCTACATACAGGTGCTTCGCCTCGTAACCCAGGGACTTGCCCAGGTCGTACTTGACCTGCGGGTTGAAGTGCAGGTTGGCGTGGTAGTCCGACTGGTTGCGGTGGCTGGAGCTGGCATCCTTGTTGTTCACGACCCAGTCCATGAAGCCGTCGAACAGGATGTCGGAATTGCCCACCGGGATGGTGATGGCCCAGGCCGGGGTGATCTGCCAGGCGCCGGACGGCACGCGGTTGCCGTCGGGCTTGCGGTAGTAGAAGTTCAGCTGGAAGTAATCGAAGCCCGGCAGCGCCAGGTCGAAGCCCGGGCCGACCAGGTAGGACTCGACGTCGCCTTCGCCAAACTCGTAGGTGGTTGCCAGCAACACGTCCTTGACCGGGCCGAAGGACAGGTCGGTGCCGGTGATCTTGCCGAACGACAGGCGCGGGCTGAACTCGCCGTAGTAGGTGTTCTTGCCGTTGGTGGCGCTTTCCTTGCCGTTGTAGTTGATCTGGTCGACGAAGAACCAGATGTCGCCCCAGGTCCAGGCGCTCGCACTCTCGAAGGTGAAGGTCTGCTGGATCGGCGGGTCTACCTTGAAGTTCTTGCCCCACAGGTAGGTCAGGCTTTCGTTGTGCCAGATCAGCGGGCCATCGTTGACGGCCGGGGCCGGGGTCAGGTCTTCACCGCCAGCCATGGCCTGCCCGGCCGCGAGCAGCCCGCCGGCGAGCAGCAGGGATGCGAGAGTGCGAGTCATGCGTTGCTCCTAATCAGTGCAGTCGTGTTGCGTTTTTAATTGTCGGTGGAACCTGTCCGGTTGGTCAGGCCTGGCGAGGAAAAGCAAGATTGGCGCCAATCCTGACCAGATGTTCCACTTTTATGACGAACCCCTTGGGATCCGCTCCTTTGGCAGGTAAGACGCAGGTGCGCGGGCCGAGCCATTTCCTGACTCGCAGGACAACTTCGCCTGTTTCGAGGGCATCGGCTCCAGCATCAAGCACGGGAATGGCGATCACCGACCAGAAGATTGGATACATGAAAAACATGGGTTGAAATGAATCAACAAAAATTATGTATACAACTCTCTTGTGGGAAATCTACACAACAGCCGTCGGGACACACCACGCGTTTTTCCGGGCGCGGATAATGCCAGACAAGCCCCTTCACCACACCTGTCAGAGTGCCTCGGGCCGCTGGGCGGTCGCGCTGTCGGCTGCATCCTGCAGGGTTCGAACGCCGTCGTTCGGGCCGACAACGTCTTTAAACCCACTTGAGGCGAAGGAGGCGGCCTGCCAGACTCCGATGCTCCAGCGATATTTTCCAAAGTTATGCCGATGAAAGGACAAGCCCCCGAACTGCAACGCCTGATCCCGGTACTCGACCGCCTGCCGCGGCCGGTCTATGCGCGCGCCGAGCGTTTGCGCGCGGGCTCCTGGACCAGCAAGCACCATCACGCCTGGGTGCAGCTGTCCTACGCCATCACCGGGGTGCTGGGTGTACACACGGCCGAAGGCAGCTTCTTCGCGCCACCGCAGCGGGCCATCTGGATTCCGGCCTTCCTCGACCATGAAGTGGTGACTTCGACCCAGGCGGAAATGCGCAGCTTGTACATTCGCGATGACGCCTGCCGGTGGGCGCCGGATCGCTGCCGGGTGCTGGAAGTGACGCCGCTGGCGCGTGAGCTGATCAAGAGCTTCTGCGAGCTGCCGGTGGATTATCCACAGGGCGACAGCGCCGAATCACGCATGGTGGAAGTGCTGCTGGACCAGCTGCGCGACCTGCCGGAGGTAGCCTTCTCCCTGCCGATGCCGCAGGAGGGTCGCCTGCTGCAGTTGTGCCAGACGCTGATCGACCACCCGACGGACAGCCACACCCTGGGTGACTGGGCACAGCGCATCGGCACCTCGGAGAAGACCCTGTCACGACTGTTCCAGCGCGAGACCGGTATGACCTTCCGCCTGTGGCGCCAGCGCCAGCGCCTGCTCGCTTCCCTCGGCTCGCTCGAAGCCGGAGACAGTGTGACGGCGGCGGCGCTGGATTGCGGGTACGACTCCACCTCGGCGTACATCGCGTCGTTCAAGGGGTTGTTCGGGTTTACGCCCGGCGACCTGTTCCGGCAGAGGTAGACCGTGCCGGCGGATGCCGATCGCGGAGGCAGTCCGCTCCTACCCAAAGCCCACCCACCCGTAGGAGCGGACTTCGTCCGCGATGGGTTGGCTCCCGCGCCGCAGCGTCTTGTGTAGGAGCGAGCCGCCCAATCTCGTGCCGCCGGGAAATTCGTTCGCGAGCAAGCTCGCTCCTACAGATACATGCATCGGCGGATTTCCGCTCAACACCCGCGCCAATCGGCGCCGCTTCGCCTGCCATCACCCGACAGAAAACCACTGAAACCCTTCTGCCACGCGGCTTTCGCGCCTTGGCACGCTGCCTGCTATCGCCCTCGACACTGCGCCGCCCTCGCGGCGCGCCGGCGTGACGTTTCGAGCAGTCCGCACGCCTGACGACAACAACGACAAGAGGAATACCCATGGATAGCGCAAGCGCCGTCTCCGCTTCTGCCGCACCCCGCACGACTTCCCAGCGCATCAAGTCGATCTTCAGTGGCTCGGTGGGCAACCTGGTCGAGTGGTACGACTGGTACGTCTACGCCGCCTTCTCGCTGTACTTCGCCAAGGCATTCTTCCCCCAGGGCGACATGACCGCCCAGTTGCTGAACACCGCCGCGATCTTCGCCGTGGGCTTCCTGATGCGCCCGATCGGCGGCTGGCTGATGGGCATCTACGCCGACCGCAAAGGCCGCAAGGCCGCCCTGCTGGCCTCGGTCCTGCTGATGTGCTTCGGCTCGCTGATCATCGCCCTGACCCCCAGCTATGAAACCATCGGCGTCGGCGCGCCGATCCTGCTGGTGCTCGCGCGCCTGCTGCAGGGCCTATCGGTCGGCGGCGAATACGGCACGTCCGCGACCTACCTGAGCGAGATGGCCAACAAGGAACAGCGCGGCTTCTTCTCCAGCTTCCAGTACGTGACCCTGATCTCCGGCCAGCTCATCGCCCTGGCGGTGCTGATCGTGCTGCAGCAGACCCTGACCGTCGAACAGCTGGAAAGCTGGGGCTGGCGTGTGCCGTTCTTCATCGGCGCGCTGTGCGCGGTCGTCGCCATGTTCCTGCGTCGCGGCATGGAGGAGACCGAGTCCTTCACCAAGAAGAAGGAAGAGCCCAAGGAAAGCCTGCTTCGTGCCCTGCTGCGCCATCCCAAGGAAGTGCTCACCGTGGTCGGCCTGACCATGGGCGGCACCCTGGCCTTCTACACCTACACCACCTACATGCAGAAGTACCTGGTGAACACGGTGGGCATGAGCAAGACCGACTCGACCATGATCTCGGCGGCCACCCTGTTCCTGTTCATGCTGCTGCAGCCCATCGTCGGCGCGCTGTCGGACAAGATCGGCCGCCGCCCGATCCTGATCGCCTTCGGCGTACTGGGCACCGTCTTCACCTACCCGATCCTCAGCACCCTGCACACCATCGACACCTGGTGGGGCGCGTTCTTCCTGATCATGGCCGCGCTGGTCATCGTCAGCGGCTACACCTCGATCAACGCCGTGGTGAAGGCCGAGCTGTTCCCCACCGAGATCCGCGCCCTGGGCGTGGGCCTGCCCTACGCGCTGACCGTATCGATCTTCGGCGGTACCGCGGAATACGTGGCGCTGTGGTTCAAGAGCATCGGCATGGAGAGCGGCTTCTACTGGTACGTCACCGCGTGCATCGCCTGCTCGCTGCTGGTCTACGTGACCATGAAAGACACCCAGAAGCACTCGAGGATCACCACCGACTGACTGGGCTTCTTGCCCGGGCCCCGGCGCACACTCTCCGGGGCTTTTTATCCACAAGGCCCGGCATCTGCCGGGCCTTGTCGTTTGCGCCGGCAGGCGCTGCGGCTGGGTTATCCTTGACCCTTCCCGTCACCCACAGGAGCCTCGCCATGACCACCCCGAAATCCGCCCTGATCATTGGTGCCTCGCGCGGCCTCGGCCTGGGCCTGGTGCGCGAGCTGCTGGACCGCGGCTGGGACGTCACCGCCACCGTGCGCGATGCTGCCCATCCCGGCGAGCTGGCCAAGCTGCCGGTGCGGGTGGAAGCCCTGCTGCTGGACGACGTCCACTCCCAGGACCGCCTCGCCGAGGCCCTGGCCGGCTCGCGCTTCGACCTCCTCTTCATCAACGCCGGCATCTACGGCCCGGCGCACCAGTCGGCCATCGATGCCAGCCTCGCCGATATCGGCCAGTTGTTCATGGTCAACGCCATCGCCCCGCTGCGCCTGGCCGAGCGCCTGCTGCCGCGGCTGAACGCGGACAGCGGCGTGCTGGCCTTCATGACCTCCGAGCTGGGCAGCGTGGCTGGCAACGTCTCCGGCGGCATGGCGCTGTACCGCGCGAGCAAGGCGGCGCTCAATTCGCTGAGCCGCAGCTTCGTCGTCGAGCTGGGCGATGCCGGTATCACGGTACTCAACCTGCATCCGGGCTGGGTGCGCACCGACATGGGTGGGGAGTCCGCGCCGCTGGACGTGCAGACCAGCGTCAAAGGCCTCGTCGACCAGGTCGAAAACCACGCCGGCCGTGGTGGGCAGTTCTACCTGGATTACCAGGGAACGACGATCGACTGGTGACGAGCAGCGCCGTGGGCGCTACCATGCGCCCACGCCTGACTTTCGAGTCAGCGAACCTGGATCAGCAGACAGGGTGAACACTGAGCTGGCTTCCCATGAACCCATGGAGCCGACTCGAACGAACGGCTCCGTCCGTTTGGAGAATTCATCCATGTCCTCCCCGCGTCTCTGGCTGCGCAACCCGCTGGCCATCTTCACCGCTAACGATCAGGACGCCCGTGGCGGCATCGTCGTCCAGGACGGCCGCATCGTCGAACTGGTCGCAGCCGGCCAGCAGCCCTCGGCTCCCGTCCAGCAGACCTTCGACGCCAGCCAGCACGTGCTGACGCCCGGCCTGATCAACACCCACCACCACTTCTACCAGACCCTCACCCGCGCCTGGGCGCCGGTGGTGAACCAGCCGTTGTTCCCCTGGCTGAAGACCCTCTACCCGGTGTGGGCGCGCCTGACCCCCGACCAGCTGGCGGTGGCGACCAAGGTGGCCCTGGCCGAACTGCTGCTCTCGGGCTGCACCACCGCCGCCGACCACCACTACCTGTTCCCCGATGGCCTGGAGCAGGCCATCGACGTGCAGGCTGGCGTGGTCACCGAACTGGGCATGCGCGCCATGCTCACCCGTGGTTCCATGAGCCTGGGCGAAGCCGACGGCGGCCTGCCGCCACAGCAGACCGTGCAGAGCGCCGTAGCCATCCTCGACGACAGCCAGCGCCTGATCAGCGAGTACCACCAGCGCGGCGACGGCGCCCAGGTGCAGATCGCCCTGGCACCCTGCTCGCCCTTCTCGGTGACCCCGGAAATCATGCGCGCCAGCGCCGAACTGGCCGAGCGCGAGGACGTGCGCCTGCACACCCACCTCGCCGAAACCCTCGACGAGGAAGACTTCTGCCTGCAGCGCTTCGGCCAGCGCACCGTGGATTACCTGGACAGCGTCGGCTGGCTCGGCCCGCGCACCTGGCTGGCCCACGGTATCCACTTCAACGACGAGGAAATCCGCCGCCTGGGCGAAGCCGGCACCGGCGTCTGCCATTGTCCCAGCTCGAACATGCGCCTGGCCTCGGGCATCTGCCCCACCGTGGCCCTGGAAGAAGCCGGCGCGCCGGTGGGCATCGGCGTGGACGGCTCGGCCTCCAACGACGCCTCCAACATGATCCTCGAAGCCCGTCAGGCCCTGTACATCCAGCGCCTGCGCTATGGCGCCGAGCAGATCACCCCGGAGCGCGCGCTGGGCTGGGCCACCCGAGGTTCGGCGAAACTCATCGGCCGCAGCGACATCGGCGAGCTGGCCGTGGGCAAGCAGGCGGACCTTGCGCTGTTCAAGCTCGACGAACTGCGCTTCTCCGGCAGCCATGACCCACTGTCCGCGCTGCTGCTGTGCGGCGCCGACAAGGCCGACCGGATCATGATCGGCGGTAGCTGGCGAGTCATCGATGGCGAAGTCGAAGGCCTCGACCTCAAGCGCCTGATCGCCGACCACACCCAGGCGGCGCGCAAGCTGCTCGGTACGCTGTAAGCGTCAGCCGTCGTAGGAGCGGACTCCGTCGGCAGTGTGCAACCGGCTTGCTCGCAGCGGCCGGCTGTCGATCGCGGACGGAGTCCGCTCCTACGCACACCTCGACACCTGCAGGAGCGCGCCACCTGCGCAATCGCGCTCATGGCCCGCCAAACATCCAGCCCCCGTTGCGGAACACTTTTCTCCACCGTCGATGTGGCTCCGGATGCCATTCCCACCGGCACGTTTTGCCATCGAAAAATCGCTACAGCCCGCGCCACACAAGGTCTGCGCACTACCGCCCGTCGCCATCCGACCAGCCACGATGAACGGTCATTCCGCGAAAAACCCTCTAGATCAAGGCCATGCCGTGCGACGGGAACGTGCCGTCAATTTGACATCACCCAACGGCCCTCTAGTTTTAAATCGCTAGGCCGAATTCCTGCTCAAGATGCTGTCAGCAGCCGTTTGGCCCGGTTACCGGCGCCCGGCAATGGAGTGCATGCATGCGCGATTCACAGTTGAACCCTCAGGCGGTTCAAGGAACCGGCCCGGATTGGCCGCGGCGCCTCGTCATCCAGTCACTGCCATGGATAGTCGTGGCAGCGCTCTGCGCGGTCGGTGTGCCCTTCTGGTGGATGTTGCCGGTGGGCTGGGTCTCCAGCCTGGTATTGAGCAGCCTGCTGCGCGGCCCCGGCAGAACCGGCACCGATGCGCCTGCCGCCGCCCCGCACAGCGACGAGCTGCCGCAATGGCGCCCCGTGCAGGAAGCCGTGGAAGGCCACCTGGGCTCGCTCAACGGCCACGCCCATCAGATCGACAACCTCCTGCACCAGGCCATCCGCCAGCTGACCGACAGCTTCCACGCCCTCGCCGAACGCATCGACACTCAGCGCGGCTTGTCTCACTCGCTGATCGAACGCTACGACGGACGCGGCCACCTGGATGACGACATCGACTTCCAGCGCTTCATCCACGCCACCCAGGAAACCCTCGGGCTGTTCGTCGAAGCCACCCTGGAAACCAGCCGCACCTCGCAGCAGCTGGTGGAGCGCATGGATCGCGTGACACACAAGATCGCCGAGATCCTGCAATCCACCCAGGACATGGACGCCATCGCCAAGCAGACCAACCTGCTGGCCTTGAACGCCGCCATCGAGGCCGCCCGCGCCGGCGAAAGCGGCCGCGGCTTCGCCGTGGTAGCCGACGAGGTGCGCGCACTGTCGACCCGCTCCACGCACTTCTCCCAGGCCATACGCGAGCACGTCGACGTGGTCTACCGCGAGATCAAGGACGCCGAAGGCGCCATCAGCCAACTGGCCGACAAGGACATGACCTTCGCCCTGGATTCACGCAAGAAGATCCAGACCATGCTCGACGACCTCGACGCCATGAACCAGCACACCGTGAAGGTGGTGCAGGAGCTGGACCGCATCTCCCTGGAAGTGGGCGAGGGCGTCAACGCCGCGGTCACCGCCCTGCAGTTCCAGGACATGAGCAGCCAACTGATCGGCCAAATCGGCAAGCACAGTGCCCGCCTCGGCGCCCTCGCCGTCGGCCTCGGCGCGCTGGATGGCCGCCCGCCCGGCGAGTGGGGCGAGCGCCTGCGCAAAGAAGTCGCCGAGCTCGGCCGCCCCCTGAGCAACCCGGTCGCCCAGACCAGCCTCAGCGCCGGCGAAGTAGAACTGTTTTGACGTGATCCGAGCCCAGGAGGCATCGCCATGCTGCAGTCTGTCATCGAATACCTCGCCAACCTCGCCCTGATCGGCTGAGCCCCACACCCCTGTCAGCGCGCCGGGATGGCGCGAGTGAGCGCGCGCCTGGCGCCAGGCAAACGCATTGCAACCGAGGAGAACCAACGCAATGGGAAAGCAGATTCTGATCGTCGATGACTCGGCCTCCATCCGGCAGATGCTCAGCTTCACGCTCAAGTCCGCCGGCTACGAGGTGGACGAGGCCGTGGACGGCAAGGACGGCCTGGGCAAGGCCCAGCGCAAGACCTACAGCCTGGTATTCACCGACCAGAACATGCCGAACATGGACGGCCTGACGCTGATCCGCAGCCTGCGCGACATGGCCGGCTACCGCGGTACGCCGATCCTCATGCTGACCACCGAATCCAGCGACGCCATGAAGCAGCAGGGCCGGAGCGCGGGTGCTACCGGGTGGCTGGTCAAGCCGTTCGACCCGCCGAAACTGCTGGAAGTGACCCGCAAGGTCCTGCCCTAGGGGAACCACCAATGGCGACTGGTATGGAGCAGTTCCTCCAGGTGTTCTTCGAGGAAACCGACGAACACCTGGCGACCCTCGAACTCCTGCTGATTGGGCTTGACCTCGATCAGCCGGACGCCGAGACGCTCAATGGCATTTTCCGCGCCGCCCACTCGATCAAGGGCTCCAGCGGCATGTTCGGTTTCGACGACCTGACCGCCGTCACCCACGAGCTGGAAACCCTGCTGGACCGCATCCGCTGCGGGCAGACCGCCCTGCACGTGGACATGATCGGTGTGTTCCTCGAGGCCCGCGATGTCCTGCAGCGCCTGCTCGACGCACACCGCAGTCAGGTGCCCGACCCGGACGCACCGGTGGCAGCCACCGTGGAGCGCCTGCGCGCCTGGCTGGCGGAGCCTGTCACGGCGGTCGCCGATGACGACTTCGGTCGGTTCGACGATGCCCCCGTGGCAACTCAAAACGGCGCCAGCGAAGACGACGCGTTCGGCTTCTTCGACGATGCACCCGGCACCCCCGCCGCCAGCGAGGCCTGCACCCGCAGCGATGACGATTTCGGTTTCTTCGACGACGCTCCCGGCGCCCCCATTGCCGCAGCGCCCACTCCGGTCAGCGAAGCGCCCAAGGCGCCGCCGCCCGCCAGCAGACCTGCCGCCGCGCCGCGCACCGACAGCGAATCCAGCTCCATCCGCGTCAGCGTCGAGAAGATCGACAGCCTGATCAACCTGGTGGGCGAGCTGGTGATCACCCAGGCCATGCTCAGCCAGCTCAGCGAGGACCTCGACCCCACCCACTTCGAACGTCTGCAGCAGGCCCTGGCGCAACTGGAACACAACACCCGCGACCTCCAGGAATCGGTGATGTCGATCCGCATGCTGCCGATCAGCTTCATCTTCAGCCGCTTCCCGCGCCTGGTGCACGACACCTCCGCGCGGCTGGGCAAGCAGGTCGAGCTGATTCTTCAGGGCGAGCACACCGAGCTGGACAAGAGCGTCATCGAGAAGCTCAGCGACCCGCTCACCCACATCGTCCGCAACAGCATCGACCACGGCATCGAGACGCCCGCCGAACGCCTGGCCGCGGGCAAGCCGGCCCAGGGCTCGGTGAAGCTCGCCGCCAGCCACCAGGGCGGTAGTGTGGTGGTGGAAATCTCCGATGACGGCCGCGGTCTGTCCCGCGAGCGCATCCTTGCCAAGGCCCGCGAGAAAGGCTTGGCTGTGCACGACGGGATGAGCGATGCGGAGGTCTGGCAACTGATCTTCATGCCCGGCTTCTCCACCGCCGACGCGGTCACCGAGCTCTCCGGCCGCGGCGTGGGCATGGACGTGGTGCGGCGCAACATCCAGGCCATGGGTGGGCGCATCGACATCGACTCCGCGCCTGGCATGGGCACGCGCATGTGCATCCGCCTGCCGCTGACCCTGGCCATCCTCGATGGCCTGATCGTCGCCGTGGAGCAGGTCAACTATGTGGTACCGCTGACCTACATCGTCGAGTCGCTGCAGGCCCGTGCCGACGACGTGCGCGGCCTGGCCGGCGAGGAATCGACGGTGATCCGCGTGCGCGGCGAATACCTGCCGCTGTTCTCCCTCAACCAGCTGCTGCGCATCGGCGCGGAACCTGTGCCGCCGGAGCAGGGGATCGTGGTCATCCTCGAATCCGAGGGCAGGAGCTTTGCCCTGCAGGTGGACGAACTGGTCGGCCAGCAGCAGGTGGTGATCAAGAGCCTGGAACAGAACTTCCGCCGGATCGACGGGATCGCCGGCGCCACCATCATGGGTGACGGCAGCGTCGCCCTGATCCTCGATGTCGACGCCCTGCCGCGCCTGGCAGCACAAGGAGAACCCACCCATGAGCGCAGCTGAAGCCACTGCGGCGAGCAGCCCGGTGCAGGAATACCTCACCTTCACCCTGGGCCGCGAGGAATACGCCATCGACATCCTGCGCGTGCAGGAAATCCGTGGCTACGACCAGGTCACGGCAATCGCCAACGCCCCCGCCTTCATCAAGGGCGTGATCAACCTGCGCGGCGCCATCGTTCCCATCGTCGACCTGCGCATCAAGTTCAACCTGGCCGACATCAGCTACGACCAGTTCACCGTGGTGATCATCCTCAACGTCGGCCGGCGCATCGTCGGCGCAGTGGTGGACTCGGTTTCCGACGTGATCGCCCTGGCCGGCGAGGAGATCAAGCCGCGCCCCGAATTCGCCGCCAGCTTCGATACCGAATACCTGCTCGGCCTGGCCACCGCGGGCGAGCGCATGTTGATCCTGGTGGACATCGAAAAACTCATGACCAGCCGCGAGATGGCGCTGGTCGATGAAACCGCAGCCTGATTGCGACACGACAAGAAGAATCAGCCGAGGAAACCACAATGGGTCTGTTCAACGCACACGCCGTGGCGCAGCAACGCGCCGACCGCATCACCGCCATCCTCCACAGCCTGGTGGACGGCAACCTCGACGTCGCCATCGGCGAAGCCCCCGCGCCCGGCTATGAGCGCCTCTACGACGGGCTGCGCAGCGTCCAGCGCTGCCTGCGTGAACAACGCACGGAGCTGGCCCAGGCCGAAGCCCTGGAAATCGGCCTGATGGAGATGACCCGCCAGCACGAACTGGGCTGGATCGACGAGGTGATCCCGGTGGACAAGTTCGCCGGTCGCACGGCGCGCATCGCCAAGGGCGTCAACGACCTGGTCGCCGCGCATATCGCGGTGAAGATGAAGGTCGTCGCCACCGTCACTGCCTACGGCAAGGGCGATTACTCGGTGGACATGGACCGCCTGCCCGGCAAGAAGGCCATCATCACCGAAGCCATCGACGGTGTGCGCGACAGCCTCAAGGCCGGCTCCGATGCCGCCGAGTACAACGCGCGAATCAAGAGCGCGCTGGATAACGTCTCGGCCAACGTGATGATCGCCAACAACGACCTCGAGATCATCTACATGAACCGCACGGTGACCGAGATGCTCGGCAACGCCGAGGCCGACATCCGCAAGCAGCTGCCGAACTTCAACGCCAGCCGCCTGATGGGCGCCAACATCGACATGTTCCACAAGAATCCGGCGCACCAGCGCGGCATGCTCGCCCACCTGACCGCGCGACACAAGGCCGAGCTGAACCTGGGCGGCCGCCGTTTCGCCCTCGACGTGGTGCCGGTGTTCAACGATGCCGGCGAGCGCCTGGGTTCGGCCGTGCAGTGGACCGACCGCACCGAGGAGTTCCGCGCCGAGCAGGAGGTCTCGCAACTGGTGGACGCCGCCGTCGCCGGTGACTTCAGCAAGCGCATCGAGGCTGACAACAAGGAAGGCTTCTTCCTCAAGCTCGCCACCGGCCTGAACAGTCTGGTGGACACCGCCGACAAGGGTCTGCGCGACGTCACCCGCATGCTCGGTGCGCTGGCCCAGGGCGACCTGACCCAGCGCATAGACGCCGACTACCAGGGCACCTTCGGCGAGCTCAAGGACTATGCCAACGAGACCGCCCAGAGCCTGTCGCGCATGCTCGGGCAGATCCGCGAAGCGGCCGGCACCATCCACACCGCCGCCAGCGAGATCGCCAGCGGCAACGCCGAGCTCTCCACCCGCACCGAGCAGCAGGCCTCCAGCCTGGAAGAAACCGCGTCGAGCATGGAGGAGCTGACCAGCACCGTGAAGCTCAACGCCGAGAACGCACGCCAGGCCAACTCGCTGGCGGTGAACGCCTCCGAGGTCGCCACCGAAGGCGGCAGCGTGGTGCAGAAGGTGGTGGGCACCATGTCCGCGATCAACGACTCGGCGCGCAAGATCGCTGACATCATCGGGGTGATCGACGGCATCGCCTTCCAGACCAACATCCTCGCGCTCAACGCCGCGGTGGAGGCAGCGCGCGCGGGCGAACAGGGCCGCGGCTTCGCCGTGGTGGCCGGTGAGGTGCGCACCCTGGCTCAGCGCTCCGCCGCCGCCGCCAAGGAGATCAAGACGCTGATCAACGACTCGGTGGACAAGGTCGAGAGCGGCAACACCCTGGTCGCCCAGGCCGGCCAGACCATGAGCGACATCGTGGTGGCGATCAAGCGCGTCACCGACATCATGGCCGAGATCGCCGCCGCTTCTGCCGAGCAGAGCAGCGGCATCGAGGAAGTGAACGGCGCCGTGTCGCAGATGGACGAGATGACCCAGCAGAACGCCGCGCTGGTGGAAGAAGCCGCCGCCTCGGCCGAGGCCCTGCAGGAGCAGGCCGGCATGCTCAACCAGCAGGTCGGGGTGTTCAAGCTCGAATCCATTGCGGCCACCGTGGTGCCGCTGGCCTCGGCCCGCCCGGCCCGCACCGAGCCGGCCGCGCACACCTCGCGCGCCGCCCGCGGAGTGGCCAAGGCGGTGCGCGCCAAGGGTAAAGAGGACGACTGGGAAGAGTTCTGATCGGGCGGGGCTGAAGGATGGCGGCGGCCGGAGCAATGGGAGGGTCGGTTGCCGCGGGCGGGCCAGGGATGGCCGGGTGATATCTGCTGCGCCGAACGACAAATGCCCCTCTCCCTAACCCTCGCCCTGAAGGGAGAGGAGACTGAACGGTACCAAGGGGAACCCCGTGCCACCCGGGCACGCCGAACAGCTCCCTCTCCCTTCAGGGAGAGGGCGGGGGAGAGGGCAACGCCCAACACCGAACCCTCCCGTCCCACCGAAATCCGCTACCACCGAGACCCACCAATGCCCATCCACCTGCCCGCCCCCGAGCACGAATTCCACTACACCCGCCGGGACTTCCAGCAGGTGCGCGAGCGCTTGTACCAGCATGCCGGCATCAGCCTCTCTGAGAACAAGCAGCAGCTGGTCTACAGCCGCCTATCGCGGCGCCTGCGCAGCCTGCGGCTGGGCAGCTTCGCCGAGTATTTCGCCTACCTGGAAAGCCACGAGGAAGAGTGGCAGCAATTCGTCAACGCACTGACCACCAACCTCACCGCCTTCTTCCGCGAGAAGCACCACTTCGACCATCTCGGCCGCTTCGCCGCCGAGCAGGTGCAGGACCATCAGCCGCTGCGCTTCTGGTCCACCGCTTCGAGCACCGGCGAGGAGCCCTACTCCATGGCCATGACCCTGGTGGACGCGCTGGGCAGCTTCGCCCCGCCCGTGGAGCTGATCGCCTCGGACATCGACACCGGCGTGCTCGGCCAGGCGCGCCAGGGCATCTACCCGCTGGAGCGCATCGAGACCCTGAGCCCCGCGCAGAAGAGGCGCTTCTTCCTCCGTGGCACCGGCGGCAATACCGGCAAGGCGCGGGTGGTGCGCGAGCTTCGGCAGATGATCGACTACCGGCAGATCAACCTGCTCGACCGCGACTGGGGCATCCCCGGCGGGCTGGACGCAATCTTCTGCCGCAACGTGATGATCTATTTCGACAAGCCGACCCAGACCCGCCTGCTCGAGCGCATGGTGCGCCTGCTGCGACCCGGCGGGCTGTTCTTCGCCGGGCATTCGGAAAACTTCGTCCACGCCAGCCACCTGGTGCGATCGGTGGGGCGTACCACCTACCAGGCGGTGGAGAGCCACTGATGGGCGCAGCCCTGGACCAACCCAACCGCTACTACGATCCACGCTTCGGCATGGAGGCCGTGAAGCTGCTGCCCGGCGAGTGCTACGTCACCGCCGAGCCGCTGATGCTGGTCACGGTGCTCGGTTCCTGCGTGTCCGTCTGCCTGCGCGACCGCAGCAGCGGGCTGGGCGGCATGAATCACTTCATGCTGCCCGGCGACACGGGGGTACAGGGTCTGCTGTCCAACTCCGGGCGCTACGGCGTGCACGCCATGGACCTGCTGATCAACGGCCTGATGCGTCGCGGCGGCCAGCGCCGGCACTTCGAGGCCAAGGTATTCGGCGGCGGCTCGGTGCTGAAGAACCTCAGCGCCGACGTCGGCCAGCGCAACGTCGAGTTCGTCCTGCACTACCTGGAGAGCGAAGGCATTCCGCTGGCCGCCCAGGACCTGCTCGACGTCTACCCGCGCAAGGTCTATTTCTTCCCCGCCAGCGGCCGCGTGCTGGTGCGCAAACTGCGCACCCTGGCCAACGACACGGTGCTGCAGCGCGAGCGGCAGTACTGCCAGCAACTGTCCCGTCGGGAGCGCGGCGGGAGTATCGACCTGTTCTGAACGGAGGGATGCCCGATGGCCGTCAAGGTCCTGATCGTCGACGACTCGGCGCTGATTCGCAGCCTGCTCAAGGACATCATCCACAACGACCCGGAGCTGCAACTGGTGGGCGCCGCGCCCGACGCCTTCGTCGCCCGCGACCTGATCAAGCAGCACGCGCCGGACGTCATCACGCTGGATGTGGAAATGCCGCGCATGGACGGCCTGACCTTCCTCGACAAGCTGATGAAGGGCCGGCCCACCCCGGTGCTGATGATCTCCTCGCTCACCGAAAAGGGCTCCGAAGCCACCCTGCGCGCGCTGGAGCTGGGCGCCATCGACTTCATCGCCAAACCGCGCCTGGGGATCGCCGAAGGCATGCAGGCCTATGCCGAGGACATCTGCGCCAAGCTCAAGACCGCCGCCCGCGCACGCTTGCCTCGCCCACGCCCCACGGCAGCCGCCGCCAGCGAAACCAGCGGCGGACCGCTGCTGAGCACCGAGAAAATCTTCGCCATCGGCGCCTCCACCGGCGGCACCGAGGCGATCAAGGAAGTGCTGCTGGGCCTGCCTCCGGATTGCCCGGGCACTGTCGTCACCCTGCACATGCCGCCGGGCTTCACCAAGTCCTACGCTGAAAGATTGGACCGTCAGACACGCCTGTCAGTACGCGAAGCCCGCGACGGCGACCGCATCCTCCCTGGTCACGTGCTGCTCGCCCCCGGCGACTACCACATGGAAGTGCAGCGCAGCGGCGCCAACTACGTGGTCCGCCTGCACCGCGAGGCGGCGGTGAACGGCCACCGGCCGGCAGTGGACGTGATGTTCAACTCCCTCGCCCGCTGCGCCGGACGCAATCTCATCGCCGCCTTGCTCACCGGTATGGGCAAGGACGGCGCGCGCGGCCTGCAGGCGATCCGCCAGGCCGGTGGCCACACCGTCGCCCAGGACGAAGCCACCTGCGTGGTCTACGGCATGCCGCGCGAAGCAGTGGAACTGGGCGCGGCGAAGGAAGTCCTGCCGCTGGAGCGCATAGCAGGCTCCCTCCTACAGCAGGCGCGCCAAAGCGGAAGTGGGAACCGCGTCTAGTTCTGCAGGAATCGTCCTCCTGGGCTGAGCACCATTTCCCACAGGGTCTAGACTCCGGCCAATCGAGTGGCGCCAATAATATGGCGATTCGATAGCAATTTGGTTTGATTGTGCCCGTATACAAAATGCACAATTGAGCTTTCGCCAAAAGACCGGCACACGGCGGGCGGCACGGGGAATCGAGATAGCCATGGCGGCAAGATGGGGGTTGCGCGGCAAATCGGTGGTGGCACTGCTCATCGCCTGTCTCCTGGCGCTGGTACCGGCGGTCCTGCTGGGCTGGAAGGCCATGGAAGACATCCGCACGCATTTCGGCCTCGCCTTCGCGAGGAACTTCACGCTGCTCAATCAGCAGAAGATCATCGCACCGGTGATCCGCGAACTGGCGCTGTCGCGGCGCCTGGCCGAGTCCGTGGTGACCCAGGACTGGCTCCTGGCCGAGAACGATCCGGCGCGCCGCTCGCTGTTCTTCCGCGAAGCCGAAGGCTTCCGCGCCGACCAGCACAACTACTCCTACTTCGTGGTGGTCGACTCCTCGCGCCATTACTACTTCAACGACTCCAGCTCGCCGCTCTCCAATTCGCCGCGCTATACCCTGAGCCGGGACGATCCGAAGGACTCCTGGTACTTCGACACCCTCGCGCGCGACGAGCTGTACAACATCAACGTCGACTACAACGAGAAGCTCAAGGTCACCAAGGTCTGGTTCAACATGGTGGTGCGCGCCGGCAACGAGAAGGTCGGGCTGGCCGGCGGTGGCCTCGACCTCACCGAGTTCCTCGACCAGTTCATCTCGCGCCGCGAGGCCGGGGTGACGCCGATGATCGTCGACCCCGAGGGCGCCATCCAGGCGCACCCGGACACCCGCCTGATCGCCTTCAACTCCGGCTCCAGCGGCCAGGCCAAGCACCATGTGTACGACCTGCTGGCCAATGACCAGGAACGTACCGCGCTGCGCCAGACCCTGCGCCAGGCGGAGGTCAACCCCGGCGAAGTGGAAAGCATGTGGGCGACGCTCGATGGCAAGGAGCAGCTGATCGCCACCGCCTACATCCCGCAGCTGCGCTGGCACGTGCTCAGCGCCATCGACCTGCATGCCGCGCAGGTGCTCGACAGCCGCTGGATCTGGCCGCTGGTGGGCACCCTCGCCGGGCTGCTGGCGATCCTGCTGATCGGCTTCGCCTACACCGTCGACCTGCTGGTGCTGCGCCCGCTGCGCGGCCTCAAGCAATCGGCCAAGGCGATTGCCGCCGGGCAATACGACAGCCCGCTGCCGCGCACCCGCCCGGACGAGATCGGCGAACTCTCCAGCGCCTTCGCCAGCATGGCCGACCAGGTCCGCCGGCACACCGAGGAACTGGAAGACAAGGTCCAGCAGCGCACCCAGGCATTGGAAGCGGCCAACCGCGAGATGGCCGCGGCGCAGAAGAAGATCGGCGACTCCATCGACTACGCCAGCCTGATCCAGCGCGCCATCCTTCCCGACCGCCAGTTGCAGGCGTCCCTGGGAGAGCACCATTTCGTCCTGTGGAAACCGCGCGACGTGGTCGGTGGCGACTTCTATATCTACCGCGAAGGCCCGCTGGACAGCCTGATCGGCGTGGTGGACTGCGCCGGCCACGGCGTACCCGGCGCGCTGATGACCATGCTCGCCCTGGCCGCCATCGACCACGCCATCGACAGCGTGAAGAGCCACGACCCGGCCGCCATCCTGCGCGAGACCGACCACGTGATGCGCGGCATGCTCGGCCAGGAAGCGTTTACCCACTCGCTGGCCACCAACATGGACGCGGGCCTGGTGCGCGTCGACCACCAGCGCAAGCGGCTTCACTTCTCAGGGGCGAAGATTTCCCTGTTCGCCTGCGACGGCAGCGACGTGCGTGAATACAAGGGCGCGCGCCGCGCCATCGGCGACAAGCGCCAGGGCGACTATCAGGACGTGGAAATCCCGATGGAAGCCGGCTGGACCTATTACCTGTGCACCGACGGCTTCCTCGACCAGGCCGGCGGCGAGCACGGCTTCGGCTTCGGCAACAGCCGCTTCGCCGACCTGCTGCGCAACCACGCGCGCCGACCGCTGGCCGAGCAGGCCGACGTGTTCGCCGCTACCCTCGCCCACTACCAGGGTGAGCAGCCGCAGCGCGACGACATCACCATTCTCTCTTTCCGCTTCGACTAGGGGTTAATCCATGGAATCGCTAGATCTGTTGGCCATGCGCGAGAGCTTTACCCGGCAACGCATATTGCTCTGCTTCAACGGGCCCATCTCGCGCAGCCTGATCGAGGAGATCGGCCACGCGCTGCGCAACTACATGCAGGCCGAGCAGGCGCATCCCAGCGAAGCAATGGACGTGTTCGCGGTCTACATCGAGATGACCCAGAACATCCGCCACTACGCCACCCAGCGCGGCTACAACGAGCAGGAAGCTTCGGCCACCGTGGCGATCGCCCGCAACGACGAAGGCCACTACGTGGTCTCCGCCGGCAACCTGGTGGAACTGGCCGACGGCCAGGGGCTGGTGCGCAGTATCGAAGCCATCGCCGGGTTCGACAAGGCCCAGCTCAAGGCGGCCTACAAGGAACAGCTGCGTCGCCCGCGCGACGCCGAAGCCTCCACCGGCGCGGGTCTTGGCCTGCTGGATATTGCCCGCAAGTCCAGCGCGCCGCTCAAGACCTCCCTCACCGAACAACCCGACGGCCGCGCCTTCTTCAGCCTGCGCGCCGTGATCTGAACCGCGAAATTCAGGAAGACCCGACATGAGCGATCTCAACGTCACCGGAACCCAATCCACCCCACAGATCCACGGCGACTGGCAGGCCGGCATCCTCGCAATGCAAGGCGACTCCTACCCGGAGAACTCCTATGAGCTGTTCGGCCAGGTCATCGAGTGGGTCGAACGCTTCCTCACCCAGGAACAGCGGCCGCTGGAACTCGACCTGCGCCTTCTGTACCTCAACACCAGCTCGATCAAGGCCATGATGGACATCTTCGACCTGCTCGAAGAAGCCCACTGCCAGGGCCGCAGCACCCGCGTCGCATGGCACTATGACCGACGCAACGAGCGCGTCGCCGAACTGGCCGAGGAATTCCGCGAGGACTGTACCTTCCCGTTCGTCATCCAAGCCTACGACGAGTAAGTGCCATGACTAGCGAGCGCGAGCTGGACCTGCTGATCGAAGAGCTGCTGGCCGACCCCCAGTACCAAGGGCACCCCCTGCGCGAGGCCCTGTACCAGAAGCACCAGCAATCCCTCGACCAGCTCGCGCGCCTGGAACGCATCGCAAGGATTTCCGACGGCTTCCAGTCCATGGCCCGGCAGCAGAACAGCACGCTGTCCGAGCGCTACCACAAGCAGCTGCGTCAGCTGGAAAAGGTCGCGCGCATCTCCGACCGCTACCAGGACATGATGCGCGACCTGAACATCGCGCTGAAGGAAGCCTCGACCCACGACACCCTCACCGGCATCGCCAACCGCCGCCTGCTGATGGAGCGTCTGCGCGAAGAAAGCGAGCGCGCCCAGCGCCACGGCGATCCGTACGTACTGGCCATGCTCGACGTCGACCGTTTCAAGCAGGTCAACGACACCTGGGGCCACGAAGTCGGCGACCGCGTGCTGGTGGAAATCGGCCGCGCCATGGAAGCCGCCCTGCGCCAGTACGACCTCTGCGGCCGCTGGGGCGGCGAGGAATTCCTGCTGATCCTGCCCGACACCCGCCTGGCCGATTCCGCCGTCATCATCGAGCGCGTGCGCAACGACATTCGCTGCCTGGCCGTGCGTGTAGGTACTGACGCCCTGTCCGTTACCGCCAGCTTCGGCGTCGCCGAACACCAGCCGGGCGAGAGCTACTCCCAGACCCTGAGCCGCGCCGACGCCGCCCTGCTGGACGCCAAGCGCAGCGGGCGCGACAAATGCGAGTTCTCATCCGCGTAACGGCGGCACCCGGAAAAAAGCCCGGCCAAGGCCGGGCTCTTTTGCAGCGCGAGATCAGTTCTGCAGCGACACCTGGCCGGCACCCAGCTTCAGGCTACCCAGGCGTTGCAGCAGGGTGTTGATGTTGGCGCGGGCCGAGCCTTCGTTGGCCAGGCGCAGACGGGTCACGCCGTAGAACGCATCACCCACGCCAGCGGTGAAGGGCTCCTTGACGGTTTCCTGCCAGACCACGCGGCCACCGGCGTTTTCCACCAGGCTGTACTCGACGGTCGAGGTCACGGTGAAGTTGAAGCCGAACACCGGCTGGTCGAGGCTGACCAGCTTGGTGCGCAGCGAATACGCCGCCTTGTCGCCCTGGCCGAGCAGCCCGGCCTTGCCCAGGGATTGCTCCAGTGCAGCGCGGAAGTCGGCGCCGTCGATCTGCGAGGTCCACATCGGGTTGGTCTTCTTGCCGCCCTCGACGTCGGCGACCTGGAGATTGTCGCGCAGCGCGGCATCGTAGCCCTGGGTATGCGCCTGCTGGTCATTGACCTGCATGTTCTCGACCTTCGCCGAAGAGGCGCAGCCGGTCAGCAGGATCGCGAAAAGGGAAACGCAGAGAAAGCGAAGCATGGTCATTCCTTCGATGGCAGATGGGACGCCCAGGCAGTTCGCGATCGAATGATGGCGCCACGTTCCTCCCTGAACGGGGGCGGAGGATATGCCCATGCCGATGATGGCGCAATGACTCCATTGGTGCATCCGGGTTGTCGCGCCCGGCCTCGCGCACTAAGGTCGTCTGAACCCCAGCAAAGGATCCAGCATGGCCAACAAGTCCCCCGCCACTCGCCAGCAGACCCACCTCGCCGTGCTGATCGACGCCGACAACGCCCCCGCCGCCATCGTCGAAGGGTTGTTCGAGGAGATCGCCAAGTACGGCGTCGCCAGCGTCAAGCGCATCTATGGCGACTGGACCAAGCCCAATCTGGGCAAGTGGAAGCAGGTGCTGCTCGATCACTCCATACAACCCATGCAGCAGTTCGCCTACACCAGCGGCAAGAACGCCACTGACAGCGCGTTGATCATCGACGCCATGGACCTGCTCTACACCCGACGCTTCGACGGTTTCTGCCTGGTCTCCAGCGACAGCGACTTCACCCGCCTCGCCGCGCGCCTGCGCGAAGAGGGCCTGTCCGTCTATGGCTTCGGCGAAGAGAAGACGCCCAAGCCCTTCGTCTCCGCCTGCGACAAGTTCATCTACACCGAGATCCTGCGCGCTGCGCCCGAGGCACCTGCCGAGCCGATCACCATGGCCGACAAGAGTGCCGCCCCAAGCGCCAACGACACGCCGAAACCCGCCGCCAAGCCCAAGTCACAGAAGGTCCCGCTGGACTTCATCGCCAAGGTGCTCGACGACCTCGACGGCGACGACGACGACTGGGTGCAGCTGGGTGCCCTCGGGCAGAACATCAGCAAGCTGCAACCCGCGTTCGATCCGCGCCTGTATGGTTTCAAGAAGCTCAGCGACCTGATCAAGGGCCACCCCAAGCGCTTCGAACTGCAGGCGCGGGGCGGCAGCGGCAATGGTGGCAAGGACCTGTATGTGCGCAATGTGGGGCCCGTGCGCTGACATTGCATCAGCGCAATGAAACGGCTGATTGCCGGGCGTTAGACTGGCAGCGAACCCGCAACGGAACCGACCCATGCGCCCCTGGCTGACAGCACTCCTCCTCACCCTGGCCGCCGGAACCGCCCATGCCGGCACGCTGCGCTGCGGCACCAGCCTGATCAACGAAGGCGACCCGATGGACGAAGTGCTCGCCAAATGCGGGCAACCGGACAAGCGTGTGGTCACGCCTCCCACCAAACCGCGTCGCGGGCCCGACGGAAAGTTCATCCCCGGACAGCCACAGCTGGAAACCTGGATGTATGGCCCCAGCAACGGCGCCTATCGCTACCTGTTCTTCCGCGACACGCAGCTCCAGCTGATCAACACCACGCGCAAGGAACTGCTCTGAACTTCCCGCGCTGTTCGTCCCAGCACGCCCGCCGCTACCAAAGGCGCCTACCCATCGCGCGGGCATCTCCCTAGACTGGTGGCCTTCGCCAATCCGGAGGGCACCATGCAAACCCCATTCGAATTCACCCTGGGCATCGACCCGCAGGCGCGCGACATCGTGGTCAAGGGCCTGCTCGCCTACAACCTCGGGCAAATGGGCCGCAGCAACACCTATGACGACTTCGAACTCTACGCGCGTAACGCAGAGGGTGAAGTGGTCGGCGGCATGTTCGGCCAGTCCGGCATGGGCTGGCTCTACATCGACTACCTCTGGCTGCAGGACGACCAGCGCGGCAGCGGCCTGGGCAGCCAGCTCATCGCCCTGGCCGAAGACGAAGCCCGCCGCCGCGGCTGCGTCGGGCTGTTCCTCTACACCTACAGCTTCCAGGCCCCCGGCTTCTACGAGAAGCAGGGCTTCGAACGCATGGGCGTGCTGGAAGACTGCCCGCCGGGGCATCAGCGGATCTACCTGAAGAAACACCTCGGCTGATTCCCGCTCGCAACTCCTTGTAGGAGCGAGCTTGCTCGCGAACCCGCCCAACGCAAATCTCGCCGGATCAACCAGAGTCCGTGCCGACAAGATCAAAAGCCCTCACCCTAACCCTCTCCCGCATACGGGAGAGGGGACCGTTCGGAGCAGGATGAAACCTCATCGTCAGCCGGCACAGACGGCTCCCTCTCCTTGGGGAGAGGGCTGGGGTGAGGGGGCGGCAATGGCACGGTCCCACCGGTAGAAGAGCCTTAGCGGCGGATAACCCGTTCCGGGTTATTCGCCCTACGTCCCAGCTCCGGCTCCGGCTCCGGCTCCGGCTCTTAAAGACTTCCAGAAAAACATCCGCGCACGCCGAACGGCCCCGTTCAGGAGGCCTCGTTGAAGCGGAGTTTCAGGGGTTGAGCGACATGACGTCGCGAGAGCTGCGATGGGCCAGGGACGGCCCTTCGCAGCGTGCCCCTGAAACTTCGATTCAACGAGGGCATTTTTCGCCCCAAGCGAAAAACCGGATGTCCGGGGCAAGACCTTTTGGTTCCTTTTGGGGCGTTTGCCAAAAGGAACTCGCCCGAGGGGGCGAAACAAGAAGTCAGCGCGCACGCCGAAGCAGCGCAGAACACCACACCGGGAAGCATCGCGGACGGAGTCCGCTCCTACGTAAACCGAATCGCTGGAGCCAATCTAGTACCCAACTACGTACCACCTTTCTGATCCGCAAATAACGGCCGCGCATAAAAAAGGCCGGTCATCAGACCGGCCTTTTTCTCACCGCTTATTCACCATCAACCATTGCTGGGGAAGGCAAACTGCGCCGCTTCGTGCGACTTGCGCTGCGGCCAGCGCTGGGTGATGGCCTTGCGCTTGGTGTAGAAGCGCACGCCGTCCGGGCCGTAGGCGTGCAGGTCGCCGAACAACGAACGCTTCCAGCCGCCGAAGCTGTGGTAGGCCACCGGTACCGGCAGCGGCACGTTGACACCGACCATGCCGACCTCGATCTCGTCGCAGAACAGACGCGCCGCTTCACCGTCGCGGGTGAAGATGCAGGTGCCGTTGCCGTATTCGTGGTCGTTGATCAGCTGCATGGCTTCTTCCAGGCTGTTCACCCGCACGATGCACAGCACCGGGCCGAAGATTTCTTCCTGGTAGATGGTCATGTCCGGGGTGACCTTGTCGAACAGGGTGCCGCCGACGAAGAAGCCATTCTCGTGACCGGCCACCTTGTAGTTGCGGCCGTCGACCAGCAGCTGGGCGCCCTGCTCGACGCCGGCATCGATGTAGCCGGTGACTTTCTGCTGGGCCGCGCCGGTGACCAGCGGGCCCATGTCCAGACCGCAGGAGGTGCCGGCGCCGATCTTCAGGGCCTTGATCTGCGGAACGATCTTCTCGACCAGCGCGTCGCCGATCTGGTCGCCCACGCAGACGGCCACGGAGATGGCCATGCAGCGCTCGCCGCAGGAGCCGTAGGCCGCACCCATCAGGGCGCTGACGGCGTTGTCCAGGTCGCAGTCGGGCATCAGCACGGCGTGGTTCTTGGCGCCGCCCAGGGCCTGCACGCGCTTGCCGCGCTTGGTGCCTTCGGAATAGATGTACTCGGCGATCGGGGTCGAACCGACGAAGCTCAGGGCTTTGACTTCCGGGGCCTCGATCAGCGCGTCCACGGCGGCCTTGTCGCCGTGCACCACGTTCAGCACGCCCTTGGGCAGGCCGGCTTCTTCGAAGAGTTCGGCGATCAGCAGGGTGGAGCTCGGGTCACGCTCGGACGGCTTCAGCACGAAGGTGTTGCCGCAGGCGATGGCCAGCGGGTACATCCACAGCGGCACCATGGCCGGGAAGTTGAACGGGGTGATGCCGGCGACCACGCCGATCGGCTGGAAGTCGCTCCAGGCATCGATGTTCGGGCCGACGTTGCGGCTGTATTCGCCCTTGAGGATTTCCGGGGCGGCGCTGGCGTACTCGACGTTCTCGATGCCGCGCTTGAGTTCACCGGCGGCGTCTTCCAGGGTCTTGCCGTGTTCTTCGCTGATCAGCTGGCTGATGCGCTGCTCGTTGGCTTCGAGCAGTTGCTTGAAGCGGAACAGCACCTGGGCGCGCTTGGCCGGCGGGGTGTTGCGCCAGGCCGGGAAGGCGGCCTTGGCGGCGTCGATGGCCTGCTGCACGGTTTCGCGGCTGGCCAGCGGAACCTTGCGGATGGCCTCGCCGGTGGACGGGTTGAAGACGTCGGCGGTGCGGCCGGTGTCGGCGATCATCTCGCCGCCGATCAGGTGCTTGACGGTGGTCATGGGTTGTCTCTTCTCGCTTGAGTGGTTCGGGTGAGGGCTTCGAGAGCCCTCTCCCTAGCCCTCTCCCTGAAGGGAGAGGGGATTGTTCGGTGTGAGGCGTGGGCGGCGGGGCCCGCCGGCAGCCACTCTAAGGTGACTCGTCCCGGCGCGCCTTCTCGCGTGCCCGCGCGCTCAGTGGCTGTGCGGTTGACCGTCCTTGAGCTCGATCTCGATGAACGCCACTTCGTGATCGCAGGGGTTGATCACGTTGTGCTCGGTACCGATCTGGCGGGTGTAGCTCGCGCCCAGGACCAGCGGCGCACGGCGCTCGCCCTCGGGGGTTTCCAGCAGCAGCTCGCCGTTGGTCACCGGGACCACGACGTATTCCATGCCGTGGCGATGCCAGCCGGTCTCGGCACCGGGGGCGAAGCGCCACTCGGTGACCAGGACCTTGTCGTTGTCGATCTGCACCGTCGGGACGGCCTTCGGACGTACGCTCACTTACGCCACCCCGTTGAGGGCGTCGCCCACGGCGCTGAACAGGCGGTCCAGGTCCTCGGGCTTGGCGTTGAAGGTCGGGCCGAACTGCAGGGTGTCGCCGCCGAAGCGTACGTAGAAGCCTTCTTTCCACAGCTTCATGCTGGCTTCGAACGGACGCACGATGGCGTCGCCGTCGCGGGCGCCGATCTGGATCGCGCCGGCCAGGCCGCAGTTGCGGATGTCGATGACGTTCTTCGCGCCTTTCAGGCCGTGCAGGGCCTTCTCGAAGTACGGCGCCAGTTCCAGCGACTGCTGGATCAGGTTCTCTTTTTCCAGCAGGTCCAGCGCGGCGATACCGGCGGCGCAGGCGACCGGGTGCGCGGAGTAGGTGTAGCCATGGCCGAACTCGACAGCGTATTCCGGCAGGTTCTGGCCCATGAAGGTGTCGTAGATTTCGCTGCTGGCGATCACCGCGCCCATGGGGATGGCGCCATTGGTGACTTGCTTGGCGACGTTCATGATGTCCGGCTTCACGCCGAAGAACTCGGCGCCGGTGGCCTTGCCCATGCGGCCGAAGGCGGTGATCACTTCGTCGAAGATCAGCAGGATGTTGTGCTGGTCGCAGATTTCGCGCAGGCGCTGCAGGTAGCCCTTCGGCGGAACCAGCACGCCAGCGGAACCGGACATCGGCTCGACGATGACGGCGGCGATGTTGGAGGCGTCATGCAGTTCGATCAACTTCAACAGTTCGTTGGCAAGCTCAACACCGCCGGTCTCGGCCATGCCCTTGGTGAACGCCAGGCCCGGCTGCAGGGTGTGCGGCAGGTGGTCGACGTCCATCAGTTGGCCGAACATCTTGCGGTTGCCACCGATGCCGCCCAGGGCGGTGCCGGCGACGTTCACACCGTGGTAGCCACGGGCGCGGCCGATCAGCTTGGTCTTCTGCGCCTGGCCTTTCAGGCGCCAGTAGGCACGGGCCATCTTGATCGAGGTGTCGGCACACTCGGAGCCCGAACCAGTGAAGAACACGTGGTCGAGGCCGGCCGGGGTCAGCTGGGTGATCTTCTCGGCCAGCTTGAAGGACAGCGGATGGCCGTACTGGAAGGCCGGGGAGTAGTCGAGGGTGGTCAGCTGCCTGGCGACCGCGTCGGCGATTTCCTTGCGCGAGTGGCCGGCGCCGCAGGTCCACAGGCCCGAGAGGCTGTCGTAGATCTTGCGGCCCTTGTCGTCCGTCAGCCAGCTGCCTTCGGCGGCGACGATGATGCGCGGGTCCTTGTGGAAGTTGCGGTTGGCGCTGAACGGCATCCAGTGGGCCTTCAGGTTCAGTTCGCTGGCCACCGACGGGGTGACGTTCACGTGCTGGTTCATGGAGCTTGTCCTCGACGACAGTCTTGTTGGGCGCGCAGGCCGCATCGTTCTAAGGGGCGATGGGAGCTGCTCTTGTGGACTAAGAGTGGGCCTGACTAAACGTGAGTTAAAGCTTATTCTTCTTACGTTCAGTTTCGGATTGGTAAAACTAAAATGGCGAAACCCCGCGCACCTTCCCTGGGCCAGGTCAGCGACTTCGAGATCCGCCTGCTGCGCATTTTCAAAACCATAGTCGAGTGCGGCAGCTTCTCGGCCGCCGAGAGCACGCTGGGCATCAGCCGCTCGGCGATCAGCCTGCACATGGGCGACCTGGAAAAGCGCCTGGGGATGCGCCTGTGCCAGCGCGGCAGGGCGGGCTTTGCGCTGACCGACGAGGGCCGCGAGGTATACCGCGCGACCCAGTCGCTGCTGGCGGCGCTGGAGGGTTTCCGCGCCGAGGTCAACGAGCTGCACCAGCACCTGCGCGGCGAGCTGAACATCGGCATCATCAACAACCTGGTGACCCTGCCGCAGATGCGCATCACCCACGCCCTGCGCGCGCTGAAGGCCAGCGGGCCGGGCGTGCGGATCAACATCGGCATGACCACGCCCAACGAGATCGAGCTGGGAGTTCTCGACGGACGGTTGCATGTCGGGGTGGTGCCGCTCATCAGCCCGCTGTCGGGACTGGAGTATTCCGCCCTTTATGAAGAACGCTCGCTGCTGTTCTGCAGCCAGGAGCACCCGCTGTTCGAGCGCGACGACGCGAGCATCACGGTGGAAGAAATCCACGCCTGCGACGCGGTGGCGCCGAGCTACCGCATCCCCGCCGAGGCGCAGGAGCGGCACCAGGAGCTGTCGGGCAGCGCCACCGCCTCCGACCGCGAGGGCATGGCCTTCCTGATTCTCACCGGCAGCTATATCGGCTACCTGCCCGACCACTACGCCGCCGACTGGGTCGCCCAGGGCCGCCTGCGCGCACTGCGGCCGGAGCGCTTCCACTACGACATCCCGCTTACCGTAGTGACCCGCAAGGGTCGCCGGCCGAACCTGGTGCTGGAGCGGTTCATCGAGGCGGTGGCGGAAAGCCGCTGATCGGGCGTTTTTTGTCGATCCCGTCCGATTGACAGCCCCACCACTGCTTCCCTAGCATCTTCTTTACGACTCAACCCCGTACGCAGTGATTCAGTTCGCTGGCCGTTGGGGTGAAGAAACCGGCCAACTGGCCGGTTTCTTCGCTTCTAGGGATTGGAAAGTCGTGCGCACCGCCTTCTTCGTCGACGGATATAACCTCTTCTACGGCCTGCTGGCCGGAACGCCGTTCAAATGGCTGGACCTTCCATCGTTACTTCAGCACGTCCTGCACGTGCAACAGCCAGAGTCTCAGATAGCATCCATCAGTTACTACACCGCTGGCGTGAAGCCAGACCTCGCCTCGCGCGGGGTGCTCTCCAAACAAGCCCAGGACACCTACATAAGAGCGCTCAAGGCGCAGGGCGTAGAGGTCCATTTCGGGCGGCATCGCCTGGAGCCCGGCCGGGCTCCCCGCTTCGTCGACAAGCGAACGCCTGCTTCCAGATCTGATCAGGTCGATATCTGGCAGTTGGAGGAAAAGGAAACCGATGTACATCTCGCCATCAGCATGTATCGGCTCGCCAACAAGCAGGGCAATGCCCCCGTGGAAGATCGGATCGATCAGATAGTGCTGGTTTCGGCAGATACGGACATGGCGCCAGCGCTGAGAGCACTGCGCGAGGACTTCCCGAGATTGCAGATCGGCGTGATATTGCCCCACCGCGAGGGCATCAGGCGCGAACCTCCGGGCTCCTTGCTGGAATGCGCCCACTGGACCCGCCGTCTGATTACCTTCGAAGAGCTGAGCGCCCACCAATTCCCGTCACGGGTTCCAACCCGCAAGAAGCCTGCCTGTAAGCCGGAGTATTGGTAGAGCACAGTCGGAAGGCGATTTTTTACCTATTCAATTTATCGCCCCAGCCACCAAAAATCCTATACCCCCACCGCTGCAGCCCGCGGGCCGCGGGGTTTGCGTGGGTGCAGCTTTTCCCTAGCCTGCGACTACAAAAAACATAATTTCGCTATTCCCAGCCTCTGAACAGAATGCGGCCAACAGCTCACCGCAGCCGCAACAAGAACAAACGTGATCAGAGTCTGAGGAAGCA
This sequence comes from Pseudomonas nitroreducens TX1, assembly GCF_000313755.1. Lineage (GTDB taxonomy): Bacteria > Pseudomonadota > Gammaproteobacteria > Pseudomonadales > Pseudomonadaceae > Pseudomonas > Pseudomonas nitroreducens_A. The sequence continues at coordinate 4,032 of NZ_AMZB01000096.1, read as the reverse complement.
AGCCATGACCGACCTGAATCCAGGCGCCTTCGGCAAGAAGTCGCTTGATAACCTGGAAATCGACACGCTGGTCGTTGGCGCCGGACAAGCCGGCGTCGCCATGAGCGAGCACCTGACCCAGCAGGGCGTGCCGCACATCGTGCTGGAAAAGAGCCGCATCGCCGAAGCCTGGCGCACCGGGCGTTGGGACTCGCTGGTCGCCAACGGCCCGGCCTGGCATGACCGCTTCCCGAACATGGAATTCCCGGTCGGCCCGGACGACTTCCCGCACAAGGAGCAGGTCGCCGACTACTTCGTCGCCTACGCCAAGCAGTTCAACGCGCCGATCCGCACCGGTGTAGAAGTGAAGAAGGTCACCCGCAACGAAGGCCGCCCCGGCTTCAGCGTGGAAACTTCCGAGGGCACCCTCCAGGCCCTGCGCATCGTTTCCGCCACCGGCCCGTTCCAGCGCCCGGTGATCCCGGCCATCGCACCGAAGAACGAGGGTCTCTACCAGATCCACTCGGCCAAGTACTTCAACCCGCAGCAGCTGCCCGAGGGCGCCGTGCTGGTGATCGGTGCCGGCTCCTCCGGCGTGCAGATCGCCGACGAGCTGAACCGAGCCGGCAAGAAGACCTACCTCTCCGTGGGCGCCCATGACCGTCCGCCGCGCTCCTACCGCAACCGCGACTTTGTCTGGTGGCTGGGCGTGCTCGGCCTGTGGGACGCCGAGGAAGTGCAGCCGGGCCGCGAGCACGTGACCATCGCCGTGAGCGGTGCCCGTGGCGGCGAGACCATCGACTTCCGCCGTCTGGCCAACGAGGGCATCACCCTGACCGGCCTGACCCAGTCCTTCGAAGGCGGCAAGGTGACCTTCCAGGACGACCTGGTGGCCAACCTGAAAGCCGGCGACGACAACTACCTCGGCCTGCTGGACGCCGCAGACGCCTACATCGAGCGCAACGGCCTCGACCTGCCGCTGGAGCCGGAAGCGCGCAAGGTCTACCCGGACGCCGAGTGCATCCGCAACCCGATCCTGCAGCTGGACCTGGCCGAGGCCGGCATCACCTCGATCATCTGGGCCACCGGCTACGCCGTGGACTTCAACTGGCTGCAGGTGGACGCCTTCGACGACAAGGGCAAGCCCAAGCACCAGCGCGGCGTGTCCCGCGAGCCAGGCGTGTACTTCGTCGGCCTGCCGTGGCTGTCGCGCCGTGGTTCCTCGTTCATCTGGGGCGTGTGGCACGACGCCAAGCACGTGGCCGGCCACATCGCCACCCAACGCCGTTATGTCGAATACCGGGACGCTTCGCAGCGCGAGGCCTCCGTACAAAAAGCCGCTTCCTGGGAGTAAGAGATGCCTACCCACACTCGCATCCGCATGTTCAACACCAAGGACACCTACCCGAACCAGACCCTGGACAACGACCTCTGCCAGGCCGTGCGCGCCGGCAACACCGTGTACGTACGCGGCCAGGTCGGCACCGACTTCGAAGGCAACCTGGTGGGCCTCGGTGACCCGCGTGCCCAGGCCGAACAGGCGATGAAAAACGTCAAGCAACTGCTGGAAGAAGCCGGCAGCGACCTGTCGCACATCGTCAAGACCACCACCTACCTGATCGACCCGCGCTACCGCGAGCCGGTGTACCAGGAAGTGGGCAAGTGGCTGAAGGGCGTGTTCCCGATCTCCACCGGCCTGGTGGTCTCGGCCCTCGGCCAGCCGCAGTGGTTGATGGAAATCGACGTCATCGCGGTCATTCCGGACTGAAAGCTACTGCGCTAGACCAGGCTGCGTTGGGGCCGGTCGAGAAAATGCTCATTTGCTACAGCAAACTCCGCTTTTCTCGCCCCACCCCGCCTTGCCTGGCCGTCGCTCGTGACGCTTTCAAGCGTGCAGGCGATGCGGATTTTCCGCATCGCCCTTTGTCGTTTTAGCTAGTAGAACAAGCAAGGAGCCACCATGACCTTTTCCATCGTCGGCCGCTGCGCCGAAACCGGACAACTGGGTATCGCCATCAGCTCCTCGAGCATCGCCGTGGGCGCCCGCTGCCCCTGGGTACGCGCCGGCGTCGGCGCGGTGGCCACGCAGAACATCACCCTGCCGGCCCTCGGCCCGCAGATCCTCGACCGGCTCGAAGCCGGCCTGGAGCCAGGCGCGGCGCTGGACCAGGCGCTCTCCAGCAACGGCTACAGCCAGTACCGCCAGGTGACGGTGATCGACCAGCACGGCAAGGTCGCGCTGTTCACCGGCAGCGAGGCGCTGGGCGTGCACAACGCCGTGGCCGGGGAGAACTGCGTGGCGGCAGGCAATCTGCTGTCTTCCACTGCGGTGATCGAGGCCATGACCCAGGCCTTCGAAAGCGCCAACGGCTGCCTGGCCGAGCGCCTGCTGGCGGCGATGCAGGCGGCGATGGCCGCCGGTGGCGAAGCCGGCCCGGTGCATTCGGCCGCGCTGAAGGTGGTCGGCGACCTGGTCTGGCCGATCGTCGACCTGCGCGTGGACTGGGCGGACGAAGCGCCCATCGATGAGCTGGAGAAACTCTGGGTGGCCTACAAGCCGCAGCTGGAGGACTACCTCGTGCGCGCCCTCGACCCGACCAAGGCGCCGAGCTACGGTGTGCCGGGGGACGAGTGACGCAATGCCTGACCTGCGAGAGCCCCTCTCCCTAACCCTCTCCCTGAAGGGAGAGGGAACCATCCGTCGCAGGATGAACCCATGCTGTCAGCCGGCACGGCCAGCCCCCTCTCCCTTCGGAGCGGGGCGCGCAGCCAGGGCTGGGGAGAGGGTATTCACCCAAACACCGAAACCGCGCATTGACAAAGAAAGCCCCAATGCAGGACCCGACCATGCCTTCCAGCCGTGACATCCTCGCCGACCTGATCGCCTTCGACACCGTCAGCCGCCACTCCAACCTGGCGCTGATCCACTACATCCGCGACTACCTCGCAGGCTTTGGCATTGCCTGCGAGCTGTTCCACGATGCCGAAGGCGGCAAGGCCAACCTCTACGCCACGCTGGGCCCGCAGGACCGCGGCGGCGTGTGCCTGTCCGGCCACACCGACGTGGTGCCGACCGATGGCCAGCCGTGGACGGTCCCGCCGTTCGAACTGACCGAGCGCGACGGCCGCCTCTACGGGCGCGGCACCGCGGACATGAAGGGCTACATCGCCTGTGTGCTGGCGGCGGTACCCGTGTTCCTCGCTCAGCCGCTGCGCCTGCCGGTGCACCTGGCCTTCTCCTACGACGAGGAAGTCGGCTGCCTGGGCGTGCGCTCGCTGCTCGCCGCGCTGGAGCACCGAGAGCACAAGCCGATGCTCTGCATCATCGGCGAGCCCACCGAACTCAAGCCGGTGCTCGGCCACAAGGGCAAGCTCGCCATGCGTTGCCAGGTGCACGGCGCGCCGTGCCACTCGGCCTATGCGCCGCAGGGCGTGAACGCCATCGAATACGCGGCGAAGCTGATCGGCCGCCTCGGCGAGATCGGCACCCGCCTCGCCGCGCCCGAGCGCCATGACCCGCGCTTCGACCCGCCCTATTCCACCGTGCAAACCGGCGTGATCAGCGGCGGTCGCGCGCTGAACATCGTGCCCGCCGAGTGCCAGTTCGATTTCGAGGTGCGCGCGCTGCCCAGCGACGATCCGCAACAGGTCGCCGATGACCTGCGCGCCTTCGCCGAGGCCGAGCTGCTGCCGAAGATGCGCGCGGTGAAGGCCGAGACGGATATCCGCTTCAGCGAGATTTCCGCCTATCCAGCGCTGGTGACCGACCAGCAGGCCCAGGCCGCCGAGCTGATCGCTCTACTCAGCGGCTCGCGGGATTTCACCACCGTGGCCTACGGCACCGAGGGCGGGCTGTTCCACCAGGCCGGCATCCCCACCGTGGTCTGCGGCCCGGGCAGCATGGACCAGGGCCACAAGCCGGACGAGTTCGTCAGCCTGGAGCAGTTGGCCAAGTGCGATGAAATGATGGGCCGGCTGGCGGAGTGGTTGCGCGGCTGAGTCAGCCTATCCGCTACGCCCCGGCTCTGCGTAGGAGCAACTGTCTTCTTCTGC
>NZ_AMZB01000095.1 GCF_000313755.1 Pseudomonas nitroreducens TX1 | reverse complement strand
CATACAAGCGAGCTTGCTCGCGAACCGAGTTCGCCCGCCCACTCCCGTGCTGGGCGGGTTCGCGAGCAAGCTCGCTCCTACGAAAAGCAGTCCGCTGGCAATCACCTCGCTTACCCGGATCACCTATCCGAGTGGACTCCGTCCGCGATGCTCTTGTGCTCGGGGCTATCGCGGGCGGAGTCCGCTCCTACGTTTTGGGGTTGCCACCGAGCGAGTGGAGGTCCGTTAGCCCCCTAAGAGAAGTGTTCGATATTCGCACCAATAGTCGATTATCGCATTGTTCGCCCATCCCCCCCAGCGGTACCTTTTTCCCACCAGCACCACCCTACACAACGAGACCGACAATGGCTGAACTCCTGACTCTCCGCGAAGCGGTCGAGCGCTTCGTCCACGACGGCGACACCGTCGCGCTCGAAGGCTTCACCCACCTGATCCCGACCGCCGCCTCCCACGAGCTGATCCGCCAGGGCAAGAAAGACCTGCACCTGGTGCGCATGACCCCCGACCTGGTCTACGACCTGCTGATCGGAGCCGGTTGCGTGCGCAAGTTGACCTTCTCCTGGGGCGGCAACCCCGGCGTCGGTTCGCTGCATCGCCTGCGTGATGCGGTGGAGAAGAGCTGGCCGCGCGCGCTGGAGATCGACGAGCACAGCCACGCCGACCTCGCCAACTCCTACGTCGCCGGCGCCTCGGGCCTGCCGTTCGCGGTGCTGCGCGCCTACGCCGGCTCCGACCTGCCGAAGGTCAACCCGAACATCAAGTTCATCAACTGCCCGTTCACCGGCGAGCAGCTGGCCGCCGTGCCCTCGGTACGCCCGGACGTCACCGTGATCCACGCGCAGAAGGCCGACCGCAAGGGCAATGTGCTGCTGTGGGGCATCCTCGGCGTGCAGAAGGAAGCCGCCCTGGCCGCCAGGCGCTGCATCGTCACCGTCGAAGAAATCGTCGATGACCTGAATGCGCCGATGAATTCCTGCGTGTTGCCGACCTGGGCGCTGTCCGCTGTCTGCCTGGTGCCCGGCGGTTCGCACCCGTCCTACGCCCACGGCTACTCCGAGCGCGACAACCGCTTCTACCAGGCCTGGGACCCGATCGCCCGCGACCGCGACACCTTCAACGCCTGGATCGATACCTACATCCGCGGCACGAAAGACTTCTCAGAGTTCAAAGCCAAACTCGCGGAGGGCAAGTAATGAGCGCCTACAGCACCAATGAAATGATGACCGTGGCCGCCGCCCGCCGCCTGAAGAACGGCGCCGTATGCTTCGTCGGCATCGGCCTGCCGTCCAAGGCCGCCAACCTGGCGCGCCTGACCGCATCCCCTGACGTGGTCCTTATCTATGAATCCGGCCCCATCGGCGCCAAGCCCAGCGTGCTGCCGCTGTCCATCGGCGACGGCGAGCTGGCCGAAACCGCCGACACCGTGGTGCCCACCGGCGAAATCTTCCGCTACTGGCTGCAGGGCGGGCGCATCGACGTCGGCTTCCTCGGCGCCGCCCAGGTCGACCGCTTCGGCAACATCAACACCACCGTCATCGGCGACTACAACAAGCCCAAGGTGCGCCTGCCCGGCGCCGGTGGCGCACCGGAGATCGCCGGTTCCGCCAAGGAAGTGCTGATCATCCTCAAGCAGTCCCACCGCACCTTCGTCGACAAGCTGGCCTTCGTCACCTCCGTCGGCTTCGGCGAGGGCGGCGACCACCGCCAGCAGCTCGGCCTGCCCGGCAAGGGCCCGGTGGCGATCATCACCGACCTGTGCATCATGGAGCCGGAAGCCGGCAGCAACGAATTCATCGTCACCTCGCTGCATCCGGGCGTGACCCGCGAGCAGGTGATCGAGAACACCGGCTGGGCGATCCGCTTCGCCGAGCAGGTGGCCGAGACCGTTGCGCCGACCGACGTCGAGCTGGAAGCCCTGCGCGCCCTGGAAGCCCGCACCGCTGCCGCCCACGGTCAGCTGGGAGGTGAGGAATGAGTCGCGACGTCTTCATCTGCGATGCCGTGCGCACGCCCATCGGCCGCTTCGGCGGCTCGCTCTCCGGCGTGCGCGCCGACGACCTCGCCGCCGTGCCGGTGAAGGCGCTGGTGGAGCGCAACCCGCAGGTCGACTGGGCTGCGCTGGACGAGGTGTACCTCGGCTGCGCCAACCAGGCCGGCGAAGACAATCGCAACGTGGCGCGCATGGCGCTGCTGCTGGCCGGCCTGCCGGAAAGCGTGCCGGGCGTCACCCTGAATCGTCTCTGCGCCTCGGGCCTGGACGCGGTGGGCACCGCCTTCCGCGCCATCGCCAGCGGCGAGGCCGAGCTGGTCATTGCCGGTGGCGTGGAATCGATGTCCCGCGCGCCCTACGTGATGGGCAAGGCCGACAGCGCCTTTGGTCGCGGGCAGAAGATCGAGGACACCACCATCGGCTGGCGCTTCATCAACCCGCTGATGAAGGCCCAGTACGGCGTGGATGCCATGCCGCAGACCGCCGACAACGTGGCCGACGATTACAACGTCAATCGCGCCGACCAGGATGCGTTCTCCCTGCGCAGCCAGCAGCGCGCTGGCGTCGCCCAGGCTTCCGGTTACTTCGCCGAGGAAATCGTCCCGGTGGTGATCAAGGGTCGCAAGGGCGAGACCGTTGTCGATACCGACGAACACCCGCGCCCGGACACCACGCTGGAAGCGCTGGCCAAGCTGAAGCCGGTCAACGGCGAAGGCAAGACCGTCACCGCCGGCAACGCGTCGGGCGTGAATGACGGCGCGGTCGCGCTGATCCTCGCCAGCGCCGAAGCCGTGAAGAAGCACGGCCTGACGCCGCGCGCGAAAGTGCTCGGCATGGCCAGCGCCGGCGTGGCTCCGCGCGTGATGGGCATCGGCCCGGTCCCAGCGGTGCGCAAGCTGCTGGAACGCCTGAACCTGTCGGTGGACCAGTTCGACGTCATCGAGCTGAACGAAGCCTTCGCCGCGCAGGGCCTGGCGGTCACCCGCGAACTCGGCATCGCCGATGACGACGCGCGGGTGAACCCCAACGGCGGCGCCATCGCCCTTGGCCACCCGCTGGGTGCCAGCGGCGCGCGCCTGGTGCTGACCGCGGTACACCAGCTGCAGAAGTCCGGCGGCAAGCTCGGCCTGTGCACCATGTGCGTGGGCGTGGGGCAGGGCGTGGCGCTGGTGGTCGAGCGCGTATAGCGCTTGTTGGACCGTAGGGCGCATAACGCGCCAGCGTTATCCGCCGACCAAGAGCCGGCGGATAACCTGTTCCAGGTTATGCGCCCTACGGCAGCTCTCCGGTCATACTGTCCGACTACGCCTGCCCGATCTGCGGAGCCACCCGTGAGCACCAACCTTCTGTTCGACGCCTACTTCACCCAGCCCGCCATGCGCGCGATCTTCAGCGACCACGGCCGGGTGCAGGGCATGCTCGACTTCGAGGCCGCGCTGGCCCGTGCCCAGGCCCGCGTCGGTGTGATCCCGGCCAGCGCCGTGGCACCCATCGCCGCCGCCTGCCGCGCCGAACTCTACGATTTCGATGCACTGGCCCAGGCCATCTGCAGCGCCGGCAATTCCGCGATCCCGCTGGTGAAGGCATTGGGCAAGCGCATCGCCGCCGAGGACGCCGAGGCCGAGCGCTACGTGCATCTGGGCGCCACCAGCCAGGACGCGATGGACAGCGGATTGGTCCTGCAACTGCGCGCCGCCATCGAACTGCTGGAAAGCGATCTCGCCCACCTGGCCGACGCGCTCGCCGTTCAGGCGCAGGCCCACGCCGGCACGCCCATGGTCGGCCGCACCTGGCTGCAACACGCCACGCCCGTCACCCTCGGTATGAAGATCGCTGGCTGGCTGGGCGCGATCACCCGCCATCGCCAGCGCCTGAACGAACTCAAGCCGCGCCTGCTGTGCCTGCAGTTCGGCGGCGCCTCCGGCAGCCTTGCCGCGCTCGGCGACCAGGGCTTCGCCGTGGCCGAAGCCCTGGCGCAGGAGCTGAACCTGCAACTGCCCGAGCAACCCTGGCACACCCAGCGCGACCGCCTGGTGGAGTTCGCCAGCCTGCTCGGCCTGATCGCCGGCAGCCTCGGCAAGCTGGGCCGCGACCTCAGCCTGCTGATGCAGACCGAAGCAGGCGAAGCCTTCGAACCCTCCGCGCCGGGCAAGGGTGGCTCCTCCACCATGCCGCACAAGCGCAACCCGGTGGGCGCGGCCGTACTGATCGGCGCGGCCACCCGCGCACCGGGATTGGTCGCGACCCTGTTCGCCGCGATGCCCCAGGAACATGAGCGCAGCCTCGGCCTGTGGCACGCCGAGTGGGAAAGCCTGCCGGAGCTGTGCTGCCTCGTCTCGGGTGCCCTGCAACAGGCGCTGTCCCTCGTTCCGGGCCTGGAAGTCGACGCCGAGCGCATGCTCGCCAACCTCGACCTGACCCGTGGCCTGGTGCTCGCCGAAGCCGTGAGCATCGCCCTGGCCCAGCGCATCGGCCGCGATGCCGCGCACCACCTGGTGGAGCAATGCTGCAAGCAGGCGGTGAAGGAGGGCGCGCACCTGCGCGTGGTGCTCGGCGCCAATGCCGAGGTCACTGCACAACTGGATACCGAGGAACTGGATCGACTGCTCGATCCCGCCCATTACCTGGGCCAGGCGCGCCGCTGGGTCGAGCGCGCGCTGGCTGAACACAACCACGTTTTGCGATAGGAGCCTTTGCATGCCTGCCGTACGTCTCGCCGATGGCGACCTGAACTACCAACTGGACGGCCCGGCCGGTGCGCCGGTGCTGGTGCTGTCCAACTCCCTGGGCACCGACCTGCACATGTGGGACGCGCAGGTCGCGGCCTTCGCCGAACACTTCCGCGTGCTGCGCTATGACACCCGTGGCCACGGCGCTTCGCTGGTCACCCCCGGCCCCTACAGCGTCGAGCAGAACGGCCGCGACGTGCTCGCCCTGCTGGATGCGCTGGAGATTCCCCACGCGCACTTCTGTGGCCTGTCCATGGGCGGCCTGATCGGTCAGTGGCTGGGCATCCATGCGCCCGAGCGCCTCTCGCGCCTGGTGCTGTGCAACACCGCCGCGAAGATCGGCACGCCGGACGTCTGGAATCCGCGCATCGAAACCGTGCTCAGCGGCGGCGCCGAGGCCATGCGCAACCTGCGCGATGCGTCGATCTCGCGCTGGTTCACCGCTGACTTTGCGGAAGGCTATCCGGATCAAGTCGAGCCCATCGTCGGCATGCTGGCGCAGACCTCGCCGGAAGGTTACGCGGCCAACTGCGCGGCCGTTCGTGATGCTGATTTCCGGGGTGAGATCGGTGCGATCACCGCGCCGACCCTGGTGGTCTGCGGCGCGGCCGACCCGGTGACCACCACCGAGGATGGCCGTTTCCTGCAGGCGCGCATTCCCAGCGCGGAACTGGTGGAGCTGCGCGCCGCGCACCTGTCCAACGTGCAGGCCGGCGATGCCTTCAGCCAACGCGTGCTGGACTTCCTGCGCGCCTGACCGCTTTTGCTCTTGTAGGAGCGAGCTTGCTCGCGAACCCCAGGCTCTGCAGCGGGGATTGTTCGCGAGCAAGCTCGCTCCTACAGACTCATATCGGAGTTAGAGATGGACGAGAAAGAACGCTACGAAGCCGGCATGCACGTTCGTCGCGCGGTGCTGGGCGACGCCCACGTCGACCGCAGCCTGCAGAACCGCACGGCCTTCAACGAAGAGTTCCAGGAAATGATCACCCGCCACGCCTGGGGTGACATCTGGACCCGCCCCGGCCTGCCGCGCCACACCCGCAGCCTGATCACCATCGCCATGCTCATCGGCATGAACCGCGAGGGTGAACTCAAGCTGCATCTGCGCGCCGCGCGCAACAACGGCGTGAGCCGCGAGGAGATCAAGGAAGTGCTGCTGCAGAGCGCGATCTACTGTGGCATCCCGGCCGCCAATGCCACGTTCCACCTCGCCGAAGCGGTATGGGACGAGCTGGGCACCGAGTCGCTGGGCGACGCCTGATCTGCGCCGCCCGGACCACGCATCCGGGTGGCGTTTGATCTGGCTCGCAGGGGTCTGAGGTCGGGCACTTTGTAGGGCGGATAACGCGCCAGCGTTATCCGCCGTGGAGTAGTCGGCGGATAACCTGTTCCAGGTTATCCGCCCTACGGGATCGAGGCCAGCGAGCCCGGCAGCGGTGGTGTTCGCGAGCAAGCTCGCTCCTGCGAAGTGCGCGCCGATGTTCACCGGTAGGAGCGAGCTTGCTCGCGAACCGCATGGCAGCTCTTTGCCCGCAAAGTCCGCTCAGCTCTCCAGTTCCTTCCTGTCCCTGAACAACTCCAGCGCCTGCGGATTGGCCAGCGCATCGGTGTTCTTCACTGGCTGACCATGCACCACGTTGCGCACTGCCAGTTCGACGATCTTGCCGCTGATGGTGCGCGGAATGTCGGCGACCGCGAGGATCTTTGCCGGTACGTGACGAGGCGTGGTGTTAGCGCGGATGGTCTGGCGTATGCGCTCCCGCAGCGTGTCGTCCAGCTCCACGCCGTCACGCAGGCGCACGAACAGCACCACGCGCACGTCGCCCTGCCAGTCCTGGCCGATGGCGATGGATTCCAGTACCTGCTCGATCTTTTCCACCTGACGGTAGATTTCCGCCGTGCCGATGCGCACGCCGCCGGGGTTGAGCACGGCATCGGAACGGCCATGGATCACCAGGCCGCCGTGCTCGGTTTCCTCGGCGTAGTCGCCATGGGCCCAGACACCAGGGAAGGTGGCGAAGTAGGCATCGAGGAATTTCTCGTTGTTCTCGTCGTTCCAGAAACCCACGGGGATCGACGGGAAATGCCGCACACAGACCAGCTCGCCTTTCTCGCCGCGCACCGGTTTGCCGGCTTCGTCCCAGACCTCCACCGCCATGCCCAGCGCCTTGCACTGCATTTCCCCGCGCCACACCGGCGCGGCGGGATTGCCGATGGCGAAGCAGGAAACGATGTCGGTGCCGCCGGAGATCGATGACAGGCAGACATCGGCCTTCACGTCCCTGTAGATGTAATCGAAGCTGACCTGGGCCAGCGGCGAACCGGTGGACAGGATCGTCTTCAGACGCTCCAGCGAATGGGTCTCGCGCGGCCGCACATTGGCCTTCTCCAGCGCGGCGATGTACTTGGCGCTGGTACCGAACACGCTGATGTTCTCCGCGTCGATCAAGTCCATCAGTCGCTCGGGGCCGGGGTGGAAGGGCGAGCCGTCGTAGAGCACCAGCGTGGCGCCGATGGCGAGGCCGGAGACCAGCCAGTTCCACATCATCCACCCGCAGGTGGTGTAGTAGAAAAGCGTGTCATCGTGGCTCAGGTCGACGTGCAGGCCATGTTCCTTCAGGTGCTGCAGCAGCACGCCGCCGGTGCCGTGGACGATGCACTTGGGCACGCCGGTGGTGCCGGAGGAGTAGAGGATGTACAGCGGGTGGTCGAAGGGCACCGGGGTGAACACCGGTTCGCCACCACTGTGGAAGAAGTCCTGCCAGAGGCTGACCCGCGCCGGCGTCTGGAAGTCGCTGCGGCGGGCATGGCCATTGGCATAGGGGACGATCACCAGCTGTTCCAGGCTGGGCAGCTGGGCGAGGATTTCATTGAGCTTGGCGGTGAGATCCAGCACCTTGCCGGCGTAGCGGTAACCGGCACAGGCGATCAGCACCTTGGGTTCGATCTGGCCGAAGCGGTCGATCACGCCCTGGGTGCCAAAGTCCGGCGAGCAGCTCGACCAGGTGGCGCCCAGGCTGGCGGTGGCGAGCATGCCGACCACGGTCTGCCAGGTGTTGGGCATGAAGGCCGCGACCCGGTCGCCGATGCCGACGCCAGCTTCGCGCAGGGAGCGTTGCAGGCCGGCAACCTGGGCGGCCAGTTCGGCATGGCTGATCACCTCGCGGCGTTCATCTTCGCTGATGGCGATCAGCGCCGGCTTGTGGTCCCGGCGCCTCAGCAGGTGCTCGGCGAAGTTCAGGGTGGCGCCGGGGAACCAGCGTGCATCGGGCATTTCCGGTCCTTCTTCGAGGACCGCCGTTGGCGCTTCGTGGAACTGCACGCCAAAGGTATCGACGATGGCCAGCCAGAAAGCTTCGCGTTCGGCGATGCTCCAGGCGTGCAGGGCGGCGTAGTCGGGCAGGTCGAGGCCGTGCTGCTGCGCCACCTTGCGGCGGAAGGCGTCCATCCGGGTGGCGGCGATGCGTTCGGGGGAGGGTGTCCAGAGCAGTGGGTTCATTGACGACGACTCCAGCGAAGGATCGGTGGGTACCGCCGACAGGCGGCACCCATCATCTTGACATGAAGCGTCGCCGGAAGTGCTTCGGTGGTGATCGGGAATCACTGCGCGACCCAGCCGCCATCCATGTTCCAGGCGGCGCCGCGGACCTGGGCGGCGGCTTCTGAACACAAGAATAGCGCCAGCTCGCCCAACTGTTCGGCGGTGACGAAATCCAGCGACGGTTGCTTTTCCGCCAGCAGGTCGTGGCGCGCCTGTTCGGGGCTGGCGCCGGCCGCGATGCGCGCATCGATCTGCTGCTGGACGAGCGGTGTCAGCACCCAGCCGGGACAGATGGCGTTGCAGGTAATGGCGCTGGTGGCGGTTTCCAGGGCGGTGGTCTTGGTCAGTCCGATCACCCCGTGCTTGGCGGCCACGTAGGCGCTCTTGCCGGCGGAGGCGACCAGGCCGTGGGTGGAGGCGACGTTGAGGATGCGCCCCCAGCCGCGCTGGCGCATGCCCGGCAGCGCCAGGCGGGTGGTATGGAACACCGAGGAGAGGTTGATGGCGATGATCGCGTTCCAGCGCTCCACGGGGAAGTCCTCCAGCGCCGCGACGTGCTGGATGCCGGCGTTGTTGACCAGGATGTCGAGGCCGCCGAACTCGCGCTCGACGTAGGCGATCATCTCGGCGATCTGCTCGGGTTGCGCCATGTCCGCGCCGTGGTGGCCGATGCGGGTGCCGTATACCGACAGCTCGCGCACCGCCGCGTCGATGTCGCCGAAGCCGTTGACCACCACGTTGGCGCCCGCGGCCGCGAGCCGGGCGGCGATGCCCAGGCCGATGCCGCTGGTGGAGCCGGTGACCAGTGCGGTCTTGCCTTTGAGAGTCATGCAAATCTCCTCTGGAACGGGGCGGCCGCCGCGCGGCGACCGCTTGAAGACAACCGGTTATACAATCCCGGTGACGTAGAAGGTGCTTATCACCACGAATACCGCGAGGGTCTTGATCAGGGTGATGGCGAAGATGTCCTTGTAGGCCTCGCGGTGGGTCAGGCCGGTGACCGCGAGCAGGGTGATGACCGCGCCGTTGTGCGGCAGGGTGTCCATGCCGCCGGAGGCCATGGCCGCTACCCGGTGCAGCACCTCCAGCGGGATGTTGGCGGCGTGGGCGGCGGCGATGAACTGCTCGGACATGGCCGCCAGGGCGATGCTCATGCCGCCCGACGCCGAGCCGGTGATGCCGGCCAGGGTGGTGACGGTGATGGCCTCGTTGACCAGCGGATCGGGGATCTTCTTCAGCGCGTCAGCCAGCACCAGGAAGCCCGGCAGGGAGGCGATCACCGCGCCGAAGCCATACTCCGAAGCGGTGTTCATGGCCGCCAGCAGCGCGCCGGACACGGCGGTCTTGCTGCCCTCGGCGATCTTGCTGCGGATCACCGCGAAGCTGCTCACCAGCACCAGCAGGATGCCCAGCAGCAGCGCCGCTTGCACCGCCCAGATGCCGGTCAGCTTGGCCACGTCGCTGGCCACCGGCGCGGCCATGCCGGCCAGCTGCAGGCTGTGGGTCTTGCCGTAGACCTGGGGAATCCAGTGGGTGAACAGCAGGTTGGCGACGCCCACCAGCACCAGCGGCGAGAGCGCCAGCAGCGGGTTGGGCAGTTTCATGTCGTCGGCGGTCTCCGGCTCGTTGCGCAGCTGCGTGCCGTAGCCTTCACCGGCGGCGCGCGCCTTGCCGGCCTGGCGGCGGAGGAACAGCATGCCGACGCTGAACACGAACAGGCTGCCGATCAGTCCCAGCCAGGGCGCGGCCCAGCCGGTGGTGTTGAAGAAGGCGGTGGGGATGATGTTCTGGATCTGCGGGGTGCCGGGCAGGGCGTCCATGGTGAAGCTGAACGCGCCCAGGGCGATGGTCGCCGGGATCAGCCGCTTGGGGATGTTGCTCTGGCGGAACATCTCGGCGGCGAACGGGTAGACCGCGAACACCACCACGAACAGCGACACGCCGCCGTAGGTGAGCAGGGCGCAGACCAGCACGATCACCAGCATCGCCTGGCGGGTGCCGAGCAGGCGGATGGCCGCGGCGACGATGGAACGCGAGAAGCCCGACAGCTCGATCAGCTTGCCGAACACCGCACCGAGCAGGAACACCGGGAAGTAGAGTTTGACGAAGCCGACCATCTTCTCCATGAACACCCCGGTGAAGGCCGGGGCGACGGCGGAGGGGTCGGTCAGCAGCACCGCGAGCAGTGCGGCGATGGGGGCGAAGAGGATCACGCTGTAGCCGCGGTAGGCGGCGAGCATCAGCAGGGCGAGGGCCGCGAGGGCGATGACCACGCTCATCGAAGTATCTCCAGTTGTCGCGCGGCCAGGAGCCGCGCGTCGTTCTTGTTGTAGTAGGGCGCGTGACGTTTAGGCGGTTACCAGAGCGGCAGCACGTAGCTGAGGATCAGGCGGTTCTCGTCCAGATCGTTGCCGAAGTGGCTGGAACGCACCGTCGCATTGCGCCACTTCACGCCGACGTTCTTCAGCGGACCGCTCTGCACCACGTAGCCAATGTCGGTGTCGCGCTCCCATTCCTTGCCTTCGGGCTTGCCGGCGCCGAGTTCGATATTGTCGCCGGACAGGTAGCGCGTCATGAAGGTCAGGCCGGGCATGCCAAGGGCGGCGAAGTCGTAGTCGTAGCGCGCTTGCCAGGACTTCTCGTCGCGGTTGGCGAAGTCGCCGATCTGCACGAAGTTGACCAGGAAGGCATCGGTGCCGCCGATGTAGGCGAAGCCGGTGTCGCCGCTCATGGACTGGTAGCCGGCGCCGAAGCCGTGGCCGCCCAGGGTGTAGGTGAGCATGGCGCCGAAGGCGCGGTTATCGACGTTGCTGTGGCCGTCGTCGTCGGAGCGCGCGTAGCGCAGATCGGTCTTCAGTGACTGGCCGGCGGCGATGGGCAGGACGTGCACCAGGTTGACGATGTGCTGGTCGTAGAGCCCGTCGAGCTTGGCGTAGCTGTAGCCGGTGGTCAGTTGCGGCGTCCACTTGTAGCTCAGGCCGGCGAAGTCGAACTGGTCGCTGGTGTCGGTCGCGACGATGCCACGGGCGCTGCCGCTGGTGACGGTCATGTCCTCGCGGTTGGACGAGTCGCGCTGGCTCACCTGGCGCAGGCGGCCGCCGTCGAAGGTGAGGCCGGCGAACTCGGTGGAGTTCAGGTGGGCGCCTTCGAAGGTCTGTGGCAGCAGGCGCGAATCGTTGGCCAGCACGGTGGGCAGTTTGGGCAGCAGGGTGCCGATCTTCAGCGTGCTCTTCGAGGCGCGCAGCTTGGCGGTCAGGCCCAGTTCGCTGTAGTCGTCCGCTGCGCCGTTGACCTTGTCCTTGTCCCGCGGCAGCAGGCCGGAGCCGGCACGGTCGGGGCTTGAGTCCAGCTTCAGGCCGAGTAGACCGATAGCATCGACGCCCACGCCGATGGTGCCTTCGGTGTAGCCGGATTCGTAGCGCAGCAGGAAGCCCTGCGCCCATTCCTCCTGCTTGGATTGCGCGGCGTTGTCCTGGCGGAAGTCGCGGTTGAAGTAGAAGTTGCGCAGTTCGACGCTGGCCTTGCTGTCGGCAAGGAATTCGGCAAAGGCCTGGGGCGAAAGGGCGAGGGTTGAACCGAGGGCGGTGATGACGGCGGCATGATTGAGCGTGGAGCGGCTCATCGGGTGATCTCCTGGCGCTATACCGAGGGCGAAACAGGACTTGCCGGGCGTCCCGTGGGGGTGGAATTCGCGTTCGGGCAGCGTTGATTGTTGTTATGTCGGCTGTGCGGCACGAAGGCCGCAAGAGGCGACATAGCCAGGACCGTGCCAGGATTGTAACTACTTGATTTGTAAGTCTTATTTTGAGATTCGCGGGAATGGCGCGAACCTGTTTGTCTCTACTTGGAGACAAGACGGCGGATTTGTTCGTTTGTGTGCCAGGGATCCGTTGCCGGGAGGCTTTGTCTCTTTTTTGAGACGTGTCTCTTTTTCAGGATTTAAGGCCCAGTGCTGCCATCTTCTTGTACAGCGTCGAGCGCCCCAGTCCCAGGCGCTGCGCGGCAGCGTCGACGTTGCCGGCGTGCTCGGCCAGGGTGTTGGCAATCAGCTCACGTTCGAAGGCGTCCCGCGCGGAGTAGAAGTCCTGTCCTTCGGCCAGCCTGGCTGCTGGTGCCGTCGAGGTGGCCGGCAGCGGTTGCAGTTCGCCCAGCGCGGAGCGCAGCGCGGCGGCGTCGATCTGCGGGCGATCACCCAGCAGCACGGTGCGCTCCAGCAGGTTGCGCAGCTCGCGCACATTGCCCGGCCAGGCGTGCCGGGCGAGCAGGGCGAGGCCATCGGCGTTCAGTTCATAAAGCGTCTGGCGGTCGTCGCGCAGGCCGTCGAGGATGGCTTCGCACAGTGCCGGCAAATCCTCCAGGCGCTCGCGCAGCGGCGGAATCTCGATCGGCAGGACGTTGATGCGGTAGAACAGGTCGGCGCGGAAGCGGCCCTCGCGCACGGCGGCGTCGAGGTCGATGGAGGTGGCGGCGATCAGGCGGATGTCGCTGCGCAAGACTTCGTTGGAGCCGACCGGTTCGAATTCCTTCTCCTGCAGCACCCGCAGCAGTTTGCTCTGCAAGGTCAGCGGCATGTCGCCGATCTCGTCGAGGAACAGCGTGCCGCCCTGGGCGATCTGCAGCTTGCCGGCGCGGCCCTTGCGGTCGGCACCGGTGAAGGCGCCTGGCGCGGTGCCGAAGAATTCGGCCTCCAGCAGGGTTTCGGGAATAGCGGCGGCGTTGAGGCTGACGAAGGGCTTGTCCGCGCGCGGTGAGGAGGCGTGGATCGCATGGGCCAGCAGCTCCTTGCCGGTGCCGGTCTCGCCCAGCAGCAGGATCGGCGCTTCGCTGGCGGCACCCCGACGCGCGCGGCGCTTCACTTCCAGGCTGGCGGCGCTGGTGCCGATGAAATGCCCGAAGCTGTATTTCGCCTGGCGCGCCTGCAGCAGCGAGCGGGTCGAGGCCAGCTCGGCCTGCATGCGCTGGTAGCGGGTGAGCAGCGGCGACAGCGCACGCAACTCATCGAACAGGGCAAACCCGATGCCTCCGATGACCTCGCCTGCGTCATCGCGGATCGGCACGCGCATGACCACCAGCGGGTCCTTGGTCATGTCGAGGATGTCCAGCAGCATCGGCCGGCCACTGCTGACCACTTCGCGCATCAGGCTGCCGGGGATCACCTGTTCCACCGGTCGGCCGATGGCTTGCTCGGCGTTATCCAGGCCAAAGCGCTGGGCGTAGCGCTGGTTGATCCAGACGATGCGTGCCTCGCGGTCGACGATCACCGTGCCTTCGCTGAACTGCTCGAAGATCTCGAACAGCGAGCGGATCGCCAGCTGGCGGACGCTGGGGTAATCGTTGAGGCTGTGGGTGTCTGTCATGGGCATGCCGTGCGCGGGAAGGGCAGAGGGCGCACTGTACCGGGATGCGTCTCGTGCGGGTACCTGTCCGCTAGGGCCCTGCCTGTCTATGGGATGAAAAGCCCCTCTCCCTGGCCCTCTCCCTGAAGGAAGAGGGGATCGTTCGGTGCAGGGTGAGACCGTGGCATCAGTTGATGCGGACAGCTCCCTCTCCCTTCAGGGAGAGGGCGGGGGAGAGGGCCAGCCCGCGCCAAGCGCCACGGAACTGCGCCATGCCGGCTCCTACAGGTTTGTGTCTCAGCGCTTGGACAACTGCGCCTTGGCCACCCGCGAGCCGTTGGGCTTGTCGAGCACCGCGCAGATGCGCTGGCCGGCGTCGATCAGCTGGTCCAAATCGATGCCGGTGTGGATGCCCAGGCCGTTGAGCAGGTAGAGCACGTCCTCGGTGGCGACGTTGCCGGTGGCGCCCTTGGCGTAGGGGCAACCGCCCAGGCCCGCGACCGAGCTGTCGAACACCGCGATGCCTTCCAGGAGGCTGGCGTAGATGTTCGCCGTGGCCTGGCCGTAGGTGTCGTGGAAGTGCCCGGCCAGTTGCGCGCGCGGCACGCGTTGGCCGACGACTTCGAACATGCGGCGGGTAGCGCCGGCGGTGCCGACGCCGATGGTGTCGCCCAGCGAGACTTCGTAGCAGCCCATGGCGTGCAGTTCCTCGGCGACGGCGGCGACTTGCGCTACGTCCACCTCGCCCTGGTAGGGGCAGCCGAGCACGCAGGAGACATAGCCGCGCACGCGCACGCCGTGCTGGCGCGCCGCTTCCATCACCGGGACGAAGCGCTCCAGGCTCTCCTTGATCGAACAGTTGATGTTCTTCTGCGAGAAGGCCTCGGAGGCGGCGGCGAACACCGCGACTTCCTTCACCTGGGATTCCAGCGCGGCCTCGAAGCCCTTGAGGTTCGGCGCCAGCGCAGCGTAGGTGACGCCGGGTTTCTGCTGGATGCCGGCGAAGACCTCGGCCGAGCCGGCCATCTGCGGTACCCACTTGGGCGAGACGAAGCTGCCGACTTCGATGTAGCCCAGGCCGGCGGCGGTGAGGTCGTCCACCAGGCGCACCTTGTCGGCCACGGCGATGGGTTGCTTCTCGTTCTGCAGGCCGTCGCGCGGGCCGACTTCGACCAGGCGGACGGATTGGGGCAGGGTCATTTGCGGTCCTCGTAGTGTTTCCTGGAGCAGGGTGCGCAATGCTCGGCACCCTCTCCCTGACCCTCTCCCTGAAGGGAGAGGGGACTGTCCTGAGCGGTTGGAGGTTCCGGCTCACACGGAAGGTCCGCGTGGCACGGACACTCCCTCTCCCTGAAGGGAGAGGGCGGGGGAGAGGGGCTTTTGGTCGTTACGCCGACGCCTCCTCCAGCTCCACCAGCGCCGTACCTTCCGACACCAGTTCGCCCTCGCTGCAATACAGCGATTTCACCACGCCGGCGTGCGGCGCGCGAATGCTGTGTTCCATCTTCATGGCTTCGAGCACCACCAGTGCGGCGCCGGCTTCGACGCTCTGCCCCGGTTCGACCAGGATGCGCACGATGCTGCCGTTCATCGGCGCGCCCAGGCCGCCCTGGTGCGAATGCGCGGCTTCGGCCTCGGCGATGGCGTCGAAACGCTGCACGTTGACCAGTTCACCGTTCCACTCCAGATAAAGGCTGTCGCCACGGCGGATCACCTGATGGCGGCGGCGAATCTCGCCGTCCTTCACGTCCAGCCACTGACCGTCGAGCTGGGCAATGCGCTGACCGTCGGCATGGCGCAGGCGCACCACCTGGGATTCGCCCTTGGCCAGCAGGTGCAGGTCGGTTTCCCCCGGCAGGCCGCTGCGCCAGCCGCTCTGGGCGGACCACGGCGAGTGGGCGTCGTCTGCGCGCACGCGGGCGGCTTCGCTCTGCACCCAGGCTTCCGCAGCGAGCTGCCAGAAGCGCTCGGGCAGTGCGGTCGGAGCGGGCAGCAGGGTGTCCTGGTAACGCGCAATGAAACCGGTATCCAGTTCGCCGTCGGCGAAGGCCGGGTGGGCCAGCACCCGGCGCAGGAACGCCAGGTTGGTCTTGAAGCCGCCAACGGCGGTTTCGCCGAGCATCGACAGCAGGCGCTGGCGCGCTTCTTCGCGGTTCTCGCCCCAGGCGATCAGCTTGGCCAGCATCGGGTCATAGAACGGCGAAATGTCGTCGCCCTCGCGGATGCCGCTGTCCACCCGGCGGCCGGGGCCGGCGGCGGGTTCGCGGTACAGCGCGAGGTGGCCGCTGGCGGGCAGGAAGCCGCCTTCGGGGTCTTCGGCGTACAGGCGCACTTCGATGGCGTGGCCCATCAGCGGCACCTGTTCCTGGGTGATCGGCAGCGGCTCGCCACGGGCGACGCGGATTTGCCAGGCCACCAGGTCGAGGCCGGTGATGGCTTCGGTGACCGGGTGCTCCACCTGCAGGCGGGTGTTCATTTCCATGAAGAAGAACTGGCCGCTGCCTTCGTCGTAGAGGAACTCCACGGTGCCGGCGCCGACGTAGCCGATGGCCTGGGCGGCGCGCACGGCGGCTTCGCCCATACCCTGGCGCAGTTCGACGGAAAGGCCCGGCGCCGGCGCTTCTTCCACCACTTTCTGGTGGCGGCGCTGGATCGAGCAGTCGCGTTCGTTGAGGTAGAGGCAGTTGCCGTGTTTATCGGCGAACACCTGGATTTCCACGTGGCGCGGCTTGGTCAGGTACTTCTCCACCAGCATGCGCGAATCGCCGAAACCGGACTGCGCCTCACGCTGGGCGGATGCCAGCGCCTCGGCCAGTTCGGCCTCGCGCTCCACCACCTTCATGCCCTTGCCGCCGCCGCCGGCGGCGGCCTTGAGCAGCACCGGGTAGCCGATGCGCTGCGCTTCGCGCTGGAAGGTCGCGTAGTCCTGGGCCTCGCCATGGTAGCCGGGCACCAGCGGCACGCCGGCGGTTTCCATCAGCGCCTTGGCCGCGGACTTGCTGCCCATGGCGTCGATGGCGCTGGCCGGCGGGCCGAGGAAGATCAGCCCGGCCTCTTCGCAGGCGCGAGCGAAGCCGGCGTTCTCCGAAAGGAAGCCGTAGCCGGGGTGGATGGCCTGGGCGCCGGCGGCTTTCGCGGCGGCAAGGACGGCGTCGGCGCGCAGGTAGCTTTCAGCGGGCTTGGCGCCGCCCAGGTCGATGGCGATGTCCGCCTCTTCGACGTGCCGGGCGTTGCGGTCGGTGGCGCTGTGCACGGCCACGGTGGTCAGGCCCAGGGCCTTGGCGGTGCGCATCACGCGGCAGGCGATCTCGCCGCGATTGGCCACCAGCAGGGTATCGATCTTGCTCATCAGGCTTGCTCCTGCCAGGCCGGTTTGCGTTTTTCCAGGAAGGCGCGCAGGCCTTCCTGTCCCTCGGGGCTGATGCGGATGCGGGCGATGGCCGCTTCGGTGTAGCGGCGCAGTTCGGGCTTGAGTTCGCCCGCGCCGATTTCGTGGAACAGCGCCTTGCAGGCCACCAGGGCCGCCGGACTGTTGTTCAGCAGGTTGGCGATCCAGGCGTCGGCTTTCTCGTCCAGTTCGGCGGCCGGATAGTGCTCGTCCACCAGGCCCAGCTCGCGGGCGCGCACGCCGCTGAAGCGCTCGGCGGTCATGGCGTAGCGGGTGGCGGCACGCTGGCCGATGGCCTTGGTGACGAACGGGCCGATGGTAGCCGGGATCAGGCCGATGCGCACTTCGGACAGGCAGAACTGCGCGTCCTCGGCGGCCAGGGCCATGTCGCAGCAGGAGACCAGTCCAACGCCGCCGCCGAAGGCCGCGCCCTGCACGATGGCGAGGGTGGGCTTCTTCAACTGGTGCAGGTTGTAGAGCAGTTCGGCGAGCTGCTGGGCGTCGTTCAGGTTGCCCTGGTAGTCCAGCTGCACGGATTCCTGCATCCAGGAAAGGTCCGCACCGCCGCAGAAGTGCTTGCCGCGCCCGCGCAGCACCAGCAGGCGCACGCGCTCCTCGCCGGCGACGATGTCCAGGGCCTGGATCAGTTCGGCGATGGTCTGGGCGTTGAAGGCGTTGTTCTTGTCCGGGCGGTTCAGCCAGAGGCTGGCGACGCCGCGCGGGTCGATGTCGAGTTCTATGTTCTGGAAGTCGGTCATGGCGGCGGCCTTACATGCGGAAGACGCCGAAGCGGGTCGCTTCGATGGGGGCGTTGAGCGAGGCGGAGAGGGCGAGGCCGAGCACGTCGCGGGTCTGCGCCGGGTCGATCACGCCGTCGTCCCACAGGCGCGCGCTGGAATAATAGGGATGACCCTGGCGCTCGTACTGTTCGAGGATCGGCGCCTTGATCTTCGCCTCGTCCTCGGCGGACAGCGCAGAGCCTGCGCGTTCGGCCTGCTCGCGCTTGACCTGGGCCAGCACGCCGGCAGCCTGTTCGCCGCCCATTACACCGATCCGCGCGTTGGGCCACATCCACAGGAAGCGGGGGTCGTAGGCGCGGCCGCACATGCCGTAGTTACCGGCGCCGAAGCTGCCGCCGATGATCACGGTGAACTTCGGCACCTGGGCGCAGGCCACGGCGGTGACCAGCTTGGCGCCGTGCTTGGCGATGCCGCCGGCCTCGTACTTCTGGCCGACCATGAAGCCGGTGATGTTCTGCAGGAACACCAGCGGGATGCCGCGCTGGCAGGCCAGTTCGATGAAGTGCGCGCCTTTCTGCGCGGCTTCGGCGAAGAGGATGCCGTTGTTGGCGAGGATCGCCACCGGGTAGCCGTGCAGGTGGGCGAAGCCGCACACCAGGGTGGTCCCGAACAGCGCCTTGAACTCATCGAATTCGCTGCCGTCGACCAGGCGCGCGATGATCTCGCGCACGTCGAAGGGCTGCTTGCTGTCCACCGGGATCACGCCGTACAGCTCTTCGCTGGCATACAGCGGCGCGCGCGGGGCGAGGGTGTTGAGCTTGCCCTGCTTGGTCCAGTTGAGGTTGGCGATGCAGCGGCGGGCGATGGCCAGCGCGTGTTCGTCGTCCTCGGCGTAGTGGTCGGCCACGCCGGAGGTCTTGCAGTGCACGTCGGCGCCGCCCAGGTCCTCGGCGCTCACCACTTCACCGGTGGCGGCCTTCACCAGCGGCGGGCCGGCGAGGAAGATGGTGGCCTGGTTGCGCACCATGATGGTCTCGTCGCTCATCGCCGGCACGTAGGCGCCGCCGGCAGTGCAGGAGCCCATGACCACGGCGATCTGCGGGATGCCCTGGGCGCTCATGTTGGCCTGGTTGAAGAAGATCCGACCGAAGTGCTCGCGATCGGGGAAGACTTCGTCCTGGCGCGGCAGGTTGGCGCCGCCCGAGTCCACCAGGTAGATGCACGGCAGGCGGTTCTGCTGGGCGATGGTCTGGGCGCGCAGGTGCTTCTTCACGGTCAGCGGGTAGTAGCTACCGCCTTTCACCGTGGCGTCGTTGCCGACGATCATGCATTCCACGCCTTCCACCCGGCCGATGCCGGCGACCACGCCGGCGGCGGCGACGTCTTCGCCGTACACCTCATGGGCGGCGAGGGCGGAGACTTCGAGGAAGGGCGAGCCGGCATCGAGCAGGCGGTTGATGCGCTCGCGCACCAGCAGCTTGCCGCGCGCGGTGTGCTTGGCCTGGGCGGCGGCGCCGCCGCCTTCGTGGACGCGGCCGAGCAGGGCGCGCAGGTCCTGGACGTTCTCCAGCATGGTCGCGGCGTTGGCGGCGTATTCCGGGGAACGGGTGTTGAGTTGGGTGCCGAGGATGGTCATGGGGTCTCCACGAGCGGGATTCGTTGTAGGAGCGAGCTTGCTCGCGAACAGCCCAGGTGCCAGGCGGGTTCGCGAGCAAGCTCGCTCCTACAGGGACGGATGCGGATAGGTTCAGCGGGTCTCGTTGAACAGCTCGCGGCCGATCAGCATGCGACGGATTTCGCTGGTGCCGGCGCCGATCTCGTAGAGCTTGGCGTCGCGCAGCAGGCGGCCGGTGGGGAACTCGTTGATGTAGCCGTTGCCGCCAAGGATCTGGATGGCGTCCAGGGCCATCTGGGTGGCGCGCTCGGCGGTGTAGAGGATCACCCCGGCGGCGTCCTTGCGGGTGGTCTCGCCACGGTCGCAGGCCTGGGCCACGGCGTACAGGTAGGCGCGGCTGGCGTTGAGCTGGGTGTACATGTCGGCGACCTTGCCCTGGATCAGCTGGAACTCGCCGATGCTCTGGCCGAACTGCTTGCGGTCGTGGATGTAGGGGACGATCACGTCCATGCAGGCCTGCATGATGCCGATCGGGCCGCCCGCGAGGACCACGCGCTCGTAGTCCAGGCCGCTCATCAGCACCTTCACGCCGCCGTTGACCGCGCCCAGCACGTTCTCTTCCGGCACTTCCACGTCATCGAAGAACAGCTCGCAGGTGTTCGAGCCGCGCATGCCCAGCTTGTCGAACTTGTTGCCACGGCTGAAGCCCTTCCAGTCGCGCTCGACGATGAAGGCGGTGATGCCGTGGGCGCCTTTTTCCGGCTCCGTCTTGGCATAGATCACGTAGGTGTTGGCGTCCGGGCCGTTGGTGATCCAGGTCTTGCTGCCATTGAGGACGAAACGGTCGCCACGTTTCTCGGCGCGCAGTCTCATCGACACCACGTCGGAGCCGGCGTTGGGCTCGCTCATGGCCAGGGCGCCGATGTGCTCGCCGCTGATCAGCTTGGGCAGGTACTTGGCCTTCTGCTCGGCATTGCCGTTGCGCTTGATCTGGTTGACGCACAGGTTGGAGTGCGCGCCGTAGGACAGGCCGACCGACGCCGAGCCACGGCTGATTTCCTCGATGGCGATGACGTGGGCCAGGTAGCCCATGTTGGCGCCGCCGTATTCCTCGCTGACGGTGATGCCGAGCAGGCCCATGTCACCGAACTTCTTCCACATGTCCATGGGGAACAGGTTGTCGGCGTCGATCTGCGCGGCGCGCGGGGCGAGTTCAGTGGCGACGAAGCCCTGCACCTGCTCGCGCAGCATGTCGATGGTTTCGCCGAGGCCGAAGTTGAGGGAGGGGTAGCTCATGGAATCACCTGTACTTGTAGTTGTAATTTGATGAGAGCGGAGCAGGGCGGCGAATCAGCTCGTGGCGCGCTGCTTGCGGGGTTTGTCGGTCTCGGCCATGGCCGCCAGGCAGCGCTCCTCGGCCGTGTCCAGTTCCAGTTTCATCTGCTCGATGTCGAGCAACTGTTGCTCAAGCTGTGCGCGGCGCGCGGTGATCTTGTCGAGGAAGGTCTGCAGCTGCCTGGTATTGCCGCTGCTGGGGTCGTAGAGGTCAATCAGCTCCTTGCACTCGGCCAGCGAGAAGCCGATGCGCTTGCCACGCAGGATCAGCTTCAGGGCCACCAGGTCCTTCGGGCTGTAGATGCGCTCCTGGCCACGGCGCTCGGGGCTGAGCATGCCCTGTTCCTCGTAGAAGCGGATGGCGCGGGTGGTGACGTCCAGTTCGCGGGCCAGCTCGGAGATGGTGTAGGTCGTGGGCATGGGAATCTTCTTGCTCGGTCGTTTACCTTTACGTTAACGTAAACCTGCCTTGGGTCACTGTCAACACACGCAATCGGCAACGGCGAATGCGTCGTGGCGCGAGAATTGCCTCTCGTCATGAGTAAGGCTTTCCTACGCTGAGCTTCCCCTTTACGGACGCTGTCCGCGGGTGTACACAGCCCTGACCAGCCTGCGAGTTCCCCACCCCCTGAAAAAGGGGCACGGAACCTACCGGAGCGATGCATGACGACAAGAACAATAAGCAGCGACCTGCTGCGCGAAGCCCACCTGGCCCGTGAACGCCTGCAACAGGAGGGCGAAGTGCCCAGTGGCGTGCTCCGCGAGGAAATCGACGCCTCCTGGCGACGCAGCGTGGGCCATGGTCTGGACTGCGCCAGCGGCACCGAGCATGGCCTCGATACACGGATCAAACCCGACGTGCTGCTGGCCGGTAATCGCCTGCTGCTCGATGCAGCCACTCCCGAACTCGACTACCTGCAACAACGCCAGGGCCACGACGGCGTGATCATCCTGGCCAACGCCGACGCCACCATCCTGTCCGTCGAAGGCGCTCGCGATCACATGCAGAGCAAAGGCTTGGCCGACATCGTCCAGGGTGCCTGTTGGAGCGAAGCTTCGCGCGGTACCAACGCCCTGGGCACCGCGCTGGTGGAAAAGCGCGCCACGCAGATCGACTGCGGCGAGCACTTCCTTGACCGCCTGAGCCGTTTCTCCTGTACCTCGGTGCCCATCGAAGGGCCGCAGGGCACGCTGCTCGGCGTGCTCGACATGACCCGCGAAGGGCCGCTCTCCGGCCCGCGCGAGAGCCTCTCGCTGCTCAGTCTCGCGGTGTTCCAGATCGAGGCGCGGCTGTTCGCCGTCAGCCATCCGGGGCAGGTGGTGATCGCCTTCCATTACCGCCGCCAGTACCTGGATTCCGCCTGGCAGGGCCTGCTGGCGCTGGGGCTGGACGGCAAGGTGCTGGCCGTCAGCGGCCAGGCCTGCCAACTGCTCGGCGCCACCCGCGAAAGCCTGGTCGGCCGGCGCAGCGAAGACCTCCTCGGTCTGCGCGGCGACCAACTGCTGGGCCGGCTCTACCAGGGCGGCGTCGGCAGCCTGCAGACGCCCAAGGGCGAGCTGTTCTACAAGACGCTGCAGGCGCCGCTGCGCAGCCACGCGGTGCCGGTCAGCGCCCGCGCGCCGCGCCCGGCCGCCGGCCCGGAACTCGAAGCGCTCGCCGGTAACCACCCGCGTTACGCCCGCGCCCTGCGCATGGCGCGCCAGGGCCTGGTGAACGAACTGCCGGTACTGCTGCTGGGCGAAACCGGCAGCGGCAAGGAAGTGGTGGCGCGCGCCCTGCACCAGGCCAGCGCGCGCAGCGACAAGCCCTTCGTTGCGGTGAACTGCGCGGCGATTCCCGAAGGCCTGATCGAGTCCGAGCTGTTCGGCTACCGTGACGGCGCCTTCACCGGCTCGCGGCGCGGCGGCATGGTCGGCCGGCTGCAACAGGCCCACGGTGGCACGCTGTTCCTCGACGAGATCGGCGACATGCCCCTGGCCCTGCAAGCGCGCCTGCTGCGCGTGCTGCAGGAGCGCAAGGTGGCGCCATTGGGGGCCGGCGAGGAGCAGGACATCGACGTCGCGCTGATCTGCGCCACCCACCGCGACCTCAAGCGCCTGGTGGAAGAGAAGCACTTCCGCGAGGACCTCTACTACCGCGTCAACGGCATCAGCGTGAAGCTCCCGGCGCTGCGCGAGCGCGACGACCTCGCCGAACTGGCCGCCGGCCTGCTGGCGCGTTTGGGCGCGCCGAAGGTGAAGCTCTCCGCCGAACTGCTCGGCCTGCTGCGCGAGTATCACTGGCCGGGCAACATCCGCCAGCTGGAGATGGTCCTGCGCACGGCGCTGGCCATGCGCGAGGAGGGCGAGGATGTGCTCGGCCTGGACCATCTGCCCGACAGCACCCTGGACGAACTCAGCGCCGGCGAGCGCCCGCAGAGCGGCAGCATCCGCGAGAACGAACTGGAGCTGATCCGCCAGGCGCTGGAGCGCCACCAGGGCAACGTCTCCGCTGCCGCCGACGCGCTGGGCATCAGTCGCGCGACGCTGTATCGCAAGCTCAAGCAACTCAAGGTGGGCTGATGTTCTTCACCCGCCTGATCGAGAGCGACGACCCGCAGGCGCTCAAGGCGTCGCTGCGCTGGCTGTACGGCTTCGTGCGGCCGCACAAGGCGGCCATCGCCGGCCTGCTCGGGTTGTCGTTCTGCGCATCCCTGTTGGTACTGGCGCAGCCCTGGCTGACCAAGCTGCTGATCGACGACGGCCTGCTGGCGAAGGACTTCCCGGTGCTGGTGATGGTCGCTGGCGCGATGATCGTCGTCGGCCTGGTCGGTACGGCCCTGTCCGGCCTCAACCGCTACCTGCACACGCGCCTGTCCGGGC
This sequence comes from Pseudomonas nitroreducens TX1, assembly GCF_000313755.1. Lineage (GTDB taxonomy): Bacteria > Pseudomonadota > Gammaproteobacteria > Pseudomonadales > Pseudomonadaceae > Pseudomonas > Pseudomonas nitroreducens_A. The sequence goes on along the minus strand of NZ_AMZB01000095.1, from coordinate 4,223 downwards.
GCATCCTGTTCGCCCTGCGCGATGCGCTTTACCGCCACCTGCAGACCCTCTCGCCGAGCTTCTTCGGCCGCCGCCGCATCGGCGACCTGATGTCCCGGCTGGACGGCGACGTGGCTGAGATCCAGCGCTTCGCCGTGGACTCGCTGTTCTCCGCCGTCTCCAGCGTGATCGGCCTGGTTGGCGCGCTGGTGCTGCTGCTCACCCTGTCGTGGAAGCTCTCGCTGCTGGTGGCGCTGCTGATCCCGCTGGACGTGCTCTGGCTGCGCTGGATGCGGCGCAAGGTGGAGCGCGAGGCGCGCGGTTTGCGCGAGCGTTCGGCGGACCTCTCGTCCTTCTTCGTCGAGACGCTGCCGGCGATGAAGTTCATCCAGTCCGCCGGCCAGCAGAACCGTGAAGCCGGGCGCCTGGAAGGCTTGGGGCAGGGCTACCTCGGGCAACTGCTACGCCTGCAACTCACCGAATTCTTCACCCAGGCGGTGCCCGGCACGCTGATGTCGCTGTCGCGCGCCTGCGCTTTCCTGGTCGGCGGCTACTGGGTGGTGCAGGGCACCTGGCAGCTGGGTTCGCTGATCGCCTTTTCCACCTATCTCGGCATGGCCATCGGGCCGGTACAGAGCCTGCTCGGCCTGTACGTGGCATTGCAGCGCATGACCGTCAGCCTCGGCCGGGTCATGGAGCTGCGCGGCGAGGAAGCCACCATCGTTTCCCCGGCTGCGCCACGGCCGATGCCGCACAACGGCGAGCTGCGCCTGGAGAATCTGCACTACGCCTGGCCGGGCCGCGCGCAGCCGGTGCTGCAGAACGTACAGGCGGTGATTCCCGCCGGCCTCAAGGTGGCGCTGAGCGGGCCGTCCGGGGTCGGCAAGAGCACGCTGATCGACCTGCTGCAACGCTTCTACGACCCAGACCAGGGCCGCATCCTGCTGGACGGCATCGACCTGCGCGAGCTCGACCTGCACGCCCTGCGTCGGCGCGTGGCGGTGGTCAGCCAGGACATCGTGCTGTTCCGCGGCAGCCTGGCCGACAACCTGGCCTACAGCGCACCGGAATCCACTCGTGAGGCCATCGAGAAAGCCGCCCGCGCAGCGCAGCTCGACAGCCTGGTTGCCAGCTTGCCCGAGGGTTTCGACAGCCCGCTGGGCGAGCGCGGCCAGCAGTTGTCCGGCGGTCAGAAGCAGCGCATTGCCATTGCCCGCGCACTGCTGCAGGACCCGCTGATCCTGGTGCTCGACGAAGCCACCTCGCAGGTGGACGAAAGCACCGAGCGCGAGGTGATCGCGGCCATCGACCAGCTGTTCGCCGGGCGCACGCGGCTGTTGATCAGCCACCGCACCTCGACCCTGGCCGTCGCCGACCTGCACCTGGAATTGCAGGATGGGGAGGTGCGTGTGCGTGAGGCTCAGTCGGCGCAGCACCATGAAGCCTGAGCTGCGGGTTGGGGTGATCGATAGTGGGCATGCTTCGGAGCAGGCGGGCTCCGTCGTCGGCGGGCAACGGTTTCGTCTCGCCGATGATGGATTGGACCGACTGCCACTGTCGGTTGATCGCCTGGGCCATGGCAGTGCCGTCTGCGAAGCGATTCTTTCCCCGGCGCCCGATGCCCGCCTGTTTGTCGCCCAGGTCTTCGATGAGCGTGGCGTGACCAGTCCATTGCAGATCGCCGCTGCGCTGCACTGGCTGGGCGAGCAGGGCGTGCGCGTGATCAACCTGAGCCTGGGCGTGCGCCAGGATCGGCCGATACTGCGTGAGGCTGTGGCGGAACTTATCGAGGCCGGCGTGCTGATGTGCGCATCGAGCCCGGCGCGGGGCGAGCCGGTGTTTCCGGCGAGCTATCCCGGTGTGATCCGCGTGACGGGCGATGCGCGTTGCGGCGACGGCCAGTGGTCCTGGCTGGATAGCCCGCAGGCTGACTTTGGTGCGGCGGTGAAGGTGGCAGGGCGTTCCGGTGCGAGCCTGGGCTGTGCGGCCTTCAGCGGCCATCTGGCGGCGCTGCTTGCGGAGCGGCCGGAGCTTTCCAATGTGCAGATCATTGAGGTGATGCGCGAGCGGGCGGTTTTTCGGGGGATCGAGCGGAAGGTGGGGTTGTGAGTTTGGCGATGCCCCCTCTCCCCAGCCCTCTCCCTGAAGGGAGAGGGAGCCGTCTTCTGCGCTCCCCCGGTCTTAGGTTTCTCCTGTGGTGTCAGGAGCACTCCGAGTATTCAGCTTGCGCGGAACTGTCCCCTCTCCCTTCAGGGAGAGGGTTAGGGAGAGGGCAACCGAAGTATGACTGAACTCCCCATCCTGATCCTCGGCGCCGGCCCCGCTGGTGCTGCCGTCGCTCTCGGCCTGCGCCGCCTCGGCCACCCCGTCACCGTGATCAGCGAATGGCGCCGCTTCGCCGCCGTGGAAGGCGTCTCCCAACGCGTACTGGAAGGCCTGCGCAATGCCGGTCTGAAGCACGCACTGGACTGCGCTGCACCGCCGTCGCAACGACGCGTGCAGTGGAACGGCGTGGAAAGCGCGCAGAACATCGAATGCGTCCTCGACCGCCCGCGCTTCGATGCGGGGCTGCGCGAGGACCTCAAGCAAGCCGGCGTCGAACTGATCGAAGCCCAGGTGCTGGCCGTAGCGGAAGACAGCCCCGGCTGGCAGGTGAAGCTCGAAGGCGGGCGGGAAGTGCAGGGCGCTTTTCTGGTCGAGGCTCGCGGCAGGCAGGCGCCGCTGAACCAGAAGGGCAGCAAGGCCCGGCGCGGCCCGGAAACCCTCAGCCTGCTCAACCGCTGGCAGGGCGAACCCGGGCCGTTGGCAACGGCGGTGGAAAGCTTGGCCGATGGCTGGGCGTGGATGGCGCGGCTGGAGGATGGACGCTGCTACTGGCAGCTCACCCTGGATGTCGCCAGCAGCCAGTTGCCGCCCCGCGAGCAGTTGCTCGATTACTGCCGCGAGCGCCGCGCCAGTTCGCAGCTGGTCCGACAATTCTTCGCTGATGCCGTCGAGCGCGAACTGGACCTGCACGCCCGCAGCAGCACGGCGATCCTCTGCCTGGAAGCCTGCGGCGATAACTGGATTCGCGTGGGCGATGCGGCGATGGCGGTGGACCCGCTGTCCGGCAATGGCATCTTCCAGTCGCTGTCTTCGGCCTTGCAGGCGCCGCTGGTGATCAACACGCTGCTGCGCGCGCCGGAGCGGGCGGAGCTTGCCAAACGCTTCCATCGGCAGCGGGTCGAGCAGCTGTTCCTGCGCTTCGCTCGCGTCGGCCGTGATTTCTACGCCAGTGAAACGCAGTGGAGCGAGCTGCCGTTCTGGCAGGCCCGTCGCGCCTGGCCGGACCAGCAGCCGAGCCACGCGCCGGCAGACTTCGCCAGCCTGCGCATAGAGCGTGCGCCGGTGTTGAGAGGAGAATTCGTCGACGAGGCGGAAGTGGTGATCAGCGCCGACCAGCCACTGGGTATCTGGCATCTGGATGGCCTGGAGCTGGCACCCTGGCTGCGGCGCCTGCGCACAGAGCCGCAGGCGCAGGTGCTCGCGGACTTGCCGCCGGAGCGACGGCGGGTCTTCCAGGGCTGGCTGCTGTCCCAGGGCTATCGCCCACCGCTTTAACCACTTCACGGAATTTCGAGGCTGCGTCGGGTGATGATATGCGGCTGCCCGATGGAGAATCCCATGGCCTTCCTGCGCTCCGCCTTCGCCCTGTCGCTGATCCTGCTGACGCTCTTCGATACCTCGCTCGCGGCGTCGACGCCGGTGGCCGATATCGCCAACGCGGAGCGCTTCGTGCGCCAGCTGTATGCCAGCTATTCGCCGGACGGCCCGGGTGTGCCGAACAAGACGCTGAAAGAAGAGGACGTCTACGACGCCTCGCTGATTGCGCTGATGAAGGCCGACCAGGACGCTGCCGATGGCGAGATCGGCTACCTCGATGGCGACCCTCTGTGCGATTGTCAGGACTGGGGCGATATCAGGGTGAGGTCGCTGGAGTTCGCCCCGGTGGACGACGAGCGCATCAAGGCGCGGGTGGTGCTCAAGGATGTGCTGACGGGGGAAGACCGCGATCTTGGCCTGCTGCTGCACCGCACGGCTGGCGGCTGGCTGGTCGAAGACTGCTTCAACGAGCAGGGCAGCCTGGCCAAGAACCTGCGGAATAGCACCCGGGAGCTGCTGCAGTTGAAGAAGGGCGCGAGCAAGCCCTGACGTACTTTTTAGGGGCGGCGGCTTGCGCCGGGTTCGCGAGCAAGCTCGCTCCT
>NZ_AMZB01000094.1 GCF_000313755.1 Pseudomonas nitroreducens TX1 | reverse complement strand
CGGACCTTGTCCGCGATTCTTTCCGCGCGCAGGGCGTTGCCGCCTGGCGTGCTGCACGGGGGGCAATCCTGCGACATCGTGCCGGTTGTGGGATTTCGCGGACAAGGTCCGCTCCTACGAGAGCAAGGCTGCCTCTTGCCGAATACCCCTAAAAAGCCCGGCGGAATGCCGGGCTTTTTTCAGCTGCGATACAGCACCGGCCGCCGCAGGTGCACATAGCTGTATCCCTCGCGCGCCAGGGCGATGCGCGGCGGGTCCAGCTCGGCCACCAGCAGTTCCTCGCTGTGTTTGGCCTTGGTCAGCACCTGTCCATCCGGGGCGACGATGCTGCTCAGGCCGCAGTACTCGATCTCCCCCTCGTTGCCCACGTAGTTGGCGTAGGCAAGGAACACCTGGTTCTCGTACGCGCGAGTCGGCACCAATACCTGGGCGACGAACTCGTAGGGACGCATGTTGGCGGTGGGCACCAGCACCAGGTCGGCGCCGGCCAGCGCCAGGCTGCGCACGTTCTCGGGGAACTCCACGTCGAAGCAGATCAGCAGGCCGATCTTCCAGCCGTCCAGCTCGAAGATCGCCGGCGCCTGGTCGGAGGCGCTGAACTGGCTGCGGTCGAGATCGCCGTAGAGATGGGTCTTGCGGTAGTTGGCGCGGCGCTCGCCCCGGCGGTCGATCAGCTGCACGCTATTGAAGACCGCGTCGCCGTCACGCTCGGGGTAGCCGTAGAGGATACCGAGCTTGTTTTCGCGGGCGATTTCGGCGATGCGCAGGGCGGACGGGCCGTCACAGCTTTGCGCCAGCTCCGCGACGCGTCTTGCGCCGATGTTGTAGCCGGACAGGTACATCTCCGGCAGCACCAGCAGGTCCGCACCATTCTGCACCGCCTGCTGCGCGGCCTGCTCCAGACGGCGCAGGTTGCCGGCGACATCGTCGGGGCCGGGTGGGCACTGGTAGAGGGCAAGGTACATGGGGTTCTCCTTCGAAACGCGCAAGGCCGGGATCAGGCAGTGTGCACCCGATCCCGGCCCTGCGCGAGCCGCTGTTCAACCAGTGGAAAGAATCAGTCCGGCAGGACCATCGGGCCCAGTTCGGCGAAGCAATCGCCCGGGCCGGGGTTCTCCGGATGGGTCGCGCCGCCGAAGTGTTTCATGATCCCCCACACGGCGTTGAGCGAGGTCTGCACCGCGCCCTCCACCCAGGCCGGGGTCCAGGATACGTCGTCGCCGGCGATGAAGATGCCGCGCTGCTCGGCGGGCATGTCGTCCTGCATGAAGTGCGCGTACATGCGCTGGTTGTAGCGGTAGTGGCCCGGCAGCGCGCCCTTGAAGGCGCCGAGGAAGTGCGGGTCGGCCTCCCAGGACACGGTGATCGGGTTGCCGATGATGTGGCTGGCGATGTCGACGCTCGGGTAGACCTTCTTCAGCGCGTCCAGCGCCAGCTGCACGCGCTTCTCCACCGGGTGCGGCAGCATCTTCATGGCATCGCTCATCCAGGAGTAGGACAGGCAGATCACCCCCGGCTTGTCGTCGCCGTTGTCGAACAGGTAAGTGCCGCGGGTGAGGCGGTCGGTGAGGGTCATGCTCATCACGTCGCGGCCGGTCTGCGGGTCCTTGTCCTTCCAGAACGGCCGGTCGACCATCACGAAGGTCTTCGACGACTGCATGTAGCGGGTGCGGTCCAGGGCCATCCACATCTTTTGCGAGAACAGCGCTTCCTCGCACTCGATCTGGGTGGTCAGCAGCCAGGTCTGGCAGGTCGCCAGGACGGCGGCGTAGTGGCGGGTGTCGCCCCAGTAGTCGGTGACGGCGAAGGTGCCGTCGGCGGCGCGGGCAATCTTCTTCACGCCCGGGCGCGGCGCGCCGTTGTGCAGCGAGGCCAGGGAGGTACCGGCCGGCCAGTGCGCGCAGTTTTCCGGCACGTGGCTCCAGATGCCGCGCGGTACCTGTTCGACGCCGCCTACGACCAGGTGCTGGTGGTCGTCGCAGTTGGTCATCACCACGCGGAAGATTTCCAGCATGGAGTTGGGGAAGTCCGAGTCCCAGCCGCCGGTGCCGAAGCCGACCTGGCCGAAGATTTCGCGGTGGCGGTAGGACAGGCGGGAGAAGGCCTTGGAGGTGGCGACGAAGTCGTAGAAGGTGCGGTCGTCCCATTTGGGCACCAGTTCGTCCCACAGCGCCTTGAGCTTGACGGTGTCGCGTTCGCGGATGGCGTCCTGGATCTCGGAGAAGCGTGCGCCGTCTTCCAGGGCGTCGGCCCAGGCTTGGGCGACTTCGCGGAAGATTTCCGGCAGGTCGTCAATCTTCTCGGCGTAGTGACTGGTGCCTTCCAGGTCGACCACGGTGCTGCCCGAGGCCGGCGTCAGCGGGTTGGGGAAGGGCCTGGTTTCCAGGCCGAGCTTGTCGACGTAGTGGTAGAAGGCGGTGCTGGACACCGGGAAGCGCATGCCGCCCAGCTCGGCGATGATACCTTCGGCGCCTTCGAAGCTCTCCGAACGCAGCCGGCCGCCCATCTTCGACGCCTCGTAGACCACCGGCTTGAGGCCCAGCTTCATCAGCTCGTAAGCCGCCACCAGGCCGGAGATGCCGGCGCCGACGATGGCCACTTCCTGGCCGTGCTTGTCGGCGGGAATGCTGCCCAGGCCGGCAGGGTGTTCGATCCAGTCGTCGAAGGCGAAGGGGAAATCCGGGCCGAAGATGGTGACCGGTTTCTTGCCGGGGGTATGGCGGTGGCGGTTCTTGTGCATCGGAGGCGTCCTTCTTGTTCGAGGTGCCGGTTGTTCGGCGTGCCGGCTTGTATCACCAGCTTGGCAAGGCTTTCGCGGCCCGCAGAGGCCTGTCGATGGGTGGCGCGCGGGCAAAGAAATGGCGAGCTGTGAAGGCTCGCCGTGGCGCTCACTATTACAAAGGCAGTCGTTGAAATGAATCCGTGAATCTGCAAAATGCTCAAGAGCTTTCAGGCAGATTGATAGATCCAATGAGCAAAATCACGAAAAACGCGGACGCCATGCTGCTCAACCTGCTGCGCGCCAATGCCCGTGAGTCGATTTCCGAGCTGGCGCGCAAGCTCGGGGTGTCGCGCTCCACGGTGCAGAGCCGTATCGAGCGGCTGGAGCAGCAGGGCATCATCAGCGGCTACTCGATCAAGGTGTCGGACAGCTACGCGCAGTCCCTGGTGCGCGCCCACGTGCTGGTGACCGCGCTGCCGAAACTGTCGCACCAGGTGGTGCAGGCGCTGGAAAAGATCGCCGAGGTGACGACGCTGCATTCGGTGAGTGGCAACTTCGACATGATCGTGATCGTCGAGGCGCTGTCGATCCGCGACCTGGACGCGGTGCTGGACCGCATCGGCGCGCTGGATGGGGTGGAGCGGACGATGTCGTCGATCATCCTGTCGACGCGCATCGATCGGTGAGAAGGGTGCAATCCTGTAGGTTACGGATTACTCGTGCCAGATCTCCCTCTCCCTAGCCCTCTCCCTGAAGGGAGAGGGGACTGATCGGTAGGGTTGGAAACACCGCGTCTACCGGGCGCACCGAACTGCTCCCTCTCCCTTTAGGGAGAGGGCGGGGGAGAGGGTATGCCCAGCCGCAGAGCTCGGGCGGAGATGGCTTACATCCGGGCTCAGCCCAGCTCTTCTTCCAGCGCCAGCAGCTCCTGCACGCGCTGGCGGCGGCGGATCAGCTTCGCTTCGTCGCCTTCGAGCAGTACCTCGGCGATCAGCGGACGGCTGTTGTAGTTCGACGACATGGACGCGCCATAGGCGCCGGTGTCCTCGATCAGCAGCAGGTCGCCGACCTGGGCGCGCGGCAGGGCGCGGGGGATGACCACGCCGCCATCGCCCTGGGTGAACACGTCGCCGGACTCGCACAGCGGGCCGGCCACCACGGTGTCGATGACCTCGCGGCTGGCCACGTCGCCGGCCAGTACGCGGATGCCGTGGTAGCTGCCATACATGGACGGGCGCATCAGGTCGTTGAAGCCGGCGTCCACCAGCACGAAGTGGTTGCGGCCGGCATCCTTGGTGGCGCGCACTTCGCTGAGCAGGCAGCCGGACTGGGCCACCAGGTAGCGGCCCGGTTCGATCTCCAGGTGCAGCTTGTGGCCGACCACGGCTTCGGCGGCCTTGCGCGCCTTGTCCCACAGCTGGAAATAATGCGCGGTATCCACTTCCGGGTCGCCGGCACGGTAGGGAATGGACAGGCCGCCGCCGGCGGAGATGCCGGACAGGTCGTGGCCGGCGTCTTTCACCTGCTGTACCAGGCCGAGCATGGCTTCGCCGACCTGGGCCAGGTGGCCGTAGTCGACGCCCGAGCCGATGTGCATGTGCAGGCCGACCAGGCGCAGGCCACGCTCGCGGATCACGTCCAGGGCGGCGCGCAGGTCGCTGTGCCAGATGCCGTGCTTGGAGTGCTCACCGCCGGTGTTGGTCTTGTTGCTGTGGCCGTGGCCGAAACCGGGGTTGATGCGCAGCCACACCGGGTGGCCGGGGGCGACTTCGCCCAGTTGGCGGAGCATGTCGATGGAGCCGGCGTTCACCGGGATGCCATGCTCGACCACGGTTTCCAGGGTGGTGCGGTCAAGCAGGTCGGCGGTGAAGACGATCTCGGATTCGTCCTCACGGCACGAGTAGCCGGCGGCCAGTGCGCGCAGCAGCTCGCCCTGGGATACCGCGTCGACCTTCACGCCCTGTTCGCGCATCAGGCGCAGGATGTGCAGGTTGGAGCAGGCCTTCTGGGCGAAACGGATGATGTCGAAGCTCTTCAGGCGCTCGATCTGGCCGCGGATGGTGGCTGCGTCGTAGATCCACAGCGGGGTGCCGAATTGCAGGGCAAGCTGTTCGGCGCGGGGCAGGGCGAGGTAAGTCATGAATGGGCTCCGAAGTTAGATGGCGCTAGTCTACCGGCCCTTTGCATGGCTGAATAATGCCGCTTGTTATCTGATCAATTCAATTTTGATATAGGGTGCAGCCCACGCCGGCTTCGCGCAGGTGCTGTACGCGTACGCCAGCTTCTGCCTGGAGTGCCGCCACGAAGCGCTCGCGCAGTGGCGTAGCGGGGCGGTACAGCGGCTTTGCCACGCTGACCTGGAACGGCAGGGAGAAGGCCAGCGGGCGCAGCTGGATGCCCTGGCCCTGGAACATCAGCGCGGTGATCGGGTTGACCACGGCCAGGCCAAGGCCGGCGCGGACCATGCTGCACACCGAGACGGCGCTGTGGGTTTCCACCTGCATCTGCCGCTGTACGCCGGCGCCGAGGAATACGGCATCGATCAGGTGCCGGTAGCGGTCGCTGGTGGCCAGGCTGACGAAGGGCAAGCCGGCGAAATCCGCCGCTTCCAGGCGCTCGCGGGCCAGCAGCGGATGGCCGTCAGGAAGGATGCACACCTCGTCCACTGCCAGCAGCGGCTGCAATTCGGTGCCGCGTGGGGCGTCGTCGCTCTCGATCAGGCCGATGTCGTGGTGCTGGGCGCTGAGCGCTTCCTCCAGATGCGGCGATTCCAGTGCCGCCACCTCCAGGCTGATTGCCGGGTTCTCCCGGCTGAAGCGCTTGCAGGCTTCCGGCAGCAGCGCCTGGGTCAGTGCCGGCAGGCAACCGATGGAGAACTTGCCCTCGGCGAACTGCCCCAGGCTCCCGGCGAAGGCGACGATGCGGTCCAGCCCGGTGAAGGAGCGCTCCACCTCCTCGAACAGCATCAATGCCCTCGCCGTCGGTGCCAACCGCCCGCGCTCGCGCAGGAACAGTTCGAAGCCGACCAATTGCTCCAGCCGGGCCAGCTCGCGGCTGACGGTGGGCTGGCTGGTGTGCAGGAACGCCGCCGCGCGGGTGACGCTGCCGGTGGTCATGACCGCGCGGAAGACTTCGATGTGGCGGAGGGTGATCATGGGGCTGGCCGATGGGGAGATAGCGGGAGGGTAAGGGGCGCGGGCGTCGCGGGCAAATTCTGATGCCTTGAGGGCCATTGCCTTCAGACCCTTCCTGACAAGATCGTCATTGCGCGATAGCATTAAGCCACTATTCGGGGTGGACGCAGGATGCGCAAGGGATCGGTCTGGTCGATAGGGATGACGCTGGTGTTTGTCACGACGCTGGCGGTGGCGGCCAATACGCCTTGCTCCGGTAGCAAGGGTGGCATTTCTCGCTGCCAGGGCGAGCTCTTCCTATGCAACGACGGCTCCATCAGTGGCTCGAAGAAGAGCTGCCCGGCCTATCTGGGGGGCAGCAGCTCTTCTGCGCCTTCACTCCAACGCTTTTCCGCCGACGATGGTTCCTGCTCATGCAGCAGCGGCACTTTCTGCACGGGGCCGCGTGGCGGCGTGTATTGCCTGACGCCCAGCGGGAACAAGAGTTATCGGCGTAAATAGCCATGGAGGGTGGATAACGACTAAGGCGTTATCCGCCGTCTTGTTCGGTGTTTCCGCGCCGCTTCGGCGTGGGCTGAGAGATTTTGTTTCGCCCCCTCGGGCGAGTCACTTTCTCAAACGCGAGAAAGTAACCAAAGCGCTTGCCCCTGCATCCGGCCCCGGCTTCGCCGGGGTTCCCTCGCTCCATCGGAGTTTCAGGAGCACGCGTCGACGGGCCATCCCTGGCCCGACGACGCTCTCGCGGCATCCATGCCGCTCAACCCCTGAAACTCCGATTCCACTCGGCCTCCTGAAGGGGCAGTCGGAGTGCACGGAGATTTCTCTGGAAGTCTTTAAAGCCAGAGCCAGAGCCAGAGCCAGAGCCAGAGCCAGAGCCAGAGCGGAGCTGTGCTCCCGTAGGAGAGACGGGGCGCCTAGCCCTTGTCCGCGAAATCCATCGCGGCGAAATTCGTGCTGACAGGGACGCGCCTGGGTTTACCGCCCACCTGTAGGAGCGAGCTTGCTCGCGAACCGCCCAACACCGATGCGGCCGGACAATCTGTTCGCGAGCAAGCCCCTACGAAAAGCAGCCGGCGCACAATCCGTAGGGCGAATAACGCGCAGCGTTATCCGCCGTAATGGGGTCCGCGAGATTCGTTTCGCCTGGCTGGTCTTAATGGAAATCCCGACTCCGCACATCCAACCCTTCCAGCAGTTCACTCAGGTCCGTCAGCCGTCCGGCGATCACATGGCGCACGCCGTCCTTGGCTTCCAGGGTGCCGTCCACCTGCATCAGGCGGGCGCTGAGGAAGGGGCGGCGCTGGTGTTCGGCGAGGTCGCGCCAGACGATCACGTTGATCATGCCGAATTCGTCTTCCAGGGTGACGAAGGTGACGCCGCTGGCGGTGCCGGGACGCTGGCGGCCGACCACCAGGCCGGCGACGCGCACCGGACGGTCGGCTTCCAGCGTGGCCAGATCCCGTGAACTGCGGCAGCGGCGGGCCTTGAGGGCGCCGCGCAGCAGGGTCATGGGGTGCGGGCCGAGGGTGGTGCCAAGCGTTGCGTAGTCGGTGAGCAGGTCTTCGCCGCGGCTGGGCAGCGGCAGGCTGACCGGCGCTTCCTCGGTGACTTGCCCGGCGAACAGCGGCAACTGCGGCTCGACCCCGGCAATCGCCCAGCGCGCCTTGTGCCGGTGGCCGGCGAGGCCGCGCAGGGCGCCGGCGTCGGCCAGTTGTTCGCGGGCGCGGTTGTCCAGGTGGGCGCGCAGGCAGAGGTCGGCGACGTCGGCGAAGGCCCGTTGATTGCGCGCCTGAGCCACGGCATTGGCCACGTTCTCGCGCAGACCGCGCACCATGCGCAGGCCGAGGCGGATTGCCGGCTGGCGTTCGGGGATCGGCTCCAGGGTGCAGTCCCAGTGGCTGTGGCGCACGTCCACCGGGCGGATTTCCAGGCCGTGGCGGCGAGCGTCCTGCAGGAGCTGGTCGGGGCTGTAGAAACCCATGGGCCAGCTGTTGATCAGGGCGCAGGTGAAGGCCGCCGGTTCGTGGCATTTCAGCCAGCAGCTGGCGTAGGTGAGCAGGGCGAAGCTGGCGGCGTGGGACTCGGGGAAGCCGTAGCTGCCGAAGCCCTTGATCTGCTCGAAGATGCGCGCGATGTATTCCTGCTTGTAGCCCTTGGCGGTCATGCGCTCGAACAGTCGCTGGCGGTGAGGCTCCAGTCCGCCGTGGCGCTTCCAGGCGGCCATGGAGCGGCGCAGGTGATCGGCCTCGCCGGGCGTGTACTCGGCGGCGATGATCGCCAGTTGCATCACCTGTTCCTGGAACAGCGGCACGCCGAGGGTGCGCTCGAACACCGGCTTGAGTTCTTCGGAGGGATAGTCGACTTCTTCCTCCTCGTTCCGCCGCCGCAGGTAGGGATGGACCATGTCGCCCTGGATCGGGCCGGGGCGGACGATGGCCACCTCGATCACCAGGTCATAGAAGGTCCTGGGTTTCAGGCGCGGCAGCATGGCCATCTGCGCGCGGGACTCGATCTGGAACACGCCCACGGTGTCGGCGCGGCTGATCATGGCGTAGGTCTTCGGGCATTCCTGCGGTAGTGAGGCCAGCGTGTAACGCTCCCCGCGATAGCGCTCGATCAGGTCGAAGCAGCGGCGCAGGGCGCTGAGCATGCCGAGAGCGAGCACGTCGACCTTGAGCAGGCCGACGGCGTCGAGGTCGTCCTTGTCCCATTGGATCAGGGTGCGCTCGGGCATCGCTGCGTTTTCCACCGGCACCAGGGTTTCCAGTGGCTGCTGGGAGATGACGAAGCCGCCGGGGTGCTGCGACAGGTGCCGGGGGAAGCCGACCAGTTGCCCGGTCAGGGCCAGCACGCGGCGCAGGATCGGGCTTTCCGGGTCGAAGCCGGCTTCGCGCAGGCGGTCGACGTGCGGTGCTTCGCGGCTCCAGGCGCCGCAGCAGTCGGCCAGCGCGCCGACCTGGTCCGGCGGCAATCCCAACGCCTTGGCCACGTCGCGCACGGCGCCGGCGCCGCGGTAGGTGCTGGCCACGGCGGTGAGCGCGGCGCGGCTGCGGCCGTAGCGACGAAACACGTACTGGATGACCTCCTCGCGGCGGTCGTGCTCGAAGTCGACGTCGATGTCCGGCGGCTCGTTGCGCTCGCGGGAGATGAAGCGTTCAAACAGCAGCTTGGCCTTGGATGGGTCCAGTTCGGTGATGCCGAGGGCAAAGCAGACCACCGAGTTGGCCGCCGAACCGCGTCCCTGGCAGAGGATGCTCTGGCGGCGGGCGAAGGCGACGATGTCGTGGACGGTGAGGAAGTAGCTGTCGTAGCCCAGTTCGGCGATCAGCTCCAACTCGTATTCCACCTGTTTGCGCGCCTTCTCCGACTCGCCGTCCGGCCAGCGTCGCCGGATGCCTTCCTCGGTCTTCTCGCGCAGCCAAGTGGTCGGCGTATGGCCGTCGGGCACCAGTTCGCGTGGATACTGGTAGTCGAGTTGATCGAGATCGAACGTACAGCGCCCCGCGATCCTCAGCGTCTCCGCCAGCAACTCGGCGGGATAGATCGCCGCCAGCGCCTCCTTCGGTCGCAGATGCCGTTCGCCGTTGGGGTAGAGGTACTGCCCGGCCTCGTGCACCGGCAGGTGCTGGCGGATGGCAGTCATGCAGTCCTGCAGGGCGCGGCGGCCCCGCACATGCATGTGCACGTCGCCGCAGGCCACGGCGGGGATGCCCAAGCGCGCCGCCTGTTCGCGCAGACGATGCAGCTTGCCGGCGTCGTCCGGGCCCTTGTGCAGTTCGACGCCGAGCCACAGGCGCTCGGGGAATAGTCCGCGCAGCCAGAAGCCGTCGTCGTCCCGGTCATCGCGCGGCAGCCAGATCGCCAGCAGATGGTCGAGGTTGTCGTCGAAGTCCGCGCGCACCAGGCGGTAGCTGCCTTTTTCGGCGCGGCGGCGGGCGTGGGTGAGCAGGCGGCAGAGGTTTTGGTAGCCGGTGAGGTTTTCCGCCAGCAGCACCAGTTTCGGGCCGTGCGAGAGGCTCAATTCGCTGCCGGTGATCAGCGGGATTTTCGTCTCTTTCGAGGCCTGCCAGGCGCGGACGATACCGGCCAGGCTGCATTCGTCGGTGATCGCCAGCGCCCGGTAGCCGAGCTTCTTCGCCCGCTCGAACAGCTCGGCGGCGCTGGAGGCGCCGCGCTGGAAGCTGAAGTTGGACAGGCAGTGCAGCTCGGCGTAGCCGATGCCTTCGACCGGCGCGCTCATGCGAACCAGCCGTGCAGCAGCAGGTGGCCATCGTCGCCGACCGGGCGGAACGCCCAGGCTCGCTGACCGCTGCGGGTGCGCACCTGATAGTAGTCGCGGCGGATGTCCTCGCCGTCCCACCAGCCGGATTCGATGCGTTCGGGGCCGGCCAGCAGGGTCGGGGCGAATTCGCGCAGCGGCTGGGGTTCGGTCAGCAGCCAGCCGGGGCGCGAGGCCATGGTGACGGGCTGCAGCGGGGTGGAGCAGTCTTGCCAGGCGCGCTCCGGGCGATGGTCGGCGCGGCCACCGAGGCTGTGCACGGCATCGTCGCCCAGCCGTGCGCGCAGGCGTTCGCGCAGCTGTTCCCAGGGCAGCGACTGTTGCGGGCGGTCGTCGAACAGTTCGCGGTGCTGCGGGACGAAGGCCGGCAGATCGTCGGCCAGCAACCGCACGCTGTGTACCGGGGCGCGCAGTTGCAGCTGCTCCAGGCGGCCACGGGTCAGTTCGAAGAGCATGGCCGCCTCGCGCTCGGCGCTGAGCAGGCCGACCGGCATCTGCGTGTCGCTGCCTCCGTGGTGTTCCAGATAGAGGACGAAACGCTGCACGCCACTGTCGCGCCCGGCGAGGAAGGCGGCGAGGTCGCCGGTGAGGCGGCGCAGCGGGAACAGCAGCGCCTGGGTGGATTCCACGTCGAAGTTCAGCTCGATGCGCGACTCGAAGGTATCTGGCGGCCGGTAGAACTCCAGGGCCAGCGGGCGCTGGCCGAGCAGGGTGTCAACCTGCTGCAGCACCTGCGGCGCAAAGCGCCGGGCCAGGCTCTCGCGCGGCAGGGCGAGCAGCTGCTGCAGGCTGCGCAGGCCCATGCGGCCCAGGGAAGTGGCGGCGTCGCGGTCCAGGCCGAGGCGCTCCAGGGGCATTCTGCCCAGATACTGGCGTAGCTGCTCGTTGTCGTGGATCGCCAGGCCGTCGTGGCCGTTGGCGAGGATGCGTGCGGCGGCCGGGTTGGGTGCGGCGGTGATGCGGTGGCGGAAGCCCAGCCCGTTCAACTCCTCGCGCAGGCGCGCCTCGAAGCGCGGCCAGGGGCCGAACAGTTGCAGGCTGGACTGCACCTCCAACAGCAGTGCGCGCGGATAGTGCTGGCTGACCTGCGAGCTGAAGCCGTAGGCCCAGGCGGCCAGCAGGTTCTGCCAGCGCTGCACGTCGCGCAGGTCGTATTCGGCGGTGGCGAATTCGCGGCTCAGCGCCTGGGCGGCGGTGAGCGACTGGCCGGGCTTGAGCCCCAGAGCCCGCGCGGCCGGGTTCACCGCCTGCAGCACGCGGCGCTGGGTCGGCCCGGTGAGCAGCGCCAGGGCGGCGTCCGGCTCGGAACGGCCGCGCAACACGCCGTCCATCGCCAGTTGTGGCAGGAGAATGCAGGCCCAGAGCATGGCGGCCTCAGTGCCAGGGCAGCGGGATGGGCCGCGCCGGCGCCAGGCCGCCCCGGCACTTGAGCACGCGCAGCTGGGCCGGGTTGGCGTCCAGCGCCAGGCGCAGCGCGGCGGGCGACGGGTTGAGCGCTTCGCGCTGCGGACGGTAGGCGATGGCCAGGGTCTGCCCGGTTTCAGCCGCCACCTGCAGGCGGCGCAGGGCGCGGTCGTCGGCCTGCTGCGGCCAGCACAGCACGGCGCCGCAGCTGCCCGAGCGCAGGCACTGCTCGGCGGCCCAGAGCGCATCTCGGCCGGTCGCCCGGACGATGGCGAGCTGCTCCAGCGCCACGCCGGCGGCCTGCCAGGCGGCCGGGTAGGGGATATGGGGCGGTGCGACCAGCACGATGCGTTCGCCCGCCGCGCTGAGCCGCGCCAGGGTTGGCCAGACCAGCTGCAGCTCGCCGGTGCCTTCGGCGGCCAGGAGGATTTCGCTGAGCGCCGCTTCCGGCCAGCCGCCGGTAGGCAGGGCTGCGTCCAGCACGGCGTGGCCGGTGGGTTGCTGGCTGGGTGGCAGGCCCTGGGGTTGACCCTTCCAGACCTGGCGCTGGTGGAACAGGGTGTCGAGCGCGACCACGCTGCCCATCACGGCCTCCCGCCCGGCGAGCGGCGAGAGTCATGTGCCCGGCGGGTGGGCCGGGGAAGAGAGATGGGAGGGTGTTGCATGGGGTTGCTCGGAGATAACTGTATATGCATACAGTCTATCCGGTGGAATGGTGCCGTCAATGGCGGTTGATCGGGTGCGCGGGGGCTTTCTGGGGCGGACGTTGTCCGCGATGCTGTTTGTTTGGGGTTGGGTGTGTATGCGCCGCTTTGGCGTGTGCCGGGAGTTTTAGTTTCGCCCCCTCAGGCGAGTTACTTCTTCCAAACGCCGAAGAAGTAACCAAGAAGGCTTGCCCCTGCATCCGGCCCCGGCTTCGCCGGGATTCCCTCGCTCCATCGAAGTTTCAGGGGCCCGCGTCGACGGGCCATCCATGGCCCGACGACGCTCTCGCGGCATCCATGCCGCTCAACCCCTGAAACTCCGATTCCACTCGGCCTCCTGAAGGGGCGCTCCGGAGCGCACGGATGTTTCTCTGGAAGTCATCCAGAGTACGAGCAAAATATCTTGCTTCGAGGTGGTTTTTCTCCTGTAGGAACGGACCTTGTCCGCAAAGGCTAGTCATTGCAGCCACGTTGCAGGATGAACACCTGTAGGGCGAATAACGCGCAGCGTTATCCGCCGTGATGGGTTTCACTTCGCGCTACGCCATCCTACGAAGAACACTGACAGTCCCAGGCGCGCGCAGAGTCCCGTCAGGAGGCCGAGTGGAGGTATTGCGCAGAGGGGCGAGCGGAATGGATGCCGCGAGAGGCGTAGAGGGCCAGGGATGGCCCTTCTACGCCGACCCTCGGAGCGATACCGGAAGGAGGGGACCCCGGCGAAGCCGGGGCCGGATGCCGGGACGAGACCTTTTGGTTCCTTTTGTGTCGCTTGACAAAAGGGACTCGCCCGAGGGGGCGAAACCCTATACATCCGAGCATGTTGAAGCGGCGCGGAAACACCGATCAAGACGGCGCATAACGCCAGAGGCATTATGCGCCCTACAAAAGCAGAAACCCCTGCGGCTCCTTCGACTTCGGCGGATCAGCCACGAACTTCAGTCGCTCCGGCTTCCACCACCCCGGCAGCAACCGCCGCACCGCCGGCTGGTTGAAGCGGTCATCCAGCAGGTAGATCACCCCCGAGTCCGTCGTCGTGCGGATCACCCGGCCAGCCGCCTGGACGACTTTCTGCAAACCGGGGAACAGGTAGGTGTAGTCGTAGCCGTCGCCGAACATCGCCTGCATGCGCTGCTTGATTTCCTCGTTGACCTCGTTCACCTGCGGCAGCCCCAGCGTGGCGATGAAAGCGCCGATCAGGCGCTCGCCCGGCAGGTCGATGCCCTCGCCGAAGGCGCCGCCGAGTACGGCGAAGCCGATGCCCTGCGAGTGCGCGGTGAAGCGGTCGAGGAAGGCCTGGCGCTCCAGTTCGTTCATGCTGCGCGACTGCACCCAGCGCGGAATGTCCGGGTGTTCGGCGGCAAAACGCTCCAGTGCCTGTTGCAGGTAGGCGTAGCTGCTGAAGAAGGCCAGGTAATTGCCAGGGCGAGCGTGGAACTGCCGGGCCATCAGGGTGCTGATCGGCGTGAGGCTGGCCTCGCGGTGCTGGTAGCGGGTGGACAGGTTGCTCAGCGCGTGGACTTCCAGCTGCTCGGCGTGGAACGGCGATTCCACTTCGCGCCAGGTGGTGTCTTCCGGCAGGCCGAGCAGGTCCGCATAGTAATTGGCCGGGTTCAGCGTAGCGGAGAATAGCGTGGTGCTGTGGGCCACCTCGAAGCGTTCGGCGAGGAAGGGCGCCGGTACCACGTTGCGCAGGCACAGGGTAGACAGCGTGCGCTGGCCGCTGCCGTCGTGACGGGTGATGTCGAACAGCGAGTGCGGCCCGTAGGCCTCGGCCAGCCGGCAGAACAGCATGGCGTCGAGGTAGAAGCGCAGCAGCTCGGCCTCGTTGCCGGTGGGCTGGTCGGTGAGGTGGTCGGTGATGGCGCTGACGGCCTTCTGCAAGGCGGCGATGAACAGGTCCGGCACCGTCGGGTAGATCTGGTAGTCGACCTCCTGGTCGCGGTGCATCTGGTTCCAGTGCCGGCCGACGCGCTCCAGCACGCCTTTCAGGCCGGCCGGGGCGACCTTGCGCAGGGCGTTGAACTCGGACTGGTCCAGCTCGGCGCTGTACATGCCGCGGCCGCGCTCGATGAGGTTGTGCGCCTCGTCCACCAGCAGCGTCACCTTCCAGTCGTTGAGTACCGTCAGGCCGTAGAGCAGGGCGGTCATGTCGAAGTAGTAGTTGTAGTCACCCACTACCACGTCGGCCCACCGGCACAGTTCCTGGCTCAGGTAATAGGGGCAGACCTGGTGTTCCAGCGCGACCGCGCGCAGGTTTTCCTGGGTCAGCCAGCGGCGCTTGAGCGCGGCCTCGCGGGCGGCGGGCAGGCGGTCGTAAAAGCCCTTGGCCAGCGGGCAGGATTCGCCGTGGCAGGCTTTGTCCGGGTGCTCGCAGGCCTTGTCGCGCGCGACGTGTTCGAGTACGCGCAGGGGCTGCGCAGCGTCCTGCTGGCGCAGGGTCGACAGGGCGTCCAGGGCCAGGCGGCGACCAGGAGTCTTGGCGGTGAGGAAGAACAGCCGGTCGAGCTGCTGCCCGGGGAATGCCTTGAGCTGCGGGAACAGGGTGCCGAGGGTCTTGCCGATGCCGGTGGTGGCCTGCGCCATCAACGTCTGGCCGTCGCGGGCGGCGCGGTAGACCGACTCGGCCAGCATGCGCTGGCCCTGACGGAAGTCGGCGTAAGGGAAGCGCAGCGCCTCCAGGCCCCGGTCGCGCTCGATGCGATGGGCACTTTCCTGCTCGGCCCATTGCACGAAGCGCTGGCATTGCAGCTCGAAGAAGGCGCGCAGGTCGTCGGCGGCGAAGCGCTCGCGAAACTCGGTTTCCTTCTGGGTGATGACGTTGAAGTAGACGACGGCCAGGTCGATGGCGTCGATTTCCAGTGTCTGGCACAGCAGCCAGCCGTACACCTTCACCTGCGCCCAGTGCAGCAGACGGTGGTTCTGCGGAATGCGCGCGACGTCGCTGCGGTGGGTCTTGATCTCTTCCAGCAGGTTGGCACTCGGGTCGTAACCGTCGGCGCGGCCGCTGACCACCAGGCCCGGAAACTCTCCGCGCAAGGGCAGCTCGGCGATGTAGCCCAGCCCGCGCCGTGACACCACTGTGGCATGCCCGGCCATGCCTTCCTGCGCCGTGGGCGCGGGGGTGAAGCGCAGGTCGAGGTCACCCTCCTTGGCGGTGAACTCGCACAGCGCGCGCACCGCGATGGCGTAGCTCATGCGAGCTCTTCCACGGTTTCGCGCCAGCGCACATAGCAGACTTCCACCGGCATGCCGTGCTCGGCGCAGAAAGCCAGCCAGCGTTTCTGGTTATCCTGCAGGCGGTCGCCGGGGCCCTTCACCTCGATCATCCGGTAGCGTGCCTCGGCGGGCCAGAACTGGATCAGGTCGGGCATGCCGGCGCGGTTGGCCTTCGGGTCCGCCAGCAGTCGCTCGAACCACAGCTTCAGGTGCGCCGCCGGCAGGCAGTGCAGGGCTAGTTCCAGCAGATTCTCGTCCAGCAGCTCCCAGTGCACGAAGGGCGAGAGGATGCCGGACTTGGCGATGTAGGTTTCGCGGATTGCCGACAGGTAGGCCCCGCTGTCCAGCAACGCCAGGCGTGCGCCGAAGGCTTGTGCGCGGCGGCTGACGAAATCGCTGCGGTACAGGTCGCTGGGCCCGGCCTGGAAGGGGTGGAAGAAGGCGCCGGGCAGCGGGGCGAAGATCACCTCCCAGCAGAGCAGGCCGAACAGGCTGCAGACCAGCGCGTTCTCCACGTAGTGCACGGGCGCTTGTTCCTCATGGAGCACGGCCTGCACGGCGAACTCGACGTTGACGTCCGGACGCGGCAGCTCCAGGTCGATGCGCAGCGGCGGCGCGGGCCTGGCGGCTTGTTCCTTGGGCAAACCGAGCTGGCGGACCAGCCGGGTCCGTGCGCGCTCGACCAGTTGCAGCTCGCCATCGCTTTCCGGCGCGACCAGCGCAGCCTGCGCCAGTGCATGGGCTTCCTCGAAGCGTTGCAAGCGTTCCAGCACGCGGATCTGCCGCTGCCGCGAGCCCCCGGCGGCGGTGCGCTGGTAGAGCGCCAGCGCCGCGTCCAGCTCGCCTTCGCGCTCCAGTTGGTAGGCCATGCGGTACAGCAGGCGGCCGTGGCGCGCCTGCAGGTAATCGTTGTCACTGGCGAAATCGCCCAGCTCCGCGACCAACTCGGCGATGGATTCGCCGGCTTCGAAGCGGACGGCGCCGTTCCACAGGTGGATATAGGCCTCCAGTTCGTCGCGACGGCGAAAGGCGCGGGAGTCGGCGGTGAAAGGGACGCTTTCGTAACGGAAGATACCGAGGTCGGCGAGCACGAACTCCGACCAGTCCTGCTGCAGGTTGCCGAAGAACAGCAGGCGCAGGCGGTCGCAGAGCGGGGTCAGCAGCAGGGTGTAGAGGCTATCGCGTTGCGGATACCAGCCCTCGAACGGCTGCACCTGCCCGTGATAGGCGTGCAGGTACTCGTAGAGTTCGGCCTTCTTCAGCGAACCGCGCGGCAGATCATCGCGAAAGCGCGCGAGCAGTTCGTCCTTGAGCAGCAGAGGTAGCAGCTCTTCCAGTGTCAGCGGGTAGTCGTCGTCCAGCCAGCCCAGTTCCAGTAGCGGCGCGGCGGCGCGGGGAATGTCGCCGATTTCGACATAGCTCAGCTTGCCCGCGCGAAAGTGCGGCCCCTTGCGCATGACCAGCCGCACCAGCAGCGCCCGCGAAGGCAGCGGCAGCGCGCGGAAATCGGCAATGAACCGGGCTTCCTCGGCGTCGAGCAGGTCGGCGTAGCGCTCGTCGATCCAGTCGAGGGCGCGGTGGAAGTTGGTCAGGTAGTAGAGGCTGGGGTCGAGCGGCGCGGACATCGGCGGGCACTGGTTTTACATACAGTGGCAAGGATGGCGTGATGGCGGCTTGGCCGCAAGGGTTGTGGTGGCCTTTCATCGGGTGAGAATGAGTTGGGCAGGATGTCGGGGGCCTCACCTCAACGGGATGTACCCTCTCCCCAGCCCTCTCCCTGAAGGGAGAGGGCGCTGTTCGGTGCGTTTGAAACGATCCGCGTCAGCCGGATAACGTGGCCCGGGCATGGGCTCGAGCCAACCGCTTGCAGCAGACAGTCCCCTCTCCCTTCAGGGAGAGGGTCAGGGAGAGGGGCTTTTCGCCTCGCTCCAATCAATCCAGGCGGAACACCAGCGCTTTCAGGCCGCTATCTTCCTCGATATCCGCGAATTCCGGCGGGTTCTCCAGGCGCTCGACGAAGCGCAGCGGCGGCGCCTCGGCGGCCATGCCTTGAAGAAGGAAGTCCATGCCGACGGCCGGGTCGTTCACGCAGGCCAGTACGGTGCCGGTACCGTCCAGCAGTTCCGGCAGGCGGCGCAGGACGCGGGCGTAGTCCTTGTCGAGGACGAAGCTGCCTTTCTGGAAGCTCGGCGGGTCGATGATGATCAGGTCGTAAGGGCCAGATTTCTTCACCTTGCCCCAGGACTTGAACAGGTCATGGTCGAGGAAGCTCACCCTGGACAGGTCGTGGCCGTTCAGGCGGTGGTTGTCGCGGCCCCGGCTGAGCGCGGCGCGGGCCATGTCGAGGTTGACCACCTTCTGCGCGCCGCCGGCAATCGCCGCCACGGAGAAGCCGCAGGTGTAGGCGAACAGGTTGAGCACGCGCAGGCCTGCGGAGTTGGCCTGTACCCACCGGCGGCCATAGCGCATGTCGAGGAACAGGCCGTTGTTCTGCTTGCGCCCCAGGTCCAGTTGGTAGCGCAGGCCGTGCTCGCTGATCTGCCAGCCGTCGAAGGCTTCGCCGTGGAGCACTTCCATGGTGCTTTCCAGGGTGTAGCGGTGCTGCAGCATCAGGCTGCGGGCGCCGGTGCTGCGCCAGGTCTCGCTGTCAGCCAGTTCGGTCAGCATTGTCCTGAGCGCGGCCAGCTCCTCGGCTTCCGGCTCGCGGAACAGCGACACCAGCAGCACGCCTTCCAGCCAGTCGGCGGTGACCTGCTCCAGCCCCGGCCAGCGCCGGCCGCGGCCGTGGAACAGGCGGCGGGTTTCCGCGGGAGCGGGGTTCAGCGCGGCGAGCAGTTGCTCGCGCAGGGTGGCGATGGCTTCGGTGTTCATCTTTCCGGTCTTTCTGGTTCAGGCGATCGGGGGCAATCGGGGCGGCGATTCTACGCGCTCAGGCGCCATGGCGCTGCACCTGCAGTTTTTCCTCCGGGCGCGGGGCGACGAAGTAGCGGTTGAGCGCCTCGTAGCCGGCGGGGTCCAGCGGTGCCGCCAACGGGGCGATGGCGTGGCGCGCCAGCAGGCGGTTGCGGCAGGTGGCCGGGTCGACGTCGAGAAAGTGCAGGCAGTGTGCCGCGCCGGCCTGTTGCGCCAGGTCGATCAGCCAACGGCGGTCGGCGAGGGTGTTGGCGGGGATGTCCAGCACCACGCTGGTGCCGGCGCGCAGCAGGCCGACCACGTGGGGGCCCATGACCTTGCGCACGCGGCGGGCGTAGAGCTGGTAGTCGTCGGGGTTGCTGATGCCCCAGGGAAACAACTCGGCCAGCCATTGGTCCTCGGCCAGCATCACGGTGCCCGGCGCTTCGGCCAGCTCCCGCGCCAGGCAGGACTTGCCCGACGCTGCCTTGCCGCACAGCAGGTGCAGCGTGCCTGTCTGCGTGCTCATGTCCTCGCCTCCAGCAGGTCGGTGCCATAGGAGTTGTCGACCGCGCAGCGCCAGGCGCCATTGGCTTCGCGGCGGAACACGTACGTGGCGCGGCGGCTCAGCTTGCCGTGGCGGGTGTCGAGCAGGGTCTGCGCGACCACCAGGGCGGTGTCGCCGGTTTCGAGAATTTCCAGGCGACCCTGGCGCACCCGCAGGTTGTGTCCGAAGTGCTCGGCGATGGCGACGAAAGCACGGCGGATCTGCTCCTTGCCGCGTGCCAGCAGGCCAGGCTTGACCACCAGCAGGGCGTCGTCGCTGTAGAACTCGATCAGCGCATCGAAGTCCTCGCGGCCGATGGCTTCGTCGGCGGCCTGGATGAGCGCCTGCAAGGGGTGCTGCTCAGGGGGGAAGGCCGCTTGGTTTGCCTGGTCCATCAATGTCTCCTCGATCGGGAGCCTCGGACGGCGGGCATTAAAAAACCCGCCGGGAGGCGGGTTTGGTTGTTCGCTTGAATGCGCTAACCCACCATCGGAGCGATGGTGGTAATAATCGGCTGGAAGGTGCGGTTGGCGGCATTCATGGTTCAGAAGCTATCAGAAGTTTCATACGTCGCGCCAGTGCTCTTTTTTGCTGGCGGCATGGCATGATCGCGCCGCCTCATGGTCCAACGCCCTGGTCCTTCTCCACGCCGTAGCGGAGCCATTTCATGCCTTCCCCCCTCGCAACCCGCTTCCTGCGCGCCCTGGCGTTGCTCGCCGGGTTGGCCGCGTCCGTCGATACCCTTGCCGCGACCTGCCCGACGGGGCAACGGCAGGTCTGCCTGGACACCTGCACCTGCCTGCCGGACCTGGGCGCCGTGCTTGGTCCGGTGCTGGCGGACACCCGCAAGATGGCCGCCCAGGCGCTGGGCGTGTGGCTGCAGCAGTCCCGCGAGCAGGCAGCGCAGGGCGGTACCGAGCCGATCCCGCTGGAGATCCGCGCACAGTTGCAGCCATACTTCTCCGACGACGTGCTGATGGCGGCGCGCTATTCCACCGGTGCGCTGGACGAGCTGAACGCCGCCCAGACGATCATGCAGAACCCCGACACCGAGGCCGTTACCCTGGTGGACGTGATTGTCTTCCGCAGCGAAGACGACGCCCAGAAGGATGTCGCCCTCTGGGCTCACGAACTGTGGCACGTGAAGCAGTACCAGGAGTGGGGCGTGCAGGGCTTCGCCACGCGCTATTCCGAGGACTTCGACGCCGTCGAGGCGCCGGCCTACGAGATGCAGCGCCGGGTCGCCAAGGACCTTCGCGACGCCAAGGTCACCGCGCAGCAGAACTGACCTCAGCGGCTGGCGCTGGCCTCAGGCGCCGGCGTGCCGCCGCCTAGCGCCTTGCACAGGGCAATCAGCGTCAGGCGCAGCTGGGTATCGCTGTCTACCACATCGCGGCGCGACTGCAGGTAGGCACGCTGGGCGTCCAACTCCACCAGGAAGTCGGTCATGCCGCCGGCATAGCGCACCTTGGCCATGCCGTAGGCAACGTCGCTGCTGTGCAGTCTTTCCTGCAGGCGCTGGTTGCGCTGGCGCTCGGCGCCGTAGTGGCTCAGCGCGTCATCCACCTCCTGCCAGGCCTTGAGCACGGTCTGCTGGTAGGACACCGCCGCTTCCTGCTGTTCCAGCTGGCGCAGGTTGATCTGCGAGCGCCGCCGGCCGTTGTCGAAGATCGGCAGCGACAGGCTCGGGCCGACGCTCCAGGTGCGGCTGCCCCAATCGCTGAACTTGCCATCGTCGGCCGATTCGTAGCCGAACTTGGCGCCCAGGCGGATGGACGGGTAGAGGTCGGTCACGGCCACGCCGATGTTGGCGGTGGCAGCGTGCAGCCGGGCTTCGGCGGCGCGGATATCCGGGCGGCGACGGGCCACCTCCGAAGGCAGGCCAAGGCTCAGGTCCGGCGTTTGTGGGGCGCTTTGCACGACGGGCTTGAGGTCATCGCGCAGGCTGCCAGGGTCGGCGCCGACCAGCACGCCGATCTGGTTGATCGCCGCGCTCTCGCTGGCGTGCAGCTGCGGCAGGCTGGAGCTCAGTTCGGCAAGCTGGCCGCGCTGGCGTTCGACGTCGAAATCGTCCACCAGCCCGCCATCGGCGCGCATCTGGATCAGTTGCAGGGATTGCTCGGTGGCGACTATGTCCTGGGTGGCCACGGCGATCTGCTGCTGTACTCCGCGCAGCTCGAAGTAGGCGCGGGCCAGTTCGGCCGAGACGCCCAGGCGCGTTTCTTCCAGCATTGCCTGCTGTGCCGCCACGCTGGCGTCGGCAGCCTCGATCGAGCGGCGGATGCGGCCCCACAGGTCAGGCTCCCAGGAGGCGTCGAAACCGGCCTGGTAGAGGGTGAAGGGTTCGGCGAGGACCTTGCTGATCTGCTCGCTGTTCGCGCCCGGGGCGATGCGCTGGATCATCAGCGCGTTGGCGCCGTTCTCGCTCATGCGCTGGCGGGTTACGCCGGCGCTGGCATTGACGTCGACGCCGCGCTGGGCCGCCACCATCTGCCGCTGCATGCGGCTCTGGGCGAAGCGCAGCATGGCGCTGTCGAGGTCCGGGCTGGCCTTGCCGGCGCGGCGCTGCAGGTTGTTCAGCACCGGGTCGTTGAACAGTGTCCACCAGTCTTCGGTCAGGCGCGTGCCACCCTCGGCGGGGTGCAGTTGCGCGTCACCGGAGTGCGCGGCCTGCCAACTGGCCGGCGCCTCGGGCTTCGGCGTCTCGTAGTCGGGGCCGACGGCGCAACCGGCCAGGGCCAGCAGGGCGAAGGAGAGGGGAGTGAGCTTGAGCGTCATGGTCGTTCTCTCACGCAAGCCGGTGGCGGAACAGCCACGAGGCCAGGGGCAGGGTGACGGCGGCCACCACCAGCATGGGGATCAGGTTGTGCCAGACATCGGCCAGCGTCGCGCCTTCGAGGTAAATGCGCTGGATCAGGTCGATGCCGAAGCGCAGCGGGTTGGCGTAGGTCACCACCTGCAGGAACTCGGGCATGTTGCGCACTGGCGTGGCGAGGCCGGAGAGCAGCGTCAGCGGCATGATCAGCACGAAGGTGTAGAGCATCGCCTGCTGCATGTTCAGCGACACGGCGCTGATCGACATGCCCAGCCCGACGCAGGCCACGGTGAAGACTGCCAGCCCGCCATAAAGATCGAGCAGCGAGCCGGCCATGGGGATATCGAACCAGAACAGCGCCATCAGCAGCACCAGGGTGGCCTGCACCAGGCCGATCAGCGTCGGCGGGATGGCCTTGCCCAGCATGATTTCCAGCGGCGTGTAGGGCGTCACCAGCAGTTGGTCGAAGGTGCCCTGTTCGCGTTCGCGGGCCACCGAGAGTGCGGTGAGCATCAGCGTCTGCATCATGCTCAGGGTGGCGATCAGCGCGGGGATCAGCGGCCAGCGGGTTTCCAGGTTGGGGTTGTACCAGGAGCGGCTGACCACGCTGATGGGCGCCGCCGCCAGGCCCTGTTCCTGGTTGAACTGCTGGACGACCACGGCCAGCCCGGCGGCGGCGGAGCCGGCGGTATTGGAGTTGCGCCCGTCGAGGATGACCTGGATCGGCGCCGGGTCGCCCTGGGCCAGGCGGGTCTGGAAGTCCGAGGGAATGTGGATCACCAGCAGGGCCTTCTGCTCGTCGATCACCGTCTGGATTTCCTCCACGCGGGTCAGCGTCGCCACGCGGTGGAAGATGCCGCTGCCATCCAGGCGAGAGATCAGGCGCGTGGAGGATTCGCTGTGGCTGAGGTCGAGCACGGCGTAGGGCGCGTCGTTGAGGTCGAAGGTCACGGCGTAGCCGAACAGCACGCTCTGCATCAGCACCGGCGCCACCAGCACGATGCGATTGGCCGGGTCTTTGAGGATTACCAGCAGTTCCTTGCGCCAGAGGTTGAGGATGCGCCAGAGAAATTCCATGTCGTCAGAACCTGCTCAATGTCTGCCTGCGCTTGCCCATACTGCGTTGGAAACAGGCCCAAAATGCTCATTTACAGCACGTAAACTGCGCTTTTTCGCCCGTTTCCGCCTTGTCTGGGCTGCACTCGGCGAGACCTTGAACACGTTCTAGTCCAGCCGCTTGCGCGTCACCAGCCGCGCCAGACCCAGCAGGGCGACGGCGTAGGCGGCGAGGATGGCGCAGTTCTTGAGGATCATCGGCCAGAAGTCGCCGGCCAGGAACAGGGATTTCACCAGCTCCATGAAGTAGGTTGCCGGCAGCAGGTTGCCGATCACGCGGATGGCGGTGGGCACGTTGCGCAGGTCGAAGATGAAGCCCGAGAGCATCATCGCCGGCAGGAAGCTGGCGAGCAGGGCGATCTGGCTGGCAAGGAACTGGTTCTTGGTCACTGCCGAGATCAGCAGGCCGATGCCCAGCGCCACCAGCATGTACAGCATGGAGGCGATCACCAGGACGATGAAGGAGCCGTAGACCGGCACGTCGAACAGGAAGCGCGCGGCGAGCAGGCACAGCGCCAGTCCGATCATGCCGATACCGAAGCAGGGGATGATCTTCGCCAGGAGGATTTCCACCGGGCGTACCGGCGTGACGAACAGTGCCTCCAGCGTGCCGCGCTCCCATTCGCGGGCCATCACCAGGGCGGTGAGGAAGGCGCCGACCAGGGTCATGATCAGTACGATCAGCCCCGGCACCAGGTACCAGGTACTGGTGTTGGCGGCGTTGAACCACATGCGCTGGACGATGGTGACCGCGCCAGCCTGGCGCGCCGAGCCGGCGCCGCGGTCGGCCTGCTTCTCGGCGTAGCCGGCCAGGGCGCTGCTGACGTAGGTAGAGACGCTGGCGGCGCGGGTGGCGTCCGAGCCCTGCACCAGCACCTGGATCTGCGCGTGGCCGTCGTTGAGGTTGCGGGTGAAATCGGAAGGGAACTGCACCAGCGCGTCCACTTCACGGGCTTTCATCAGCGCCTCGCCCTCGGCGAAGGAGCGCACGCGATGCGGCTCCAGATACTCGCTGCGGCTGATCCCGGCGGCCACGTCGCGGGCCATGGGGGAGGGATCGTCGAGGACGACGGCGACGATGGCGCGCTTCACGTCCAGCGACAGGCCGTAGCCGAAGATCAGGATCAGCGCGATGGGCAGGCCGATGCCGATCAGCAGGTTGCTGCGGTCGCGCACCAGTTGCCGCACTTCCTTGCGGGTCAGCGAGGCGAGGCGCCGCCAGAAGCCGCCAGCGCTCATGCGGCGCCTGCCTTGGCGTGATGACGGTTGCTTTCGACTATTTCAATGAACGCCTGCTCCATGTTCAGCGTGCTGCCCTTGCCGCCGGCCTGCTCGCGCACCTCTTGCGGGGTGCCCATGGCCAGCAGCTTGCCGGCGTCCTGGATGACGATGCGGTCGCAGTACTCGGCCTCTTCCATGAAGTGGGTGGTGATGATGATGGTGGTGCCAGAGGCTGCCAGCGCCGTGATGCGCTGCCAGAAGCCACGTCGGGCCAGCGGGTCGGCGCCGCTGGTGGGTTCGTCGAGGAAGAGGATTTCCGGTTCGTGGAGCAGGCCGACCGCCATCGCCAGGCGTTGCTTGAACCCCCCGGGCAACTGGCCGCTGGGCGAGTCCTCCTGGCCGCTGAGGTCGAACTGCCGGGACACCGCGTCCATCCGCTGGCTCAGGCGCCTGCCGCCAAGACCGTAGGCGCCGCCGAAGAAGCGCAGGTTCTCGGCCACCGAGAGGTTGCCGTACAGGGAGAACTTCTGCGACACATAGCCGACCTTGCGCCGCGCCTGGGCCCGCGCATGGCGCAGGTTGACCCCGGCCACCTGCAGCGTGCCACTGGTGGCCGGCAGCAGCCCGCAGAGCATGCGGAAGGTGGTGGTCTTGCCGGCGCCGTTGGGCCCCAGCAAGCCGAATATCTCACCACGGTGCACGTTGAAACTGGTGCTGGCCACGGCGGTGAAGTCGCCGAACTTGCGCACCAGGTCTTTCACTTCGATCACGGTTTCGTCGTTGTCGCCATGACGATGGGTGCCGGCCTTGAGAGCGTCCATGTCCACCGCCTCGGCATCGCTGCGGGCGCGCAGGAGGAACATGAAGCCGTCTTCCAGGCGCGCATCCACCTGGCGTACCGGGGCGCCGTCGAGCAGCTTGTCCAGGGTGGCCTGGTCGGCGTCGGGCTGGCGGATGAAACGCACTTCGCCGGACTGGGGCACGGCATCGACGATGTTCTGGTGGTCGTCCAGCAGTCGCGCCTGCAGGGTGCGCGCGGGCTCGTCCGAGGGTGGGGTGGCGACGAAGCAGAGGTTGTCGGCGTGCTCGCGGATCGATGCCGGGTCGCCCTGGGCCATCAACTGGCCCTGGTGCAGCAGGAAGACTTGGGCGCAGCGCTCGGCCTCGTCCATGTAGGAGGTGGAGACCAGCACGCTGAGCCGCTCCTGCTCGATCAGCTGCTGGATGATCTCCCACAGTTCGCGGCGCGACAGTGGGTCGACGCCAACGGTGGGCTCGTCGAGCAACAGCAGGTCCGGCGAGCGCACCAGGGTGCAGGCCAGGCCCAGTTTCTGCTTCATGCCGCCGGAGAGCTTGCCCGCCGGGCGCTCGGTGAAGCGCGCCAGGTCGGTCATCTCCAGCAGGCGCTGGTAGCGTTCGGCGCGCTGCTGGTGCGGTACGCCGTGGAGGTCGGCATAGAGGTCGAGGTTCTCCTGCACGCTCAGGTCTTCGTAGAGGCTAAAGCGCTGCGGCATGTAGCTGATGCGGTCCTGCACCTGCTGCGGGTGGGCGTGTACATCCACGTCCAGCACCGTGAGCGTGCCGGCGTCGGCCTGCAGCAGCCCGGCGACCAGGCGCAGGAAGGTGGTCTTGCCGGCACCGTCCGGGCCGACCAATGCGGTCAGCTGGCCGCGCGGGATGTCCAGGCTGATGTCCTTGAGCGCCTGCACCGTCCTGCCCGACTCTTTCACCAGGAACTGCCTGGCCAGTCCCTCGGCGCGGATGACTGCACGTTCGCTGGAGGCCATCAGCGCGGCTCGTCGGCGAAGCGCACCGTGGCGGGCATGCCCAGGCGCAGGCGGTTGTCCGGGTCGGCCACCAACACGCGCACCTCGTAGACGAGGCTGGTGCGCAGCTCCTCGGTCTGCACCGATTTGGGGGTGAACTCGGCGACCGAGGAAATGAAGCCAACGTGGCCGTCAATGGCCTGGTCCGGATGGCTGTCGGTGAACACCTGGGCTTTCATCCCCGGCCTGATCCGTCCCAGGCCGGTTTCACTGACGTAGGCGCGAATCCATTTCGGGTCGGTCAGCGCCAGGGAGTAAACCGGGCGCTGTGGCGAGGCCATGTCGCCGGGCTCGAGCAGGCGCGAGCGCACGGTGGCGTTCTGCGGCGCCTTGAGCTGGGCTTCGTCGAGGTTGTGCTGCAGCAGCGCCAGGTCGGCGCGGGCGGCGGCGAGCTGGGCTTCGGCCTGGGCGATGTCTTCCGCGCGGGGGCCGATCTGCGCCAGGCGCAGGGATTTCTGCCGGTCTTCCAGCTGGGCCTGGGCGACCCTCTGCTGCGAGGTGGCGCTGTCGATGTCCTGCTGGCTGACCGCGCGGCCGCCGGGGCTGTTGGCGCGAATGTTCTGCAGCCGGCGCAACTGGGTGTTGGCGAGATCGAGCTGGGCGCGCGCGGCTTTGTCCTGGGCGCGGGCTCTGTCGATGTCTTCGGGGCGCGAACCGTTCTTCAGGCGCAGCAGGTTCTGCTCCTGGGCGGCGATCTGCGCCTGGGCCTTGTCGACCTGCAGGCGCAGGGTGCGCGTATCGAGGCTGGCCAGCACGTCGCCGGCCTTTACCGCGTCGCCTTCCTCGACATTCATCGTCGCGATGCGCTCGCTGCCGGTGAAGGCCAGCGATACCTGGCGGATGTCCACGTTGCCGTAGAGCACCAGGCCCTTGTCGTCGCTTTCTCGGGACTGCAGGTACCACCACAGTCCGCCCCCCAGCAGCAGCGCTACGAGCGCCACCAGCACCAGCTTCTTCGGCATTGCCCCATCCCTGTTCCATGACAGCCCGGTGAAGGATAGACAGTTCCACGCCCAGCACGGCAACCTGGGTCAATGTGCGGTGCTCTGGCGCGCTGTTCTGCAATCGGTTGAGCGCCCGTGACGGGGTGGCTGGCGACGTCTGCTGGCGTGGAGCCAACTTTCTGCCGGAGTACCGCCAGGAGTGAAAGCGAGAACCCGGCGTCCGGGCATATGGCCTGACGAATGGGGCGACTCTGGCATTCGCTAACTGGCGATTATGCGAAACCGCGCCGTGCGACCCTCTCGTGGCTCGTGCAGAACGCCAGGGCTCATCCATACTCAAGCCATTCGTCCTGGCGCTGGGTCAGGTGGCAAGGAGGGCGGGATGCTCGACTACGTTGCTTTGGGAATACTGATTTTCGCCGCGGTGGTGCTGTTCTACGGGATCATCGTGCTGCACGACATTCCCTATGAAATCGCGGTGCACCGCGACCATCCCCATCAGGACGCGATCCACGCGGCCGGTTGGGTCAGTCTTTTCACCCTGCACGCGCTCTGGCCGTTCCTCTGGATCTGGGCCATGTTGTACCGCAAGGACCGTGGCTGGGGCTTTCACCAAGGGCGAACACCGCAAGCCGAGGCCGAGTATCTCGAAGGGCAACTGGCCGAATTGCGCCAGCGCCTGGAGGTACTGGAGGGCAGAACGAACGGCGCAGCCACGGCGGCGCCGGCCCCTGGCTGGGAGGGCTGAAGCATGGATTTGCTGCTGATCCTGACCTACACCGCCATCTGCATCGCCGTCTTCAAGATATTCCGCATCCCGCTGAACAAGTGGACCGTGCCCACCGCCGTACTCGGCGGCGTGGTGCTGATCGGCGCGCTGATCTTCACCATGAACTACAACCACCCGTATTCCGAGGTGGCGCGCTCCTACTTCGTCTCCACCCCGGTGATCCCGGTGGTGACCGGCCAGGTGATCGAAGTGCCGGTAAAGGGCAACCAGATGCTCGAGAAGGGGGCGGTGCTGTTCCGTATCGACCCCAAACCCTTCCAGCTGAAGCTGGATTCGATCAAGGCACAGCTGGTGTCGGCGCGCGCCGACCAGTCCCGCGCCCGCGAACTGGCGCTGCGCAACGTGGGCAATAAACGTGATGTCGACCTCACCACCGCCCGCGTCGATGACCTGGAAGCCCAGCTGGCGCTGGCCCAGTTCAACCTCGATAACACCGTGGTGCGTGCGCCGTCTCGTGGCTTCGTCACCCACGTGTCGCTGCGTCCGGGGATGATGGCGACCCGCCTGCCGCTACGCCCGTCGATGGTCTTCGTCCCGGACGAGGGGCAGTATTTCGCCGCCTGGATGCGCCAGAACAGCCAGTTGCGGCTGACCGCCGGGGACGAGGCGGAAGTCGCTTTCGACGGGATTCCCGGCAAGGTCTTCAGCGGCAGGGTCAAACAGGCTATCGGTGTGATCGGCGAGGGCCAGGTACAGCCTTCGGGCACTCTGCTCAGCTATACGGGATCACCGCCGCCGGGACGTGTGCCGGTGATCATCGAAATTACCGATCCGGATTATGCCCAGTACGCCAACCTGATGCCCGGTGGTGCATACGGCCAGGCGGCGATCTACAGCCAGCATTTCCACCACGTGGCGATCATGCGCAAGATTCTCCTGCGCATGGCGGCCTGGATGAACTACATCTTCCCGTTCCACTGATCCATCCTCGCGCTGCGGCCGCCCGGCCGCAGCCGCTTCCCTTGGGCAGGAGCGAGCTTGCTCGCGAACAGGCCTCGCCCTTGCGTGGGTGTCATGCGATTCGCGAGCAAGCTCGCTCCTACAAGCCAGCCTCCACGCGCCATCCGCCGTACGCCTGTCATGAAATGAAAAGCCCCTGTCGCACCATGTGAAGCTTCCCGCCCGGCCCCTGCCTATTGTCCGCTCAAAGGGCGCTTGCCTGCTCCAATTGGAGTGCCCACGACAACAAGACAACTGGAGATTCCGGCCATGGCCAAAGCCGTTCGTTTCTATGAAACAGGGGGACCCGAAGTCCTGCGTTACGAGGACGTGGAGGTCGGCGAGCCCGGCCCGGGGCACGTGCGCATCCGCCATGTGGCGGTGGGCCTGAACTACGCCGACACCTACTTCCGCAATGGCACCTACGCCGTCCCGCTGCCCAGCGGCATGGGCGTGGAAGCCGCCGGTGTGGTGGTCGCGGTGGGCGAGGGCGTGAACAACGTCGTGCCCGGTGACCGAGTGACCTATACCGGTTTCATCAACACCCTCGGCGCCTACAGTACCGAGCGCCTGGTGCCGGCGGCACCGCTGATCCGCCTGCCGGAGAACATCGCCTTCGAGACCGCTGCCGCCATGACCATGCGCGGCCTGACCTCGGCCTACCTGCTGCGTCGCATCCACGACTTCAAGCCGGGCCAGAGCATCCTGCTGCACGCGGCCGCCGGCGGTGTCGGGCTGATCGTCGCGCAGTGGGCCAAGCTGCTCGGCCTGCGCGTGATCGGCACTGTCTCCAGCGACGCCAAGGCCGAGATCGCCTTCGCCCACGGCTGCGAACATGTCATCAACTACAGCCGCGAAGGCGTGGCCGAGCGGGTGCGCGAGCTGACCGACGGCCGTGGCGTGGACGTGGTCTTCGACAGCGTCGGCAAGGACACCTTCATGACGTCGCTGGAGTCGCTCAAGCGCCGCGGGCTGATGGTCTGCGTCGGCACCGCTTCCGGTCCGATCCCGCCGTTCGATCCGGTGTTGCTGGCGATGAAGGGCTCGATCTTCCTCACCCGTCCGGCCCTGGCCGACTACATCGCCGACCCGGCGGAGAAGGCGGCGCTGCTGGATGAACTGTTCACCCACGTGGGTAACGGCGACATCCGCATCGAAATCAACCAGCACTATGCGCTGGAAGATGCCGTGCAAGCCCACCGCGACCTCGAGTCGCGCAAGACCACCGGCTCGTCGATCTTCGTCATCTGAGGGCGCCGCCATGCACGTAGAACGTCTGACCTGCAGCATTGGCGCCGAAATCTCCGGGGTGAACCTGGGCGACGCCTCCCGCGATGAAGGGCTGTTCGCCGAGCTGCGCGAGTTGCTGCTCAAGCACAAGGTGCTGTTCCTGCGCGACCAGGACATCACCCGTGCCGAGCACGTCGCCTTCGCCCGCCGCTTCGGCGAGCTGGAAGACCACCCGGTGGCCGGCAGCGACCCGGAGCATCCGGGCCTGGTGCGCATCTACAAGACCCCGGAGCTGCCCAACGATCGCTACGAGAACGCCTGGCACACGGACGCCACCTGGCGCGAGGCGCCGCCGCTGGGCTGCGTCCTGCGCTGCGTGGAGTGCCCGCCGGTGGGCGGCGACACCATGTGGGCGAACATGGCGCTGGCCTACGACATGCTGCCGGCCGAGATCAAGGAGCGCATCGCCAACCTGCGTGCGCGCCACAGTATCGAAGCCAGCTTCGGTGCGGCGATGCCCATCGACAAGCGCCTGGCGCTCAAGGCCCTGTACCCCGACGCCGAGCACCCGGTGGTGCGCACCCACCCGGAAACCGGCGAGAAGGTGCTGTTCGTCAACGCCTTCACGACCCACTTCAGCAACTACCACACCGCGCAGAACGTGCGCTTCGGCCAGGACGCCAACCCCGGCGCCTCGGACCTGCTGCGCTACCTGGTGAGCCAGGTGTACATCCCCGAGTTCCAGGTGCGCTGGCGCTGGAAGAAGAACGACGTGGCGATCTGGGACAACCGCTCTACCCAGCACTACGCAGTGATGGACTACCCGCCCTGCACGCGCCGCATGGAGCGCGCCGGGATCATCGGCGACAAGCCGTTCTGAGCCCTCTTCACAAGAACAATTACGGAGACAGACATGCAATTCTTCGACGATTCGCTGCACCCCGAGAACCAGGAAAAGGTGGTCATTACCACCGCTCCCTATGGCCCCGAATGGATGCCCGAGGACTTCCCCGAAGACATCCCGGTGACCATGGACGAACAGGTGCAGAAGGCCGTGGACTGCTACGAAGCGGGCGCCACCGTGCTCCACCTGCACGTGCGTGAACTCGACGGCAAGGGCTCCAAGCGCCTGTCCAAGTTCAACGAACTGATCGCCGGCGTGCGCGAAGCCGTGCCGGACATGATCATCCAGGTCGGCGGCTCGATTTCCTTCGCCCCGGAAAGCGACGGTGAAGCGGCCAAGTGGCTGTCCGACGACACCCGCCACATGCTCGCCGAGCTGACCCCAAAGCCCGACCAGGTGACGGTGGCGATCAACACCACCCAGATGAACATCATGGAGCTGCTCTACCCGGAGTACCTCAAGGGCACCTCCCTGGAGAACCCGCTGTACCAGGCGGCCTATAGCGAGATGACCGTGCCGGCCGGCCCGGCCTGGGTCGAGGAGCACTTGAAGCGCCTGCAGGCCGCCGGCATCCAGCCGCACTTCCAGCTCACCGGCATGCACGCCCTGGAAACCCTCGAGCGCCTGGTGCGCAAGGGTGTCTACAAGGGCCCGCTGAACCTGACCTGGATCGGTATCGGCGGCGGCTTCGACGGCCCCAACCCGTTCAATTTCATGAACTTCGTGCACCGCGCGCCGGATGGCGCCACCGTCACCGCCGAGTCGCTGCTCAAGAACGTCCTGCCGTTCAACATGATGGCGATGGCCATGGGGCTGCACCCGCGTTGCGGCATCGAGGACACCATCATCGGCCAGCACGGCCAGCGCATGACCTCGGTCGAGCAGATCCAGCAGTGCGTCCGCGTCGCCCATGAGCTGGGCCGCGAGGTCGCCAGCGGCAAGGAAGCGCGCGCCATCTACAAGATCGGCGTGCAGTACGACAGCGTCGAGCAAACCCTGCACATGAACGGCATGGCGCCCAACCGCCAGCCGGGCCAGAAGTCCGTCCCGCAGCGCGCGTGACAGGCTCCGAACCATGATCGTTATGGTTCTGCATGGCGGCTTCCCTCTCCCTAACCCTCTCCCTGAAGGGAGAGGGGACCGTTCGGTGCAGGTTGAAACCTTGACGTCAGCCGGCACGGATAGCGCCCTCTCCCTTCAGGGAGAGGGCGGGGGAGAGGGGCTTTGCAATGAGAACCTTCATTCCAGAACAACAAGAATCCACTGACCCACCCGGAGAGCTAGCACCATGGCCATCCACTCCGTCGCCCTGGGCGACATCCCTGCCACCGTGCCCAGTGTGCCGCGCCGCTATGCCTGGGTGGTGTTCGCCCTGACCTTCGGCCTGCTGATTTCGGACTACATGTCGCGCCAGGTGCTCAACGCCGTCTTCCCGCTGCTCAAGGTCGAATGGGCCCTGAGTGACGCACAGCTGGGCCTGCTCAGCGGCATCGTCGCGGTGATGGTCGGCCTGCTGACCTTCCCCCTGTCGCTGCTCGCCGACCGCTGGGGCCGCGTGCGCAGCCTGGCGCTGATGGCCATGCTGTGGAGCCTCGCCACATTGGGTTGCGCCGTCGCGCAGACCTTCCCGCAGATGTTCGCCGCACGCTTCTTCGTCGGTGTCGGCGAGGCCGCCTACGGCAGCGTCGGCATCGCCGTGGTCATCTCGGTCTTCCCGGCGCACCTGCGCGCCACCCTGACCGGCGCCTTCATGGCCGGCGGCATGTTCGGCTCGGTGCTGGGCATGGGCCTGGGCGGGGTGCTCGCCGCTCACCTGGGCTGGCGCTGGGCGTTCGCCGGCATGGCGCTGTTCGGCCTGCTGCTGGCGCTGCTCTATCCGCTGATCGTCAGCGAGAAGCGCATCGCCCCGGTGGCCGCCGCCGAAGCGCCGCGCCAGGCCGGCGGGCGCTCGCTGCGCAGCCTGTTCGGCAGCCGCTCGGTGATCGCCGCCTATCTGGGCAGCGGCCTGCAGCTGTTCGTCGCCGCCGCGGTGATGGTGTGGATTCCCAGCTACCTGAACCGCTACTACCACCTGGACACCGGCAAGGCCGGGCTGATCTCGGCGGTGATCGTACTGGTCGGCGGCAGCGGCATGGTGCTCTGCGGCATCCTCTGCGACCGCCTGGGCCGTGCCAACCCGCCGCGCAAGATCATCCTCGCCATCGCCTTCTGCCTGGTCAGCTGCCTGCTGCTGTCGGTGGCCTTCCACCTGCCGCCGGGTACCGCCCAGCTGAGCCTGATCTGCCTGGGCATGCTGGTCGCCGCCGGGACTTCCGGGCCGTCCGGCGCCATGGTCGCCAACCTCACCGCGCCGGCCGTGCACGGCACCGCCTTTGCCACCCTGACTCTGGCCAACAACCTGCTGGGGCTGGCACCCGGCCCGCTGCTCACCGGCGTGCTGGCCGACCACATCGGCCTGGACCGCGCCTTCCAGCTGATCCCGCTGCTGAGCATCCTCGCCGCGCTGGTGTTCATCTATGCCCGCCGCCACTACCACAACGACATGCGCCGCCTACGCGGCGAAGAGGAGGGCGCCTGATGCCGACTCTCAACCTGGACATGACTTTCGACTTCATCTGCCCCTGGTGCCTGATCGGCAAGCGCAACCTCGATGTCGCTCTGCGCCTGCTGGCGCGCCAGCGTCCGGAGCTGACCGTGCGGGTGAACTGGCTCGGCCTGCAGCTGTTGCCGCAGATTTCGATGGAAGGCGAACCCTTTGCCGAGTTCTACCAGCGCCGCCTGGGCGGCAAGCGTGCCGTAAAGGCACGCATGGGCGAAGTGCGGCGGGCGGCGGAGGGGGCGAAAGTCGACCTCGATCTCGAACGCATTCTCACCATGCCCAACACCACCTATGCGCATCGGGTGTTCCAGCGCGCGGTGCACGTGGGCAGCGACAGCCAGAAGGAACAGTTGCTGGAGATGATCTTCCGCGCACACTTCCAGCTCGGCCAGGACATCGGCAACCGCGACACCCTGCGCCGCCTGCTGCGCGCCTGCGATTTCAAGGAAGCCGACTTCGACGAAGCCCTGACCGACGGCGCGCGCCAGTTCATCGGCCGCCGCGTGGCCCTGGCCGACTCCAGCGTACCGATGTTCCTCCTCGAAGGCCGTGCCTTCGCCCTCGGCGGACAGAGCCCGGAGCAACTGTTGGCGGCGCTCTACCGAGCGCTGGAGCGCCAGTTCCCGGAGGCGATTCCGGCATGAGCGGTATGGTCAGAATCCCCGCCGAACGCCTACCGGCGCGCGGTGGCAGAAGCCTGTTCCATCACGACAACGGCATCATCCTGCTGTTCGATATCGACGGTGAACTGCATGCCATCGACGACAGCTGTCCCCATGCGGGCGCCTCGCTGTTCAGCGGCCGCCTGGATGGACGCTGGCTGCAATGCCCGGCCCACGGTCTGCGCTTCGATCTGGCCAGTGGATGCCCGGCGGGCATCAAGGGCTTCGGCCTGCGCCGCCACGGGATTTCCTGGATCGGCGGTGAATGCCATGTAGTGATCGCCGATGAAGAGGTGCCGGCATGACCGCACTGACGATTTCCGCGCTCGGCTCACGCAGTCGAACCTTGTTACCTGGCCTGCTGGTCAGCGCCATGGTGGCGGCCGCCGCGACATTCCTCTCCGAGCATTACGGCGCGCCGGTGATGCTCTTTGCGCTGCTGCTCGGTCTGGCAATGAACTTCCTCTCCGCCGACAGCGTGTGCAAGGCGGGCATCGAGTTCACCGCCCGTGAGATCCTGCGCCTGGGCGTGGCGCTGCTGGGCATTCGCATCACCTTCGGGCAGATCGCCGAACTGGGCTGGCAGCCGGTGATCATGGTGGTGGTGCTGGTGACGGTGACCATCCTGGTGTCGATCGCCGCGGCCCGCGCCCTGGGCTTCAACTTCCTCTTCGGTCTGTTGACCGGCGGCGCCACGGCTATCTGCGGCGCCTCGGCGGCCCTGGCTCTGGCGGCGGCCCTGCCGGCACACACGCAGAAGGAAAAGGCCACGTTGTTCACCGTACTCGGCGTGTCGGCGCTGTCGACCCTGGCGATGATCCTCTACCCGATGATCGTCCGCTCGCTGGGCCTGCCGCCGCTGCAGGCGGGGATCTTCCTCGGCGGCACCATCCACGACGTGGCGCAGGTGGTCGGTGCCGGGTACAGCCTTTCGAAGGAAGTGGGCGACAGCGCGACGGTGGTCAAGCTGATGCGCGTGGCGATGCTGCTGCCGGTGATCCTCTGCGCGGCGATGATCACCCGCGCCCGTGGCGTGGAGCCGGGGGACAAGCGTCCGCCGCTGCTGCCGTGGTTTGCCGTGGGCTTTGTGCTTCTGGCGGCGGTGAACAGCACCGGCTACCTGCCATCGCTGGTGGTGGAGGCGGGTGGCAAGCTGTCGCAGTGGTGCCTGGTGATTTCCATCGCGGCGCTGGGGATGAAGACTCAGCTCAAGGCGCTGGCAACGGTGGGGATCAAGCCGATCCTGCTGATGCTGGGGGAGACGGCGTTCCTGGCGGTGCTGGTGCTGGGGATGTTGCGCTTCGCCGGTTGATCCGCCCTACGTACCGGCGCCGACCTGTAGGAGCGGGGCATGCCCGCGAACCGCCGGCAGGGCCGGCGCTTGCCCTGGCTGCGACTTTTCAGGCGTGCTGCTTCAGCTTGATTGTCTCCGCGTCGCTTCTGCGTGCGCCTGGACGCTGTGTTTCGCCCCCTCGGGCGAGTCACTTTGCCAAACGACGCAAAGTAACCAAAGGTCTTGCCCCGGACATCCGGTTTTTCGCTTAGGCGAAAAATGCCCTCGCTCCATCGAAGTTCCAGGCGCACGCCGCGACGGGCCATCCCTGGCCCATCGCGGCTCTCGCGGCATCCATGCCGCTCAACCCCTGGAACTTCGATTCCTCTCGGCCTCCTGGACGGGGCATTCGGCGCGTGCGGATGTTTCTCTGGAAACCTTCAAGAGCCAAAGGCAAAGTGGCACGCGCGCTCTTGTAGGAGCGGAGCTTCTCCGCGATTCGCCGCTGGCGATGGGCGCCGGTGTATTCGGTCTGCGTCAGATTCCGCCGCGACGGACTTCGCGGACAAGGTCCGCTCCTACGCAAGCCCGGGCGTCGGCGCCAACCTGTAGGAGCGGGCCCTGCCCGCGATCCGCCGGCAGGGCCGGCGTTTCGGGTGGGTTCGCGAGCAATAACGATGGCGTCCCCCTCGCTCCTGCGAAGAGCACACCGAAGTTCACCTTGTAGGAGCGAGCTTGCTCGCGAACCGCCCGGCATCGCCCCCTTCAGGAATCGATCACTCCCCCTCCCGCCCCAGATGCTCCTTGCGCCAAGCCGCGGGTGACACGCCGAACTGCACGGCGAACCAGCGGGTGAACGAGCTGGGCATCGAATACCCCAGCAGGTCGGCGATGCGCCCCAGCGAATAGCGCGGGTTCTCCATGTAGCGCAGCACCAGTTCGCGGCGGACTTCGTTGATCAGGTCGGAGAAGGTCACCCCGTTGTCCTCCAGCCGCCGTTGCAGCGTGCGCACATTCAGCCCCAGAGACTGGGCGATCTGCTCGATGGTCGCGCGGCCCATGGGCAGCAACAGGTAGATCGACTTGCGCACCTCGTTCAGCGTGCTGCCATCGGTGGCTCCGGGCAGGGAGTCGACGAAGCTGCGCGCATGTCGCGCCATGGCCGGGTCGGCCATGGGGTTGGCGGCGTCGAGGTCGGCGGCGGGGATAACGATGCCGTTGAACTCGCTGCCGAATTCGATCTTGCAGCCGAACAGACGCCGGTGCACTTGCATGTCTGCCGGGGCGTCGTGGCTGAAGTTGACGCTGATCGGCCGCCAGTGCGGGCCGAGGAGGGCGGCGCAGAGGCGGTAGAGCGTGCCCAGGGCCAGCTCCAGGCCCTGGCGCATCGGCATCGGCGGCACGGTGAGGAGTTCCTCGCGCAGGATCGCCATCTTGCCCTCCTGGTCCACGTACAGCGCCAGGGATTCGTTGAGCAGGTGGCGGTAGCGGATGATGGTGTCCATCGCCTCGCGCAGGGTGGCCTGGTGCGACAGCAGCAGGCTGATCACGCCGAAGTCGGCGAGCTGGCGCGATTCGGCCATGCGCAGGCCGAAGGTCTCGCAGCCGCTGATGCGCGCCGATTCCTCCAGCAGGGTCACCGCCGCGGAGACGGGGATGCGCTGCTCCGGGTGCTCGAGCATGGACTGGGAAAGGCCCACCGCACTCAGTTGCTGCTGCGGGTTGAGGCCCAGGTGTCGGGCCACTTCCAGGTAGTTGGTGAGGGCCGCAATGCGAACCATTGGGGTCATGCCGATCGCCTTCTTGTTCTTGTGATTGCTCCGTGCCGGCGGGGTCCGTGGACGCCCGACGACCAGAGTGCACGCTGGCTGTGTCGATGACCTCAGATTCTAGCGACAGCTGTAACCAATCGTG
The DNA here is from genome assembly GCF_000313755.1 of Pseudomonas nitroreducens TX1. Lineage (GTDB taxonomy): Bacteria > Pseudomonadota > Gammaproteobacteria > Pseudomonadales > Pseudomonadaceae > Pseudomonas > Pseudomonas nitroreducens_A. The sequence goes on along the minus strand of NZ_AMZB01000094.1, from coordinate 18,217 downwards.
TACGAAAGTTCTCACTTCGGCCAGTGCCCGCGACGCTCTGGAATGCACCGTACGTCCCGATACGCCCGGCGTCCGCGGAAGCGGCGGGATATCAGGCAGGCCGGGACCTGTCATCAAATGCGAAGTGCCTGACGCTCAATGCAAAGCACCGCCACCGGGGCATCTCTACTGTCTGTCCAACAAGTTCGAAATCACTGAAAGGTGAACCGGTGAACAACAATAAATCTTCCACCACCGTCCTCATGGTCCCCGGCTTGCGCGACCACGTCGCCGAGCACTGGCAGACCCTGCTTCAGCAGCGCCTGCCCAATGTGCGCAGCGTACCGCCGCTGACCGAGAACAAGCTGGACCTGAATGCCCGTGTCGATGCCATCCAGCGCGAACTGGAATGCATCGAGGGCGAGGTGATCCTGGTCGCCCACAGCGCCGGTGTGCTGATGGTCGCTCATTGGGCGGCACGCTACAGCCGGCCGATCAAGGGTGCGTTGCTGGCGACGCCGCCGGATCTCGACGGCGACTGGCCGGCCCACTATCCCAAGCCGACGGTCCTGGCGGAAATGGGCTGGGCGCCGCTGCCGCTGGCGCCTCTGCCATTTCCCACGCTGGTGGCATGCAGTGACAACGACCCGCTGGCAAGCCCGGAGGCCGTGCAGCGCATGGCCCGCCACTGGCGCGCCAGCCTGGTGGAACTGGGCCGTGTAGGCCATCTCAACCCCGCTTCGGGATTCGGCGACTGGCCAGAGGCCGAGGCGCTGATCCAGATGCTGGATACCTGATTCACCCAGGCAACTGATCAACCCAGCAACTCCCGGTCCCGGCGTCCGCGCCGGGGCAGGTCCCCGTGCGCCCTGGCGCAGGGGGAAGGGGCTGCGGGACGGGCCCGGAAAGCGTCCCGACCACAACAAGAAACGGAGCACACGCATGCATCATCAGAGCAACCCCCTGCAACGCTGCCTGCTGGCAACCGCTGTCGTCACCGCGATGGCCAGCCAGTCGCTGCAGGCCTTCGAACTGGACACCGGCAACCCGGACCTGTCGATCCGCTTCGACAACACCGTCAAGCTCAGCTACGGGCAACGGGTCGAGTCGCCCAACAGCAAGATCGCCGGCACCGCCAACACCAACGACGGCGACCGCAACTTCTCCTCCGGCAGCCCGGTGACCCAGCGCTTCGACCTGCTCAGCGAGCTGGACTTCGTCTACCGCGACAGCATGGGTTTCCGCCTCAGCGCCGCCGGCTGGTACGACCATGCCTACGATGATGTCGGCGCGGATAACCCGTTCCCCGGCCAGAAGGGCAACGCCGGCCACCTGGTCAGCCGCAACGGCACCGTGATCGCCCCGCGCGGCGCACAGCCGGCCACCCACGGCTTGAGCACCTTCGCCGACCGCTACTACAACGGCCCGTCCGGCGAGCTGCTCGATGCCTTCGTCTTCGCCAGCCACCAGGTCGGCGACGACATGCAACTCAGCGGCAAGCTCGGCCGTCACACCATCTACTGGGGCGAGACCCTGTTCAGCGCCGCCAACGGCATCAACTACGGCCAGTCGGCCCTGGACCTGGGCAAGCTGTACAACGTGCCCGGCACCGAGGCGAAAGAGCTGTTCATGCCGCGCAACCAGCTGTCCGCCTCGCTGACCGTGAACCCCGAGCTGACCCTGGCTGCGCAGTACTTCCTCGAGTTCGAGAACTCGCGCTTCCCCGAAGGCGGCACCTACATGGGCCCCTACGACATGCTCAACGACGGCGGCAACGTCTTCTGGCTGCCGCTGCCTGCACAGAACGCCTTCTATGGCGCGCCGCGCGGCCACGACCGCGAGCCGGGCAATACCGGCGACTTCGGCCTGATGGCCAAGTGGAGCCCGGAATGGCTCGACGGCACCCTGGGCTTCTACTACCGCAACACCTCCGACACCCTGCCGGCGGTGCTCGTCGACGCGCCGAACCTGCACAAGCCCGGCCTCGTCGGCCTGCAGGGGATGAACTACGTCACCGCGTACGCCGACGACATCGACATCTATGGCATCAGCCTGTCGAAGGAAATCGGCGGGGTGAGCGTCGGCATGGACCTGAACTACCGCGAGAACATGCCGCTGGCGAGCAACTTCACCACGGTCAACTCCACGCTCTATGCAGCGGCCAAGCGCGGCGCGGTCAACGGCGCCAACCTGATCGGCGAGCTGCCCAGCGACGGCGACACGGGCCTGGCTCGCGGCAAGACCTTCCATGTCGTGCTAAACGGCCTGGTGACCTTCGGCGCCACCCCGCTGTGGGACGCCTCGTCCCTGGCCGTGGAAGGCACCCTGACGCACCTGGTGGACGTCACCGAAGGTCAGCAGACCTTCAAGGGCGACTCCAGCTACCACGGCGTGGACAAGGTCACCACCAACGCCTACGCCATGTCCGCCAACTTCACTCCGACCTGGTACCAGGCCTTCCCCGGCGTCGACCTGTCCATGCCCATGTCCTACAACGTCGGCCTGCACGGCAATTCGGCGGTGCAGCTGGGCGGCAACGAAGACGCCGGCAGCTACTCGGTCGGCGTGGCCGCGGACTTCCACCAGAAATACCGCCTGGACCTGAAATACGTCGACGCCTTCGGCCCCTTCGATACCTGCGAGAGCGGCCGCGACAACAACACTCCCGGCGCCAACGGCCAGTACCAGTGCATCCCCGGCCAGATCACCTCGCAGGCGGGTCTTGCGCCCCTGCTGAAGGACCGCGGCATGGTCACCGCATCCCTGAAGGCCACCTTCTGATTTCACGTAAGGCTTCGAGCTCGAAGCAGGAGAAATACAGCATGAACTTCAAGCCCACCCTGATTGCCACCGCCCTCGGCCTGAGCCTCTGCGGTCTGGCCCAGGCTGCCGTTTCCCCGCAGGATGCCGCTCAGCTCGGCAGCACCCTGACCCTGGTCGGCGCCGAGAAGGCCGCCAGCAGCGACGGTTCGATTCCCGCCTACGCCGGCGGCCTGACTACCGCTCCGGCCAGCTTCAAGGCCGGCGACAGCATGCGCCCGGACCCGTTCGCCAGCGACAAGCCGGTGCTGGTGATCGACGGCAAGAACGTCGACCAGTACAAGAACGAGCTGTCGGCCACCACCGTCGAACTGGCCAAGCGTTATCCGACCTTCCGTGTGGACGTCTACCCGACGCACCGCAGCGCCGCGCTGCCGGACACCGTGCTGGAGAACAGCAGGAAGAACGCCGTCACCGCGCAATCCCTGGAGGGCGGCACCGCCATCGACAACGCGCTGCCGGGCGTGCCGTTCCCGATTCCGAAGACCGGCGCCGAGGCCATGTGGAACTTCCTGCTGCGCTACCAGGGGGTGAACATCAAGGCCAAGTATGACTCCTGGAACGTCGATGCCTCGGGCAGCGCCAACCTCGCCACCACCGGCCAGGCCTTCATCAACTACCCGGTGTACGAGGACCTCACCCAGCCGGTGAAGGGCTCCGAGGTCTATTACCAGATGAAGTTGTACTACAGCGGTCCGGCCCGCCGCGCCGGCGAGGCGATGATGCTCAAGGACGCCGCCAACCCGCTGCAGCAGCCGCGCCGCGCCTGGCAGTACCTGCCCGGTCAGCGCCGCGTGAAGCTCGCGCCGAACCTGGCCTACGACACCCCCAACCCCGGTATGGCCGGCGCCGGCACCTACGATGACGTGTTCGTCTTCAACGGTGCGCTGGACCGCTACGACTGGAAGCTGGTGGGCAAGCAGGAAATGGTCGTGCCCTACAACACCTACCGCCTGACCTACGCCAGCGACATCAAGCCGGTGGTCACGCCCAACCACCTGGCGCCCGACTACGTGCGCTGGGAAAAACATCGCGTGTGGGTCGTCGAGGGCACCCTGAAGTCCGGTGCGCGGCATATCTACGCCAAGCGCCGCTTCTACCTCGACGAAGACAGCTGGGTGGCCCTGGCCTCCGACCAGTACGACGCCCGTGGCCAGCTCTACCGCGGCTCCTTCGCCTTCCTCAGCCAGAGCTACGACAAGCGCATCCCGGACGCCACGCCGTTCATGATCTACGACCTCACCGCCGGCTCGTACAACATCAATGGCGTCGTCGGCCCGTACGGCGGCATCAGCTACATCGACCCGCTGGCCAAGACCCAATGGTCCCCCGAGGCGTTGGCCGGCAGCGGCATTCGCTGACCACGGGCGGCGGCCCCGGCCGGGGCCGCCGCTGCTCTACCCGAGGAAAGCTCCATGCAGATTCCCTTCAAGCGCCTGCTGCTCCTGGGCGCCTTGCTGCTCTGCGGTAGTGCCCAGGCAGGCGAGAACGCTGACGGATTCGTCGACGTGCTCGATCTGCCGGCCGCCCACAGCAATCCCCCCAGCCGTGTGCCGCTGCTGGCGATCACCCGCCTCGACAAGCGCCTGGTGGGCGTTGGCCAGCGCGGCCACATTCTCTATTCCGATGACGGTGGCAGCAGTTGGCGCCAGGCCGAGGTGCCGGTCAGTTCGGACCTCACTGCCGTGCGTTTCCCCACCCCACAGGACGGCTGGGCGGTGGGGCATGACGGCGTGGTCCTGCACAGCGCCGATGGCGGCGTGCACTGGCAGCGCCAGTTGGATGGCCGGCAGATCGGCCAGTTGATGCTCGACTACTACAAAGCCCACCCGCAGCCGGACAACGCCACCTGGCTGGCGCAGGCGCAGCGGCTGAAGGAGGAGGGCGCCGACAAGCCGTTCCTCGACCTGTGGTTCCGCGATGCCAACGAAGGCTTCGTGGTGGGCGCTTTCAACCTGATCCTGCATACCCGCGACGGCGGGCAGAGCTGGGAGCCCTGGAACCACCGTATCGACAACCCCCAGGCGTTGCACCTGACCGCCATGGCCGCCAGCGGTGATGACCTGTTCATCGTCGGCGAGCAGGGGCTGCTGCTGCGCCTTTCCCATCAACAGGGAGGCCAGCCGGAGCGCTTCGTCGCCCTGCAGTCACCCTACGCCGGCAGCTTCTTCGGCGTTGTCGCGCGGCCCGGCCTGGTGTTCGCCTACGGCCTGCGCGGCCACGCCATCCGTAGCCTCGATGGCGGCGAGAGCTGGAGCGCCGTCGACACGGGTCTACCGGTCAGCCTGACTGCCGCCAGCTTCGATGCCAATGGCCGGCTGTACCTGTTCAGCCAGGCCGGCCAGGGCCTGGTCAGCGACGACAGCGGCGCCAGCTTCAAGGCCCTGGACCTGGCTGAGCGCCTGCCCGTCAGCGGCGCCTTGGCCGGTCCCGGCCGCCTGTTGCTGGTCGGTGCCCGTGGCATCCGCGAGAACGCGATGCCGGCGCGCTGAGCGCATCGGTGCTCCACCCGTACAAGAACCATAAGAACAAGAGATAGAGAGACAGCCTCATGGTCGACCTGAAGCAAGGCGAGATGCCTGTAGTCCGCGAACTGCGGGACTTCGATATCCACAGCGGGAACCTGCTGGAGCGCCTGGTGTTCAACCACCGCGCGCTGTTCATCGCCCTGATCGCGCTGGTCACCCTGGTGCTGGGCTACATGGCCGTGAGCCGCCTGGAGATGCGCCCGGCCTTTGAGAAGATGATCCCCCACGGCGATCCCTACATCCGCAATTACCTGGACAACCGCGCCGCATTGCGCGGCCTGGGCAACTCGGTGCGGGTGGTGGTGGAGAACCCCAATGGCGACATCTTCGACCCGGCCTACATCGATAGCCTGCGGCAGATCAGCGACCAGCTGTTCCTCAGCCACGGCGTCGACCGCGCCTGGATGAAGTCGCTGTGGTCGCCGGCAGTGCGCTGGACCGAAGTCACCGAGGAAGGCTTCCAGGGCGGCCCGGTGATGCCCGACGGCTATGACGGCAAGCCCGAGGCCATCGGGCAATTGCGCGAGAACATCGCCCGCGCCGGCATCGTCGGCAGCCTGGTGGGCAACGACTTCCGCTCCAGCATGCTGCTGGTGCCGCTGCTGGACCGCGACTCGGCCACCGGCAAGGGCATCGACTACCGCGAATTCTCCCGTGCCCTCGACGACCTGCGGCTGAAGTACGAATACCTGGGCGACGCCCGCGCCTTCGCCGCCGGCGAGGAGGGCAAGGGCCCGGTGCGCCTGCACGTGATCGGCTTCGCCAAGCTGGTGGGTGACCTGATCGACGGTCTGGTCAGGGTGATGTTCTTCTTCGGCCTGGCGGTGGTCACTGCCTTCGTCATCATCTTCTTCTACACTCGCTGCCTGCGCAGCAGCCTGCTGGTGATCGGCTGCTCGCTGCTGGCGGTGGTCTGGCAGCTCGGCCTGGTGGCCTGGCTGGGCTATGCGCTGGACCCGTACTCGATCCTGGTGCCGTTCCTGATCTTCGCCATCGGCGTGTCCCACGCCACCCAGAAGATGAACGGCATCATGCAGGACATCGGCCGCGGCACCCACAAGCAGGTGGCCGCGCGCAACACCTTCCGCCGCCTGTTCCTGGCCGGCGTCACCGCGCTGCTGTCGGATGCCGTGGGCTTCGCCGTGCTGATGCTGATCGATATCCCGGTGATCCAGGACCTGGCGATTGCCGCCAGCATCGGCGTAGCCGTGCTGATCTTCACTTCGCTGCTGATGATGCCGGTGGCGCTGTCCTACCTCGGCGTCAGCCAGCGCGCGGCAGAGCGTGCCCTGCGCGAGGAGCGCCAGGTGGACCGTCAGCAGGGCCTGGGTAAGCTGTGGGCGTTGCTCGATCACTTCACCGAGCGGCGCTGGGCGTCCATCGCGCTGGCCGTGGCAGCGCTGCTGGGCGTGGGCGGCCTGCTGGTCAGTCAGCATCTGCAGATCGGCGACCTCGACGCCGGCGCCCCGGAGCTGCGCGCCGACTCGCGCTACAACCGCGACAACGCCTACATCACCGGCCACTACGCGCTGTCCAGCGACCTCTTCGCGGTGATGGTGAAGACCGCCCCGGAAGGCTGCCTGAACTACCGCACGCTGATCCTTGCCGACCGCCTGGGCTGGGCGCTGCAACAGCACGAGGGCGTGCAGGCCACCACATCGCTGGTGAACGCAGTGCGCCAGATCACCGCCGGCACCTACGAGGGCAACCCCAAGTTCGCCAGCCTGCAGCGCAACCAGGATGTGCTCAACTACGCCGCCCAGCAGGCCTCGGTGAACACCCCGGAGCTGTTCAACACCGAGTGCTCGCTGATGCCGGTGATCGCCTTCCTCAAGGACCACAAGGCGCAGACCCTGGACGAAGTGGCCGGCATCGCCGAGACCTTCGCCCGCGCCAACAGCACGCAGGAGCGCCAGTTCCTCCTGGCCGCCGGCAGCGCCGGGATCGAAGCGGCGACCAACCGCGTGGTGCGCGAGGCCAACCATCGCATGCTGTTCTACGTCTACGCGGCGGTCGGCATCTTCTGCCTGATCACCTTCCACAGCTGGCGTGCGACCCTGGTGGCGCTGTTGCCGCTGGTGCTCACCTCGATTCTCTGCGAGGCGCTGATGGTAGTGATGGGCATCGGCGTGAAGGTCGCTACCTTGCCGGTGATCGCGCTGGGCGTGGGTATCGGGGTGGATTACGCGTTGTATCTGCTCAGCGTGCAGCTGCAACTGCAACGGGCCGGGCTGCCGTTGTCGGTGGCCTACCAGCAGGCGGTCGCCTTCACCGGCAAGGTGGTGGCGCTGGTCGGCGTGACCCTGGCGGCGGGCGTGATTACCTGGGCCTGGTCACCGATCAAGTTCCAGGCGGACATGGGCATCCTGCTGACCTTCATGTTCCTCTGGAACATGCTCGGAGCGTTGATCCTGATTCCGGCGCTGTCGCATTTTCTGCTCGGCGGGCGGAGGCTTTGAGCAGGCCATCAGCTTGTTTGCCAACTTTCGGTGCGGGCTGTTGAGACCCTCTCCCCAGCCCTCTCCCTGAAGGGAGAGGGAGCCGTTTGGCATGCGGTGATACCGCCAATTCAGCCGGTTAGCGCTGAATCTTCCACTTGCTCAGGACAGTTCCCTCTCCCTTCAGGGAGAGGGTTAGGGAGAGGGCGCTTCAACGTTCTTCCAGAGCATTCGCGAGCAAGCTCGCTCCTACAAGAATTGCGCCGAACGTCAGCCTGTAGGAGCGAGCTTGCTCGCAACAGACCATGCACCGGTCTCGAAGAAAAACCTGGCACCTCCTCCAGGGTAACCCCGCGCTCGCAGCGGAGGAGCGGACCTTGTCCGCGAGCTCCGCCGCGGCGAAATGGGTTCACTCTGCTCCAGGCTGAAACTGTCCTCAACCCGTAGGAGCGGACTCCGTCCGCGATCGCGTCCAGGGCGCAGAGGACTATCCCGTTTCAATCAAACGCCGGAATCGCCTCCAGTTCATGCAGCAGCCAGTCGGCGAACTCCCGCGCCAGGGCCTGGTTGCCGTGGGGCGGGATGATCAGGAAGTACGGATGAGGCGCCGGGAAGTCGATGTCGAACAGGCGCACCAGGCGGCCTTCGGCCAGTTCCTCGCCGGCCAGGATATGGTCGCTGATGGTCACGCCGCCGCCGGCCAGCGCGGCGCGGATGGTCAGGTAGGCGTCGGGCAGGAAGACGTTCTGCCGCGCCTGCAGGCCGGGTACGCCGGCGGCCAGGAAGTAGCGGCTCCAGTCGAAACCATCGTCCTCGTGCAATAGCACCTGGCGCGCCAGGTCGCGCGGTTTGCGCAGGTGTTCCTGGGTGTTGAGCAGGCGCGGGCTGCACACCGGGAAGTAGCGGATGTCGCCCAGCGCGGCGAAGCGCTGGCCTTCGATGTGCGTCTCGCCGAAGGAAATCACCATGTCCACCTGGCCCAGGTCGCTGCTCATCGGCAGCAGGTGCAGGGCGACTTCCTGGTAATTGCGCAGGAATTTCTCCAGCAGCGACGACACCCGCGCGAGCAGCGCCGGGGCGCAGGCGATGCGCAGCTCGCCGGCGGGTTCCTCGGTGGGCAGGGCGCGGCGGATGTCGCGCAGCTGGTCGAAGGCGCTGCTGATCTGCTGGCTCAGCTGGCGCCCGGCCGGGGTCAGCTTGACGCCCTTGCCCTGGCGTTCCACCAGCGCCACGCCCAGCTCTTCTTCCAGCTTCTTCACCTGGTGGCTGACCGCCCCATGGGTGACGTGCAGCTCCAGTGCCGCGCGGCCGATGCTGCCCTGGCGGACCAGCGCCTCGAAAGCGCGCAGGGCGATGAGCGAGGGCAGGCGAAACGCACTGTTCTGACGCATGGCTATCCTTTTTTCGTGAATTTGACTAACGATTCAGCCGGAAATCTATTGAATTGTCGTTAGTTAAATTTGCACAGAAGATGAGCCCAAGCCAACACCGATCAACAAGAAAAAACGGCTGGAGACCCGCCATGCAGCATTTCGTCGACTTGCTCGGCCTGGGCAAGCGCTACGGCAACCTGCAGGTCCTGAGCGACCTCAGCCTGAGCATTCGCCAGGGCGAATTCCTCACGCTGCTCGGCCCTTCGGGCTCGGGCAAGAGCACCACACTGATGATGCTCGCCGGCTTCGTCGAGCCCAGCGAAGGGCACATCGAGATGGACGGCCGCGACATCACCCAGCTGTCGCCGGACCAGCGCGATTTCGGCGTGGTGTTCCAGGGCTACGCGCTGTTCCCGCACATGAGCGTGGCGCAGAACGTGGCCTACCCGCTACGCATCCGCAAGGTGCCGGGCGCGGAGATCCAGCGCCGGGTGGCGGAGGTGCTGGAGCGCGTCGGGCTGGCCGGTATGGGCAATCGCGGCATCGCCCAGCTCTCCGGTGGCCAGCAGCAACGTGTGGCGCTGGCCCGCGCGCTGGTGTTCAAGCCCAAACTCCTGCTCCTCGATGAGCCGCTGTCCGCCCTCGACCGCCGCCTGCGCCAGGAGATGCAGGGTGAGCTGGCGCGCATGCACAAGGATTTCGGTACCACCTTCGTTTTCGTCACTCACGACCAAGAGGAAGCGCTGGCGCTGTCCGACCGCATCGCCGTGTTCAACAAGGGCCGCCTGGAGCAGGTCGGCACACCGCGCGAGGTCTACGAACGTCCGGCCAGCCGCTTCGTCGCCAATTTCCTCGGCGATACCAACCTGCTGGAAGTTGGCGTGGTGGGCCGCGAGGCGGAAACGACGCTCTGCGACTTCCGTGGTCAGCACTTGCGCGTGGCCCATACGACGTCAGCGAACCAAGGCGGCAAGAGTTGGCTGGCGGTACGCCCGGAACACATCGACCTGCGCCCGCTGCAGGACGCCGGCCGCGACAACGGCCTGTGCGCCACCGCCGGCAACGCCACTTATCAGGGCGCCCACGTCAACCTCGAACTGACCCTCGAGCAGGGCGAGCGCCTCGACCTGCGCCTTCCGGTCGCGCACCCGCTGCTGAGTGACCTGCGCAGCGGCCAGCGCTATTGGTGCAGCTGGTCGCCGCAGCACTGCCACCTGTTGTCCGCCTGACAACCACATAACGAAGACAACGATCGGGGAGCAATCACAATGAAAGAACGCCAAGGCTTCATCGAAGACGCCATCGAAATCGCCGCCGAGAAGGGCGAGCGCGCCGGCATCAGTCGCCGTGATTTCAACCGCAGCCTGCTGCTGCTCGCTGCTGCCAGCGCCTTGCCGTTCGGTGCTGGTGGCCGTGCCTTCGCCGCGGGCGGCAACCTGGTGCTGGCCAACTGGGGCGGCGATGCGGTGCCGGCTTTCGAAAAGAGCTTCGGCGGCTTTGACCAGGCGTCCGGCTTCACGCTGAAAGTGGACGGCAGCGGCCCCACCGAGGGTGCGCTGAAGACCCAGGTGAGCAGCGGCGCGGTGCGCTGGGACGTATGCGACGGCGAGATGTATTCGTCCTATCGACTGGGCAAGGACAAGTTCCTCGCGCCCATCGATTTCGGCATCGTCGACAAGTCGCTGATCGGCTACGGCGACGTGCATGATTTCGGCCTCGCCAACTACACCTACAGCTACGTGATCGGTTACGACCACGAGCAGTTCGGCAATAACCCGCCCAAGTCCTGGGCCGACTTCTGGGACGTGAAGAAGTACCCGGGCAAGCGCACCCTCTACAAGTGGATGAGCGCCAACCTCGAATGCGCGCTGCTGGCTGACGGCGTGCCACCGGAGCAGCTCTACCCGCTGGATGTGGACCGCGCGCTGCGCAAGATCGAGGAGTTGCTGCCGCACATTGCCACCCACTGGTCCACCGGCGCCGAGTCGCAGCAGCTGATTCGCGATGGCGAGGTGAGCATGGCGCAGATGTGGCACACCCGCGCGGAGCTGGTGAAGAACGACACCGGCGGCAAGATCGACTGGGGCTTCGACGGCGGCATCGTCTCGCCCTCGGTGTGGATGGTGCCCAAGGGCAACCCGGCCGGCGCCAAGGCGGCCATGGAGTTCATCGCCTACGCATTGCGCCCGGAGGTCCAGGCCAAGCTCATGGAGGTCTACAACATGGGCCCGGTGAACCTCAAGGCCAACGACCTGCTCAGTGCCCAGTTGCAGGCGATCAACCCCACCGCGCCGGACAACCTGAAGAAGCAGGTGTCGCTGAACAACAAGTGGCACGCCGAACACTACGGTGAAACCCTGGAGCGCTACCTGGCGCTGATCGGTGGCTGAGATGCGACGTTTCGCACCGGGCGTGCTGCCGGTCTACGGCCTGCTGATCCTGCCGTTGCCCTTGCTCGTGGTGGTCGGCTACCTGCTGCCGACCCTCGGCGTGCTGGGTTGGAGTTTCAGCCTGCCGGAGTGGGGCACGCAGAACTACGCGGCGATTGCCGACAACGCCAACCTGCAGGCGGTGATCTGGCGCACCTTGCGCATCTGCCTGCTGACCACCGCGATCAGCGTCGGCATCGCCTACCTGATCGCCTACCGCTGGCGTTTCGCGACGCCGCGTGGCCGGCAGCTGATCGAGCTGTTCGTGCTGCTGCCGTTCTGGCTGTCGATGCTGATCCGCGCCTTCGCCTGGCTGGTGCTGTTGCGCAACGGCGGACTGGTCAGCCAGGGGCTGATGGCCACGGGCTGGTTCGATGCGCCGCCGCCGCTGGTGCGCAACGAGCTGGGCGCGCTGATCGGCATGGTGCACTTCATGGTGCCGTACGCGGTGCTGCCGCTGCTGTCGTCGCTCAAGCAGGTGGACGACAGCCTGCTGCGTGCTTCCAGCAGTCTGGGCGCCAGCCACTGGCAGACGCTCAAGGACATCTTCATTCCGCTGACGCTGCCGGGTGTGGTCGCCGCATCGGCCATCGTCTTCGTCTTCAGCCTCGGTTGCTTCGTCACCCCGGCGCTGCTGGGTGGCGGCAAGGCGGCGATGCTCGCGGAGTACATCTACGTGCAGATGTTCCAGCTGTCCAACTGGGGCCTGGGTGCGGCGTTGAGCATCGTGCTGATGCTACTGGTGGTCGGTTGCGCGCTGCTGTTCGGACAACTCATCGGCTACCGCCGCCTGCTCGGGAGGGCTGAGCTGTGACTCCGCAGGGAACCTATCTCTCCGCCATGCCCAAGGGCGTGAAAAAGCCGCAACTGCCCCGCCCGCAGGTCGGCCGCTGGCTGTCCTGGGCCGCCCTGGCGCTGTCCGCGCTGTTCCTGCTGCTGCCGATCCTGGTGATCGTCCCGCTGTCGTTCGGCAACCAGCGCTACCTGGCCTTCCCGGACGGCGGCTGGTCGCTGCGCCACTACGCGACGCTGTTCGATGGTGTCTGGCTGGTGTCGATCCTGCAGAGCCTGGGCCTGGCGCTGGTGGTCGGCGCGCTGTCCACGGCGCTGGCCTTCCTGTTCGCCACCGGCATCTGGCTGCAGCGCCGACACCGCGCGCTGCTGACGGCCATCGTGCTGTTGCCGATGATCGTGCCGCAGGTGGTCTCGGCCATGTCGATCTACTACCTCGATGCGCGCTTGGGCGTGCTCGACAGCCTGCTGGGCGTTGGCTTCGGCCATCTGCTGATGGCGCTGCCGTACTCGGTGATCGCCCTGCTGGTGGCCTACGCGCGGCTTGACCAGAGCCTTTACAAGGCGTCGCGCTCCCTCGGTGCCGGGCTCTGGCCGACGCTGTGGAACGTGCTGCTGCCCAACGTGCGCGGCGGCGTCGCCGGCGGCTTCTTCATGGGCTTCGTGATGAGCTGGGAAGAGGTGGTGGTGACGCTGTTCACCAGCGGCCTGAACGTGGTGACGCTGCCCAAGCGCATCTGGGACGGCCTGCGCTACAACCTCGATCCGGCGATTGCCGCCGTGTCCACCCTGATGATCGTCCTCACCCTGTTGGTGATGCTGGTGCGCCTGTACCTGGCGCGGCACCAACCACCCAGCTGACTGTTTCAACCGCGCATACGGCCGCCCGATGGCGGCCCCAAACAAGAACGGCTGTATCGCTTGCACCTTGTCCCTGAGGAGGGAGTCCCCATGCTTACTGCTTTCCCCGCTCGCACCTACCGTCAACGCGTCGAGGCCGTCAAACGCCGCATGGCCGACCGTGGCCTGGACGCCCTGGTGGTCAACTACCCGGACAACATCAACTACCTGAGCGGCTTCGACAGCCTGGGTTTCCTCTGGTACCAGGCGCTGATCATCTCGCCCAAGCTGGCCGAGCCGGTGTTCCTCACCCGCACCAGCGAAGAGCCCTGCACCTGGGAACTGTCGTGCATCAACGAGGCGATTTTCTATGACATCGCCAAGCAGGACCCGCTGAAGATCGTCGCCGACGTGCTCGCCCAGGCGGGCCTGAGCCAGGCGCGCATCGGCCTGGAAATGACCGCCTCGACTTTCTCCCCGGCGCAGTACAACGCATTGCTGGGCTACATGCCCGAGGCTCGCTTCGAAGACGCCGGCCCCCTGGTCGCCGAGAACCGCCTGATCAAGACCGCCGAAGAAATCGAATACCAGCGCAGCGCCGCGCGCATGGCCGACCAGGGCATGCTGGCCGCCTTCGAGGCGCTGCGTCCGGGCATCTCCGAAGTGGAAGTGGCTGGCATCGTCGCCAACGCCCTGGGCCGCGCCGGCAGCGAGTACTCGGCGATCAGCCCGATGTGCGCCACCGGCCGCCGCAGCACCATGACCCACGCCATGCCGCACCGCCAGACCATCAGCCACGGCGACGTGGTGATCCTCGAACACGCCGGTGTGTGCAACCGCTACCACGCCATCCTCATGCGCACCGCGGTGATCGGCAAACCCAGCCCGCGGGTGAAGGAAGTGGCGACCCTGCTCACCGAGGCCTTCAACGCCGCCATCGAGATCGCCAAGCCGGGCACCCCGGTGGGCGAGGCCAACCGCGTGTGCAACCAGATCCTCGACCGCATCGACCTCTCGCGCACCCGCGTGCACCGCATCGGCTACAGCCTCGGTCTTGCGTACCCGCCGACCTGGCTGGAAGCGATGATGGTGGACGAGGCCGACGACCACGTGTTCCAGCCGAACATGTCGTTCTCCATCGAGCCCAACCTGTCCTTGTACAACGAAGGCTTCGGCATCAAGCTCGGCGACACCGTGCTGTGCGGCGAAAAGGGCTCGGCGAGCCTGTCGGAGCTTCCGCCGGAACTGACGATCATCGACTGATGGAGGTTCGCCCCCGGTCCGCGTACTGCCGGGGGCGAAGCCGTGTTGCGTGTCTGCGCCTGCGGGCGCAGTGAAGGAAACCGAGGGCTTCCGATGAGTCACACGATGGATGTTTTCTGGCACGACGACGTGCTGCGCCACGACACTGCCGCCGGTGTGTTCGAGGCGCCGCCCAGCGACCTGCTGGCCGAGCAGCTGCTGCACCCGGAGAGCAATCCCCGGCTGCTGAACATGCGCGCAATCCTCCAGCGCGGGCCGGTGGCCGGCTCGCTGCGCTGGCATGAAGGTCGCCATGCCAGCGAAGAGGAGTTGCTGAGTTTCCACGATGCCGACTACCTGCGCGGCATCTTCGAGGCGGACGCCCAGGGCAAGCGCTTCAGCAGCACCACGCTGATGTCCGCCGGCAGCCTCGCCGGGCTGCTGGCCGCTGCCGGTACCAGCCTGGCGGCGCTGGAGAGCGTACTGGCCAGCGGCCATCCGGCCATGGCCCTGGTGCGCCCGCCGGGCCACCACGCCGCGCCGGCCATGGCCGACGGCTACTGCTTCTTCAACCATGCCGGGATTGCCGCGCGCGCCGCCCAGGCGGCCGGTCTCGAACGCGTCGCCATCGTCGACTGGGACGTGCACCACGGCAATGGAACCCAGGAGGGTTTCTACGACGATCCGTCGGTGTTCACCGTATCGCTGCACATGGACCACGGCGCCTGGGGCCCGAGCCATCCGCAGACCGGCGCGGTGGACGAGCGCGGCTACGGCGCGGGGCTGGGCAGCAACCTCAACCTGCCGCTGCCCATGGGCTCAGGCGACCAGCTGTACGAGATGGTTTTCGCACGCTTCGTCGAGCCGGCGCTGCGCGCGTTCAAGCCGGACCTGCTGATCATCGCCAATGGCCTGGATGCCTCGCAGTTCGACCCCAACGGCCGCCAACTGGTGACCATGCAGGGCTTCAACCGCCTGGCCCGCCGCGCTCGCGCGCTGGCCGACGAGCTCTGTCAGGGGCGACTGCTGGTGGTGCAGGAGGGCGGTTATAACCCGGCCTACAGCGCGTACTGCCTGCACGCGGCGACCGAGGGGTTCCTCGGCCAGTCGTCCACGCTGCCCGATCCACTGGCCTACATGCCGGAGCCGGTAGCGCGGGTCGAAGCTGACCTCGCCGCGCTGGACACGCGGCTGGCGTCGGCGGGGTGGACGTTCGGCTGAAACCTGGGCATCCGCCGTAGGACGCGTGACGCGCCAGCGCTATCCGACGCGGATGACCCGGCAGACGTGCAGGTACAGGTTTGCGCCGATGGGATCTCGCAAGTAAGGCGTGGAGCGTGGCGATACCCATCAACCCATGCGCCATCCGCATGGGTATCGCTGTGCTTCAGCCATCCTCCGGAGCGTTTTCCCAAGAGCTTCCCACGGGTCCTTCTTGTAGCAACGGGTCATGTCCGCGTTCATTGGAACGCATCGGCGCCGAGCATGAATCGCTTCTGCAAGGCCGCGTGCTACGGCGCGATGTCATCGAACTTCCGCGCGATGGCATCGATCACCGCGCGAACTCGCGCCGTATGGCGCACATCCTTGTGGGTGACCAGCCACACGTCGTAGGGCTGTGGCGAGCGATCCGGCCACAGGCGGACCAGGCCATCCGCTTCGCCCAGCGGCAGCGGCAGCTCGCCGACGCCCAAGCCGGCGGCCAGCGCGCGGCGGACCATGAAGCCGGACGTGCAGGTCATGGCGATGCGCCCGCGAATGATCGGCTCGGAGGCGAGGAAAACTTCCTTGCCCGCGTCGAGATAAGGTTGATAGACCACCAGGTCGTGCCCGGCGAAGGCGCTTCCCGGCTCAGGAACCCCGCGCTGCTGGATGTACTGCGCGGAGGCGAACAGCCCGCTGCCCCAGCGTGCCAGGCGCCGCACGATCAGGTCCGGGTTCTCCGGCTGATGGGTGCGCACGGCGATGTCGGCCTCGCGTTTGCTCAGGTTGAGCATCTGCGTGGAGGTCTGCAGTTGCACCTCGATGCCCGGCTCCTCGCGGTGCAGGAGGGCGAGCGCGGGGATGATGAAGTCCGCGGCGAAGGAGTCGGTGGTGGTGACCCGCACCACGCCGCTCATGCGGTCATCCATGCCGAGGATCTGCCGTTGCAGCTCGGCGGCGGATGACTCCATGGCCTGCGCTGCGGCCAGGGCGATCTCGCCAGCGGCGGTCAGGCTGTAGCCGGCCGAGGTGCGCAGGAACAGCGTCGCCTCCAGCGAACGCTCCAGCGACGCCAGGCGCCGGCCCACCGTCGCCTGGTCCACCGCCAGCACGCGGGCGGCGCCGCGCAGGGTCTGTTCGCGGCACAGGGCGAGGAACACCCGGGCATCGTCCCAGTTCATCATGGCGAAGTCCTTTTGATGCAAAAATGCAATGCTTGCATGAAAACACGCTGCATTGCTGCATCTTACCTGGCATTTATGATTGCCCCATCACCACTCAACGGCGCCGCGCTGACGGCGCGATAGGGGTTGTCATGCATACCGATGCTTCCCGCCTCGCCAGCCGGGGCTCCCTCTGGTTGCCGATCTGGGCGGGCCTCTGCGCCAGCCTGGTCGGCATCGGCCTGGCGCGTTTCGCCTACACGCCGCTGATCCCGGCGCTGATCGAGGCGCGCTGGTTCTCGGCATCCGCCGTGGTCTACCTGGGTGCCGCCAACCTCGCCGGTTACCTGGTCGGGGCGCTGGCCGGCCGTCCGCTGGCGGCGCGCTGGTCGAGCACAAGGGTACTTCGCGGCATGATGCTGCTGGTCACGCTGTCTTTCCTCGCCTGCGCCTGGCCGCTGAACCAGGCGTGGTTCTTCTTCTGGCGGCTGGTCTCGGGAATTTCCGGCGGGGTGATCATGGTGCTGGCCGCCGCCACCATCCTGCCGCATGTGGCCGTCAATCGGCGTGGGCTGGCGAGCGGGGCGATCTTCCTGGGCATCGGCCTGGGCATCGCCGCATCCGGTACCCTGGTGCCGCTTCTGCTGGCGCTGGGGTTGGTTCAGACCTGGCTCGGGCTCGGCGCGCTGGCCCTGGTGCTCAGCCTGAGCAGCTGGTTCGGCTGGCCACAGGAGCACCCGCATACCCAGGCCCCTGAGGTGGCTGGGCCACGCGCCTCGGCGGGCGTCTACGTGCTCTTCGCCCAGTACGCGCTGACGGCCGCCGCGCTGGTGGCGCCGATGATGTTCCTGGTCGACTACGTGGCGCGGGGCCTGGGCGCTGGCACCCACAGCGGGGCACTGATCTGGACGCTGTACGGCGTCGGCGCCATCGTCGGGCCGGTGGTCTATGGCTTCCTCGCCGACCATCTGGGCGCGCGAGCGGCGATCCGGCTGGTGCTGGTGGCGCAATTCATGGCCCTCGGCCTGCTGCTGGAAACCGGCGACCTGCGCCTGCTGGGCGTGGCCAGCCTGGTGATCGGCTCGTTCCCGCCGGGCATCGTGCCGCTGGCCCTGGCGCGGGTGCATCAACTGGTACCCGGCCATGCCGCGCAGAACGCCACCTGGAGCCGCGCGACGGTGTCCTTCGCCAGCTTCCAGGCCATCGCCGGCTATGCCTACTCGGCGCTGTTCAGTGCGAGCCATGGCCACTACGCGCTGCTCTTCGCGGTGGCCGCCGGAGCCATCGTGCTGGCGGTGCTGATGGAGCTAGCGCTGCTGTCCAGCGCGGCGCCGCGGGCCGGTGAGCCGGCGCGGGGCTGAGCCACGTCGGCGCGTCGGGTTTCTGTAGGAGATTCTATGTCTACCCCGC
>NZ_AMZB01000093.1 GCF_000313755.1 Pseudomonas nitroreducens TX1 | reverse complement strand
CTATCGAAGTCGGCAGACACAAGCGGATCTTATCCGCGATGCTCCTGGTCCCCGCTTCGCGGGGATTTCGCGGACAAGGTCCGCTCCTACAAATGGAGTCCCGTACGGTCAGGCAAAGGCCGCGCGCAGCTCGTCCAGGCTGGCGAAGTAATGTGCCGGGCTTTCCGCCATCAGTTCCTCGTGGCTGCCGAAGCCATAGCCGACGCCGGCGGCGGAAAGCCCGTTGCGGTGCGCGCCGATCAGGTCGTGCTTGCGGTCGCCGATCATCAGGGTCTGCTTGAGGTCCAGTTGCTCGATGCCCAGCAGGTGCCCGATCAGCTCGACCTTGTTGGTGCGCGTGCCATCCAGCTCGCTGCCGTAGATCACCTTGAAATGCCGGGCGAAGTCGAAGTGGCGGGCGATTTCGGAGGCGAACACCGTCGGCTTGCTGGTGCAGATGTACAGCGTGCGACCCTGGCTGCCGAGCAGGTCCAGCAGCTCGGCGACGCCGTCGAACACCTTGTTCTCGTAAAGTCCGGTGTCCTTGAAGCGCACGCGGTAGTGGTTCACCGCTTCCCAGGCGCGCGCCTCGTCGAAGTCGTAGGTGCTCATGAAGCACTGCAGCAGCGGCGGGCCGATGAAATGTTCCAGCTGGCGCAGGTCGGGCTCGTCGATGCCCAGTTGGGCGAGCGCATACTGGATGGAGCGGGTGATGCCCTCGCGCGGGTCGGTGAGGGTGCCGTCGAGGTCGAAGAGGATGTTCTGGTAATGCATGAGGTCAGCGTCCGGCCGCGAAAGTCGGGCGGGAAGGATACGCCCCAGGCAGCGGGCGCGAAACACGAGTCGCCGAATGACCGGCTCAGGGCGCCGAGCCCTGCCCCTGCCGGAGCACGCGGAACCCGCCGCTGACGCTGACCGGCTCTGCCTCGCCGGCACCGTAGGCCTGGGCCGCGGAATCGTCCTCGGGCTCGTCCTGTGGTTGAGCGAGCCGGCCAGCCAAGCTCTGCTGCACGCGGGCGCCAAGGTGATCGACGCCGGACATCACCCCGCCGTCCTGATCACGCATCAGCGCCAGCCACTGTTCGTCGAAGGCGGCGTTGATCTCCTTGCGCAACTGCGTTTCCACCTCCGGCCGCGCATGGTCGTTGCCCGCCATACTGAATAGCGTGAAGGCCACCGAAATGACCGAGCCGGCGACCTTGCCCGCCGCTCCGGCCACGACGCCGACGATGCTGCGGTTGCGCAGTTCATCGACCAGCTTGGCGCTGGTGCGCTGCGCCACCGGAGAGACGCCGCTGACTTTGGTCCCGGCGCCAGCCTTGCCCGAGGCGGTACGGATTTCCTGCATCAGGGCGGCGAAGGCCGGCAGCTTGCCGATGTCCTTGGCATTCACCACGTCGTAAAGCGAGGCGTCACGACTGGATGGCGGGCCGAGGCTGATTGCCGGAACGCCCATCAGGTGCTCATCGAACGCCTTCTGCGGGATGCCGCGACGCTGGGGGATCTCCTCCACCGCCACGGTCAGCAGTTTGATGTAGTGCCGGGTGGCCTTCTCCATCACCGAGTCGGGGTCGATCTGCTTGGCCACCGGGACCAGTACCTGCTTGCGGTACTGCTCCTGCAGGTAGACGGCCAGCCTGTCGACCGTGGGATCGAGGTCGCCGTGAGAGCCCATCTTGTACCAGGCGACCTTCATGCCCAGCCATTGCTGGGTCCAGTAGCTGGAGAACCAGGGGATGAATTTCTCGTCGGTGCGCTGGTAGACCAGGTCCATCCACTGCTGCATGGCCTCTTCGGCGTAGGCACGGGCCTGGGACGTGGCGGCCAGCGAAGCGGCGCCGATGTCGGCGTCGACCTGGTGCCAGGTGGCTTCGGTGAGCGGGGCGGCGGGTGGCGCAGGGCGCTGCGCGCAACCGCCCAGCGCCAGCAAGAGCAGGACGATGACACCGCCACGCCACCAGGGCGAAACGGTGGCGTTGGAAGAACACAGACTGTTCATGGCCGCTCGCCGGCTCGGCGGCGCCGGGATGGCAGGCCGCCCGCTGCTGAACCCGGCCGGGCACGCGCTGGCGTCCGGTCACCTTGGCTCAGTATAGGGCGCGAGGTCCGCTGTGGCGGGCCGTCCGGCAGATCGGAAGAACCAGAGCCCCTCACCCTGGCCCTCTCCCAGAGGGAGAGGGAACCGTTCGGCGAAGGATGAAGCCATCGTGTCAGCCGGCACAATCTGCCCCCTCCCCCATCGGGAGAGGGTTGGGGTGAGGGGAAGCATCGGCACCGTCGTATCAGAGCGTCACTCGCCGGCAAAACCCTCGGCGATATGCTGGTCCTTCAACTTCACGTAATTCCCGGCGGTATAGCTGAAGAACGCCCGCTCCTTGTCGGTCAGCGGCCGGGCCTTCTTCACCGGGCTGCCGACATACAGGAAGCCGCTCTCCAGCGTCTTGCCCGGCGGCACCAGGCTGCCCGCGCCGAGGATCACCTCGTCCTCGATCACCGCGCCGTCCATGACGATGGAGCCCATGCCCACCAGGATGCGGCTGCCGATGGTGCAGCCGTGCAGCAGCACCTTGTGACCGATGGTCACCTCGTCGCCGATGGTCAGCGGGAAGCCGTCCGGGTTGAAGGGGCCGGCGTGGGTGATGTGCAGCACGCTGCCGTCCTGCACGCTGGTGCGCGCACCGATACGGATGCGGTGCATGTCGCCGCGGATCACCACCAGCGGCCACACCGAGCTGTCCGCGCCGATCTCCACGTCGCCGATGACCACGGAGCTGGCGTCGACGAAGACGCGCTCACCGAGGGATGGCGTTTTGCCCTGATAGGTTCGAATCGTCACGATAGCTTTCCTGTGGCTGCGGATGGGTCCGATTGTATTTAAGATGGCCGGGTGTTTCTTCAGCCAAGGTGCCACCGTGAGCGCGAATCCTCTTCTGCAGAGCTACGACCTGCCGCCCTTCTCCTCCATTCGCCCCGAGCACGTGAAGCCGGCCATCGAGCAGATCCTCGCCGACAACCGCGCCGCCATCGCGCGCCTCCTCGCCCAGCAGAACGGCGCCCCGACCTGGGCCGGCCTGGTGCTGGCCATGGACGAGCTGCATGACCGCCTGGGCAAGGCCTGGAGCCCGGTCAGCCACCTCAACGCGGTGTGCAACAGCGCCGAACTGCGCGAAGCCTACGAGGGCTGCCTGCCGCTGCTGTCCGCCTACTGGACCGAACTGGGCCAGAACCGCGAGCTGTTCAAGGCCTACGAAGCGCTGGCCGCAAGCCCCGAATCGAAGGACTTCGACCTCGCCCAGAAAACCATCCTCGAACACGCCCTGCGCGACTTCCGCCTGTCGGGTATCGACCTGCCGGCCGAGCAGCAGCAGCGCTACGCGGAAATCCAGACGCGCCTGTCCGAGCTGGGCAGCCGCTTCTCCAACCAGCTGCTGGACGCCACCCAGGCCTGGACCAAGCACGTCACCGACGAAGCAGCCCTCGCCGGCCTGACCGAATCGGCCAAGGCGCAGATGCAGGCCGCCGCACAGGCCAAGGCGCTGGACGGCTGGCTGATCAGCCTGGAATTCCCCAGCTACTACGCCGTGATGACCTATGCCCAGGACCGCGCACTGCGTGAAGAGGTCTACGCCGCGTACTGCACCCGCGCCTCCGATCAGGGGCCGAATGCCGGGCAGAACGACAACGGCCCGGTGATGCAGGAAATCCTCGACCTGCGCCAGGAGCTGTCGCGCCTGCTGGGCTTTGCGAACTTCGCCGAACTGTCCCTGGCCACCAAGATGGCCGAGACGCCCGAGCAGGTACTGAACTTCCTCCGCGACCTCGCCGTGCGCAGCAAGCCCTTTGCTGCCCAGGATCTTGCGCAGCTCAAGGCCTACGCCGCGGAGCAGGGTTGCCCGGACCTCGCCAGCTGGGACGCCAGCTACTTCGGCGAGAAGCTGCGCGAGGCGCGCTACAGCGTGTCCCAGGAAGCCCTGCGCGAATACTTCCCGATCGACAAGGTGCTCTCCGGCCTGTTCGCCATCGTGCAGAAGCTCTACGGCATCCAGATTCGCGAGCTGAACGACTTCGAGCGCTGGCACCCGGACGTGCGCCTGTTCGAGATCGAGGAAAACGGCCAGCATGTCGGCCGCTTCTACTTCGACCTCTACGCCCGCGCCAACAAGCGTGGCGGCGCCTGGATGGACGGCGCCCGCGACCGTCGCCGCACCGCCGGTGGCGAACTGCAATCGCCAGTGGCCTACCTGGTGTGCAACTTCACCCCGGCGGTCGGCGGCAAGCCGGCGCTGCTGACCCACGATGAAGTCACCACGCTGTTCCACGAATTCGGCCACGGCCTGCACCACCTGCTGACCCGCGTCGAACATGCCGGCGCCTCGGGCATCAACGGCGTGGCCTGGGACGCCGTGGAGCTGCCGAGCCAGTTCATGGAGAACTGGTGCTGGGAGCCCGAAGGCCTGGCGCTGATCTCCGGTCACTACGAGACCGGCGCGCCGCTGCCCCAGGACCTGCTGGAGAAGATGCTCGCGGCGAAGAACTTCCAGTCCGGACTGATGATGGTCCGCCAGCTGGAATTCTCGCTGTTCGACTTCGAACTGCACGCCACCCACGGCGACGGCCGCAGCGTGCTCGACGTGCTGGAAGCAATCCGCGATGAAGTCGCGGTGATGCGCCCGCCGGCGTACAACCGCTTCGCCAACAGCTTCGCGCACATCTTCGCCGGCGGTTATGCGGCCGGTTACTACAGCTACAAGTGGGCCGAGGTGCTGTCCGCCGATGCGTTCTCGCGCTTCGAGGAAGAAGGCGTGCTCAACCCGGCCACCGGCGCGGCCTTCCGCGACGCGATCCTGGCCAAGGGCGGCTCCCAGGAGCCGATGGCGCTGTTCGTGGCCTTCCGTGGCCGCGAGCCGTCCATCGATGCCCTGCTGCGCCACTCGGGTCTCACCGAGGAGGCGGCGTGATGAGCGAGGTGAAGAAACGCTTCATCGCCGGGGCCGTCTGCCCGGCGTGCAGCGAGCAGGACAAGATCGTCAT
This sequence comes from Pseudomonas nitroreducens TX1, assembly GCF_000313755.1. Classification (GTDB taxonomy): domain Bacteria; phylum Pseudomonadota; class Gammaproteobacteria; order Pseudomonadales; family Pseudomonadaceae; genus Pseudomonas; species Pseudomonas nitroreducens_A. The sequence goes on along the minus strand of NZ_AMZB01000093.1, from coordinate 68,301 downwards.
GTGGGACGTCGACGGCGTACCACACCGCGAATGCGTGGCCTGCGGCTACTCCGACACGCTCAACGCCCAGGGCCAGTCAGTGCCGAAAGAGCTGTCCACCCGCGTCAACACCAGCGCGCTGGAAAAGCCCAGGGACCCGAAGGTACAGGGGGTGCAGTTCTTCCCCAATCCGAAGCTGAAGAAGCCGCAGGAATAGCACCCGCGTGACGCCCAGAAATGCCCCGGCTTGCCGGGGCATTGCTTTTTACGGCGCCGAAATACCGCACATTCCCACCAACATCAAGGAATGTCGAAGCAGCCTCGCCCTAGCATGACACTCCGCCCCGCTCGCGCCGTCGGCCCATGATCGCCACGGCCGGCTAGTCTGTAGGGCATCGCCGCAAGGAATCCGCCCGATGCCGCCATTGACCCCAAGGAAGCCCTCCTGTGCTTGACCGCTTTGGCATGCTTGAGGTGATGCGCGCCTCGCGCCTGACGCAGTTCCCGATCAGCCCCGTGCTGCGCGAGACTCACGGCTTCAAGGGACGCCTGACCTTTTTCCTGCTGCTGGCCGCCGCGCTGGTGTTCACCTTCGCCGCGCTGGGGCACGACATCCACGCCAGCGGCACGCACCTGGAGCCGGGCGGGTCGGTACTGGTGCTGGTGGTTGCGCTGCTGATCGCGCTGAGCTTCGAGTTCATCAACGGCTTCCACGACACCGCCAATGCGGTGGCCACGGTGATCTACACCAACGCCTTGCCGCCGCGCCTCGCCGTGGCCTGGTCGGGGGTGTGGAACTTCCTCGGCGTGCTCTTCTCCAGCGGTGCGGTGGCGTTCGCCATCGTCTCGCTGCTGCCGCTGGACCTGCTGCTCAAGGTCGACAGCAGCGTCGGGCTGGCGATGATCTTCGCCCTGCTGATCGCCTCGATCCTGTGGAACCTGGGTACCTGGTGGCTGGGGCTGCCGGTGTCCTCCTCGCACACGCTGATTGGTTCCATCGTCGGTATCGGCCTGGCCCACGGCGCCATGGCAGGGCATATCGGACTGTCGGGCAACGCCTGGTCGCAGTTGCTGACGGTGGGTTATGCACTGTTCCTTTCGCCGCTGGTGGGCTTCTTCGCCGCCTTCGTGCTGCTGCGAGTGGCGAGCTCGACCATCCGCAACCGCGCGCTGTTCCACGCACCGGATGGGCGCACGCCGCCGCCCCGGTGGATTCGCGCGATCCTGATCCTGACCTGTACCGGCGTGTCCTTTGCCCATGGTTCCAACGACGGGCAAAAAGGCATCGGGCTGATCATGCTCATACTGATCGCCACCGTTCCCCTCGCGTTCGCGGTGGATCGCGCTCATTCCCCCGAGCAGACCCGCCAGTTGCTCGCCCTCACCCAGGCCAGCCAGCAGCAGTTGCACCGTGCTGGCGGCAGCCCGGCAGCGGACCCGCGGCAGGCGCTATTGAGCTATCAGGAAGACGAAGTGCTGAAGCCCGAACTGCTGCCCTCGCTGGGCAGCGTGATCGGCGACGTCAGCGCGCGACTGGAGCGTTACGGGCAATTGGACAAAGTGCCGGCCGAGGAGGTGCAGGCCCTGCGCAACGACCTCTACCTGAGCCTGGAAACCATCCGCCTGCTGGACCGCAGCGACCAGCATTTCGAGCTGGAAACCTGGAGCAGCCTGCAGGCACTGCGCCAGGGCGGCGAGCAGGCAATCCGCTTCATTCCCACCTGGGTAAAGGTCGCGGTCGCCCTGGCACTCGGCCTGGGTACACTGGTGGGCTGGCGGCGTATCGTCACTACGGTCGGCGAAGGCATCGGCAAGACCCCTTTGACTTATGCACAGGGCGCCTCGGCGCAACTGGTGGCCATGCTCACCATCGGCGCGGCGGACGGTTTCGGTCTGCCGGTGTCGACGACCCAGGTGCTCTCCTCCGGCGTGGCCGGCACCATGGCGGCCAACGGCAGCGGGCTGCAGTGGCCGACCATCCGCAACATGTTGCTGGCCTGGGTGCTGACCTTGCCGGCGGCCATCGGGCTGGCGGCCGGGCTGTACCTTTTGTTTTCAAAGATGCTTTAGGCCAGGAAAACATTTACAGTTCGTCGAACTTCCGATCAGCACCTTTTTCACACTCCATTGGCTCGCGACAATCATGTTTGGTCTCTACAGATTCGTTTTATCTCTTCTGGTCGTCGTCAACCATCTTCTCGCCCTGCCAATTCTTGGCCATTACGCCGTACATGGATTCTTCATTCTCAGTGGATATCTGATGACACTCGTGATGGTGAATACCTACGGATATTCGATCAGGGGCATCGGGCGATTCTGCCTGAACCGAATCCTGCGCTTATATCCAGCACACTGGTTCATTCTCGCGCTCTCTGTATTTATCATATTCTTCTTCGGTGAAGATAACTCGATAAAATATCGTGAATTCATGTTCATCCCCAACAACCTTTCTCAATGGGCGCAGAACGCGACCTTGATATATTGGAGCACCTTTCCGACATCCGTCCTGCCGAGGGTATCGCCGCCTACCTGGGCACTGACCGTGGAAATAACCTTCTATGCGCTCATTGCCCTAGGCCTATCCCGCTCAAGAACAATCACCACTCTTTGGTTCTCGCTCAGTATTGGCTACATGCTGACAACGCATATCCTTGGACTCGGCTATGGCTACCGGTACGGATATATATTTTCCGGCACACTCGCGTTCTCGCTGGGCGCAATGATCTTCCACCATCGGAATCTATTAGAAATCGTTATTTCACGATACAGAAGAACTACACTCCTCTGGGCGACGATAGGCCTGGCTTTCCTGAATTCTGTCGTTGCATTGAAATTTGGTGGTGATGGAACAACCGGCAGCACGGCAACCCTATGCTTCTATGTCAACTACGCGCTGAATGCCGCATTGATAGTCCTGCTGATCAATACTATTGCTCCGGCAGGCCTGAAGCTTATCGACAAGACGCTTGGCGACTTCAGTTATCCGCTTTATCTGATGCACTGGCAGGTCGGTTTTGCCTGCTCGATGCTGATCTTCGGCACCCCCATAAGTGGCTCGAGCGTGCCAGGCATACTGAATTTCTTCGTCACCCTGTTTGTATCGCTGGCCTGCTGCCACCTGATCGTCAAGACAATTGAAAAGCCGGTACAAAGAGTCAGATGGCGGGTCAAGTCCACACGCATTGAAGCCCCAGCGCAGGAGCAAGCCAGGGGTATCTAGAGCGTCCTGCCAGTGCAGTTTTCACCGTGCCGAGTGATGACCGACAGAACTCACCTACCGCCGGGCGCCTGACGCTGCCTATCGGCTTCATCCCTCTGGCGTAGTGACGCCGCCTGAAATACTGTATTTATAAACAGTACTCCAGAGCATCGACATGCCACCGACAGTCCCACCCCGCGGCCGGGGCACCGCCAACAATCCGCACAACCGCTTCGCGCCAACCACTTCGGTGCCTGTGGATAACGATTGGTACGACGAGGTGCCCAAGCCCCAGGTGACCGAGATCCGCAGCGAGCGCGCGAAGTCGGTGATCTCGCGCAACCAGTCGCCGGACCTGCCCTTCGACCGCTCGATCAACCCCTATCGCGGCTGCGAGCACGGCTGCATCTACTGCTACGCCCGGCCGAGCCACGCCTACTGGGACCTGTCCCCGGGGCTGGATTTCGAGACCAGGCTGATCGCCAAGACCAATGCCGCCGAGGTGCTGGAAGAAGAGCTGAGCCGCAAGGGCTACGTCTGCGCGCCGATCAACCTGGGCGCCAATACCGATCCGTACCAGCCCATCGAGCGCCAGCAGCGGCTGACCCGGCAGATCCTCGAGGTGCTGCTGCGCTTCCGCCACCCGGTGACCATCGTCACCAAGGGTTCGCTGATCCTGCGCGACCTGGACCTGCTGGCCGAACTGGCGAAGCAGAACCTGGTGGCCGTGATGATCAGCCTGACCACCCTGGATGACGAGCTGAAACGCATCCTCGAACCCCGCGCCGCGGCTCCCTCCGCGCGCTTGCGGGCGATCCGGGTGATGCGCGAACAGGGCATTCCGGTAGGGGTGCTGTGTTCGCCGATGATCCCCATGGTCAACGACCGCGAACTGGAAGCGCTGCTCGAAGCCGCCCACGAAGCCGGCGCGCAGAGCGCCAGCTACATGATGCTGCGCCTGCCACGCGAGGTCGGGCCGCTGTTCGAAGAGTGGCTGGCAGCGCACTATCCGCAGCGTGCCAACCATGTGATGAGCCTGATCCGGCAGGTGCGCGGCGGGGAAATCTACGACAGCCGTTTCGGCCACCGCTTTCGCGGCGAAGGCCCGTTCGCCGACCTCCTGGCCAAGCGCTTCGAGGTTGCCCTGCGCCGCCTGGGCTTGAACCGGCGCGGCAACTTCAGTTTGGACTGCACGGCGTTTGCCCCGCCGCGCAGCCAGATGAGCCTGTTCTGAGCTGTTGTCTGTCGGAAGTTTCGACAAGAGCAGTACAATCACTGCAATATCGCATCGCCATGATAGCTTGCCGATATCATCTTGAAATTTCGGCGAAACATCGTGCAAAAGCTCATTACAGAGCGGTTTTTTAATTTTGGTTTAATCTTCGTTGTCTAGGGTTTGAGCACAAAGTGACTAACCGGTCACGACAGATTTTTCCTCACGGCTGTGCCTTTTCTCCCCAGGGAGAGCGTCGGCTGACGTGGGAAAATTCTTCGTCATTCTTCGAGGCTGATACATGAACGACAAAACGCACGGTGAGGAACACGCCCACGAATCTGCTGACGAGGCGCTGCGCCATATCGTCGAGGGCTTCCGCCAGTTCCGCCATGAAGTCTTCCCGCAGCAGGAAGAGCTGTTCAAGAAGTTGGCCCACGCGCAGAACCCGCGCGCCATGTTCATCACCTGCGCCGACTCGCGCATCGTTCCCGAGCTGATCACCCAGAGCTCGCCGGGCGACCTGTTCGTCACCCGCAACGTCGGCAACGTGGTGCCGCCGTACGGCCAGATGAACGGCGGCGTGTCCACTGCCATCGAGTTCGCGGTGATGGCCCTGGGCGTGCAGCACATCATCGTCTGCGGCCACTCCGATTGCGGCGCTATGAAGGCGGTGCTGGCTCCGCAGACCCTGGAAGGCATGCCGACGGTCAAGGCCTGGCTGCGCCATGCCGAAGTCGCCCGCACCGTGGTCGCGCAGACCTGCGGCTGTGCCACCCAGGAACACCTGGGCGTACTCACCGAAGAGAACGTCGTGGCCCAGTTGGACCACCTGAAGACCCATCCGTCGGTGGCCGCGCGCCTGGCTTCCGGCCAGCTGTTCATCCACGGCTGGGTGTACGACATCGAGACCAGCGCCATCAAGGCCTACGACGCCCAGGAAGGCCGCTTCCGCCCGCTCGACGGCGAAGGCCCGACGCCCAGCGCAACGCCTCGCGCTCGCTACTCCGCTCAGTAAGCCGCCCGTAGCAGTAATCCCGGGGCGCGGCGGCCCGCCAGAACAAATGCCGCGCTCCGTTCCTCACTTGATCCCTGCCTGAGGCGTACGCCCCCACCGCGTTCGCCGTCCCTCTGAACTGCGCGTGTCGATGCGGCCGAGGCCTGCGTCGTGGGCTTTCGCGCGTCCGAAAAATGCTCGAAGGAGAACAGCGCCATGTCGGCCTCCCACTCTGTTCCATCCGGATTTTCCCAGCTGCGCCACGCGCTGCCGCGCGACCTGCTCGCGTCGGTGGTGGTTTTTCTCGTTGCCCTGCCGCTGTGCATGGGCATCGCCATCGCCTCGGGCATGCCGCCAGCCAAGGGCCTGGTGACCGGCATCATCGGCGGCCTGGTGGTCGGCTTCCTGGCCGGCTCGCCCCTGCAGGTCAGCGGCCCGGCGGCGGGCCTGGCGGTGCTGGTCTTCGAACTGGTGCGCACCCACGGCATGGCCATGCTCGGGCCAATCCTGCTGCTGGCCGGCGCACTGCAACTGCTGGCGGGAAGACTGCGCCTGGGCTGCTGGTTCCGCGTGACCTCGCCGGCCGTGGTCTACGGCATGCTCGCCGGCATCGGCATTCTTATCGTGCTGTCGCAGGTCCACGTGATGCTCGACCTGAAGCCGCAGGCGTCGGGGCTGGATAACCTGCTGGCCTTCCCGGCGGCGCTGCTCTCCGAGACCAGCGGCTTCGATGCGGCGCTGCTCGGGCTGGGCACCATGGCCTGCATGGCGCTGTGGGACCGCTTCAAACCGAGCCGGCTGCGCATGCTGCCCGGCGCGCTGTTCGGCGTCAGCCTGGCAACCCTGGCGAGCATCGCGCTGCACCTGAACGTGCTGCGGGTGAGCGTGCCGGAGAACCTCGGCGACGCCATCGACTGGGTTCGCCCGAGCGACCTTGCCGCGCTGCTCGACCCGACGCTTTTGCTGGCCGCCGTGGTGGTGGCCTTCATCGCCAGCGCCGAGACGCTGCTCTCCGCCGCAGCGGTGGACCGCATGCACACCGGCCCGCGCTCGGACATGGACCGCGAGCTGAGCGCCCAGGGTGTGGGCAACATGCTCTGCGGGCTGGTCGGCGCGCTGCCGATGACCGGGGTGATCGTGCGCAGTTCGGCCAACGTGCAGGCCGGTGCGCGCAGCCGCGCTTCGGCGATCTTCCATGGGTTGTGGCTGCTGGCGTTCGTCGTGCTGCTGGGCGGGTTGCTGCGGCAGATCCCCATCGCCAGCCTGGCCGGCGTGCTGGTCTACACCGGGATCAAGCTGGTGGACCTCAAGGCGCTGCGCTCGCTTGGCCGTTACGGGCGCATGCCGGTGCTGGTGCACGCGGCGACCGCGCTGGCCATCGTCGCTACCGACCTTCTGACCGGCGTGCTGCTGGGTTTCGCGCTGACGGTATTGAAGCTGGTGTTCAAGGCAGCGCGGTTGAAGATCAACCTGCGCTACGACGAGGAGGGCAGCGGTGCAGAGCTGCGGCTGGTGGGCGCGGCGACATTCCTCAAGGTGCCGGCGCTGTCCCAGGTCTTGCAGTCGATAAAGCCCGGCACGCACCTGCGCGTACCGCTGCAGCACCTGAGCTACATCGACCACGCCTGCATGGAACTGCTGGAGGACTGGGGCCGCAGCGCCGCGGCCAACGGCTGTCGGCTGTCCATCGAAGGCAACGGTCTTCGTCGCCGCGTGGAGGGCCGGGTGCGGGCGCTGCAGGGTGCGGGCTGAACATCAGTCGCGGCCCAGCTCCAGCTCAACGCCGAACTGCCGCGACAGGCACGGCCACTGCTGCCAGGCCATGACGACTTGCGGGTCGTTGAGGCTGGCGCGATAGCTGACGGCGGATTCGGCGCTGAAGGTGCTGTCGTCAAGCATGCCGTCGACCGCATGATGCACTGCTTCATCCAGCTGGTTGGCGAAGGGTTCGCCGATCAGCTGGTGCGCCACCAGGTTAGCCACCGTGGTGTCCAGCGGGATCAGCGGCTGGTTGAAGTGGGCGATGTAGCGGTCGTTCACCTCTTCCACCAGGCGGTGGGCGAGGTAAGCCTCGTCCAGCAGCGCGTCGAGGCCATCGTGGCCATCGAGCAGCGCAGGCGGCGTGAGGAAGAACTGCTCGGCGAGCTTGAGCACCGGCTTGATGCGATCTTCGATGCCGGCCGCGCGGGCCACCGAGTTGGCGGCGTCGAGGAAGTCCGGCACCTGCTCGACGTAGGCGTGGACGAAACGTGTCAGCGTACCGTTGGGGTCCTCTCCCGTCAGCGCGATGCTCTTGTGCAGGCTTTGCAGTTGGCTCTGGATCAGGCGGGCGAGATGGCCATGGCGGGATTCGAGCAGGTGGGCATTCCGGATCAGCTCACGCAGTGCAGCGGTGTTCATGACAACTCCAAGACAACGGGTTTGGAAAGTGAAGAAAGACCTTAGCCGCACCCCGGGCGTAGCTAAGACGCGATTGTCATATTCATGAACTGGTTATGCCGGCACGGCATATCAGACCGCCAGCATGGTACTCCAAAGCCGCGCCGTCCGTGGCTTTGAGATCGCACTTCGGTCTTTCAAACACCGTTTTTACTCTGCGTTGTTATGTCGCAACCCCTGGCTATACTCCGCTTCGACACACCGAAAACCTGATGGACCCGGCCTGCCCTGCGTGCTGCCGAGGTAAGACGTCAAAGTAAGTTGTCTTGGCGGTCACTCCCTTGGCCGTTGGCGTGTTCAGGCTCGAGCCCCCTGGAATGGGGTTCGTGGCCAGGGCGCTATGCCGGCGGGATAAAAACAACGATAAGGGGAACCCGAATGCTGCGACATCCACGAGTCTGGATGGGCTTCCTTTTGCTCTTGGCTTTCAGTCAGGCAAACGCCGCCTGGACGGTCAACATGGCCCCCGGTGCGACGGAAGTCAGCCGTAACGTTTTCGATCTGCACATGACGATCTTCTGGATCTGCGTGGTCATCGGCATCGTCGTCTTTGGCGCGATGTTCTGGTCGATGATCGTCCACCGCCGGTCCACCGGGCAGCAGCCCGCGCATTTCCACGAAAGCACCACGGTGGAAATCCTCTGGACCGTCATTCCCTTCCTGATCCTGGTGGTGATGGCCGTTCCGGCCACCAAGACGCTGATCCACATGTACGACACCTCGGAGCCCGAGTTGGACGTGCAGGTCACCGGCTACCAGTGGAAGTGGCAGTACAAATACCTGGGCCAGGACGTGGAGTTCTTCTCCAACCTCGCCACGCCCCAGGACCAGATCCACAACAAGGCCGACAAGGACGAGCATTACCTGCTCGAAGTGGACAACCCGCTGGTGCTGCCGGCCGGGGTCAAGGTCCGTTTCCTGGTCACCTCCAGCGACGTGATCCACTCCTGGTGGGTGCCGGCCTTCGCGGTCAAGCGCGACGCCATTCCCGGCTTCGTCAACGAGGCCTGGACCAAGGTCGACCAGCCCGGCGTCTACCGCGGCCAGTGCGCCGAGCTGTGCGGCAAGGACCACGGCTTCATGCCCATCGTGGTGGACGTGAAGTCCAAGCCCGACTTCGACAAGTGGCTGGCCGAGCGCAAGGAAGAGGCCGCCAAGATGAAGGAGCTGACCAGCAAGGAGTGGACGAAGGAAGAACTGGTCGCCCGTGGCGACAAGGTCTACCACACCATCTGCGCCGCCTGTCACCAGCCCGAGGGCCAGGGCATGCCGCCGATGTTCCCGGCGCTCAAGGGTTCGAAGATCGTCACCGGACCCAAGGAGCACCACCTGGAGACCGTGTTCAACGGCGTTCCGGGCACGGCCATGGCGGCCTTCGGCAAGCAGCTCTCGGAAGTCGACATCGCCGCGGTGATCACCTACGAGCGCAACGCCTGGGGCAATAACGACGGCGACATGGTGACCCCGCAGGACGTGGTCGCCTACAAGCAGAAACAACAATAAGGAGGCCGCGATGAGTACCGTGATCGATCACCCCGACCATTCTCACGCCGGCGACCACCACCACGGCCCCGCCAAGGGCCTGATGCGCTGGGTACTGACCACCAACCACAAGGACATCGGCACGCTGTACCTGTGGTTCAGCTTCTGCGCCTTCCTGCTCGGCGGCTCCTTCGCCATGGTGATCCGCGCCGAGCTGTTCCAGCCGGGCCTGCAGATCGTCGAGCCGGCGTTCTTCAACCAGATGACCACCATGCACGGCCTGGTGATGGTCTTCGGTGCGGTGATGCCGGCCTTCGTCGGCCTGGCCAACTGGATGGTGCCGCTGATGATCGGCGCGCCGGACATGGCCCTGCCACGGATGAACAACTTCAGCTTCTGGCTGCTGCCGGCGGCCTTCGGCCTGCTGGTGAGCACCCTGTTCATGCCCGGCGGTGGCCCGAACTTCGGCTGGACCTTCTACGCACCGCTGTCCACCACCTTCGCGCCTCACAGCGTGACCTTCTTCATCTTCGCCATCCACCTGATGGGCATGAGTTCGATCATGGGCGCGATCAACGTGATCGCCACCATCCTCAACCTGCGCGCCCCGGGCATGACGCTGATGAAGATGCCGCTGTTCGTCTGGACCTGGCTGATCACCGCCTTCCTGCTGATCGCGGTGATGCCGGTGCTGGCGGGTTGCGTGACGATGATGCTGATGGACATCCACTTCGGCACCAGCTTCTTCAGCGCGGCCGGCGGCGGCGACCCGGTGCTGTTCCAGCACGTGTTCTGGTTCTTCGGCCACCCCGAGGTGTACATCATGATCCTGCCGGCGTTCGGCGCCGTCAGCTCGATCATCCCGGCCTTCAGCCGCAAGCCGCTGTTCGGCTACACCTCGATGGTCTACGCCACCGCGTCGATCGCCTTCCTGTCCTTCGTCGTGTGGGCGCACCACATGTTCGTGGTGGGCATCCCGCTGGTGGGCGAGCTGTTCTTCATGTACGCGACCATGCTGATCGCCGTGCCCACCGGGGTGAAGGTGTTCAACTGGGCGTCGACCATGTGGCAGGGCTCGCTGACCTTCGAGACGCCGATGCTGTTCGCCGTGGCCTTCGTCATCCTGTTCACCATCGGCGGCTTCTCCGGGCTGATGCTGGCCATTGCACCGGCGGACTTCCAGTACCAGGACACCTACTTCGTGGTGGCGCACTTCCACTACGTGCTGGTGCCCGGCGCGATCTTCGGCATCTTCGCCTCGGCCTACTACTGGCTGCCGAAGTGGACCGGCCACATGTACGACGAGACCCTGGGCAAGCTGCACTTCTGGATGAGCTTCATCGGCATGAACCTGGCGTTCTTCCCGATGCACTTCGTCGGGCTGGCCGGCATGCCGCGGCGGATTCCGGACTACAACCTGCAGTTCGCCGACTTCAACATGGTCTCGTCCATCGGCGCCTTCATGTTCGGCACCACGCAGCTGTTGTTCCTGTTCATCGTCATCAAGTGCATCAAGGGCGGCAAGCCGGCGCCGGCAAAGCCGTGGGATGGCGCGGAGGGGCTGGAATGGACCATTCCCTCGCCGGCGCCCTACCACACCTTCACCACGCCTCCGGAAGTGAAGTAAGTACGAACGTGTAGGAGCGAGCTTGCTCGCGAACGGGTCTCCCAGGAGCCCAACGCATCAAGCGGTTCGCGAGCAAGCTCGCTCCTACAGGTTGAGGAACCGACCCATGAGCGATGGCAACATCGAAACGCGCAAGCTGGTGACCCGACTGGTCATTGCCGTGGTCGCCATGTTCGCCTTCGGCTTCGCCCTGGTGCCGCTGTACGACGTGATGTGCAAGGCACTGGGCATCAACGGCAAGACCTCCGGCAGCGCCTACCAGGGCGACGGCCAGGTGGTCGATCAGTCGCGCGAGGTGAAGATCCAGTTCGTCGCCAACAACAACATCGACATGGTCTGGGAGTTCCACCCCGAGGCCGAGCAACTGGTGGTGCATCCGGGCGCGGTGAACCAGATGCTGTTCGTCGCCCGCAATCCCACCGACAAGCCGATGACCGCCCAGGCGATCCCGAGCATCGCGCCGTCGGTGGCGGCCACCTATTTCCACAAGACCGAATGCTTCTGCTTCACCCAGCAGGTGCTGCAGCCGGGCGAGCGCATCGAAATGCCGGTGCGCTTCATCGTCGACCGCGACCTGCCCAAGGATGTGCGTCACCTGACGCTGGCTTACACGCTGTTCGACATCACTGCCCGCAAGCCACCCGTGGCCAGTAACGAGCGCTGAGAAGTCGGTGGATGATCGTGCGAGCTAGAGTGAGGCAAGGCGGGACCGGCCGAGGAGCCGGAGTTTACGAGTTGTAAATGAGGACTCCGAGGCCGGCTCCAACGCAGCCTCACCGACGCGCAGTAGATCAGCAACCGACTTCTGGGCAAGGAGAACAAGAACAATGGCAACCCACGATCCCTATTACGTCCCCGCGCAGAGCAAGTGGCCAATCATCGCCACCATCGGCATGCTGGTGACGATGTTCGGCGTCGGCACCTGGATGAACGACATGAGCGCCGGCAAGGACCACTCCCACGGCCCGTGGATCTTCTTCGCCGGCGGGCTGATCCTGGCGTACATGCTGTTCGGCTGGTTCGGCAACGTCATCCAGGAAAGCCGCGGCGGGCTCTACAGCCCGCAGATGGACCGCTCCTTCCGCTGGGGCATGAGCTGGTTCATCTTCTCCGAGGTGATGTTCTTCGCCGCCTTCTTCGGCGCGCTGTTCTACGTGCGCCACTTCGTCAACCCATGGCTGGGTGGCGAAGGCCACCACGGCATCTCGCACATGCTCTGGCCGCAGTTCGAAGCCGGCTGGCCGCAGCTGAGCAACCCGGACAACAAGCTCTTCCCACCGCCCAAGGAGGTGATCGACCCGTGGAAGCTGCCGCTGATCAACACCCTGCTGCTGGTCAGCTCCAGCTTCACCGTGACCTTCGCCCACCACGCGCTGAAGAAGAACCACCGTGGCCCGCTGAAGCTGTGGCTGGCGGCGACCGTGGCACTGGGCGCGTGCTTCATCGTGCTGCAGGCCTATGAGTACCACGAGGCCTACAGCGAACTGGGCCTGACCCTGGGCTCGGGCATCTACGGCGCGACCTTCTTCATGCTCACCGGCTTCCACGGCGCCCACGTGACCATCGGCGCGATCATGCTGAGCATCATGCTGATCCGCATCATCCGCGGGCACTTCGACGCCGACAAACACTTCGGCTTCGAGGCGGCCAGCTGGTACTGGCACTTCGTCGACGTGGTGTGGATCGGGTTGTTCATCTTCGTTTACGTGCTGTGAGGCGCGATGGCGCGGGCTTCGGCCCGCGCCTTTTTGAGATCAGAAATGCCAGGGGGCGGAGCTGCCGAGTTGGCCGCTGAAGAAGCCCCAGGCGATGAGAGCGACGGTCAGGGCAGTCAGGGTGACACGCACGGTCAGCGCGTTGACTACCCGCGAACCGTGCCCCTCGTCCTTGACCAGAAAGAACAGGCCACTGAACAGACTGACGACGGTCGCCAGCAACAACAGAACGATCGCAGCTTTGAGCACTACCGGCCTCCTGTCCGCAGGGGACTGGGGTTGAGGGGGATGTCTTGCAGTATAGCCAGCACGCAACACAGCACAGCCCAGGCCGCGCCACGCGCGCCTTCCGGCCCGGCATCGCGCCGACCCTGGTGGTCCTCGCGCTGCTGCCGGTGCTGATCGGCCTGGGCTTCTGGCAACTGTCCCGCGCCGCCGAGAAACGTACCCTCCTCGCCGCCGCCGAAGTGCAGCGCCAGCAGGACCCGATCAGCATCGCCGAACTGGAACGCCAACCGCCGCGCAGCTACGTTCGTGTGCGCCTGCAAGGCCAGTTCGACGCAGAACACACCGCCCTGCTCGACAACCGCACCCGCAACGGCCAGGCGGGCGTCGAGGTGCTGCAACCCTTCTTCGACCGCATCGGCCACCAGTGGCTACTGGTCAACCGTGGCTGGGTGCCCTGGCCCGACCGGCGCGTGCCGCCGAAGATCGACACGCCCCATCACGACCTCCTGCTGGACGCCTGGACCTACGTCCCGCTGTCCGCCGGCCCGAGCGCTCCGCTCGCCGGCTGGCCACGCCTGATCACCTGGGTGGACGCCCCGTTCCTGTGGGATCAGCTCGGCCGCGAAGGCAGCCCGCTGGAAATCCGCCTGGAGCCGGGCGACGCCGCCTTCGACACCGACTGGCCGATCGTCGCCATGCCGCCGGAACGCCACGTCGGCTACGCCGTGCAGTGGTTCGCCCTGGCCATCGCGCTTTCCGCCCTCTACCTCTACCTCGGTATCCGTCGCGCACGGGAGACCCTCGACCATGACCGCCATGACTCTGCCTGACGCCTCCGCCCGCCGCCGCGGGCGCGTACAACTCCTGCTGATCCTCGGCATGGTGCTGGGGCCGATGCTGCTCGCCACCGCTATGTACAAGCTGCAGTTCTGGGTGCCCGAGGGCCGCAGCTACCACGGCGACCTGATCGCCACCGGGCAGACTCCAGCTGACCTGGGCGTGCAGGACGACAAGGCCAGCGATCGCTGGCAGTTGCTGGTGACGGCAGCGGAAACCTGCACCAGCGACTGCCAGCAACTGGTCTACCTGGCGCGCCAGATCAACATCGGCCTGGGCCGCGAAGCCAGCCGTGCCGAACACGCCCTGGCCTTCGCCAAGCCCCTGCCGGCCAAGTTCACCGACCTGCTCGACAAGGACTACCCGCGCCTGCAGCGCCTGGGCCTGACGCCCAACCCGCACACCGGCGCCCAACCGCAGCTGTGGATAGTCGACCCCCACGGCAACCTGGTGCTGCGCTACGACGCCAACGCCAACGGCAAGTCGATCCTCAAGGACCTGCAGCTGCTGCTGAAGCTGTCGAACATCGGTTAATTCGGTCGAGCCCCACGACAACAACAAGATCGGGAGCGACGCATGATCCAGGCAAGACGCAAACCCGCCTTCTACCTCGCCGTGCTGGCCACGGCGCTGGCCTTCGTGGTCATCCTGCTGGGCGCCTACACCCGCCTGACCCACGCCGGCCTCGGCTGCCCGGACTGGCCCGGCTGCTATGGCTTCGTCCACGTGCCGCTGAACGAAGCGCAACTGGCCCACGCCGAGATGCACTTCCCCGACTCGCCGGTGGAGGCGCAGAAGGGCTGGAACGAGATGATCCACCGCTACTTCGCCGGCAGCCTCGGCCTGCTGATCCTTGGCCTCGCGGTGCACGCACTGGTGCGTCGCGGCCGTGACGGCCAGCCCATGCGACTGCCGCTGCTGCTGCTCGCAGTGGTGATCGCCCAGGCGGCGTTTGGCATGTGGACGGTCACCCTCAAGCTCTGGCCGCAGGTCGTCACTGCACACCTGCTGGGCGGCTTCACCACGCTGTCGCTGCTGTTCCTGCTGAGCCTGCGCCTGTCCGGCGCCTTCGCCCCGCTGCAACTGCCATCGAAGCTGCGCGCCCTGGCAGCGCTGGCGCTGCTGATGGTGATCGGGCAGATCGCCCTCGGCGGTTGGGTCAGCAGCAACTACGCGGCGGTGGCCTGCATCGACCTGCCGATGTGCCATGGGCAGTGGTGGCCGGACATGGACTTCGCCAACGGCTTCCACCTTACCCAACACATCGGCCCGAACTACCTGGGCGGCCAGCTCGACAGTGACGCCCGCACGGCCATCCACATGACCCACCGCATGGGCGCGCTGGGCGTGACCGCGGTGATCCTGCTGCTGGCCTGGAACCTCCAGCGCCACGGCCTGATCGGCATTACCGCACTGATGCTGCTGGGGCTGTCCTTCCAGGTCGGCCTGGGCATCAGCAACGTGTTGCTGCACCTGCCGCTCCCGGTGGCGGTGGCGCACAACGGCGGCGGCGCCTTCCTGCTGCTGATGCTGGTGCTGGTGAACTACCGGGTGCGCGCACCCGCGGCAAAACGCGTCGAACTGCCCGCCAGCAGCCCGATGGCCCTGGACGCCCTGGAGCGCCCGGTGGCCTATCCCTCGCAGGGATGAGATTGCAGCCCAGTTGAGCACGATGGCCGGCACCGAGGCGCGCCGGTCCCCATCAAGAAGTGAGGAGAAATGCCCATGGCCAGTGTCATCAGCACTTCCAGCCAAGCCAGCTGGCGCGACCTGCTCGAACTGACCAAACCCAAGGTCGTGCTGCTCATGCTGATCACCTCGCTGATCGGCATGCTGCTCGCCACCAAGGCCGGCGTGCCCTGGCAGGTGCTGGTCTTCGGCAACCTCGGCATCGGCCTGTGCGCTGGTGGCGCGGCGGCGGTGAACCACGTGGTGGACCGCCGCATCGACTCGATCATGGCGCGCACCCACAAGCGCCCGCTGGCCGAGGGCCGTGTGTCGCCGCCCCTCGCGCTGGGCTTCGCCATGCTGCTGTCGGTGGCCGGGATGGCGGTGCTGCTGGTGTTCACCAATGAGCTCACGGCCTGGCTGACGCTGGCCTCGCTGCTGGGCTATGCGGCGCTCTACACCGGTTTTCTCAAGCGCGCCACGCCGCAGAACATCGTCATCGGCGGCCTCGCCGGCGCCGCCCCGCCGCTGCTGGGCTGGGTCGCAGTGACCGGGCAGGTTTCCGCCGAACCGCTGCTGCTGGTGCTGATCATCTTCGCCTGGACCCCGCCGCACTTCTGGGCGCTGTGCCTGCACCGCAAGGACGAATACGCCAAGGCCGACATCCCGATGCTGCCGGTGACCCACGGCGAGCACTACACCAAGCTGCACATCCTGCTCTACACCCTGGTGCTGTTCGCGGTAACCCTGATGCCCTTCGTCATCCACATGGCCGGGCTGGTCTACCTGCTCGCCGCGCTGGCCCTGGGCGCGCGCTTCCTCGACTGGGCCTGGGCGCTGTACTGCGGCAGCCGACCCCATGCGGCGATCAAGACCTTCAAGTACTCTATCGCCTACCTGTTCCTGCTGTTCATCGCGCTGCTGGTGGACCACTACCTGCCGTTGCACCTGAACTACTGAGGCCGGTTCGCGAGCAAGCTCGCTCCTACAAGGAAGCACCATCACTGTAGGAGCGAGCGAACATCGCCGCTCCCATACCAAGGGTATGAACAGCAGCTCGAAGCCCAGACGTCCCGACCCACGAGAACCCCATGTCCCGAGTCAACAAGACCGTCTTCATCCTCGTCGCCATCGTCGCCCTGATCCTCGGCCTCACCGTCCAGAAGGTACTCAACCAGCGCCACCAGCTCGACCCGACCGTGCTGCTCGACGCCGGCATCGTGATCCTGCCGCAGACCCGCAGCGTCCCCGACCTGACCTTCACCGACCAGGACGGCCAGCCGTTCCAGACCGCCAGCCTGAAGGACAAGTGGTCCCTGCTGTTCTTCGGCTACACCTTCTGCCCGGACGTCTGCCCCACGACCCTGGCGCAACTGCGCGAGTTGCAGACCAAGCTGCCGCCGGACGTGGCGAAGAACCTGCAGGTGGTGTTCGTCAGCGTCGATCCGCACCGCGATACCGCGCCCCGCATCAAGGAATACCTCGGCTTCTTCAATGCCGGCTTCAAGGGCATCACCGGCTCGGAAGAAAACGTACAGAAGCTGGCCAACGCCATGAGCATCCCCTACATCCCGGCGGACACCAGCAAGCCCAACTACACAGTCGACCACAGCGGCAACCTGGTCATCATCGGCCCGGACAACACCCAGCACGGTTTCATCCGCGCGCCGCTGCACAACGACAAGCTGGCGGCCCAGCTGCCCAGCGTTATCAGCGCGAACAATTGATCCCCCGCGACACCGTGTCTCACCCCCAACGGCCACCCGATAACGGTGGCCGTTGTTTTTTCTGTGTCACTCCCGCGCCGGCAGGACAACCGCGAACTTTCTGCTGAACCTCTTCCTTAGGCTCTGATCCGGCGCAATGCGCGGATTTGAAGCCTCGCGCGGGATTTCCTGACCTCGTAGTCAATGTAAAAAATCTGCTACAGAAAATCAGGCATCAGTAATGACTCATACTCCATATTAGAAACATTAATTAACACCTATGCCTGAGCCTGTTGCAGGATTACCGGGCCTTTCGGTGGGTATGGGGAGCCTCTGATGGGTGGTCATTCACGGCGAGGATGACGTTTCCGTCCGGTCACAATAGGCAATTAGGCTAAACACCAAGGCACACGCGGCCTCGGTGGCGACCGGAAAACCATTAGTCCAAATGTGACTTGTAGTTATCGCTGCGTACCACTCCAGAACTTCTTGAAGCCCCCCAGGCTAGATTGCACAATGCCGCGGCCACCGGGTCACCCGCCCGGCCACTAAAACAAGAAAAGACCGTTGCCAGTTCGATAACCCGGGTCGCCAACGTAGTAGCCCGGACAATCCCAGGATCACGCAGGAGATTTGCAAGTGCAGATCGGTGTACCCCTCGAGACCCAAGGCGGTGAGACGCGGGTCGCAGCAACGCCGGAGACGGTCAAGAAACTGATCGGGCAAGGCCATCAGGTGGTCATTCAGAGCGGTGCGGGCGTCAGCGCCAGCCAGCCGGATGCCGCTTACGAAGCCGTTGGTGCGAAGATCGGCACTGCCGCCGATGCCTTCGGTGCAGAGCTTGTGCTGAAGGTTGTCGCGCCCAGCGAAAGCGAGCTGGCGCAGATGAAGCCGGGTACCGTGCTGATCGGCATGCTCAACCCCTTCAACAACGAGAACATCGCGCGCATGGCCGAACGCGGCGTCACCGCCTTCGCCCTCGAGGCTGCGCCGCGTACTTCCCGCGCGCAGAGCCTGGACGTGCTCTCCTCCCAGGCCAACATCGCCGGCTACAAGGCCGTGATGCTCGCTGCCAACCACTACCCCCGCTTCATGCCCATGCTGATGACCGCCGCCGGCACCGTTAAGGCCGCCCGCGTGCTGATCCTCGGCGCCGGCGTTGCCGGCCTGCAGGCCATCGCCACGGCCAAGCGCCTGGGCGCGGTAATCGAGGCATCGGACGTACGCCCGGCGGTGAAGGAGCAGATCGAATCCCTGGGCGCCAAGTTCGTCGACGTACCCTACGAGACCGATGAAGAGCGCGAGTGCGCCGAAGGTGTTGGCGGCTATGCCCGTCCGATGCCGGCGTCGTGGATGGAGCGCCAGGCCAAGGCCGTGCACGAGCGCGCCAAGCAGTCGGACATCGTCATCACCACCGCACTGATTCCGGGCCGCAAGGCGCCGACCCTGCTGCACGAGGCGACCGTCGCCGAAATGAAGCCGGGCTCGGTGGTCATCGACCTCGCGGCATCCCAAGGCGGCAACTGCCCGCTGACCGAGGCCGACCAGGTCGTGGTCAAGCACGGCGTGACCATCGTCGGCCTGAGCAACCTGGCCGCGCTGGTGCCAGCGGACGCCTCCGCACTCTACGCACGCAACCTGCTCGACTTCCTCAAGCTCACCCTGACCGCCGAAGGCTTCACGGTGAACCTGGAAGACGACATCGTCGCCGCGTGCCTGATGTGCCGTGACGGCCAGATCGTGCGCAAGAACGGCTGAAGCTCCAAGCCCTTCTTATATAAGAACGCGCCGGACCCCGCGTCCGGCCCTGAAGACCGGTGAGAAACTATGGAAGACATGCTGATCTCCCACGGCATCTACAACCTGATCATCTTCGTGCTGGCGATCTACGTCGGCTACCACGTGGTCTGGAACGTCACCCCTGCCCTGCACACCCCGCTGATGGCGGTGACCAACGCCATTTCGGCAATCGTGATCGTCGGCGCCATGCTGGCCGCTGCCCTGACCGTCACCCCGCTGGGCAAGGCCATGGGTACCCTGGCCGTGGCCCTGGCTGCAGTGAATGTGTTCGGTGGCTTCCTGGTCACCCGCCGCATGCTGGAAATGTTCAAGAAGAAAGCGCCGAAGGCGGAGAAGCACTGACATGAGCATGAACCTCGTCACCCTCCTCTACCTCATTGCCTCGGTCTGCTTCATCCAGGCGCTCAAGGGCCTGTCGCACCCGACCTCGTCGCGCCGCGGCAACCTGTTCGGCATGGTCGGCATGGGCATCGCGGTGCTCACCACTGTGGCCCTGGTGTTCAAGATCAGCAGCGAGATCGCCACCACCGGCATCGTCTACGTGATCGTCGGCCTGCTGATCGGCGGCACCGCCGGTTCGATCATGGCCAAGCGCGTCGAGATGACCAAGATGCCGGAACTGGTCGCCTTCATGCACAGCATGATCGGTCTGGCCGCCGTGTTCATCGCCATCGCCGCCGTGGTCGAGCCGCAGTCCCTGGGCATCGTGCAGAACCTGGGCGACACCATCCCGTCCGGTAACCGCCTGGAGCTGTTCCTCGGCGCGGCCATCGGTGCCATCACCTTCTCCGGTTCGGTGATCGCCTTCGGCAAGCTCTCGGGCAAGTACAAGTTCCGCCTGTTCCAGGGCGCCCCGGTGCAGTTCACCGGCCAGCACATGCTCAACCTGGTGCTGGGCCTGACCACCCTGGGCCTGGGCCTGCTGTTCATGTTCACCGGCAACCTGACCGCCTTCGTGGTGATGCTGGCCCTGGCGTTCGTCCTCGGCGTGCTGATCATCATCCCGATCGGCGGGGCGGACATGCCCGTGGTCGTGTCGATGCTGAACTCCTACTCCGGCTGGGCCGCGGCAGGTATCGGCTTCTCGCTGAACAACTCGATGCTGATCATCGCCGGCTCCCTGGTCGGCTCCTCGGGTGCGATCCTCTCCTACATCATGTGCAAGGCGATGAACCGCTCGTTCTTCAACGTCATCCTCGGTGGCTTCGGCGCCGAAGCCGACGCTGGCGGCCCGGCGGGCGCCAAGGAAGCCCGCCCGGTGAAATCCGGCTCGGCCGACGACGCCTCCTTCCTGCTGACCAACGCCGACAGCGTGATCATCGTCCCCGGCTACGGCCTGGCGGTGGCCCGTGCCCAGCACGCGCTGATGGAGCTGGCGGAGAAGCTGACCCATCGCGGCGTCAACGTGAAGTTCGCCATCCACCCGGTTGCCGGCCGTATGCCGGGCCACATGAACGTCCTGCTGGCCGAGGCCGAAGTGCCTTACGAGCAGGTGTTCGAGATGGAAGACATCAACTCCGAGTTCGGCCAGACCGACGTGGTGCTGGTCCTGGGCGCCAACGACGTGGTGAACCCGGCGGCGAAGAACGATCCGAAGTCGCCGATCGCCGGCATGCCGATCCTCGATGCCTACAAAGCCAAGACCGTGATCGTCAACAAGCGCTCGATGGCCAGCGGCTACGCCGGCCTGGACAACGAACTGTTCTACCTGGACAAGACCATGATGGTCTTCGGCGACGCCAAGAAAGTCATCGAAGACATGGTCAAGGCGGTCGAATAAAAAACGACCACTGGTCCACAAGACACCGGCCTCGTGCCGGTGTCTTGCTTTTGCGCAATGGAAAACCCGCTGGACATTGGTAGTAAAGAGGCCCCCGCCGGACGATTTTTCGACCTTGGTATAAGAGCCAAAAATCGCCGAGTCCCTAGACTGGCGGCCTCGCACTTCCTACTGCCCGAGGTTTTCCCATGTTCCGTGATCGCGTGCGTATGTCCTCCCTGTTGGACAAGGTGATGACTGCCGACCAGGCCGCGGCCCTTATCAAGGACGGCATGACCGTCGGCATGAGCGGTTTCACGCGCGCCGGCGAAGCCAAGGCCGTACCCAAGGCCCTCGCCGAGCGCGCCAAGCAGGAGCCGCTGCGCATCAGCCTGATGACCGGTGCCAGCCTGGGCAACGACCTCGACAAGCAGCTCACCGAAGCCGGCGTGCTGGCCCGCCGCATGCCCTTCCAGGTCGACAGCACCCTGCGCAAGGCGATCAACGCCGGCGAGGTGATGTTCATCGATCAGCACCTCTCCGAAACCGTCGAGCAGCTGCGCAACCACCAGCTCAAGCTGCCGGACATCGCCGTCATCGAAGCTGTCGCCATTACCGAGGAAGGCCACATCGTGCCGACCACCTCGGTGGGCAACTCGGCCAGCTTCGCGATCTTCGCCAAGCAGGTGATCGTCGAGATCAACATCGCGCACAACACCAACCTGGAAGGCCTGCACGACATCTACATCCCGACCTACCGCCCGACCCGCACGCCGATCCCGCTGACCAAGGTCGACGACCGCATCGGCAGCACCGCCATCCCGATCCCAGCGGAAAAGATCGTCGCCATCGTCGTCAACGACCAGCCGGACTCCCCGTCCACCGTGCTGCCGCCGGACGACGAGACCCAGGGCATCGCCAACCACCTGATCGACTTCTTCAAGCGTGAAGTGGACGCCGGCCGCATGAGCAACAGCCTCGGCCCGCTGCAGGCCGGTATCGGCAGCATCGCCAACGCCGTGATGTGCGGCCTGATCGAGTCGCCCTTCGAGAACCTGACCATGTACTCCGAAGTACTCCAGGACTCGACCTTCGACCTGATCGATGCCGGCAAGCTGCGCTTCGCCTCGGGCAGCTCCATCACCCTGTCGAGTCGCCGCAACGCCGACGTGTTCGGCAACCTGGAGCGCTACAAGGACAAACTGGTGCTGCGTCCGCAGGAGATCTCCAACCACCCTGAAGTGGTCCGTCGCCTCGGTATCATCGGCATCAACACCGCGCTGGAGTTCGACATCTACGGCAACGTTAACTCCACCCACGTGGGCGGTACCAAGATGATGAACGGCATCGGCGGCTCGGGCGACTTCGCCCGCAACGCGCACCTGGCCATCTTCGTCACCAAGTCCATCGCCAAGGGCGGCAACATCTCCAGCGTGGTGCCGATGGTCAGCCACGTCGACCATACCGAGCACGACGTGGACATCCTCGTCACCGAAGTGGGCCTGGCCGACCTGCGTGGCCTGGCACCGCGCGAGCGCGCCCGGGTAATCATCGACAACTGTGTGCACCCGTCCTACCGCGACGCCCTGAACAGTTACTTCGAAGCCGCCTGCGAGCGCGGCGGCCATACCCCGCACATCCTGCGCGAGGCCCTGGAGTGGCACATCAACCTGGAAGAACGTGGCCACATGCTGGCGGCGAGCTGATCCGGAGCCTTTTGCGGGTCATTCAGCAATGAATGGCCCGCAAGGGTTTACAGCCGAAAAAAAACCACGTAAAAACACTCCTGAACAGATTTTTATCCCGCTCCAACTGTTCAGCTCTCCCCGCCGCCACCCTGGCCGACACCCTCGAAATACCTCAGACGCCTATCAATTGCGCACCAGAATGGAGCGCAACGGTACAGTTCGCCCCAAAAAACACCATTACAGTTCAAAATTACAATCGGGTGAGTAGCCACAATACAGCTCAACTGTACCTGTCATCCCTGACCAAAAAGTCAGATCATATGCTCAATCCATTCAGCAACTGACTACTCGCCACAAGCGAGAAGGATGACCACCATGGAACGTACCCTCGGTTCCGCAGCTCTGAGCACTACCCGTAGCACCTCCAGCGCCCACCGTGGCCTCGTCGGCACCGTCCGCCTGTGGCAGCGCCGCATGGAAAGCCGCCGTCAGCTGGCCCGTCTGGACTCCCGCCTGCTGGCCGACGCCGGCATCAGCGAAGCCCAGCGTTACGCCGAACTGAACAAGCCGTTCTGGCGCTGATTTAACGGTACAACTGAGCCCCTATCTCCAGGCTCGCCCTAACTGTACTGGTAAGTTCGTTGCCCCGGCCGCTCAGCCAGAGCGGCCCTCGGGCAACAACCCCTCCTTCTCTGCTCTCTCGTCCAGCAGATTGCGATACAGATCTGCCCAGACGCGCCCCATGGCATCCGCCGTGAACAGCTCCTGATAGCGAGCTTCTGCCTGCCGCCCCATTTCTGCCGCCTGCTCGGGATTATCCCAACACCATTTCATCGCCTGACGGAACGCCAGGGGATCGCTGGGAGGCACCACCAGGCCGGTGAGTCCATTGGCATTGATGAAACTGGTACCGGTGCCGATCTCGCTGGAGATCATCGGCTTGCCATACATGGCACCTTCCAGCAGGGAAATGCCGAAGGCTTCCGAGCGCAGGTGCGAGGGGAACACGATCGCCCGCGACAACTGCAGCAGGGCTACCTTGTCCTCCTCGCTCACCCGCCCGACGAAGCGCACATGGGACTCGACGCCCAGTGTGGCAGCCTGGTCTTTCAACTGTTGCTCCAGCGGGCCGGCGCCGACTATCACGACCGGGTAGCCGGTGCCCTGCACCGCTTCCAGCAGGATGTGCAGCCCCTTGTAGTAGCGCATAACACCGACGAACAGGAAGAACTGTTCCCCTACCTCGCGTCGCCAGCGCGCCGCGCACTCCTCTGAAGGAACCGGGTACGCCTGCTTGTCCAGTCCGTAGGGAATGACTTCTGCCTTGTGCTGGTAGCGGCGCAGGGTCTCGCTGGAGCCCAGGTAGTTGGGCGATGCCACAACAATACGGTCCACGCTGTCGAGGAAGCGGTGCATCAGCGGCCGGTACAGTTTTAAGAGATGCCGCTGGCGAACGATATCCGAGTGGTAAGTCACCACCGCCGGCTTGTCGAGGCCCGCGAGCAGGTGCACCACATCCATGAACGGCCAGGGAAAGTGGAAATTGATGATGTCCGCTTCTGCCGCCAGCCGGCGGAACTGCGGCACGACGCTATAGGAAAAGCCTGTGGAGGCCAGTTGCAGGTCGAGGCGCGCACGGTAGACGCGATGCCCATCAACCATCAGTTCGGCCGGTTCGGGGTTCGAACTCAGGGTGAGTACCTGGTGCTCGATGCCGTGATGCTGCCCGGTCCGGCAGAGCTGGTTGATCACCTGCTCGATACCCCCCACGGAGTCGGGCAGATAGGTCTTGAAGAAGTGCAGTACGCGCATTCAGCCTCCCACAGCCTTTCGGTAGGCTTCGCTGGTTATGCGGGCGCATCGCTCCCAGCTGAAGTCCCGGGCTCTTTCCAGCCCCAGCACCCGGCAGCGTTGCCCGAGAGAAGAGTCGTCCACCAGTTCCTGCAGGGCGGAACACATCTCCTGCGGATCATGGGCATCGACATAGATGCCAGCCTCCCCCGCCACTTCCGGCAGCGAGGAGGTACGCGTCAGTAGTACCGGCACACCACTGGCCATCCCTTCCAGCACAGGCAGGCCGAAGCCTTCGTACAGCGAAGGGAAAAGCAGGGCCTTCGCCCCGGCCAGCAACTCCGCCAGAACGTCGTCGCTCTGGTAGCCCAGTACTTTCGCCCAGCCCCCTTTTACCGCTGTATCCAGCGTCTCATCGAGGCCTTCGTTGTGCCAGCCTGGCATTCCAACTATCACCAAAGGCAGGCGCGACCGCAGCGCCGCGGGCAGCTGGGCATGGGCCCGCAGCGCCAGCTGAAGGTTCTTGCGCGGCTCCAGCGTGCCGACGCAGATCAGATACTGTCCCGCCGACAATCCAAACGACGCCAGCATGCTCGCCAGCTCTGCTTCCGAACGAGGGCGAAAGCGCTCTGCATATCCCAGGGGCGCCACAACGACCCTGTCATCGGCCAGGGCGAAATGGCGGCGGATCTCTCCGGCGACATGTTCGGAATCCGCCAGCACGACCTGCGCGCGCTCGACGCCGCGGCCGACATGGCGTTCGATCTCGGCCAGGCGATCGGCGGGCTGGGTGTGCGGGTAGTGCACATGCGTCAAGTCGTGGAGTGTCATGACCATGGGCCCGTCAAACTCCAACGGCCACAGGCTGGGCTCGTGGTACAAGTCGACCGCTCGCTGGCGCAGTCCGCGGTCAAAGCTGCCCTGTTCCAGCCAGCGGCGAATGCGGTAGGCACCAGGCACTCGCTTGGCCAGCGCGGAGCGGCGCGAATATCCAGGCATGGGGGCAGGAGGCAGATCGACCGCCCACTGACGGCCGAGAAACAGCTGCAAGCTGACCTCCGCCTGCTGCTGTAGCGCCCGAGTCAATGCGGACACGTACTGGCCGATGCCGGTCCGCGGCGCCTGGAGGATGCGGGCGTTCAGCGCAACGTGCACGCTAACTCACTTCGACTTCAGGCTGTGGCTGGGGCAGCTTGCGCAGCGTCAGGGCAGCCAGCACGCGGCTGACCAATTGCCGGCTGGCATCGCGCCAGGTCAGCCAGCTCCAATCGGCGGCGGCCCGGCTTGCCGGGAAGCGGCCGCTGCCTTCGAACGCCTGCACCAGCTCAGCCAGGCTTTCGGGCCGTTGCAGATCGAAGTAGGCAACGAAGTCGCCTCCGACTTCGCGGAACACCGGAATGTCGCTGGCCATCACAGGCAAGCCTCGCTGCATGGCTTCAACCAGCGGCAAGCCGAAGCCCTCGACGTAGGACGGGAAGACCAGCGAGCGGGCATGGGCGTAAGCGTATTCCAAGCCCCGATCATTGAGGCGGTTGAACATGAACAGGCGCTTGTCGAGTTCCTTGTGGCGTCGGATGCGATCCATCAGGTCTTCGCACTTCCAGCCATAGCGACCGATGATGCACAGTCGCGCCGGCGAGCCCTGCGCCCACAGGCGCTCGAAAGCATCGAGCAGGTAGGCGTGGTTCTTGCGCGGCTCGATGGTGCTGACCATCAGGTAGACCGGCGCGCCCGCATCGAACATCTGCACCAACTTGCCATCCAGGCTCGAGGCATCGTGCACCAGGTCCAGTTCCGAGCCCAGATAGAAGTGTTCGAACCACAAGCCGCGGGCAACTTCCTCCCCACGCCGGCGGACGATCTCGGCACGCACTTGGTCGCGGATGGTGGTGGAGATACAGATGAAGCCATCCGCCATTTCGACGATCCAGTCGAACCACCGGTCGAACACCTTCACCAGCCCGGCATCGCAGAACTGCGGGTGTGTGCAGGGAATCAGATCGTAGATCACCGAGATCAAGCCGACCCCTTCAGCCTTCAGCTTTTCTGCCACCGGAAAGAAATCGGCATGCCAGGAAGAGTCGAGCAGCAGCAACTGGTCGCCAGGCTGGACCTCCAGCGGCTCCAGGCGCTCAGGCACGATGTGATTGCGCGAGGCGAACATTGCGAAGCGCAGCGGCAGGGTGATCCCCAGGCTGGCCAGCTTGCACAGCACGTAGAGCACGCGCCGGGCGTTGTGGGAGCTGCTCATCGGCCAGCGCCGCTCCAGGCTGGCATGCCGGACCCAGTAGTCGTTGCGCCACTGTTCCAGGGCGATTTTCATGCGACTGTGCCAGGGCAGTTCCTTGGTCGACAACGGCGCCAGGTGCAGTACCCGGTGCATGCGCCCGTTGATGAAGGCCACCGGAATGCATTCGGTCCCGCCCTCGGCGTCTTCAAGGTGGCGAATGACATTGCGCACCACGCGCTGGATGCCGGAATTCACGTGGGGATGTTCGAAGACGTAGGTGCATTCGACGAGCAGGCGCATCAGGAGTGCTCTCCACTGCGTTGGACCAGGGAACCGCTGGGGAAGTGCTCGATGCTGGCGCGCGCATCCAGCCAGGAGTAGCCGATGAAGTTTTCGCGGGTGCTGTTGACCACATGGAAAATCATCGCGCAGTCGCGCCATTCGTAGTTGCCATCCAGGTGCGAGTCGAGCCGTGAAAGACTCAGCGACACCGAATAGTTGCCAGCCCCCAGGCGCATGGGGAAGGCGTAGCGATAGACCAGTCGGTCCCCGGTCTTAAGGCCCTTCTGCACCTGCTTGAGGCGGTGCGAGTTGATGCCATACATCGCCTGTCCGAGCCGATCCTTGAGCATGAAACCAAGCACCAGGCGGTCGACGTCCTGGCAGACGCGCACGCCCACCTCCAGCACCACGTCGTGGCCGACTTCGACCAGATCGATGTCCTTGCCGCCGGCGTCCAGCAGACGTACCGACTCGATTTCCGCCTCGCCCGTGCCGGAGATGGTCCGGGCCTTGCCGTTGGCTAGCATTTCCTGGCGCACAAGGTGGTTGAGCCCCTCGCCCATCCGCGCGTGGTAGTAGTCCATGACCATTTCCGGGTCACCCTGCATGGCCACCTGGCCGAACTCCAGCAACACCGCGCGATCGCAGATGGACTGAATGGAGAAACGGTCGTGGGAAACGATCAGCAGCGTGGTACCGGCGCGACGGAAGCTGCGGATGCGCTCGAAACTCTTGTGCTGGAAGTAGGAGTCACCGACCGACAGCGCCTCGTCGATGATCAGCACATCCGGGCGCCGGGCGGTGGCCACGCTGAACGCCAGGCGCATCTGCATGCCACTGGAGTAGGTGCGCACCGGCTGGTCGATGGCGTCGCCGATTTCGGCGAAGGCCTCGATCTGCGGGAACAGCGCGTCGATCTCGCCACGCTGCAGTCCGAGCAGTTGGGCGGCCATGTAGACGTTCTGCCGACCGGTGAACTCCGGGTGAAAGCCCATGCCCAACTCGAGCAGGGCCGATACCGTGCCGCCCACCTCGCAGGTGCCGCTGGTGGGTTGGGTGGTACCGGTGATGATCTTGAGCAGGGTGCTCTTGCCCGCGCCGTTGGAGCCAACGATGCCGACCGCCTCGCCCGGCTCGATTTCCAGCGAAATGTTCTGCAGCACCCAGTGCTTGTGGTGCCGCGGCTTGCCGCCGGGAACGATCCACTCGATCAGGCGCGACCAGCGCTTGGGATACTGACGATAGGCCTTGCCCAGCTGTTGAATGCGGATATGGCCCATCAGAGTTCGTCCACCATTTCGCCCGCGCGAGCGCGGTACAACGCCATGGCCAACAGGCACAGCAGCGCACCGGAAACCATTACCGGCAGCAGTTGCGGCCACTGCGGCCACTGGCCATGGAGAAACAGGTTCTGGTAGGCCTGCATCAGGCCGGTCAACGGATTTAGCTGCACCAGCCGGCCGATGGATTCAGGCAGGATGGTCAGCGGATAGACGATGGGCGTCAGCCAGAACCAGAACTGCAGGAGGATGCCGAACAACTGCCCGACATCGCGGAAGAACACATTGAGCACACCGACCAGCATCCCCAGGCCGACGGCGAACATCAGTTGCAGCGCCAGCAACAACGGGAACGCCAGCAACGCAACGCCGGGCAGGCGCCCGGTGATGAGCAGGAAGCCAATGAACAAGGCGAAAATGATGGCGAAATTCAGCAACGCGTTGCAGACGCTGACCACCGGCAGGCACAGACGCGGGAAGCTCAGCTTCTTCAGCAGATTGGCGTTCTCCAGGAACATGTTCAGGCAGCGGCTGACCACCTCCGAAAACAAGCCCCAGGTCAGCAGGCCGGCGCACAGGAACACGCTGTAGGCCATTTTGTCGTCCACGCCCGGCAGCCGCGCACGCATCACTTCGGAAAAGATCACGGTATACACCAGGATCATCGCCAGGGGATTGAGGACGGTCCAGGCCGCCCCCAGCAACGAGCCGCGATAACGCGACTCGAACTCCCGCCGCACGCTGCCCGCGATGAAGCCGCGGTACTGCCAGGCGCCTTTCAGACTGCTCAGCGACATCAGACGATCCTGCCGTAGATATCCTCGAAGCGGACGATATCGTCCTCACCCAGGTATTCGCCGCTCTGCACCTCGATCATCACCAGGTCGATCACGCCCGGGTTCTCCAGGCGATGACGGTGGCCGGCGGGGATATAGGTGGACTCGTTGCTGTTCACCAGGCGCACCGACTCGCCGTTGGTGACCTTGGCCATGCCCTGCACCACGACCCAATGCTCGCTGCGATGGTGGTGCATCTGCAGCGACAGGGCAGCACCGGCCTTGACCACGATGCGCTTGATCTTGAAGCGCGGGCCTTCCTCAAGAACGGTGTAGGTTCCCCACGGGCGGCTGACGGTACGGTGAAGGCGGTAGGCCTCGTTCTCGGTGTCCTTCAGTTGCTTGACCACCTTGCGAACATCCTGCGCGCGCTCGGCGTTGGCGACTAGAATCGCGTCCGCCGTCTCCACCACGATCAGCCCCTCCACCCCGACGGTGGCGATGAGACGGTCTTCGCTCTGCACGTAATTGTTCTTGCTGTCGACGAAGATGGCATTGCCCGTCGCCCGGTTGTTGTCGGCATCGGCCTCCACCAGCGCGCTCATCGCGGTCCAGGAGCCGATATCGCTCCAGTCGAACGCGGCAGGGATCACGGCAACGCGGTCGGAGCGTTCCATCAGCGCATAATCGATGGAGATGTCCTCCAGCGCACAGAAGTGCTCCGAAGGCAGTTCCTGCTGGACCAGATTGCCGAAGTCGACCGGCTGGCTGGCCATCTGGCAACCAATAGCCAGTTCGAGCATCTGGGGCGCGTGCTTCTCCAGCTCACTGATGAAGGTGCCGACGGTGAAGCAGAACATCCCCGAGTTCCACAGGAAGGTGCCGGCCTGCAGGAAGCCCTTGGCGGTCGCCAGGTCGGGTTTCTCGACGAAGCGCTTCACGCGGCTGCCGCCCTTGCTGTCCAGGGCATCGCCCATCTCGATGTAGCCGAAACCGGTTTCCGGCGCGTTGGGCACGACACCGAAGGTCACCAGGTGCCCTGCCTCGGCCAGCTCCACGGCATGCTCGACGCAACGACCGAAGGTCTCGACATCGCGAATCAGATGGTCCGCCGGCATCACCACCATGGTCACGTCATCGCCGTGCAACGCCCTCAGCGCCAGTGCGGCGACCGCGATGGCGGGCGCCGTGTTGCGGCCGGCGGGCTCAAGGATGAAATGGCCGCGCTGGCGCAGCTTGGCCGACTGGAAGTGATCCTTGCTCTGGAAGTAGTAGTCACGGTTGGTCACCGTGACGATGTGTCCTTCCGCCCCCAGCAAACTTGCCGCGCGCCAGTAGGTCTTGCTCAGCAGCGACTGGCCGTCGGGCATCGCCATGAACGGCTTGGGCTGGCCTTCACGGGAGACCGGCCACAGCCGGGTGCCGGCTCCACCGGAAAGGATGACAGGGACGAGCATGCATCACTCCTTGTCAACGCGACGCAGGTCGGCGTCAACCATCATGTGGATAAGGTTCTCCAGGCTGGTTTTCGGGCTCCAGCCCAATACGCGCTCGGCCTTTCCAGGGTTGCCCAGCAGCACGTCCACTTCCGCCGGGCGGAAGAATGCCGGGTCGATGACCACATGATCCTGGTACTTCAGACCCACATAGTCGAAGGCGATGCGGCACATCTCGCGCACCGTGGTGGTGACACCGGTGGCCACCACATAGTCGTCAGGCTTGTCCTGCTGCAGCATCAGCCACATGGCTTCGACGTAGTCGCCGGCGAAGCCCCAATCACGCTTGGCGTCGATGTTGCCCAGGCGCAGTTCGTTCTGCTTGCCCAGCTTGATACGCGCCACTGCGTCGGTAACCTTGCGGGTCACGAACTCGATGCCCCGCAGCGGCGACTCGTGGTTGAAGAGGATGCCGCTGGACGCGTGCAGCTTGAAACTCTCGCGGTAGTTCACGGTGATCCAGTGACCATAGAGCTTGGCCACGCCGTAGGGGCTGCGCGGATAGAACGGTGTGTTCTCGTCTTGCCGCTCGGCCTGGATCAGGCCGAACATCTCGCTGGTGGATGCCTGATAGAAGCGGGTTTCCGGGTTGAACTGGCGGATGGCCTCCAACAGGTGAGTCACCCCCAGGCCATCGACGATGCCGGTGGTGACGGGCTGGTCCCAGGAGCTTCCGACAAAGCTCTGTGCACCGAGATTATAGAGTTCATCCGGCTTGGCCTTGATGACGGCCCGCTGTACGGACGATGCGTCCGCCAGATCGCCGTCGAGGTAGACCACCTCGGACTCGATCCCCAGTTCACGCAAGCGCCAGCGCGTATCGCTGCTACGGCGAGCTACCAGACCGTGGACCTTGTAGCCCTTTTCCAGCAGCAGTTTCGCAAGGTAGGCGCCATCCTGTCCGGTCAGACCGGTGATCAGAGCACTTTTTGTCATTCTTCTAGCATCCGTGGTGGCTCGCAGATGAGAGCGCTGCGAGCTCGTTGTAGTTATGCCGGAGGCTTGATCGGCTTCCACCCGAACGGCGCCTCCGCGTACTGCACGTTACCTGGTACCCCATTCCCCTTGGCAGGCATGGCGGGGTCTTGAAGCGGCAACAGGTCTTGCCGTCATGGGCGGCCAACAGCCAGCCGCCGCCGTCACTCCTGCAATGCGCGGACATTCCAGTCCGCCAATACATCCAGCAGGATCTGTTCCATTGCGTAAGCCGGTTTCCAGCCGGTCTCACTCTGCAGTTTGGCGCTGCTGCCGCGCACACGCCTCTGCTCGGCCTTGCGCATCCGTTGCGGGTCCTGGCGTATCTCCAGATCAACCCCGGCCAGCGAGGCCATCTGGCCGATCAGATCGCGAAGGCGATACTCCTGGCCCGAGCATACGTTGTACACCTCCCCCGAGCGCCCGTTGTCGAGCAATGCGAAGTAGGCCGCCAAAACGTCCCGTACATCGAGGAAATCGCGGGTGACGTCGATGTCTCCCACCTCGATATACGCATCCTGTAATCCATGACGGATACGCGCGAGCTGTCTTGCAACCGCCGGTATCACGAAATCGGCCTTCTGGCCCGCGCCCACGTGGTTGAACGGGCGTGCCACCATCATGCGCCAAGGTTCGGTGAAGCTCCACTGCTGACACAGCAACTCTGCCGATAGTTTGCTCACTCCATAAGGATTGCGGGGCCTGGGCAACTGCACTTCGGTAATGGGCAACTGATCCTCGCTCACCTGCCCGTATACATCGCCGGAGCTGACGTAGAGAAAGGCTCCGGAAAAGCCGCATCGCTTGAGTGATTCGAGCAGGTTCAGCGTCCCGATCAGATTCACCTGCAAGGTCCCGGCGGGATCGCGAAACGCCTGCGGTACGAACGTCTGGCCAGCCAGGTGGATCACGGCATCCGGCACATCATTGCGCAGGTACCCATCGAAAGCCCCAGGCTCGGTCAGATCCAGGCGCGGCAGCTCCATCAACTGCCATTGCGGCCCCAGCGACGCCCGCAGCCGGGAGCCCACGAAACCGGAAAGCCCTGTTACCAGTAGTCGCTTGTTCAAAGGCCAGTCTCTCTGATTGTTCTAAAGGAAAGGAACCCAAAATGGCTGACCGGTTGGTCACGAGCAATTGAGCCGCGCTTTTCGCCTGTTATGACCCGAAAACCGTCCCGAGGTTTGCAATGACCGAACCTGCAATGCTCACTCGGATGCACGCGCATTCACTCCGTCGGTCCGATTTCCCGCATCCGGCTGAGTGTCCGGATGCGGGGCGTCAACAACGGGACCACCGCCGGAAAACCGCTCCAGACGTTCCCGCGCAATCCGCGCACCTTTGCGGCGCAGCGGCTCTTCGACAAATCGATAATTCAGCTCACTGGCGATCAACGCAATCGCCAATGCAGTCACCACCAGTTCCGGCGTGAAGGACTTGTCGAGCTCGACACCTTGCGCGGCGGCAAAGCGGTACCAGATCTCTCGGCTCGCGTGATAGGCGCAAATATGGATGACATACAGGCCGTAGGAGCGGGAGCCCAGCCAGAGCAGTGGCCGCGACAGCACCGCCGGGCAGTACAGATACCCCTGCTGGTAGCTGGCAATCCACACCAGCAGCAATGCCACGATGGCAATCAACCCCACAGCGATAGGCATCGCGATGAGTTGCCCGGGGATCGCTCCCAGCAGGTAGAACAGCACGCCGGCGAATGCCAGTCGCAGCCAGGTGTTGTTGCCCAGGAAGGTGGGCTCGAATTGACGAAGCAACGGTGTACGGCCCGCCAGGCACAGCAGCACGCCCCACATCATCGCGTCGAGCCGGAAGGAATTGAGCATGGCGCTGGTCGGCGTGCCGAACATGTTGCGATCCAGACCGAACTGCAAGGCGATCAGCGCCAGCAGGAGCCCGACGCGCCAGCGGAAGGCCGTCACGCAGAGCAGGAAGAACGGCAACAGGAAGTAGAACTGCTCTTCCAGCGCCAGGCTCCAGTAGACCGCATTGGGACCCAGCATGCCGTTGTACTGATTCGCCAGGTTGCCAGTGAAGGTCGCCACAGCCGCAAAGCTGCGCAGGTTCTCGAACCAGGAACCAAAAGCGCCACTGCGATTGAACAGCACCGAGAGTGCCAGGGGAATCAGGATCCACAACCAGGCAGTAGGCAGCAGCCGGTAGAGGCGCCGCAGCCAGAAGCTCTGGGCCGCGATGGCATAGCTGCCCTGCTGCCGATGCTGATCGAAATAGTCCAGATAGCTTTTGCAGACGATGTAGCCGGAGATGCAGAAGAACAGGTCTACGCCCGACCAGGGCATGTACACATTGAAGAAGCTGGCGAAGATCCCGTCGTAATAGGGCAACAGCATCGGCACGTGGCACAACAGGGTCATGCCGATAGCGAAGGCCCGCAGGTACTCGATCTCCAGATTTTTTCCCTGGCTCATGCGCAGTCCTCGACTTTCCTCACTTCCTGCATGGGAAGCCGTTTGCCGGCCGATGCCGGCCATCTCCCGAAGATCACCGCCCCAGCCCCTGCTCAACTGCCAGGCCACCCGAGGGCTCCGGCGTCTCACCCGCCACTCGCCGCGCCATC
Source organism: Pseudomonas nitroreducens TX1 (assembly GCF_000313755.1). GTDB lineage: Bacteria > Pseudomonadota > Gammaproteobacteria > Pseudomonadales > Pseudomonadaceae > Pseudomonas > Pseudomonas nitroreducens_A. The sequence goes on along the minus strand of NZ_AMZB01000093.1, from coordinate 34,544 downwards.
AAGGCTCCGCGACGACGCAGTGGAGTTTCCAGCAGGCGGAAGTTCAGCTCGCTCAGTACGACGATCAATGCCGCCGCGGACAGCACGAAGGGATAGAAGAAGCGCTCATCCACGGGCAGTTGCGGATACAGGCGCGACCAGCATTCGCGGACGGCGAAGAACACCGGCACATGGATGAGGTAGATGGCATAGGAGCGCGTACCAACCCAGATCGCTGCCCGGCGCCAGGGTCCCGGCGCAATGAACAGTTCCGCGTCATAGGACGCCAGCCAGACCAGCACGATGGAACAGATCGCCACCAGGCTGAACTTGTAGGTGCCCACGTCCAGGGTGTCCGACCAGAAGGCTCCCATGAGCAGACTAAAGGCAGCCAGCAACAGGCTGCCACCGCGGGCGGGCAGGAGCGTGCGCAGGCGCTCGTAGGAAGCCGTCCGGCTCCAGATTGCCAGCAATACGCCGAGCATCAGGGCGTCGCTGCGGAACATCACCATCAGCAGACCGCGGGAGGCGAACAACTGGTACGCCACCAGAAAGACCAGTACGTAGACCAGCCAACGGCGAGCCAGCAGAGCAAGCAGCGGCAGCGCGATGTAGAACTGCTCCTCCAGCGACAGGCTCCAGTAAACGAAGCTGGCGCCGTACTCGCTGCGCATGAACGTCTCGGCAAAGCGCCAGTTGGCGAACTGCAGCACGCCTGCATAAGTCGCATCCAGGTTGGCGCCCCAGGTGCCGAACACGCCCGTGCGATTGAAGTACACGACCGCCAGCAGAACAGCCACGAGCCAGAACCAGGCCGAAGGCAACAAGCGCCAGGCGCGACGCACCCAGAAGGCGAGAATGCAACGCCATGCCGTGCCGGCTTGCGCAGCAGCTCCCAGGCGCGGCAGCAGATCACGGGCGATGACGAAACCGGAAATGGCGAGGAACAGGTCCACGCCAAAGCCGCCGGAAAAATGCGCAGTCAACGCATCGAAGCGCGGCGAAGCCCAGGAAATCAGATTGCCATGGGCATGGTGCAGCACCACGAAGAGTACTGCGAAGGCGCGCAGGATCTCGATGTCGGCAATCCGCCCCTTGCTCATTGGCTGCACCGGGTGTTCATCTGCACGACTCTCCTGCCTACAAAGGCTTGCGCGCAATGATCGCCTGGCTCTTGGGCATGGCGCGATCCAGGGCCTTCTTGATGCGCGGGCCTTCTTCGGTGGCCAGCATCATGTTCCAGGTGCGCGTCCAGCTATCGAGCAGCGGGTGCCACGGCGGCGACAGGTCCTGCTTGCACGCCCAGAAGAAGAACCACCACACCGACCAGTAGAAGCCGTAGTGGGCCTGGCGCTCGATGACCAGCCCCGCATCGCGGATCAGCTGCTCGAAGGCTTCGCGCTCGAACACTCGAATATGGTTGGGATGTTCGAAATAGGCAGGAGGAGCCAGTTCCTTCTGCACGCTTTCCCCCAGGGGGTCGGGCACGGTGATCAGGTAGAGCGCGCCGGGTTTGCCGACGCGGACCAGTTCGCTCATGAACTGGGCCGGGTCCTCGACGTGCTCCAGCACCTCCATCGCCACGACCTTGTCCACCCGCGCATCGGGCAGCGGAATCGGGTTCGCATCGGTGACCAGCGGCAGCATGGCCCGCACATTGGAGCCCTGCAGGGCGCGCTCGACGCCGGCCACCTTGTCGGCGTCGATGTCGGCGAAGATCACCTCGGCGCCACGCTGGGCGCAGAACTGTACGAAGGGACCGTCGCCACAGCCGATATCCAGCACCGAGTCCTGCGCACTGATCGGAAAGCCCTCGAACAGCTCATCGGTTTCCTGGTGGAACCAGCCGCTGAGGTAGGTATCGGTGAGCGTCGACAGGTCCTCCACCGGCACGGCAGGCGGCGGCGCGGCCTCCTGCGGTTCGGTAAGGGGTACCGGCTTGCGCCCCAGGCTTTTGATGAACTCCAGCATGTCAGCTCCCGCTATGACTTCGTATGTGCCGCGGCGCCTTCAGGCAGCGCTTGTGGCCAGAAACGCCTCGAGGCGACCACGACCAGCCGCCAGCGAGCAGTGCGTGCGCATTCGTTCCATTGCTGCATCCGACATGCGCTTATAGCGCTCTGGCTGCGCCGTGTAGCATTGGAAGGCGGCACGATAGGCTTCCACCAGCGAGGCCCAGTTGATCTGGTGACGCAGCGTGCGGTAAGCCAGCCGTGGATCGTGCGGCCAGGCGGTCGCATCCAGCCAAGTGGCCACTTCGAAGGCGACGCTCTCGTCGATGTAGTCAGCCATCGCCGAATGCCGAGGAGCAATCGCCGGCTTGCCGCAACTGAGGAACTCCATCAGCGGCAGACACTGGCCCTCGCCGTGCGAGGCATTGACGATATATGCGGTATGTCGGATCAGCTCGTCGAATTCGGAACGATCCAGATAGCCGTGCAACAACACGACACGGCACTGGAAGGCCGGCATGCGCGCCATGCACATCAGCATGTCATTCATCGCCGACTCGTACTCGTGGTGGCCCAGCTTGAACAGCAGCGTGGCTTCGGGAGTGTCGCGGAAGGCACTGCAGAACGCGGTGAGCATGTCGACCCAGTTCTTGCGGCCATCGTACGGATTGAACACGGCCGTGAAGACCACGCCGGACAGGGTCAACCGATGCTCGCCCAATGGCAGCGGTGGCATCGCCTCTTCATCCACGTCCACATCCGGCAGGCCGCCGGGTTCCACCGGGTTGGGCGGCTCCATGCGTGCGGGCGCGGGCTCTGCGGCGTGCGGTAGAACCGGCACCGGCGCTCGCCAGGCCAGGCGATACCACTCCACCAGGTAACGCAAGGTGATACGCGCCAGCGACTGGCGCCCGGCTGCGCGAGGCTCCGCAGGTTCGGTCTTTGCCGCCGGCAGTTCGCGGGCGCGCGCACTGGCAACTGCGCGGGTGACAGCATCGGTATTGGGAATATAGGGAGCCAGCGACAGGTCATGGGTATCCACGACTACGCCGGAGCGAACGGTCAGGACCACCGGCTCGCTTGGCAGGCCGACGGGCTGCTGGCGCAGGGAGGCAAACTTGTCCCACACCGGCGCGGGGATCGAAACCACTGGGAACGCTGCGCCCAGTTCGGCCTGCGTAGCCTCGACAGTAAGCCCGGAATGGGTGATGGCGCGACCACAGCGCTGCAATACCGCCGCCCAGTTCTGCCGCTCGTCCTCCAACCACGACTGGTTGGGAATGGAATCGAACTCCCAGGCGAACACCGGAACGGTCGGGCACTGCAGATTCAATGGCGTCTTGTGCGGAGGCGTAAAGCTGAGGAACACGCATTGCTCGCCGCGATCGAGCGCTTGGCGATAGAGCGCATCGACATCCTCGACCCGCTCCACCACCGCGACTTCGCCCAGGCCGCGCAGCAGCGGGAGGAACTCCTTGAGCACGAAGTAGTAGCTGTAGTCCGGCAGCCCCAGGCTCGCTTCGATTTGCGCGCTGTTGACCTCGGAGTGAACCAGAAATCTCATTCTGCCATCCCTCCGGCGATGCGGGCAGGAGCCGGCACCACGTGATCGGCATCCAGCACATCGCCCAGGAAGGCTTGCAACGCGCTCGCCACCGCCTGCAGGGAGCTGAACGCCTCCATGCGCTTGCTGGCAGCACGCGACATCTGCACATAGACCTGCGGCTCGCGGGTCGCCACCACGTGACTGCGGCGGAACGCTTCCATCAGCGACTGCCAGTTCAGCCGGTGCCGGTGCGTGACGAGCATTCCGGTGGGGTCGTGGGGCCAGCAGGTCGGCTCCAGCGCACCCTCGACAACGAACGCCATGCGTTCATCCAGGTAATCGGCCATCGCCGTATGCCGCGGTGCCAGCGCCGGTTTCCCCGCACTGAGAAACTCCATCAACGGCAGGCAAAGGCCCTCGCACGACGAGGCATTCACGTAGTAGTCGGTGGCCGAGACCATCGCCTGGTACTGCTCGTCCTCGAGGAAGCCGTGCAGGACGACCACCCGGCAGGAGAAGGGGGCCAGACGGGACAGCAGCGTCATCAGCACGACCCGGTAATGTTCCAGGTCGTGGTGGGTCATCTTCACCAGCAACACGGCATCGGGCGTATCACGGAACGCCCAGCAGAAGGCGGTGATCAGGTCGATCCAGTTCTTCCGCCCATCGGCAGGATTGAGAACCGTGGTGTACACCACACCATCCACCAGGACATCGCGAACCTGCGGCGCAGGCGGCGTCGGAACGCTGGGAGCGGCGACTTCCGCCCGGCCGAACACCTCACGGCGCCAGCCGTCGAATAGAAGCCGGCCAATCTCCAACCGCTGCTTCCAGCGCGACGGTGGCCTTGGTACGTCCACGGTCTCCGCCGCAGGCTGCGGCGCTTCCGCGCGGCGAACCAGGCCATCGGCGCTGAGCCCCAGCAGCGGACTGTCGATGACAACGCCCGAGAACGGGATGCGTCGCTCACCCTGGGCCAGGCGAACGGGCGCGACCTTGCCTGCACCGAAGCGCTCCCAGATCGGAGCGGGTGCCGCCAGCACAGGCAGATGACGATGTTGCGCGGCGACCAGGGCGGCGGCCTCCCGACTCGTCGCGATGGCGCCCTGAACGCGCTCGAAGACATAGCGCCAGTCGTTACGAGGATCGCCCTCCCAGGCGATGTTGGGCAGGCTGTCGAACTCCCAGGCGAACAGCGGAACAGTCGGGCAACGCAGGCCAAGCGGCGTCTGTTGCGGCGGGCTTACGCTGATGAACACCACCGGCCGGCCGGCCGCATGGTGCTGATCATAGAGCGCCTCGACCTCGGCGATGCTGCGCACTTCGACCACCGTGCCGATCGCTTCGAAGGCCGGCAAGAACTCCTTCAAAAGGAAGTAGTAACTGTATTCCGGCTTGCCCAGCGAGCTATGGATGGTGTCCTGGCTGATTTTCGAGCCAATGAGAATAAGCAGATCCATCATGCGGACGCAGGCCCCGTTCCCGCGCTGTTTTTTGTTATGACACGACCGGCTTGACCGGTGCGCTTTTCAAGGAAGGCATGCATAGCACCAGTTCTTCGAGGCGCTGGCAAGCATCTGCAGACATTGAGTACACCTCAGGCGATAACCCGTCCGTACAGTTGCCAAACACGTGGAACTGGCCAAGCGCAATCGCTCTATTCCTGACTGAACGGTCGTTTTCGGAAACCGGCAGCATGGCCGCCAGACTGCGCGTCTTCCCCCAGAGGACCAGGCGCCAGTCTCGTGCGATTGGCGGCCCCAACCCGCTCGATTGTCCACGCACCCCGCGGGAAGGTCGCGCCGGCACTCGACGCTGGCTCATGATCCTGCATTCCGATAGCCTAGCCGACCGGGTTTTCAGATCGGCCACGCCCATGCGCAATCCGCCATTTCTGCTATCGCTGCTGAGCTCTCCCCCGTCGCTGCTGGCACAGGGGCGTTCGCTCATATTGACGCGGCACGACTGCGGTTTCGGCGCTCGGGCAATCCTTGCCAGCATGCCGCTCAGGCTTGCGACATGAGCCAGTTCGAGAAGCTGCCCGCATTGTCGCCCCTTCGCACGCACCCGTGGCTGTGGAATGACACGCCCGGTGCCCCCGCCTATCTGGCAGGATTGCTGCTGGCCATGGCATTGGTGCTGCACCTTTACCCGCTGTCCTTTTTGGTTGGGCATGGCCTCTATTTTGAAGGTGGCGACGCCGCCTCTCACGTAGCGGGCTGGTTGTTCTTCGAAAAGGACGACTGGCACTTTCCGCTGCTCAAGTCGGTTCGCCTGAATGCGCCCGAAGGCACCAGCATTGCCTTCACCGATAGCATTCCACTGCTGGCGTTATTGCTGAAACCGTTGCGCTCGCTCTTCCCGGATGGCTTCCATTATTTCGGCCTCTGGCATGCCTTCAGCTACCTGTTGCAGGCAATCGCCGCGGTATTTCTCATCCGATCACTGAATATCCGCCACCTGCCTGGCGCACTGCTCGCCGCCGCCTTCGCGCTCACCTGGCCAGCGCTCACACATCGTCTGGGGCACACAGCGCTCATGACCCAGGCTCTCTTGCTGCTGGCGTTAGGGGCATACTTTCGCGCTTATTATGGCGCCTGGACCGTTCGTCGCGCCGGCCTCATCCTGATTGCCCTGAGTTGCTGTGCGCTGCTGGTCCATCCCTACCTGCTGGCCATGGTCTACCCACTTTTCATTGCCACGCTTCTGAGTCTTTATCGACTGTCGAGATTGACGCTCAGGCGGGGGCTGCATTGGGTCGGCGCGTCGCTCATCGCGCTGCTGGCCATCCTGTACGCAGGTGGATACTTCATCGGAAAGGGAGCGGCCGCCGGAGGCTTTGGCGTCTACTCGTTGAACCTGCTTTCGCCATTCTGCGGCGGACTGTTCTGCGCCCCCATCGATGCTACCGGCGGGCAGGACGAAGGTTTCAATTACCTGGGGGCTGGCGTTCTGCTGCTTATTCCGATCGCCCTCGTGCTGAATGCCGGTGAATGGCTGAGCACAGTGCGCAGGCATGCTCCGCTGATGCTGGTGCTTGCCGGATTCGTACTCTACGCCGCCAGCAATCGTATCTTCCTGGGCCAGCACCTTTTGCTGGAACTGCATGCCCCCCGGTGGCTGGAAGGTGCCTTTGGCATATTTCGTGTCAGCGGCCGGTTCTTCTGGCTTGTTGGCTACAGCGTGCTTTTCGCTGTTCTGGCAGTGCTGCTCCGACGCAAAAGCAATCCGATTTTGGCGATCATCACCGTGGCGCTTCTGCTGCAATGGCATGACACCCGCCCACTGCGTGAGCGCGTGCAGTTCGTTAGTCAACTTCCCGCAACCCTGAACCTGAAGCCCTGGCGCACGGCGCTGGCAGGCCTGCAGGGCATTCAGATATATCCAGCCTATGGCTGCGGAGATACGCCCACGGAGGATTACGTTCGCTATCAGTACATCGCCGCCAATCTCGGCCTGACGATCAACAGCGCCTATACGGCGCGAATAGCGACGAGCTGCGAACAGAAGAGCGCCTTTTCCCAGCATCCCGCCGAGAATGGCCAGCTGTATGTGAGAGCTGGTTTTCTGCGCAACTCACTGGGTCTGCCCCCGCTTTTCCAGCAAGCGATCACTGCCGGCGAATGCTCGGTGGACACTGTTCATCTGATCTGCGCAAAGGACCGCGCTGCCTCAGCCTGGAGCGCGGTAGGAGCGCCGCTGAGTCAGGAGCAGCGAAATTTTTCTGCTCAGTGGAGCGCCGCACAGTTGCCTTCGCTCATTGGAAAACTGCAAGGTAACCGCCTGATTCCCAAGGAACCGGGCCTGGCTGGGTACCTGAGTTTCGGCCCCTACATCGAGCTTCCGGCGGGTGTCTATCAACACCGTATCGACTATTTCAGCCAGGGCCAGAGTACAACGACCGTCGGCACTTGGGACCTGGTGGGTCAGGAGCCCTCAGGTAAACAGGTTACTCTCGCATCCGGCCCGCTGATGGGTACGCAAGGTGCGAGGCTCTCGCTGGTGGGTAAAGTCGCCTTGATTCATCCGCTGCAACGGGTTGAATTGCGCCTGCTGAGCAACGGCGGTGATGTTCAGCTTGAGGCGATTTCGCTCAGTGCAGATCGCCCAGTGGCAAAAGACACCGCTCGATAATCACGGTCCCACACGCGGTTTGACAGCCAACTGCCGTGCAAGAACAAGAAGAGGTAGGGATGACCAGTGAACTGCAGATGAGCCCCCCCATCGACCGGGAACGGCGACCACTCGAAAACTATCCTCTGGCGCTGTCGCTGGTGGTGCCCGTCTATAACGAAGTCGAGACCGTCGCCCTGTTCGTAGATCGCGTGCAAAGCGTGTTCAGCGACTCCGCAACCGTGCAGGTGGAGTACATCTTCGTCAACGATGGCAGCACCGACGCAACGCTGGAAACCCTGCTCCTGCTGCAACGCCGCAACCCAAACATCAAGGTGGTCGACCTGAGTCGAAACTTCGGCAAAGAGGCCGCACTGAGCGCCGGCCTGCGCTGCGCCGCCGGCCAAGTCGTGGTGCCCATCGATGTCGACCTGCAGGACCCTCCGGAATTGGTCCTGGAGATGATCGAAAAGTGGCGCGAAGGCTACGAAGTCGTTCTAGGACGACGTGTGGATCGCACCTCCGACTCGTGGGCCAAACGCGCCTCGGCCAACTGGTTCTACCGGATCCATAACAAGATCGCCGACCCGGCCATTCCTGAGAACGTCGGCGACTTCCGACTTATGGACCGCCAGGTGGTCGATGCTCTCAACGACCTGCCCGAGTCTCGCAGGTTCATGAAAGGCCTCTTCGCCTGGGTAGGGTTCCGCACCACCTGCATCGACTACAACCGCCCCGAACGTATCGCAGGATCGAGCAAGTTCAATGGCTGGCGCCTCTGGAACTTCGCCCTCGAGGGCATCACCAGTTTCAGCACCGACCCCTTGAAGATATGGACCTACCTCGGCATTGCGGTGTCGCTGGGATCGTTTCTGTTCGCCACCCTTATCGTGTTGAAGGTCATATTTTCGGGCATCGATGTTCCAGGCTACGCCTCGATCATGGTCGCCGTGACATTCCTGGGTGGCCTACAGCTCATTGGTATTGGCGTCCTGGGCGAATATCTGGGACGGACCTATCTCGAATCCAAGCGCAGACCGGTCTATCTGGTGCGCCGCATCTATGAGAACAAGGACTGAGCATGGACCTCAAGGAAACCGACATCCTGGGCGAGCATATAGGCGAGCACTGGTATTACCGCTCCAAATGCGCAGCGATGCAGAAATTCCTCGCAGACATCCGACCAACCTCGATCCTCGACGTCGGTGCAGGCTCCGGATTCTTTTCCAAAGCGCTGCTCGAGCAGAGTGATGCCCGTAGTGCCTGGTGCGTGGATATCAGCTACGGGCAGGATTCCGACGATCTCGTGAGTGGCAAGCCGATTCATTTCCGCCGCTCAGTAACACAACTCGACACCGACCTTATTCTGCTGATGGACGTGCTGGAACACGTCGATGACGACGTGGGCCTACTGGCGGATTATGTCTCCAAGGTTCCAAGTGGGGCCAATGTCCTCATCTCGGTACCCGCCTTCCAGTTCCTCTGGAGCGACCATGATGTCTTCCTGGAACACAAGCGGCGTTACAGGTTGCATGAGATCGAGTCGGTCGCGCGCCGAGCCGGTCTGGACGTTGTCCGTGGCTCTTATTACTTCGGCGCGGTATTGCCTATTGCCGCAAGCCTTCGGCTTCTCGAACGCGGCCGCGGCAAGACGCAGCGCCAACCACGATCGCAGCTCAAACGTCACAGCCCGTTGATCAATGGCACACTCAAAGCGCTGTCGACCATCGAACTGTCCGCCCTGGGCTTCAATCGGCTTGGTGGGCTGACCGCCTTCTGCCTGGCAAGAAAGCCGTGAGCGTCAAGCAGTCGGAGGCTGTGCCGAATGCCAGGCGCCGACTACTGCGCGAACTGCTCATCGCCGCACGCTTCGGCGTCGTCGGTATCTGTGCCACCGCACTGCATATTGGCGTGGTCTGGAGCCTGATCACCCACACGGCAATGCCGGCACTGCTGGCCAACCTAATTGCGTTCCTCTGCGCGTTCGGGCTTTCCTTCACCGGTAACTACATCTGGACCTTTTCCACTCCCGGCTCGCCAGGGCAGGCGATGCGTCGCTTTTTCCTGATATCGCTGAGCGCCTTCCTGATCAATAGCACGCTGCTTGCCGCGATACTGGCGAGCGGATGGCTGTCTCCTCGCCTTGCAGCAGTGGCCTCTGCCGCAGTGGTGCCAGGTATAACCTTCCTGGCCAGCAGGTTGTGGGGATTCCAGCGACGGCGCGACGAGTGATCACCCCACACAATAAAAATGGAGCTCACCTAGCCATGCTGGCGTCCCATAGCGTCCGTCCATCACTGTGGATTCCGATCCTGCTCGGCGGTGGATTATTCGTGGCACTGGGCGGATTGACGGTGCTGCTGCCCTCGAGTATCGGCTGGCTCATGCGCGGGCTATTCGATCCACCGACCAACCTGCTGGGCTGGGAGTTTTTCCGCGAAACGCCCCTGCTGCAGTTCCCGCTTGGGGCCAACCCGCGCTACGGCATGGAGATGGGTAGCTCCATCGTGTTCTCCGACTCGCTACCGCTATTCGCCTTACCGTTCAAACTGCTGGGGCCCTTACTACCGCAGACATTCCAGTACTTCGGGCTGTGGGTGCTGCTCTGCCTGACCATGCAGGCCGTTTTTTCCTACCTTGTGCTGTCGCGATTCACTCAGGACAGACGTTTGCTCACGCTGGGCACGGTACTGCTACTGCTGCTGCCCCCGTACCTGATCCGCTTTGCATTCCACCTGGCGCTGGGCGGGCAATGGCTGCTGCTTGGAGGACTTTACCTCTACTTTGACCCACGCTATCGCGCTCAATTCTGGCTGGTGTTGCTGGCGCTGGCCACGCTGATTCACGCGTATCTGCTGGTGATGCTGGCAGCGATCTGGGGTGCAGATCTCCTGCAGCGCTTGGTCAAACGCGAGATGAGTCTGGCCCGGTGCGTGGTACATGGGCTCATCGGCAGCGCCTTGGTCATTCTGCTCATGTGGCTGATCGGCTACTTCATACTCGGCTCCGCTCCGACGGTGCCGGGCCCGTATGGACGAATGAACCTGTTATCTCTGGTGGACTCTCGCGGGGACTGGTCCCGACTGCTGCCCGCCCTCAAACGACCTGAAGGCATGGACGGCTTTCTTGATCACGATGGCTTCGCTTATATGGGTGTTGGAGTACTCGCCCTGCTGGCGATATCCGTCGCACTGGCAGTCGCCCATCGTCAGGAAGAACACAGCGGACGAGCGTTCCTCATCTGGCCGCTGGTCGCGATGAGCCTGTTGATGTTGTCGATTTCGCTGACCAACACGCTGAGCGTAGGTCCCTATGTCGTCACCTGGCTTGATCTTCCGGACTGGGGTGACCGGCTCTATCAGGTGTTCCGCTCTCCCGGCCGTATGTTCTGGCCAGTTTTCTATTTGCTTGCCGTTACGGCCGTTGCGGTGATCTGCGTCCGTACCCGCCCCCGTGTCGCCCTTGCCCTACTGGCGGCTGCCACCTGCGTTCAGTTCTACGACCTGTCCAGCGGGCTGCAGGGTATGCGCAAACTATTCCGCCAGGAGCCCAGCTGGACCAGCCCAATGCGATCCCCGATGTGGGAAAGCCTGGGCAAGCGCTATCAGCGCATCCTGTATGTTTTTCCTACCCACGTCCCTGAGCACTTCATCGCGTTATCGGACTTCGCCCTGCACCACGGCATGTCGATCAACTCCGCCAACTTCGCACGTGTCGATGCGCAAGCCCAGGCGCGCGCGCGCGAGCGCCTGGCCAGACAAGTGGCCAACGGGATCTATGACGCCGACGCGCTTTACGTATTCAATGAGGCGGCGCTCTGGGATCAAGCCACCCGCACCCTGAGCAATGGTGCGATCGCCGGTGAACTCGACGGCATACGGCTAGTGATTCCGCAGCTTCAAAGCTGCCCGGCATGTCGCTCGGCTGACTTCAAAGCGCAACGCTGGGGCAGTTGGCCGGCATCGCGCCTGCCAACCCTGATCGGTCGATTGCGTGATGACCGCCTCATTGCACCAGCAGGTGCAACGGGTTACCTCAGCTACGGTCCCTATACGCTGATCCCGGCAGGCCGCTATCGCTATCGGATCACCTATGCCGCCCCTGGCGATGCATCGGTACGCGTTGGTACATGGGACATCGTCAGCAGTGGCAGTCCCGCCGGCACAACGCTCGCCCAAGGCTATCTGACCGGCACAGGCGGCCAGGCGCGTACAGTCGAAGGCGTACTCCAATGCAACCAGGACTGCCCCGGCAGCGAAATCCGCACCAGCAGCAACGGAAGCGCTGAATTGTCACTGATTTGCGTCGAACTGGAACCCTATAACGCAGCAGGCGATGTCGCAGCAATACAGTCCGAAGCCAAACAACCCTGACAGTGCGGCCTGCTCCACGACTGTACCGTCAAGCAGACCGCCAGCTGTGGCTAACCGGCCGGCAGATCCAAGCGCACCCTGAAGATCGATGAGTCGGATCAACAGGATGCCCCGTCATGGAAAGCCAACCCGCAGCTTTACCGTATGTCCGCGCCTCAAGCCTTGGCCGCTGCACAAAAATCATCGCCCGCTTGCTGCGCCAATGGCACCAGAACGCCCGCACGCGCCGCCAGCTCGCCGAGCTCACCAGCCTGCAGCTTGCCGACCTGGGCATCAGCCCCAGCGAGCGCATGCGAGAAATCTCGAAACCACTCTGGCGCTGAATGCTGGTGACGCCGGTCAGTCTTGGCTAGTCTGAGCACAGTTAGAGTGGCCGCCCCGGCCACATTTACTTGGTCTTATCCGGAGCCACTCCATGAAGAACAGCCTTCGCCTGATCGCCGCTGCTGCCCTGCTCGGCTGCGCCACTGGCGCCTTTGCCACCAGCTTCGTCTACACCACCGACCTGTCGGTGCGCGCCACCGGCGCCACCTCCGACGGCACCTCGGACATCAGCAACTCCTTCAAGGACGACAAGATCGTCCTCGAAGCCCGTGACGACGCAGCCACCTTCGTTGCCAGCCAAGGCCAGATCCGCGGCGCACACCTGGAAGCCGCCCTCGCCCACATCCGCGGCAAGCTGCCGACCCTGGCCGCTGATGACCAGCAGCTGGCCCAGGCAATCCTCACCATCTGAGAGCTTCGCTGCTGAATCCCTCCCGCGCCGGGCGGTCCGCCCGGCGCTCTGCGCTGGCTCTCCACAGCGCATTCCGTTAGCCTTAACGGCCGTGCTTTCCTGATCGTCCGAGCCCATGCGTACCCTGCTGTTCCTATTGCCGCTACTGACCTGTTCCCTGCCCGCCCAGGCATTCGACCAGACCACCCAGTTCCCGGTAGGGACCAGCTACGCCACCAGCCAGGTCACCAGCGCGCCCTTCGATAACAAACTGCTGCGCGGCGCCCGCGACGACGCGGCGCAGTTCGTGGCGACCGATGGAGCCCTGCGCGGTGCCCGTCTGGAGGCTGCGCTGCACTGGTTGCGCCAGCAGCATCCGGAACTGGCGGCGAACGATCGGGAACTGGCCGAAGCCATTCTTGCCAAATAAGTCGTGAGCAGCCCCCGCTGCCCTTTCGGAGACATCCATGCGCCTCAGCTCGCTTTCCAAGAGCCCCCTGATCCTCGGCCTGCTGCTCGCCGCCTGCGCGTCCACCGCCCAGGCCCAATCGGTGGTCCGCGTGTTCAACATCACCACCAACGCCTTCGCCCGCAGCATCGACTTCACCTCGGACACCACCACCTCCGTGCGTGACATGAAAGTCGTCCGCGAAGCCCGTGACGATGCCGCCAGCTACGTCGGCAGCGATGGCGCGATCCGTGGCGCCCAGCTCGAAGCCGCCTTCAAGGTGCTGCGCGAGCAGGTGCCGCAGGCGCGCGAAGCCTCCGACCAGGACCTGGCTGAAGCCATCCTCGCTCTGTGAGACTCCGGGCTGGCCGCTGGCTGGCGGCCCTGGCACTGCTATTCGCCGCCAGCAGCCAAGCCGCGCTCCGCCTGGAGCTGGACGCCGACGGCCTGAGCGCCGCCCAGCGCCAGGCCAGCCAGCAACTGTTGGACGAAGCCCAGTACACCCTGCCGGCCAGCTTCGTGCAGCGCCTGGACCGCAGCGTTCAGGTGCAATGGCGCGACGACCTGCCCAGCAACGGCATGGGCCGCACCCTGCGCCCCGGCGCCATCGCCCTGAACACCCGCTATCTCGGCGCGCTCACCGACGGCAGCGCCGCCACCGAGCAGACCGGCCGCAGCCACGGCACCCTGCGCCGCGAATTGCTGGCCACCCTGCTCCATGAGCTGACCCACCTCTACGACCGCGCCCGCCTCTGGGATACCGACGAAGGCCGGGTGATCCGCCGCTGCACGATGCGCGACAAGAGTCTCAGCCGCGTCGGCGCGCCGGACGATTGCCGTGGCCAGACCGGCCGCCGCTTCAGCCTCTCGGACGATCCACGCCTGCTCGACCTCGCTGGCTGGCCGCAATACGCGGGCAAGCATGGCGAACGCGAGCAGCACAACCGCTTCCTGCTGCGCAGCCCGGACAAGTACGAACTGACCAACCCGCGCGAGTATGTCGCGGTGAACATGGAGTACTTCCTCCTCGACCGCAGCTTCGCCTGCCGTCGCCCGGCGCTGTACCGCTACTACGCGGAACGCTTCGGCGAGCGCCCGCACGACGAATGCTCGACGCAATACGCCTATCTCAACGCCGGCCGCGACTTCGGTCGCCAGCCACTGGGTTACCTGGACCCTGAGCGTGTCTACGAGGTCGACTACCTGATCGCCGAGGCCAACAACGAGATCGCCAGCCGCTGGGGCCACACCATGCTGCGCCTGGTGGTCTGCGCGCCGGGACGCCCGCGTGGCCCGGCCTGCCGGCTGGACCTGGACCAACACCTGGTGCTGTCCTATCGAGCCTTCGTCGGCGACCTGCAGCTCTCCAGCTGGGACGGCCTGACCGGCGCCTACCCGTCGCGCCTGTTCGTGCTGCCGCTGTCCCAGGTCATCGAGGAGTACACCAAGGTCGAGCTGCGCAGCCTCGCGTCCATACCGCTCAGGCTCAACCGCGACGAAGTCGCCAGCCTGGTCGAGCGTTCGGCGCAGAGCCACTGGAGCTACGACGGCAACTACTACTTCCTGTCCAACAACTGCGCGGTGGAAACGCTCAAGCTGCTGCGCAGCGGTGTCCAGCGCCAGAGCCTGCAGACCATGGACAGCATCACGCCCTACGGCGTGCTCGGCCTGCTGGAGAACAAGGGCATTGCCGACGCCAGCGTGCTGGACAATTCCAAGGAAGCGCTGCGCCTGGGCTATCGCTTCGACTCCTTCCGCGACCGCTACCAGGCCATGTTCGACGTATTGAAAAAGCGCATGAACGTGCCGCAGGACAAGGTCGAAGACTGGCTCGCCCTCCCCGCCGTCGACCGCCGCCCGTGGTTCGACAAGGCCGACCTGCGCTCCAGCGCCGCCCTGCTGCTGCTCGAACAGGCCTCGCTGCGCCGCCAGTTGCTGCTGGCCCAGGACGAACTCAAGCGCCTCTACCTGAGCAACCCGGACGCCATGAAGAGCAAACCGGACCTCGCGGCAGCCGGAAGGACATTGCAGCAGATCCTCGACGACAGCGGCTTCCTCAGCCGCCCGGCCGAGCTGCTCGACGGCGGCTACGGCCTGCCCCAGGTGTCGGACACCGCGACCCTGGAAAAGCAGACCCAGCAGCGCCAGCAGCGCCTGCGCCAGCTCAGCGACAACCTCGACCGCGAAGTCCGCGCCCTGCTCACTCCGGAGCGTCGTGACGAGCTGGCCGCGCTGGAAGCCAACACCAAGCAGATCGGCGCGCACCTGCGCGAGCTGCACAAGGCTTCGGGCGGGCTCGAGCTGCCCTGACAGCCGCCGGATAGCCCGTTCGCGAGCAAGCTCGCTCCTAAGAAGAGCGACAATGCGCTACCTGTAGGAGCGAGCTTGCTCGCGAACAGAACCGAAACGACCCGCGATCCCTAGAGCCGCTCCTCCCACTCCTCTTCCAACTGCTCATCCAGGTGAATCCACGGCAGGCGGCTGTTCACCCAGATATGCCGGTTCGGCAGCACCGTGGCGACCTCATCCAGCGTCGCGGTGGTGACATCCAGCGTCTCTGGAGCCTGGTCTGTGAACAGGGCCAACTGGGCGCCACAGTTACGGCAGAAGTAGCGCACGCACGGCGGTGAAGAGCGGTACTCGGCAGGCGTGCCAAGGGTCCAGCGGAAGCTCGTCAGCGGTACCGTGACCCAGGTGGTGACGATGCCGCCGGTGGTACGCCGGCAGATCGAGCAATGGCAATGGGCGACGTCCGTCAGTTCGGCATCGCATTCGTAACGCAATTGGCCGCAATGGCAGCCGCCGGTATGTACGGCACTCATCGTTGAACCTCTCCTTCAGTCGTACTCGGCTGCCTCATGGTCCCCCAGCAGACGCCGCTGGCGAGGTGTGCAGGCGGCGATCACCTCGGGATTGAAGGTCCAGTCCAGGTAAGGCGAGAACTTCTGCGCGACCATCCGGCGGCCATAGTGCACCTGCAGCAGATAACGCGTTCTTTCGCTCAGGTTGCGGCTGCCGGCGTGCCACAGGTCACTGCGAAACAACAGGCAATCGCCTGCGCTACAGAGTACCGGTTCGGCCACCCTGCCTGCCCATTCGCGCTCGTCGGGGGCAGGCGCGCGCCCCGCGCGGTGGCTGCCGGGGATCACCCAAGTGGGGCACAACGCTTCGTCGATGTCATCGAGATAGACCTGCGCGGTGCAGATGAACAGGGGCAATTCGATACCAGACCCCGGCAGCGCGACCGGCAGGTAGTCCTGGTGCATGTCGGCTCCGATGAAGCCGGGGTGGCAGCGCCAGGCGGTCTGGCCGATCACGTGGCAATCAGCGCCCAACGCGGCCTCTGCCAGTTCGATCAGGCCCGGAGGGTCGAGATAGGGCAACCAGAGCGGCGAGCGGTTGAACACGCACTTGTAGTGATCGACCAATCCTTCGTAGTCCCAGTGAATTGGCTTAAGCCCATCGATCAATCCGCGGACCGTTGCCACCTGCTGCGCATTGAGCAGGCCGCGCAGCAGGACGAAGCCGTCCTCACGCAGGGCCTGCAGGCTGTCGGTCACGCCGGCTCTCCGGCGCCCAACCGGATCTGCGCACTCTCCAGCGCCGCGAGAAAGGTCCGCAGCATTTGCCCCGGCTCCACCCCCTGCCGGGTCACGCAGTGGAATTCCGAGACAAATGCCAGTTGCGCCGGCCGGATCGCCCGCAGTCGTTCCTGTGCGACCCATCCGGCTGCGTAGTGGGTGGGCAGATAGCCGATGAAGGTCCCGCTGAACACCAGGTTGGCGATGGCTTCCATGCTGTAGGCGATGGTGGAGCGACGGAAGTCCAGGCCATGCGGCAGGCGGCTTTCGTTCATGTAGCCGCGCCCGACGTATTCGACGGCGGCGATTTGATCCAGCGAAGGTTCGTCCTGCGCGCAATCGAAGAACGGATGCCCCGGGGCGCAATAGAGATTCTGCTCCTCACGGAACAGCGGCTGATAACGCAGTCCCGACAGCCGATGGTGGAAGGCGCCGACGGCCAGCTGCAGGCGCTCCTCCAGCACGGCGTTTTCCAGCTCGTCCGGGCGCTGGGTGTGCAGGTTCAGGCGGACCCGCGGAAAGCGCTCGCGGAACAGCCGGATCGCCAGGGGCAGCGGCCAGCACTGCTGGCCGAGCACGCCATCGACGCAGCCCAGGTGCAGCACTTCGCGGTCGCGGCCGCCCAGGCCCGTCACCTGTTCGCGGAAGCGGCCGATATCGGCGAACAACCCGAGCGCCGCTTCGTACAGCTGCTGCCCTTCCTCGGTGAGCTGGAAGCCGCTGCTGCCGCGGCGGCAGAGCGAATAGCCCAGGCGCAGTTCGAGGTCGCGCACCAGGACGCTCAGCCGCGACAGGCTGGTGTTCAGGCGCACCTGTGCGGCGGTGAAGCCGCCCGCTTCGACTATGGTGCAGAAGGTGCGCAGCAGGCGCAGGTCGATATCGGAAAGATTGCCCAGCATGGGAGTTCTCGTGGCGACAGGCGCAGGTCTTTCGTTATAGCCCCGAGCGCGCCGCTCCGTGAACCCCCAGGGCAGTCAGCGGCGCGCGGCGACCGAATCGGCCAGGACGCAGAGCAGCTCGAACATCAGGGTGGCGCCCACCAGCGCGGTCGCCCCGCCCTGGTCGAACGGCGGCGACACCTCCACCACGTCGGCGCCGATCAGGTTCAGCCCCTGCAGTCCGCGGATCAGGTGCTGCGCCTCCAGTGTCGTCATGCCGCCGATCTCCGGCGTGCCGGTACCGGGCGCGTAAGCCGGATCGAGCACGTCGACGTCAAAGGTCACATAGGTCGGCTCCTGCCCCACCACCCGGCGCACTTCGGCCAGGGTAGCGGCGACGCCCAGGTCGGCGAACTCTTCCATGTGGATCACACGGATGCCGCACTCCTGAGCGAAGGCCTCGTCATCGGCATCATAGATCGAGCCGCGAATGCCGATCTGCACGGTGCGCTTCGGGTCCAGCAGGCCTTCCTCGATGGCGCGGCGGAAGGGCGTGCCGTGGGTGTAGGGGTTGTCGCCGAAGTAGCGGTCGTTGGTGTCGGAATGGGCGTCGAAATGCACCATGCCGACGGGCCGCTCGGCGGCCAGCGCGCGGAAGATCGGCAGGGTGACCAGGTGGTCGCCCCCCACCGACAGCGGGATGGTGCCCGCGGCGTGGATGCGCCGGTAGTAGCCCTCGATCTGCCTGAGCGAGTCCAGCAGGTCGATTGGGTTCACCGGGGCGTCACCGATGTCGCCGATACGCAGCAGGTCGTAGGGGGCGATGTGGCTGACATGGTGCACCTTGCGCATCAGGCTCGACTGGTTGCGCACCTCGCGCGGGCCATGCCGGGCACCGGCGCGATTGGTGGTGCCGCCATCCCAGGGCACGCCGAGCAGGGCGATATCCAACTGTGCCGGATCTTCGAAAATGGGCAGGCGCATGAAGCTGGGGATACCGGCGAAACGCGGTACCTGCGCAGCATCCAGGGGCTGCGGGAAATCCTTGGGCATTGTCGGTTCCTTGTATTGAGGTAATCAGTCAGCGCCTCGCCAGCTTCGAATGCCCCCGTCCTCGATCAAATCCCCAAGTTCGCAAGCCAGCTTTCGCTCCCACGAAAGTCACCACCAACGCCGCGGCGGCACGGGTTGCGGCCTTGTACGGCTGTTTCGGGAAAAACTTCGTCCTCGCCAAGTGATTGATTCGTATACGTATGTTATCGTTGTCTACTCTGTATACAGCGTAAACGGAGCTGTTCAAAAAGTGACCACTGTTGTTTCGTTCCGCGCCGATGACGCCCTCGTGGCGGCGCTGGACCAACTGGCTCGCGCCACCCACCGGGACCGGCCCTACCACCTGCGCCAGGCGCTGGCGCAGTACCTGGAGCGCCAGAGCTGGCACGTAGCGGCAATCGATGAAGGAGTGGCGGACGCCGATGCCGGCCACCTGCTGGATCACGCAGTCATCGAAGCCAAGTGGGCGCTGGCATGAGCCTGCAATGGACGCACAAGGCCGCAGCAGACCTGGACGCCATCTACGACCACTACGTCGTGCTGATCGGCCCGGAAAAGGCGCTGCGCGCCATCCAGGACATCGTCGAGCAGGTGCGCCCACTGGCGAACCTGGAGAAGAGCAGCAGCGGCGTGCCCAGCGAGGTACCCGGCGTGCGCGAGCTACCGGTGGAGCGCTGGCCGTACCAGGCCGCTTTCCGGCTGAAAGGGCGTTCTGTACAGATTTTGCGCATCGACCGTGTGGATAACTCGGGGTAAAAGTGGCCACACGGTTACAAGATGTTTCAATCTATTGACTTTCGGATTTGTACGAAAAACGTACAAATGATCTAAACTCAGTAATCTGTTCGCTGTACGGACTCAAAATGTATTGTGGACTTTTAATGACCAGTTATTAACCAATGGTCACGAGGCCTGAGCGACGCTTGGCTTTTTTCAGGCAATAAAAAACCCGGCCTTGACCGGGTTTTTCGTTTTCGCGTTTTCTCCGCCAGCGCTATCAGGCGACTTGCCAGTTCACCGGCAGTTGGCCTTCTTTCCAGGCAAAACGGTCGAGATGGCTGACCACCACGTTCTGCAGACGCTCGAGGCTTTCCGCATCAGCGGACTCGGCATCCATCAGCAGCGCTGATGGCGTGGCGTGCAGGCGGCAGGTGCCGAAATCGAAGGGCAGTAAGCCATGGTCGTCGGTCAGTTCGACCGGCAGCTTGTGGGCAAAGTGGTTGCACAGGCGCTTGAGATAGCGCGCGGCATCGGGGGTCGGGACGTGGGCGCGGCTCGAAGGCATCTTTCTCTTCTCCATTTTCTGGAGCTGACATCCTAGGCGCCGGCAATAAAGGAAAAAACCCGCTATTTTGCCTTTCACTCTTTAGCGGAGCTTCACAATGGACAACCTTCGCGGCATGGCAGTGTTCGCCACCGTGGTGGCTCGCGGTTCCATGGCCGCGGCGGCCGAGGCGTTGGGCATGACGCCTTCGGCAATCAGCCAGCAGATCCGCAAGCTCGAAGCGCATGCCCAGGTCACGCTGCTGCACCGCACAACCCGCAAGCTGACGCTGACCGAAGCCGGCGAAGCCTTCTATCGCAGTTGCGCGCAGATGCTGGCTATCGCCGAGGAAGCGGAGCAGCGCCTGGGCGAATGGCGCGAAGCGCCGGTGGGGGAATTGCGCCTGGCGGCGCCAGTGGGGTTCTCCGGCAAGCTGATCACCGAGGCGCTGCGCCCGCTGCTGGAAAGCCACCGCCAGCTGCGCCTGCAGCTGTTCTTCCACGATGAACAGATCGACATGATCGAGCAGCGCATCGACCTCGCCATCCGCGTAGGCAGCCTGTCCGACTCCAGCCTGGTGGCGCGGCACCTGGCCGAGTGGAACAACGTCATCTGCGCTGCACCTGGCTACCTGCGACGATTACCGGTCATTGACCATCCGCGGCAGTTGCAAGCCGTCGACTGGCTCGCCCTGAACACCATGGCACACCAGGGCTACCTGAATTTCAGCGGGCCGGGCGGGGAGAGCTGCAAGCTTCGGCTCGAAGCGAGAGTCGCCGCCAACAGCATGATCGCCCTGCGCCAGTTCACCCTCGACGGCCTTGGCGTTTCCGCCCAGCCGGAGCCGGAAGTCCGCGAGGCGCTGGAGGAGGGCAGGCTGGTGCGGCTGCTGCCGGAATGGACACTGCCGCCGTTCGGCATCTATGCCGTCACCCCGCGCCGCGATGCCCAGCCGGCCAAGGTGAAGGTCGCCATCGAAGCGCTGCGCCGGCATCTGGGCGGCTCGACCACGCTGCGCTTCCACGCGCCGGTTTGAGGCGCGATAACATGCTGCCCTGAAGACGTCTGGATGATCGGAGTGAACATCACATGGCCCTGAACTGGACCTGCAAGCACCACCGCGACCTGACCAAGGAAGAGCTCTACGCCATCCTGCAACTGCGCACCGAAGTCTTCGTGGTGGAGCAGAAATGCCCCTACCAGGAAGTCGATGGACTGGACCTGGTCGGCGACACCTGCCACCTGATGGTGGAAGAAGGCGACCAGCTGATCGGCTACCTGCGCCTGCTGGACCCGCAACGCCACGACGGCGACGTGGTGATCGGCCGCGTGCTGATCGCCCCACGAGGCCGCGGTACCGGCCTGGGCCACCAGCTCATGGAGCAGGCGCTGCAGGCCATCGCCCAGCGCTGGCCGGGGCTGCCGGTGTACCTCTCGGCCCAGGCCCACCTGCAGGGCTACTACAGTCGTTATGGCTTCTCGCCGGTGACCGAGGTCTATCTGGAAGACGACATCCCGCACATCGGTATGCGCCGCGAAGCGTGATTCAGACCGGATAATGCCGGCCAAGGAAATCCCCCAGCAACGCGTTGACCCGCTCCGGCTGCTGGTTCTGGATCCAGTGGCCGCAGTGCTCGAGCACATGCTGTTCAAGGGTGGGCACATGCTCGGGCATGCGCTGCACGGTGTAGGCCTCGAAACGGCCGACCGGGTCACGGTCGCCGATGAGGAACAGCGTCGGTTGCTCGACCTTGCGCCCGGCCAGCGGCTCGGTGCGCTGCCAGCTGCGCTCGAAGTTGCGGTACCAGTTCAGCGCACCATGGAAGCCACGGCCGGCGAAGGTACGCACGTACCACTGGAAGTCCTGGGCACTGCACCAGTCCGGGTACGCCGGCGGCGGTGGCAGGCCGTCGAACAATCGACCGTCCGGGGACTGATCCGGCGCCAGGCGCACGTTGTCGCACAGGAAGTGGCGCAGGCTCAACGCGATGTCCGCATCCAGCTCGGCCTCGGCGCGGCCAGGCCGCTGGAAGTAGAGGATGTAGAAGAACTTGCCGGCGAATACCTCGCGCATGATCTCCACCGGCGGGCGCTTCGCACGGCCGGCGAAGGGTACCGAGAGCGTTGCCAGCACCGCCACGCGCTGCGGTTCCAGCAACGCCAGATGCCACGCCACCGGTGCGCCCCAGTCATGCCCGACCATCGCGACGCGCTCGTGCCCCAGCGCATCCATGGCGCCCTGGATGTCCCCACACAGCGTCAGCACGTCGTAGGCGTCCACTTCCTGTGGCGCACTGGTCTGGCCATAGCCGCGCATTTCCGGGACGAGCACGCGATAGCCGGAGGCGGCGAGGGCGCGCATCTGGTGCTGCCAGGAATGCCAGCACTCGGGAAAGCCGTGCAGCAGCCACACCGGCTTGCCGTTCGCCGGCCCGCAACTGTAGAGGCTGAGCTGGATGCCGTTGACCGCCAGCAACCGGTGTTCGAACTCGTTCATGGCGCGTACTCCAGCGGAAGGTGAGCTTCACTATGCCAAGGCCGGCGTGCCGGCCAAACCCCATTCACCAGACGAATGAAGGGATCTTTCCAGGCGGCCAAGCGGCGCTGGAAAACAGCGGATAATGCCCGACGCTACCACCGATCCCACGCCAGGAAGGAATCCCATGAAACGCCAGCCCATCGCCCAGCTCTGCCCGGAACTCGACGCCATCCTGCGGGCCGAACTGCGCGCCGGCAACAAACTGGGCGAAGGCCCCGTGCGCACCGACTGGCCGCAGCCCGGCTCGATCTACGCGGCCCTTCGCGACAGCCTGAAGACACGCAAACCGGGCGAATCCGGCCCCGTACGTCACTCGATCTGCAGCGACCCGCACTACGGCTGGAACGATGAATGCTACTGCGAGCTGCATGGAGACCTGCTGGTCGCCGGCAGCACCCAACTCCCCGCCAGATGATTTCTCTCTGTAGAAGCGAGCTTGCTCGCGAACGAATTCACCGGAATTTCAGAGGCTGAGCGCTTCGCGAGCAAGCCCGCTCTGACGACAGCCTTACCCTATCTCTCTACTCGACAAGAAAAAAACGACATCGTATTCTGCACAGCGAAACATCATTCCGTTAAAACAAATCTAAACGGAGCACAGCATGTCAGAAGCGGTACAGCTCGAACGCCGGGGCGAGATTGCCCTGGTGACGGTCGACAACCCACCGGTGAACGCCCTCGGACATGCCGTCCGTGCTGGCCTGCTCGCCGCCTTCCAGCAGGCCGAGGCCGAGGCCGATCCGCAGGTGCGCGCGGTGGTGCTGGTGTGTGCCGGACGCACGTTCATGGCCGGCGCCGATATCCGCGAGTTCGGCAAGCCGCCGCAAGCGCCCTCCCTGCCTGACGTGGTCGATATCCTCGAAGGCACCAGCAAACCCAGCGTCGCCGTGATCCACGGCACCGCCCTGGGCGGCGGGCTGGAAGTCGCCCTGGCCTGCCATTACCGCATCGCCCGGCGTGACGCCCAGGTCGGCCTGCCGGAAGTGAAGCTCGGCCTGCTGCCCGGCGCCGGAGGCACCCAGCGCCTGCCGCGCCTGGCCGGCGTCGAGAAGGCCCTGGACATGATCGTCTCCGGCACGCCGATCCGTGCGCCGGAAGCCCTCGAATTCACCGTCGTCGATGAGTTGTTCGACGGCGACCTGATCGAAGCCGGGCTCGCCTACGCCCAGCGCCTACTGGCGGACGGCAGGGGTCCGCGCCGCACCGGCGAATGCAACGGGCGCGTACAGGAAAGCGGCCTGGCCGAGCTGATCGCCCACAAGCGCGGCGAAGTGCAGAAGCGCCTGCCCGGCCAGTTCGCGCCGCAGCGCTGCATCGACGCCGTGGAAGCCGCCACCCAGCTGCCGCTGCGTGAAGGCCTGGTGCGCGAGCGCGAGTTGTTCATGCAGTGCATGGAGTCGCCACAACGCGCCGCGCAGATCCACGCTTTCTTCGCCGAGCGCGAGGCGGCCAAGGTCGACGGCCTCGCCAGTGATACCCGGCTGCGCGAAGTGCGCAGCGCCGCCGTCATCGGTGGCGGCACCATGGGCGTCGGCATCGTCCTGTGCTTCGCCAACGCCGGCATTCCGGTCAAGCTGCTGGAGGTGAACGACGAAGCCCTGCAACGCGGCCTCGACCGCGCCCGCAGCACCTATGCCGCCAGCGTGGCGCGCGGCAGCCTGAGCGCCGACGAGCTGGAACGGCGCATGGGCCTGATCAGCGGCGTGCTCGATTACGCTGCACTGGGCGATGCGGACGTGGTGGTCGAAGCGGTATTCGAAAGCCTGGACGTGAAGCGCCAGGTCTTCGAGCGACTGGACGCCGCATGCAAACCCGGCGCGATCCTCGCCAGCAATACCTCCTCGCTGGACCTCGATGAAATCGCCGCCTTCACCGAGCGTCCGCAGGACGTGGTCGGCCTGCACTTCTTCAGCCCGGCCAACGTCATGCGCCTGCTCGAAGTGGTGCGCGGCAAGGCCACCTCGGACGTCGTGCTGGCCACCGCCATGCAATTGGGCAAGCGCCTGAAGAAGGTTTCGGTGGTGGTCGGCGTGTGCGATGGCTTCGTCGGCAACCGCATGATCTTCCAGTACGGCCGTCAGGCCGAGTTCCTGCTGGAGGAGGGCGCCACACCGGCGCAGGTGGACCGCGCGCTACGCAGCTTCGGCATGGCCATGGGGCCATTGGCAGTGCGCGACCTGTCCGGCCTGGACATCAGTCACGCAATCCGCTCGCGCCAGCGGCCGAACCTCAAGCCCGGCCAGACGCTGCCCACCGTGCTCGATCACCTGATCGCCGCCGGCATGCTCGGGCAGAAGACCGGCACCGGCTTCTACCGCTACGCCGAAGGCGGCCGCGCCCCACAGGACAACCCGGCGCTGCCGGCCATGCTGGAGCAGGCCGCCGCCGAACGCGGCATTACCCGCGCGCCGGTCAGCGATGAGGAGATCGTCGAGCGTTGCATCTACTCACTGGTCAACGAGGCCGCCAACATCCTCGACGAAGGCATCGCCCAGCGCGCCAGTGACGTCGACGTGATATTCGTCAACGGCTACGGCTTCCCCGCGTGGCGCGGCGGCCCGCTGTTCCATGCCGACAGCGTGGGCCTTGCGCACGTACTCGAACGAATCCGCGAGTTCCACCAGCGCCTGGGCGCGTGGTGGAAGCCCGCACCGCTGCTCGAACGCCTGGTGGCCGAAGGCCGCCGCTTCGCCGATCTGTAGAGGACCCGCCATGGATATCCATTTCACCCCTGAAGAACTGGCGTTCCGCGACGACGTACGCCACTTCCTGGCAACCAAGCTGCCCAAGGACATCGCGACCAAGGTGCGCCTGGGCAAGCACCTGAACAAGGGCGACCACCAGCGCTGGCAGCGCGTGCTCGCCGAGCAGGGCTGGTACGCCACGCACTGGCCGGAGGCGTTCGGCGGCACCGGTTGGAACGCCGTGCAGAAGCACATCTTCGAAGAGGAATGCGCCGCGTTCGGCGCGCCGCGCACCATCCCCTTCGGCGTCAACATGGTCGCCCCGGTGATCATCAGGTTCGGCACGCCCGAGCAGCAGGCGCACTACCTGCCGCGCATCCTCGACGGCACCGACTGGTGGTGCCAGGGCTATTCCGAGCCGGGCGCCGGTTCCGACCTCGCTTCGCTGAAGACCCGCGCGGTGCGCGACGGCGACCACTACGTGGTGAACGGCCAGAAGACCTGGACCACCCTCGGCCAGCACGCCGACTGGATCTTCTGCCTGGTGCGCACCGACCCCGAAGCGCAGCAGCAGCGGGGCATCAGCTTCCTGCTGATCGACATGAAATCCCCTGGCATCACGGTGCGCCCGATCATCACCCTGGATGGCGAGCACGAGGTCAACGAAGTCTTCTTCGACAACGTGCGCGTGCCGGTGGAAAACCTCGTCGGCCGCGAGAACGAAGGCTGGACCTGCGCCAAGTACCTGCTGACCTACGAGCGCACCGGCCTCGCCGGCATCGGCGCATCCAAGGCGGTGCTCGCGCACCTCAAGCAGGTCGCCAGCCGCGAGTTGTGCGACGGCAAGCCGATGCTCGAAGACCCGCTGTTCCGCGCCCAGGTGGCGGAGGTGGAAATGCAGCTGATGGCCATCGAGATGAGCACCCTGCGCATCCTTGCCGCTGCCCGCGAAGGCGGTGTGCCGGGGGCGGAAAGCTCGATCCTGAAAGTGAAGGGCACGGAGATCCGCCAGGCGATCAGCCACCTGCTGCGCAAGGTGCTCGGTCCCTATGCGCTGCCCTTCATCGAAGACGAATTCGCGCTGGGCGCCGAACCGCTGCACGCGGACTACTCGGCGGCGCCGGCCAGCCAGTACTTCAACCTGCGCAAGCTGTCGATCTTCGGCGGCTCCAACGAAATCCAGAAGAACATCGTCTCCAAGATGATTCTCGAGCTGTGAGGGGCTGACCATGGACTTCAAACTGAGCGAAGAGCAGCAGATGCTGCAGGACACCGCGGCGCGCCTGGTTCGCGACGCCTATCCGTTCGACAAGCGCGACGGATTCAGCAAGAGCGAACTGGGCTACGGCGCCGACTTCTGGCGCCAGCTCGGCGAGCTGGGGCTGACCTCGGTGTCACTACCCGAGGCGTACGGCGGCTTCGGCAGTGGTGTCGAAAGCATGCTGGTACTTACCGAGCTGGGCCGTGGTCTTTGCCTGGAGCCGTACCTGCAATCGGTGGTGCACGCCGGCGGGCTGATCGCCCAGCTGGGCAATGATGCGCAGAAGGATCATTGGCTGCCGCGCATCGCCAGCGGCGAGGTGCAACTCGCAGTGGCCCTGGAAGAACCGCAGAGCCATTACCAGCTGCACGACGTGCAGACCCGCGCGGAGCAGGCCGGCGATAGCTGGAAACTGAGCGGCCGCAAGGCGGTGGTGATTGGCGGGCAGAGCGCTACGGCGATTCTGGTTTCGGCTCGCGTAAGCGGCAATGCGCGGGACGAGGCGGGCATCGGCCTGTTCCTCATCGCCCCGCAGCAAGCGGGCGTCAGCCGCCGCGACTACCCGACAGTGGACGGCCAGCGCGCCTGCGAGCTGTTCCTCGACGGTGCCGTTGGCGAGGCTATCGGCACGCCGGGCGAAGCCCTTCCGGCCCTGCGTTACCAACAGGGCCGCGCCATCGCCGCGCAGTGCGCCGAAGCCCTCGGCAGCCTGCAGGAAGCCTGCGCACTGACCCTGGACTACCTGAAGACGCGCAAGCAATTCGGCCTCCCCATCGGCAAGTTCCAGGTACTGCAGCACCGCATGGTGGACATGCGCAGCGAACTGGAGCAGGCCACCAGCATGGCGATCCTCGCCGCCTGCGTCGCCGACCAGCCCGACAGCGCCGAACGCAGCCGCACCCTGGCGGCCGCCAAGTTCATCGTCACCCGCGCCGCGCGCTACGTGGCCGAACAGGCGATCCAGCTGCACGGCGGCATCGGCATGACCTGGGAATACGTGCTGGCGCACCACGCCAAGCGGCTGGTGATGCTCAGCCATCAGTTAGGGGACGACGATCATCACCTGAAGGTGTATGCGGGGTTGATGGACGTGGCCTGAGGCGCTTGCCGGCCCTTGTAGGAGCGAGCTTGCTCGCGAACGGGGATTCGCCGATGGCTCCGGTGCTGGGCGGTTCGCGAACTCGCTCCTACAGGAAAAGCATGCACGGCGATCCGGTTCGAGCTCTGGCTTCTATTTCCAGAGAAACATCCGTGCACTCCGGAGCGCCCCTTTCAGGAGGCCGAGTGGAATCGGAGTTTCAGGGGTTGAGCGGCATGGATGCTGCGAGAGCCACGATGGGCCAGGGATGGCCCTTCGTGGGGGGACGCCTGGTTCGTGCCCCTGAAACTTCGATTCGACGAGGGAATTTTTCGCCTAGGCGAAAAACCGGATGGAGGGGCAAGACCTTTGCCCACTTTGGGTCTCTCCAAAGTGGGTCGCCCGAGGGGGCGAAACAAAATCTATCAGCGCACGCCGAAGCGACGCGGGAAACAAGGGGTGAGGCAGACACATCGCGGACAAAGTCCGCTCCTACACGGGTGCATGAGGCAGGCGTTCACATAGGACACCGAGTGAGCCGCGATGGATTTCGCGGAGAAGCTCCGCTCCTACGAAAGCGGTTCTCCCTGCCAGGGCTCAGGCCCCAAGGCTCTCGATATCCCGCGCCAGGATTTCCAGCTCATGGGCCAGCGACCCGCGCAGCGTCTCCTCGCTCAACTGGAACGACGGTGCTCCGCAGGTCAGCGCCATCAGCCCGCCGTCGGCCAGGCGCAACGGCACACCGGCAGCGCGCACGTTGCGGTCCCAGTCGCCAAGGGACAGGCAGAAGCCGTGCTCGTCGTACTCTTCGAAAGAGGCGTCCAACGAAGCGCGCATCACCGCCCAATCCCCCTCATGCCGTTCCTGCAGAGCCGACAGCAAGTGCTCGCGCTCCTGCTGCGGAGTCGCAGCCAGGTAGGCGCGGCCGGCGGCGGTGGTCGCCAGCGGCAGGCGCACGCCCGCGTCCATACGCAGGGAAGTGGCTTCCGGCGGGCGG
Organism: Pseudomonas nitroreducens TX1; assembly: GCF_000313755.1. Taxonomy (GTDB): domain Bacteria; phylum Pseudomonadota; class Gammaproteobacteria; order Pseudomonadales; family Pseudomonadaceae; genus Pseudomonas; species Pseudomonas nitroreducens_A. The sequence continues at coordinate 6,083 of NZ_AMZB01000093.1, read as the reverse complement.
CAGTTTTCCACGTAGATCATCGACAGCCAGTCGCGGCAGGTGAGGCCGACCGTGGTGTTGGTACGGCGGGCGAAGGCGTCCATGTACGGCTTGGCCAACTGGCGGACGCGCAGGTTGGAGACATAGGCGTAACCCAGCGCCAGCACGCCGGAATCCAGCTGGTACTTCTCGTGCTGCTGCGAATAGCAGAGGTAGCCCAGCTGGGTCAGGGTATAGGTCATGCGTGAAACCGTCGCCTTGGGCAGGCCGGTGATCCGCGAGATTTCCTGGTTGCCGAGCACCACCGAACCGTGGGTGAAGGCGCGCAGCACGTCCAGTCCGCGGGCGAGCGCCTCGACGTACTTGCGGTCCTTGGGGTTGCTGCTGTCTTCGACGTCGTCGCTCATGGGGCCTCGGCGGGGGGGATTGCTGTTGCGGCGCCACGCGCGGCGCGGGCGAACGATAGCAGATCGCCCCGTCGCCACGCAGCGGTCCGCGTGTACTCGTTGCGTCGGGCTAGCCTATCGCATACCATCGATTTCGACACGATGTTTCGCTGTGCAGAACAACAATTCGAATCCAGGGCCAACACAGGCTCGAGAAAGAACGGAGAAGTCGATGTCTGCTCAACCCTCAGGTCACGTGGCCCGCGAGATCGCCCGTCACGACTACCAGAACCTCCACGACCTGCTGCGCGACGCCTGCCGCGAATTCCCCGAGCGCCTCGCGTTCTCCTGCGGCGACAGCCACCTGAGCTTCGCCGAGCTGGAACGCCAGGCCGACACCTTCGCCCGCTACCTGCGCCACCACGCCGGCCTGCAACCGGGCGAGCGCCTGGCGCTGATGCTGCCCAATTCCCTGCAATACCCCATCGCCACCTTCGGCGCGCTGAAGGCCGGGGTAGTGCTGGTGAACACCAATCCGCAGTACACCGCCAGCGAGTTGCGCCACCAGCTGGCCGACTCCGGCGCCTGCGCCGTGTTGTTGCTCGACCGCCTGCTGCCTCTGCTGCGCGGTGTGCAGGCACAGACCGATGTGCGGCAGGTGCTGCTGACCTCGATCGACGATATTGAACACCCGCATTTCGATAGCGACGAGGCGGACTGCACCCGCTTCCAGCAGGCCCTGCGCCTGGGCGCCGAGGCGCCGCCGGTGGACGCCGAGCCGGGCCTGGATCGCCTCGCCCTGCTGCAGTACACCGGCGGCACCACAGGGGTATCCAAGGGCGCGATGCTCAGCCACCGCAGCCTGATCGCCAACGTCATCCAGACCCTGGAGCTGTTCCTGCGTCCCGGCCTGCTGGACCCGGCCACCGACGTGCGCATCGCGCCGCTGCCGCTCTACCACATCATGGCCTTCGCGACGAATTGCCTGTCCTCGGTGGGCATGGGCCTGCACACGGTGTTCATCCGCGACGGCCGCAACCTCGACGAGATCATCGGCGCGATGCGCCGCTATCCCTTCACCCTGATGAGCGGGATCAACACCCTGTTCGTCGGCCTGATGAATCACCCGGACTTTCCCGGCATCGACTTCAGCCACCTGAAGTGGGTGACCTCCGGCGGTGCGCCGCTGAACCGCGAAGTGGGCCGGCGCTGGGAAGCGCTGACCGGTGCGCCGGTGCGCGAGGGCTTCGGCCTCACCGAGGCATCGCCCGTGGTTTCCACCGGCACGCTGCTGAGCCCGTACCGTGAGGGCTACGTCGGCCAGGCGCTGGTGGATACCGAGCTGCGTACGGTGGACGAGGAGGGCAACGACACCGCCCCCGACCAGCCCGGCGAGCTTTGGCTGCGCGGCCCGCAGGTGATGCAGGGCTACTGGCAGCGCCCGGAGGAGAGCGCCCAGGTGCTGACCGCCGATGGCTGGCTGAAGACCGGCGACATCGCCGAGCTGGATGCCGACGGCATGCTGAAAATCGTCGACCGCAAGAAGGACATGATCCTGGTCTCGGGTTTCAACGTGTTTCCCAACGAGGTGGAAGACGCGGTGATGCGCCACCCCGGCGTGCGCGAGTGCGTGGCCATCGGCGTGCCGGACGCACGCAAGGGCGAGTCGGTGAAGCTGTTCGTCAGCCTCAGGGACGAGTCCCTGGCGCCGGCGCAGATCATCGCCCATTGCCGCGAGCACCTCACCGGCTACAAGGTGCCGAGCTTCGTCGAGGTGCTCGACGAGCTGCCCAAGACCAGCGTCGGCAAACTGCTGCGCCGTCAGCTGCGCGATCTGGAGCTGGCGAAAAGGGCCACCGTGTGAGCACAACGTCTATGGTTGATGCAGGTGCGCACGACGAGAGCCGCAGCATGACCGAGTCCTTCCACCGTATCGGCGTGATCGGCGCCGGAGCCATGGGCCGCGGCATCGCCCAGCTGTTCGCCAGTGCCGGCCTGCCGGTGCGGCTGTACGACAGCAACCCGCAGACCGTGGAGCAGGCCCTGGCCTTCAACCGCGAACTGCTGGAGCGTTCGGTGGCCAAGGGCAAGCTCAGCCCTGACGCACTCGGCGCGACGATGCAACGCCTGCTGCCGACTCACAGCCTCGACGAACTGGCCGACTGCGACCTGCTGATCGAAGCCATCATCGAGGACCTCGGCGCCAAGCAGGCGCTGCTCGCCGAGCTGGAAAAACGCGTGGCGCCGGACGCCGTGCTGGCGAGCAACACCTCATCGCTCTCGGTCACCCGTATCGCCGCGCGCTGCCAGCGCCCGGAACGCGTCGCCGGCTTCCATTTCTTCAACCCGGTGACGCTGATGCGCATCGTCGAGGTCGTGCGCGGCCAGCGCACCAGCGAGTCGGTGGTGCGCCGCCTGAGCCGGCTGGCGGAGCAGGCCGGGCATTACCCGGCGGTTTCGCCGGACAGCCCCGGCTTCATCGTCAACCACGCCGGCCGCGCGTTCAGCACCGAAGCGCTGCGCATCCTCGGCGAGGGCATCGCCAGCCCGGCGCAGATCGACCGCATCCTGCGCGACGGCGTGGGCTTTCGCATGGGGCCCTTCGAGCTGCTCGACCTGACCGGCCTGGATGTTTCCCAGGCGGTGATGGAATCGCTCTACCAGCAGTTCTACCAGGACCCGCGCTATACCCCCTCGCCGCTGGCCGCGCAGCGCGTCGCCGGCGGCCTGCTGGGGCGCAAGAGTGGCGAGGGCTTCTACCACTACCGCGACGGCCAACCCGTGCGCGAACCCGAGGAGCAGCACGAGGCCGTGCTGCTCAATCGCCCTTACTGGCTCGACAGCCAGGATCCGGAATTGCGCCACCGCGTGGCGGCGATCCTTACCCTCGGCGGCGTGGTGCTGGAGACCAGCGAAGCGCCGTCATCACGGGCCATCTGCCTGGTCACCCCGCTGGGGACGGACGCCAGCACGCGCATCGACGCCCTCGGCCTGCCGCCGGAGCGCAGCCTGGCGCTGGAGACCTTCACCGAACTGGACCGCCGCCGTGTGCTGATGCGCCAGCCGGCGCTCGACCCCAAGCTCGAAGCCCAGGCGCGCCAGGCGCTGGGCAGCGACGGCGTGCCGGTGGAAGTGATCAACGATTCGCCTGGCTTCATCAGCCAGCGGGTGGTCGCCGGGATCGTCAACCTGGGTTGCGAGATCACCCAGCGCGGCATCGCCACCCCGGTGACACTGGACCGCGCGGTGCAACTGGCGCTGGGTTATCCCCTGGGCCCGCTGGCCTTCGGCGAGCACTACGGCGCGGCGCGCATCCTCACCATCCTGCAAGGGCTGCAAGCCTGCTACGGCGAGGCGCGCTACCGGCCCAGCCCCTGGCTGCGCCGCCGCGTGCAGCTGGACTTGCCGCTGCATAGTCCGGATCGGGCGGAGTGACGGTCTGCAACCTGTAGCAGCGCACCCTGCAAGGGGACACCGGCGCTGGGCGGTTCGCGAGCAAGCTCGCTCCTACGAAGAGCTGCCTCGCCCTGACCTGTAGGAGCGAGCTTGCTCGCGAACCCACCCGCCGGAGGACTCACCGGAAACTGACGAACTCCCCCGCCTTCAACTTCTCAAGCGCCGCCTTGCGCTCCGTTGGCGGCAGCGCCCCGAGCTTTTCCACCCGCGCATAGAAGGCCGGCCAGTTGCCGCCAACCTGGGCAAACAGCGCCGCGAACGCCGGCACCCACTGGTCGTAGAGGCCGAAGGGCAGCAGCTTGGCGTTGTTCAGTGGGCCGTTGACCCAGGCATCGAAGGGCGCCTTGCCGCCCCAATCCTGATCACGCATCTGCGCGTAATCACGGCGCAGGCGCTCGAACTCGGCCTGCTTGCCGGCGCGCTTCTCGGCATCACTGCGCGGGCTGGCGTAGAGGGTCTGCAAGCGCTCGCGGGTATCGAGCACCAGTTGGGTGAAGCGCTTGCGCTGCTCGGCCAGCAGTGGCGATTCGTCCGGCACGTGGCGTGACTCGCGCCAGCGACGGCCGCCCTCGGCCTCGACGAAGGAGGCGTAGGACTCGTTGAACGCCGTGTCGCCCGGCAGGTAGAACTTCTGGTGAGCCAGCTCGTGGAAGATCGTCTCGGCCAGACGCTGGTCACCCCAGCGCAACATGCTCCTGAGGATCGGGTCGTCGAACCAGCCGAGGGTCGAATAGGCCTCCACGCCGCCGACATAGACGTCCAGCCCCCGCTCCCTCAAACGCTTCGCCTCGGCCTGCGCGCCCTTGGCGCCGTAATAGCCGCGGTAGGCCACGCAGCCGGCGATGGGGAAGCAATGGGTCAGCGGCTGCAATGACAGCTCGGGTGTGGCGAACACGTTCCACACCACGTTGGGCCGATGGATATCGGCGTAGAGGCGGTAGCTCTGGTTGTCCGGCAGGCCCAGCTCGGCGCTGGCGAAGGCGCGCGCCGCCTGGGACAGCGCCAGGCGCTGGCGCAACGCAGGGTCGCGGGTCGGGTCGGCGACCACTTCGGCTACCGGTTCGCGGGCGGCGAGCAGGCGCAATTGGCCATCCGCCAACTGGCCGTAGTAGCCCACGGTGGAACAACCGCTCAGCGCCCAGATGGCCAGCCAGGGAACCCAGCGGCACAGGCGGCGGTCGAGTGTCGGGATAAGAAGGCGGAAGGGCATGGGCGGAACATAGCACAGCGCCTGTTCCGCCCGCTGCCGACCCTTTCGACCAGGAGCACCACCGATGCGCGCCCTTCTCATACCTGCCGGCCTGCTCGCCCTGAGCGGCTGTTCGATGCTGATGCCCCAGCCGGACCCGAACCGCGCCTGGGTCGACCTGGACACCAACAGCCAGAGCGACCTGGCGGCCATGGAAGTGGACAACAAGGAATGGTCCAGCACCCGCTACTTCGAGGTCGATCCGGGCTCCCACGAATTGCGCGTGCGCTTCCAGTTCCAGGTCGAGCCGGTGGACATCGGCCCGGTGGACGAGGCGCTGTGGCGCGACTGCGAAATGACCGTGCAATACAAGGAGTTCAGCGCCGGTCAGCGCTACCGTCTGGAGACCGGCAGCATCGGCTTCCGCCCCTGGGCCAAGCTCTACGACGCCCAGGGCGGCGAAATCGCCCGCGGCCGCGAACGGGGCTGCGCCAAGGCCTGAGCGGGGTATGCTGTGGGATAAGCCCATTCCACGGTGAACTTCCATGCGCCCGCGTTACCTGTCCGGATTCCTTCCCCTGGGCTTCGCCCTGCTCGCCGGCTGCGCCAGCCCGCTGCCGGCCCACGACCCGCAGAAGGCCTGGATCGACCTCTACACCACGCCGGGCAAGACCCTGATGGCCGAGCGCCTGGATGGCCAATCGGTGAGCGACGGCCGCTTCTACCAGGTGACGCCGGGGCGCCACGAGCTGGTGGTGCGCTTCCAGTACGAAGTCTCCAGCGGCGGCGGCATGGGCCAGATGACCGATCCGTCGGAGCTGACCTGCCGGGTCAAGGTGACCTACGACGACTTCGCCGCCGGCCAGCGCTACCGCCTGGAACTGCGCCCGCAGTTGCGCAGCGCCCTGGCGCTGCTGACGGACGCCAACGGCAGGCTGGTGGCGAAGACGGATTTCCAGGGTGCGGTGCGCTGCGGGCCGTTCTAGCGCAATCGCAGGCTTCGTAGGAGCGGAATTCATCCGCGACGTTATCCGCCCGCGTTGGGTGCCAATCGCGGACAGAGTCCGCTTGTG
>NZ_AMZB01000092.1 GCF_000313755.1 Pseudomonas nitroreducens TX1 | reverse complement strand
TTCGGTGACTCGGATGAACGCAGGGTGCCAGCCGGTGGCACCCAATCTTCAGCACCCGCCCATGCTTGAGGAGACTTGGAAACTCCCTCTCCCTTCAGGGAGAGGGGACTGGTTCGGTGACTCGGATGAACGCAAGGTGCCAGCCGGTAGCACCCAATCTTCAGCACCCGCCCATGCTTGAGGAGACTCGGAAACTCCCTCTCCCTTCAGGGAGAGGGCTGGGGAGAGGGAATCGCCCGAGCAACAATGCCCAGCCGAACCAACTGGTCAGAAATCCACCTTTCCCCGCCCCGCCTTGATCGCCCCACGCTTGCTCTTGCCCTCCAGCCGGCGCGTCTTCGAACCCAGCGTTGGCTTGGTCGGACGGCGCTTCTTCTCCACCTTCGCCACGCTGCGGATCAGCTCCGCCAGACGGTTCAGCGCATCCTCGCGGTTCTGTTCCCGGGTGCGGTACTGCTGGGCCTTGATCACCACCACGCCCTCGCTGGTGATGCGCTGATCGCTCAACGCCAGCAGGCGTTCCTTGTAGAACTCAGGCAGCGATGAGGCGCACACGTCGAAGCGCAGGTGCATCGCGCTGGACACCTTGTTGACGTTCTGCCCGCCAGCGCCCTGGGCACGGATGGCGTTCAGCTCGATCTCGGCATCAGGGATCTGCACGGTGTTGGAAATCTGCAGCATGGTGACGATTCATGGAGAAAATGATCATCAGGATACCGTGCACCACCGCACCTGTCCCAAAGCCATCTAATTCGCGCCGGCGCGTCCGTTCCTGACTTTCACGTCAATTTTTGTATACGAATCTGTGTACAAGTTTCTCTTGCAATGTCATCAATTCACCATTAGAACCCAGCCTTGTCACCGACCGCAGTTCACCCTGCGGGACGCTGGCCCCGAAGCCCCCAGAACCAAAAAAACAAGAACAGAGGTGCAGCATGGTTTCTTCCGCGACGACGGCCCTTGGCGCCGCCCGCCCCCAACCGCGTTCCAGCCGCCGCCTGAGCACCGGCCGCCGGTTCGCCCTCGGTACCGCGCTGGTACTCGCCCCGCTGGGGATGGCGCAGGCCGACGACGATCGCTTCTTCGAGTGGACCAGCAACACGCTGGGCTTCCGCTACGGCAAGGGCTTCACCAACCCGAACAACCCGCACGACATCAGCAAGCGCATCTTCAGCTTCAGCCACGCCGACGGGTATCGCTACGGCAGCAACTTCTTCCACCTCGACGTGCTGCAGTCCGACAGCGATGACCCGCGCAAGGGCACCGACCATGGCAGCAGCGAGGTCTACGGCGTGTTCCGCAGCCAACTCTATGCCTCGCGGGTGTTCGACCTGCCCCAGGGCAAGGGGCTGGTGAAGGACCACGCCTTCACCTTCGGCTTCGACGCCAGCCGCAACAACAACCTCGGCTCGGCGAAGAAGCGCGCCCTGGTGTTCGGCCCCACCGTGAAGTTCAACGGCCCCGGCGTGCTGGACCTGTCGCTGTTCTACTACCGCGAGAAGAACCATTCCGGCATCCCCAACGTGAAGCACCCGGACCACACCTTCGACCCCACCTACATGGTCAACCTGACCTGGCTGCGGCCGTTCCAGCTGGGCGACCACGGGGCGAAGTTCCAGGGTTTCCTCAACTACACCGGGGAGAAGGGCGAGGATTACAACGACAACGACACCGCGCCGGAGACGCTGATCCGCACCTCGCTGATGTTCGCCACCCTGCCCGGCGCCAAGCGCCAGCCCAACCTGTGGCTGGGCGTGGGCTACGAGTACTGGCACAACAAGTTCGGCGTGGACGGGGGGCGCGGCACGCGTACCTCGACGCCGACGGTGAACCTGGAGTTCACCTTCTAGCCTCGCGAACCCGCCCGGTACCCACCTCACCGATCGAAAGCCCATGAAAAAGCCCGGCATCGGCCGGGCTTTTCGTTCACGTGGCGCAGGAACATCAGCGCTCCTTGCAGGCCACGCCATCGGCGGGCTCGCCGCCCTTCCAGTCCTTGTACAGGGTGGCGTCCTCGCCCTTGGTCCACCAGACGTACTGGCCGGCGGCGTACTTGGCGCCGGAGGCGGAGATGACGTTGGCGAAGACCAGGCTGGAGGCGTCGGTCACCGGTACCACGGCGAGGCTGTTGTCGCCCTTGTTCAGGTACTGCACGCTGATCTTGCGGCCGTCCTCACACTTGTACGAGACACTGCGCGAGTCCAGCTTGGCGTCGCCAGGCAGGACCAGCGCGTCGACCTGGGGCGCTTTCTTTTCTTCGCCACCACAGGCGACGAGCAGGACCGGCACGGCCGCCGCGAGCAGCCAAAGTGCTTTTTTCATGAGTATCCCTCTGACGAAAAATGGCCCGGTCACTCTAGGAAAGGTCGGGCCGCGCGGTCAATCACGGGCGGCCCGGCACAAAGTCTGGCAGTCAGTCGGCCAGCACGGCGGCCGCCTCACCACGCCGCGCCGGCTGGCGCTTGAGGCGATAGCAGCCATACATCACCAGCAGCCACACCGGAATCGCATAGACCGACACCTGGATACCCGGGGTAAGCAGCATGACACCGAGGATGAACACCACGAAGCCCAGGCATAGCCAGTTGGCCGCGGGATACGCCACGGCGCGGAAGGCGGTGCGCTTGCCGTCGGCATCCATGCGCGCGCGGAACTTCAGGTGCGCCAGGCTGATCATCGCCCAGTTGATCACCAGCGCGGCCACCACCAGGGACATCAGCAGCTCCAGGGCGCGGGCCGGGACCAGGTAGTTCACCAGCACGGCGAGGAAGGTCACCGCCGCCGAGACCATCAGCGAGCGCACCGGCACGCCACGGCTGTCCACCTTGGCCAGCGCGCGCGGCGCATCGCCCTGCTCCGCCAGGCCGACCAGCATGCGGCCGTTGCAGTAGGTGCCACTATTGTAGACCGACAGCGCGGCAGTGAGCACCACGAAGTTGAGAACGTGGGCCGCGGTGCTGCTGCCGATCATCGAGAAGATCTGCACGAACGGACTGCCGCTGTAGGAATCGCCGGACGCATTGAGGGTCTGCAGCAGGCTGTCCCACGGCGTCAGCGAGAGCAGCACGGTGAGCGCGCCGATGTAGAAGATCAGGATGCGGTAGATGACCTGGTTGATCGCCTTGGGGATCACCGTTTTCGGCTGGTCGGCCTCGGCGGCGGTGAAGCCGAGCATCTCCAGCCCGCCGAAGGAGAACATGATGATCGCCATGGCCATGACCAGCCCGCCGATGCCGTTGGGGAAGAAGCCGCCGTGGGCCCACAGGTTGCTCACCGCCGCCTGCTCGCCGCCAGTGCCGCTGGCCAGCAGGTAGCAGCCCAGGGCGATCATGCCGACGATGGCGGCGACCTTGATGATGGCGAACCAGAACTCCGCCTCGCCGAAGGCCTTCACGTTGAACAGGTTGATGGCGTTGACCACCACGAAGAACAGCGCGGCGGTGGCCCAGGTCGGCACCTCCGGCCACCAGTAGTGGATGTACTTGCCCACCGCCGTGAGCTCCGACATGCCCACCAGGATGTACAGCACCCAGCAGTTCCAGCCCGAGAGGAAGCCGGCGAAGCCGCCCCAGTACTTGTGCGCGAAGTGGCTGAAGGAGCCGGCTACAGGTTCCTCGACGATCATCTCGCCGAGCTGGCGCATGATCAGGAAGGCGATGAAGCCGGCGATGGCATAGCCGAGGATCATCGAGGGCCCGGCGGACTTGAGCACCCCGGCCGAGCCGAGGAACAGCCCGGTACCGATGGCGCCACCCAGGGCGATCAGCTGGATATGGCGATTCTTCAGGCCGCGCTGGAGCTGGCCTGCGTGTTGAGTTTCACGCGTCATGCGTCACCTGTTGTTGTTATCTGTGACGGGAATCGGCCGCCCGGCTCGTGGCCAGACGGTGCGGGCAAGGCAAGGCTAAAGAGCGGTGGAACGGTGGGGCTTACTGGGCGTCGGGCTGCACCTCCGGGGCGGCCTGCTGGAAGGCGTCGAGGGATTCGCAGCGCGCGGCGATGGCGAGCAGGCGCGGGCAACCGGAGAGGTCGCAATCGAAGCGACGTGCGTTGTACAGCTGGGGAATCAGGCAGGCCTCGAAGTAGCCGGGGCGCTCGCCCAGGGACAGCGGGCCGGTCCAGTGGGCGACGCCCGCTTCCACCGCGCGCAGGCCGGTCTCGACCCAGTGGCGGATCCAGGCATTCTTCGCCTCGTCTGCCACACCCAGCGGGCCGCTGAGGTACTGCAGCACGCGCAGGTTGTTCAGCGGGTGGATGTCGCAGGCGATATGCAGGGACAACGCGCGGACTTGGGCACGTTGCAGCGGATCGCGCGGCAGCAGGCCGGGTTGCGGATGGGTTTCATCGAGGTACTCGAGGATCGCCAGGGACTGGGCAATGCGCACATCACCCTCCACCAGCAACGGCACCAGCTCCTGCGGGTTGAGCGACTTGTAGTCGGCGGCGTGCTGCTGGCCGCCGTCCTTCACCAGGTGCACCGGCACCTGGCGATAGGCCAGGCCTTTCAGGCCCAGCGCAATGCGCACGCGGTACGCGGCGCTGGAGCGCCAGTAGGAATACAGGGTGAGCATGGCGGGTCTCCGCAGGCGACCACGCTAAGCGCGCGGTCGCCCGGCAAGCGAGTTACTGGTCGGAGATCACGCCACGGCGAATCTGGTCTTCCTCGATGGATTCGAACAGGGCCTTGAAGTTGCCCTCGCCGAAACCCTGGTTGCCCTTGCGCTGGATGATCTCGAAGAAGATCGGGCCGATCACCGTGTTGGTGAAGATCTGCAGCAGGATGCCGTCGTCGCCCGGCGCGCCGTCGATCAGGATGTTCAGTTCGCGCAGTTGCTCCAGCGGCTCGCCGTGGCCGGCGACGCGGGTGTCGACCTTGGCGTAGTAGGTATCCGGCGTGCTCATGAAATCCACGCCATTGGCGCGCAGCTGGCGCACGGTGGCGTAGATGTCGTCGGTGGTCAGGGCGATGTGCTGGATGCCTTCGCCGTGGTATTCGCGGATGAATTCCTCGATCTGCGACTTGTCGTCCGCCGACTCGTTGATCGGGATGCGGATCTTGCCGCACGGCGCGGTCATGGCGCGGGACAGCAGGCCGGTGAGCTTGCCTTCGATGTCGAAGTAGCGGATCTCGCGGAAGTTGGCGATGCGCTCGTAGAAGCCGGACCAGACGTCCATCTGGCCGCGCTTGACGTTGTGCGTCAGGTGGTCGATGCACAGCAGGCCGACGGCGTTGTCGTTGGCGCTGCGGCCTTCGATGAATTCGAAGTCGACGTCATAGATGCTCTTGTCGCCATAACGGTCGACGAGGTACAGCAGCGAGCCGCCGATACCTTCGACACAGGGGATGTTCAGCTCGCCGAAGTTGGCGTGGCTGCCCACCAGCTTGGCGCCCTGGGATTCGACGTAGGCGGCGGCCTGGGCTGCGTTCTTCACCCGGAAGGCCATGGCGCAGGCGCTGGGGCCGTGCTTCTTGGCGAACTCGTGGACGTGGCCGGTGGGGCTGCCGTTGAGCACGATGTTGATGTCGTTCTGCTGGAACAGGAAGACTTCCTTGGAACGGTGCTTGGCGGTCTCGGTGAAGCCCATGCCGGTGAACAGCTGGCGCAGCTGCTCGATACCCTGGGCGTCGGGGGCGGTGAATTCGACGAACTCGAAGCCGTCGGTGCCGATGGGGTTGTGTTGTTCGATCTTGGTCACGGCGTTCATCCGGCCTCCTCGTTGTCGTTATCGGCTGGCTCGGCGCGGGGCCGTCCAGGCGTCTGGAATGCCTTCATCTCATCTGTCGCGCAGCTTTGGAACAAGACAGGTGCTGCCGGTTTGCGGCCTGTTTGCGAGGGTGGCCCGGCAAGAAATCGTTACGAGAGCCAAAGCTCCCTGCGGCATGCAGCCGCACCGTAAAGATTTCGTGACAAGGCGGTGCGCCAGCCTGCCAGCGCGAGTGCCGCGCTCTCGTCAGAGGGCCATGCGGCGGCTACCATGCGGCCCATCTCCTCTGCCGAATCACTGTCGCCCGTACCATGGCCCGCGCCGCTCCTCCCGATTTCGACGCCACCCCGGCCCCCCTGCGCGCCCTGGCCCGCAGCTACCCGCGCGGCCTGCACATCGAGCCGCACTCCCACGACTGGGGGCAGGTGCTCTATGCGATGTCCGGGGTGATGTGGCTGGAGACGCCCTCCGAAGCCTTGCTGGTGCCGCCCAACCGCGCCGTCTGGCTGCCGCCGCAGGTGCCCCACGGCATCCGCGTGGTCAGCGAACTGCAGATGCGCAACATCTACCTGCGGCCGGGGACGGCAGACGCCCTCGGCGAGCAGGTGCAGGCGTTCGAGGTGGGCGGATTGCTGCGCGAGCTGATCGTCAGGCTGGTGGAGCACGAGCGAGAACCGGACACCGAGTATTACCAGGCGCTGTCGCAACTGGCCGTACTGGAGCTGCAACGCGCGCGCAGCCTGCTGTTGCGCGTGCCGTTGCCGGACGACTCCGACCGCCGCCTGCTCAACCTGTGCCTGACGGTGATGGCTGAGCCGAGCCAGGCCATTTCCTTCGAACAGCACGCCGCCGACGCGGGCGCCAGCGTGCGCACCCTCGCCCGCCTGTTCCAGCGCAGCCTGGGCATGGGCTTCGCCCAATGGCGGCGGCAGGTGCAGCTGGCCACGGCGGTGGCGCAACTCAACGAGGGCATCGCGGTGAGCCAGATCGCCCATGGGCTGGGGTACCAGCCGGGGGGGTTCAGCGAGATGTTCCGCCGCGAACTGGGTGTGGCGCCTTCGGAGTATTGCGGCAGGTAGCCCGCGTTGACTCCAGCGTCTCACGCTTCTACAGGTAAACATTGGTGCCAGGCGGTTCGCGAGCAAGCTCGCTCCTACGAAGAGCCCGGCACCCAGCTCTGGCTCTGGCTCTGGCTCTGGCTCTGGCTCTGGCTCTGAAAGGTCTTCCAGAGAAACGTCCGCGCACTCCGAACGGCCCCGTTCAGGAGGCCTCGTTGAATTGGAGTTTCAGGGGTTGAGCGACATGGATGTCGCGAGAGCGCTGTCGGGCCACGGATGGCACGTCAGCGCGTGCCCCTGATACTCCAATTCAACGAGGGTATTTTTCGCCCCAAGCGAAAAACCGGATGTCCGGGGCAAGACTTTTTGGTTCCTTTTGTGGCGTTTGACAAAAGGGACTCGCCCGAGGGGGCGAAACACGGAATCAGTGCGCACACCGAAGCGACGCAGGACCGTAGGGCGCATAACCGGGAACGGGTTATCCACCGATTGCCCCCGCGGCGGATAACGCTGGCGCGTTATCCGCCCTACGATGTGGCTTCAGCGCAACGCAAGCCCATCGCAGACGAAGCCCGCTCCTACGCGGGCGCACGCCCATCCAAGACACCCATCGACATCTGTCCGATATTCCGAAGCCCCTGTCCGGCGACGCCCTCCAGCAGCCCCTAGACTGCCACCAACCCACCCAGCCGCCGGAACCATCCACGGAGGACACCATGAGTTACCTGATCTCCCTGGCCATCGGCATCGCCGTCGGCCTCGCCTACCACTTCCTCGACTTCCGCTCGCCAGCGCCGCCGCTGGTAGCGCTGATCGGCCTGCTGGGCATGCAGATCGGCGAGAACGCCCTGCCGCTGCTGACCCGCTGGCTCCACTGACCCCCTCCCCCCTGATCGCCAAGGACCCGTGCCATGAAAGCCCTGCAATTCGACCGCACCGGCGACCTCGCCGCCCTGAGCTTCACCGAGATTGCCGACCCCATTCCCGCCGCCGACGAGGTGCTGGTGGAAGTCCACGCCGCCGGCCTGAACCCCAGTGACGTGAAGAACGTACTTGGCCGTTTCCCCTACACCACCCTGCCCCGCGTACCGGGCCGCGACTTCGCCGGCACCGTGGTGAAAGGCCCGGCCGAGCTGCTGGGCAAATCCGTCTGGGGCACCGGCAAGGGCCTGGGTTTCACCCGCAACGGTAGCCACGCCCAGCTGATGAGCGTGCCGGTCGGCGGTGTGGCGCGGATGCCCGAACGCATGAGCTTCGCCCAGGCTGCCAGCTGTGGTGTGCCCTTCACCACGGCCTGGGACGCCCTGGAGCGCAGCCAGGTCGGTGCCGGTACTCGCCTGCTGGTGATCGGCTCCGGCGCGGTCGGCGCGGCGGCCATCTCGCTGGCCAAGGCCCGTGGCGCGCAGGTGCTGGGCGCGGTGCGGCGGGCCGAGTCGCAGGTGGAACTGCAGGCCCAAAGCGTACCGAGCATTCTGCTGGGCTCGGCGGACACCCTGGCGGCGCAGGTGGACGAGCACTTCCCCGGCGGCGCCGAGGTGATCTTCGACACCACCGGTTTCTGGCTGCCCGCAGCCGTCTCCGCCCTGGCGACCTTCGGCCGCATCGCCATCATCGCCGCACCGGTGGATGGCCACGTGCAACTGCCGGCCCTGGCGCTGTATCGCCGCGGCGGCTCGGTGGTGGGGGTGAATTCGCTGCTGTACGACACGGTCGCCTGCGCGGCGATGCTGCGCCAGTTCGGCCAGTGGTTCGACGACGGCCGGCTGCCGCTGCCCACCGGCCTGCACGAAGTGCCACTGAGCGAAGGCGTGCAGCGTTATCACGAGATCAACGAAGGCAGCAGCGAGAAGATCATTCTCGTGCCTTGAAATTGGCTTTGGCATCGGCGGAGAGCCCCTCTCCCCAGCCCTCTCCCTGAAGGGAGAGGGGGCTATCCGAGCTAGACGGATAGCTAGGTGGTTTTCCTGTTGCCATTATCCGGGCTTCAGGCTTACGCCGAATTTGATCCAGTGCTCCGATCCGCCCCCTCTCCCTTCAGGGAGAGGGTAAAGCCTCGCGTCGATGAACAGGCGGCACCTCGCCCCGCCCTACCCCACCACCTGCATCGGCCCACGCCGCACGTCGCCCTGCACCTGCTCCAGCGCCAGGCACTGGTCGAGGAACAGGCGCATGTAGCCGTAGCTCTTGCAGATTGCCTCGCGCAGCTCCAGGCAACGCGGCATGGCGAGCTGCGGGCCGCAAAGGGTGCAGATGATCTCCAGGGCTTCCCAGGGATGATCGTCGTCGTAGCGGGCATGCATCTTCAGCCAGCGCATGGCGTCCTTGCGGCTGCCGGCCGGCAGGGTGCGTTCGTAGGTATCGGTGGAGCAGACCAGCGCCGACCAGTCGCCGGTGGCGCCTTCGATGGCGTAGTTGGTGGCCGCCATGGCCAGCGCCAGCTCTTCGGTGGCGCAACTGTGCCAGCACCAGTGCCCGAGCACGTGGAGCTCGGCGGGGACCAGTTGCGCCTTGAGCTCGGCCAGGGTCACGCCGTAGGCCTCGGCCCAGCGCACCCAGTAGTCGGCATGGTTGAGCTCGACGCGGATGTTGCGCATCAGCCAGCGTCGCGCCATGTCTTCGCCAGGGCTGCGGCCGAAGCGCGTCTTGAGCAGGTTGTGGGACATGTACAGGGGGAACTGCTCGACCACCTGCCAGCCGCCGACAAGGAAGGCACGCATGGTCTGACGGCTCAATTGGCCGTCACGCATGCGCGCGTAGAGGGGGTGTTCGACCACCGCCAGACGGCTGGCCTCGCACTCCTGCACCAGGCGCTGGGCCCAGTGCGGATAGCTGGAAAGCTCCTTGAGCGGCCCACTGCGAACAAAGGTCTCGTTCATCCAAGGCTCCGTTGCTGGTCGATCCATGCAAGCACCGGTAAATCTGGCCTCAGGTTAGTCCTCTCACGGCTCCGCGTCACCGTCCGGAGGTTGTGTCGGATACTACAGCTGCGACGTGGGTCTCACGCAGGAAGCTTCGATTGAAGGGCTGCGGCCGCGCCAGGCCATATCCCTGGGCGTAGTCGATGCCGATTTCCCGCAACACTTCGAGGATTTCCTGGGTTTCGACGAATTCCGCCACCGTACGCTTGCCCATCACATGGCCGATCTGGTTGATCACCTGGACCATGGCGCGGTCGATGGGGTCTTCGAGCATATCCTTGATGAAGCTGCCGTCGATCTTCAGGTAATCCACCGGCAGGTGCTTGAGGTAGACGAAGGACGACATGCCGGCGCAGAAGTCGTCCAGCGAGAAGCGATAGCCCAGGGCCTTGAGCTCCTGGATGAAGCGCGTGGCGTTGACCAGGTTGGCGATGGCGCTGGTCTCGGTGATCTCGAAGCACACACTGGCAGGCTCGATGCCGTAGCGCGGTTGCACCTCGCGGAGGAAGTCGAGGAAGGTGTCGTCACCGATGGTGGCACCGGAGAGGTTGATGGCGCAGGTGTGGATCGGTTCGTAACCGCCCTCGGCGGCGCGCTCGGCCAGCGTCCTGAAGGCGTTTTCGACGACCCAGCGGTCGATCTCCGGCATCAGGCCGTAGCGCTCGGCGGCGGGGATGAAGTTGATCGGCGCCACCAGCCGCCCGCACTCGTCGTTCAGGCGCAGCAGCAGCTCGACATGGGCGCCTTCGAGCACGCGATCGTCGACCGGGAAGATCGGCTGGGCAAAAAGACAGAAGCGCTCCTCCTCCAACGCCAGGCGGATGCGCTGCACCCAGGCCATCTCGCCGACGCGGTTGGACAGCTCGGTATCGTCCGGGCGGAACACCTGCGCGCGATTGCGGCCCTTTTCCTTGGCCATGTAGCAGGCCATGTCGGCGCAGCGCAACGCCTCTTCCACCGACACCAGCATGGCGGAGATGTGCACCACGCCGATGCTCACGGTGATGTTGAAGCCACGGCCTTCCCAGATGAAATGCAGGGCCTGGACGGTCAGCCGGATTCGCTCGGCGATCTGCTCAGCGAGGTCTGCCGGGCAATGCTCCAGGAGGATGCCGAACTCGTCGCCGCCCAGGCGGGCCAGGGTGTCGCCGTCGCGCAGGCACTGCTGCAGCACCGAGCAGACCTGGCGCAGCAGCTCGTCGCCAGCGGCGTGGCCACAGGTGTCGTTGACCAGCTTGAACTGGTCCAGGTCCAGGTACATCAGCGAATGCTGGTCGTGGGAGTCCGCCGAGCTATCCAGGGCCTGCTTGAGGCGGAACTCGAATTCGCGGCGGTTGGTCAGGCCGGTCAGCGCATCGTGGGTCGCCTGCCACGACAGGCTGGCCATGTACTGGCGCTCGCGGGTCATGTCGTGCAGCACCAGCACCGTGCCGACCACCTTGCCTTCGGCATGAATGGGAGTGGCGACCAGGGTCACCGCCACACTGGTGCCGTCCAGGCGCTGGATCAGCTTGCTGGTCTCGCTGCCGCCGTCCACTTCGCCGCGCAGGATCTGCCCCACCAGCGGCAGCCCCTCCACCTGGGAGTTCTCGTCGAATACCCGCAGCAGCGAACGCAGCGGCAGGCCGACCGCCATCGAATTGTCCCAGCCGATCAGACGCTCGGCGGCCGGATTGAAATAGGCGATACATTCGTGCGCATCGAGCGTGACCACGCCGTCGCCGATGGCCGCCAGGGTGGTCTGGGCGCGTTCCCGCTCGGTATCCAGGGCGCTTTCGAAGGCGCGCTGCTGGCGCAGCAACTTGCGCGTGCGCCACACCGCCAGGAGGATCAGCGCCAGGCCGGTCAGGCCGTTGACCACCAGCAGCACCCACATGATCATCCGCGAGCCCTGCCCCAGTGCCGCGGAGAAGGCCATGGCAGCCGGCGTGACGCCGTCGTTGATGGCCTGGATGCGGCTGTTCCAGTAGCTCAGGTCACCGGGGCGGACGTCGCCTGCGCGGATCTTCGCGCTCATCTCATCGGACACCTGCTCCAGCTGGTCGAGGTAGGCATCGCCGATGATCCACATCTTCACGGCCTGGTCGAAGTAGCTGTACTCATGGAAGTAGCGGTACAGCCAGATCAGAGTGCCGATGTCGTCGGGATGGATGCCACCCTGCAGGGCGCCGGCGCGGGCCAGTTCGAGATCTGGCTGGCTGAGATCGAGGGCGGCGCGGAAAGTGCGGTCGCCCTGGGGAATGGCGATGGCGGCGCGGTAGCGCTCGTAATCCGCCGGGTCGCGACTTTGGCCATAGAGCTGCAGGTAATGGATGGCGTCCTTCTGCCCCTTGGACCAGAGGCTCTCGCCACCGACATAGGCGCGTACCCCGGACAGGATAAAGAAGCTGCCGCTGCCGATCAGCGTCTGTAGCAGGACCACGACCATGAACGGCCAGACCAGCCTGAGCAGACGCGTCGTACGCCGGGTCGGCAAGAGTCCCATTGCATCCATAACCAGTTTCGACTTCCTTCTTATCAATGCCTGGCAGGCCACAAGGGTGCAAAGCAGGCTCACCCGGGACTTTTCTCTCAGGCCGCCCCTCTCTTAACTTCTAGCCGATCATGGGAATTCCGGCAGGGGCCTTTGTGCC
Source organism: Pseudomonas nitroreducens TX1 (assembly GCF_000313755.1). Taxonomy (GTDB): domain Bacteria; phylum Pseudomonadota; class Gammaproteobacteria; order Pseudomonadales; family Pseudomonadaceae; genus Pseudomonas; species Pseudomonas nitroreducens_A. The sequence goes on along the minus strand of NZ_AMZB01000092.1, from coordinate 27,952 downwards.
ATGAGACCCGCCGTCCGGCGGAAAATGTGTTTTTTGCAGCGAGAAATGCCTGTTATCACGCCAAAAGCGGGCTGGCACGACTGAACGATCGGCAGTCTTGCAGGGCACAAGGCCATGGGCCATACCTCAGTCGTGCAATCTGCAACCAACCGACGGAGCGGCCATGCCACGGCGGGATCTGGACAGGCAGTTCGATCACCTGGTGGGCCTGGCCTACGAGTGCCTGCTCGACGCTGCGCTCGCGCCGCCAGTTGCTGGCGCGAGAAATCGACCCGCAGCTGTGACCAGCTCAACGGCCAGGCGCGCATTCTCTGCGTAGGCTGCGGGCACCTGCGCGAAGCCGATCTGGCGCGCTCGGCATCCGCACCCACGCTGGACGATCGGTTCCACGGTCGCCAGGACCTGTGTCATTTCGATCTGATCTACTCGCCCAGCCTCTACGAGGTGCTGGACGAACAAGACGCCCGCGACCTGACCCGCAACCTCTTCGCCAACCTGCTGCCCGGCGGACGCCTGCTGATGGGCAACTTCCTGCCCGGCGTGCCGAATGTCGCCTATCTCGAAGGCCTGCTGGACTGGCACCGGCATTACCGCAACGCCGCCGTTCTGCTCGACCTGCTGCTGGGTATCCCCTACAACGACATCGGCAGCGCGCGAGTCTTCCACGACCCAGGCCATTGCGTGGCCTCCCTCGAAGTCACCCGCTACGGTTGATCAACCCTGCTGCAGGTGCCCGTACAGGCGGGCGTAGAGCCCGCCTTCGGCGATCAGTTGCTGGTGGTCGCCGTCTTCGGCGATGCGTCCGCCATCGAACACCAGCACGCGGTCGGCCTGTTTCACCGCGGACAGGCGGTGGGCGATGATCAGCGTGGTGCGGCCCTCGAGGAAGCGCTCCAGTGCCTGGTGCAGGGCGTATTCGGTGGCGGCATCGAGAGCGGAAGTCGCCTCGTCGAGGATCACCACCTTGGGCTCGGCCAGCACCATGCGCGCAATCGCCAGGCGCTGCCGCTGGCCGCCGGACAGGCGCACGCCGGAACGCCCGACCACGCTGTCCAGCCCTTGCGGCAGGGCGCGGATGGTGTCCGCCAGTTGCGCCACTTCCAGCGCGCGCCAGCAGGCGTCGTCGCCGCGTTCGCGGCCCATGGTCAGGTTGGCGCGCACCGTGTCGTTGAACAGCGCCGGATGCTGCAGCACGACCGCCACATGCTCGCGCACGCAGTCCAGGCCGATCTCCTCCAGCGCCGCGCCACCATAGCGGATGCTGCCCGATTGCGGCTGGTAGAGGCCCAGCAGCAGCTGCACCAGGGTGCTCTTGCCGCCGCCGCTGGCGCCGACGATGGCAACCTTCTCGCCGGGAGCGATGTCCAGGTCGAGCCCGTCCAGCACCCGCTCCTCACCGTAGGCGAAGCTCAGGTCGCGCACCTGGATGCCGACGCTGGTGTGCCCGGCGAAGGGGTCGCGGCGGTGCTCGTAATGCGGTTCGTCGGCGCGCGCCAGCAGCTCGTTGATGCGGGCCAGCGCGCCGCCGGCGGCGTAGAAGGCGTATTGCAGGCTGAGCAGTTGCTCCACCGGGCCGATCATGAACCAGAGGTAGCTGAACACCGCGAGCATCTGGCCGATGGACAGGTCGGAGAACAGCACGGTGAGCATGGCCGCGGCGCGGAACAGGTCGATGCCGAACTGGAACAGCAGCCCGCTGGCGCGCCCGGCAGCGTCGCTCTTCCACTGCGAGGCGACGGCGTAGTCGCGCACTTCACGGGCGCGCACGCCGAGGCGGCCGAGGAAGAAGCCCTGGCGATTGCCGGCGCGCACTTCCTGGATGGCTTCGAGGGTTTCGGTGAGCGCCTGGGTGAAGCGCGAGGTGCTGTCGTTTTCCAGCTTCTTCAGGTGCTTCACGCGCTTGCCCAGCTGCACCGTGGCGAAGATCACCAGCGGATTGAACAGCAGGATCAGCAGTGCCAGCTTCCAGTGCATCCAGATCAGGATGCCGGCGGTGCCGCAGAGCGTCAGCAGCGCCACCAGGAAGCGGCTCAGGGTATCGCCAACGAACTTGTCGAGGGTGTCGAGATCGGTCACCAGGTGCGCGCTGACAGAACCGCCACCGAGGGTTTCGTATTCGCCCAGGGCGATGCGTTTCAGGCGCTCGATCAGGCGCAGGCGGATGCGGTACACCACGTCCTTGGACAGCCGCGCGAACAGCCTGGCCTGCAGCACGTTGAACACCAGCGCGCAGCTGCGCAGCGCCAGGGTCACCAGCAGCATCAGGCCGATGTACCCCGCGGGCTTGTGCCAGCCATCGGGCAGCCAGTGGTTCATCACCTGCAGGGCGGCGTCGCCCTTGCCCAGCAGCACTTCGTCCACCAGCAGTGGCAGCAGCAGCGGGATCGGCACGCTGCAGGCGGTGGCCAGCACGGCAACCAGGTTGGCCAGCAGCAGCGCCTTGCGGTGACGGAAAGCGAGCCGGCGAATTTCCGCCCAGCTCAGGCGGTCAGCCGACAGCTCAGGCATGCCGCCCGCGCTCCAGCCAGCGATCCAGCAAGGGCGCGAGCTCGCTCAACGGCTGGTAGCCGTTGGTCAGCAGCGCCAGCTGGCCGTCGCGCTCGGCCAGCAGCGTGGGGAAGCCGGCGATGCCCAGGTCGCGGGCCCAGGAGAAATCGGCCAGGGTCGCCAGGTGGTTGTCCTGGCTGTCGAAGGCTTCGGCGAACTCGATGCGCGGCAGGCCGACGCTGTCGGCCAGTTCGGCGAGCACACTGGCCTGCGTCACGTCGCGACCCTCCACGTAGAAGGCCCGCTGGATCTCCCCCACCAGCGCCCAGGCGCAGTCCTCGTCGAGGCGGCGCGCCGTGACCACCGCGCGGCAGGTCGGCTCGGTGTCGTAGACGAAGCCGTCGGGCAAGGCGCCGTCGAAGCGGAACGGCTGGCCGGTGGCGTCATGCACCGCGTGCCAGTGTTCGAGGATGTAGCGCTTGGTGGTCGGCTCCAGCGCGGCGCCCTGCCCCGTGCGCAGGCCGCCCATCACCAGCGCCAGCGGCACACCCGCGCCGCGCGCCTGCTCCACCAGCTTCCCGGCCACCGGGGCGAAGCCCCAGCACCAGGAACACATCGGGTCCATTACGTAGAGCAGGCGGCTGGTCATGGATCAGGTCTCCGCGCGTGGGTCACGGCCAATGGGGTGCGGCTGGTTGCGCTGGCGCGCCAGCTCGATCTGCTTCTGCCGCTCGCGGGCGCTGGCGCGGGTCTTCTCCGACAGCGAGTCCCAGCAGTGCGGGCAACTGATGCCCGGCGCGTAATGCTCGGAGGCGCGATCCTCCACCGAGATCGGGTTGCGGCAGGCATGGCACTGATCGTAGTCGCCCTCGGTCAGGTCATGGCGCACGGTCACGCGGTTGTCGAACACAAAGCAGTCGCCGCGCCAAAGGGTCTGCGCCTCAGGCACTTCCTCCAGATACTTGAGGATGCCGCCCTTGAGGTGGAAGACCTCTTCGAAGCCTTCGCTGAGCATGTAGCTCGAGGCTTTCTCGCAGCGGATGCCGCCGGTGCAGAACATCGCGACCTTCTTGTGCCTGGCCGGGTCGTAATGCTTGCGGATGTAGTCGGGAAACTCGCGGAACGACTTGGTCTTAGGGTCGATGGCGCCCTCGAAGGTGCCGATGGCCACTTCGTAGTCGTTGCGGGTGTCGATCAGCAGCACTTCCGGATCGGAAATCAGGGCGTTCCAGTCCTTGGGCTCGACGTAGGTGCCGACCTTCGAATTCGGGTCCACGCCCGGCACGCCGAGGGTGACGATTTCCTTCTTCAGCTTGACCTTGGTGCGGTAGAAGGGTTGCTCGTCGCAGTAGGACTCCTTGTGGTCGACATCGGCCAGGCGCGGGTCGTTGCGCAGCCAGGCGAGCAGGCCGTCGATGCCGGCGCGGGGGCCGGAAACGGTGCCGTTGATGCCTTCCTCGGCGAGCAGCAGGGTGCCCTTCACGCCGTTGTCCAGCAGGGTCTGCAGCAGGGGTTCGCGCAGGTCGACGTAGTCGGGCAGTGAGACGAACTTGTACAACGCCGCGACGACGATTCGTTCTGTGGTCATGCATCACTCCAGTGGTCGCCCGCGTAAAGGGCGGACCGGGCTTCTTTGGAAAAGAAAGTTTGGAAACAAAAGCTGATCGACAGCTGAAAATGACAGCGCCGGCAGAAGCCGGCGCTGGGTGTCGCATTCTACCGGAGCGGGGCGAAGCCCGCACGCGGCTGGTCAGCCGAGCCGATCAGTGAGGAAGATCGTGCTTGCTGCCGCCACGGCAGGTCGGCGACTCCGGCGCCTGTCCCTGCTGCGCCCACTCCTGCGGAGTGTAGGTGTGCAGGGCCAGCGCGTGGATCTGGCCCATCAGCTCGCCGAGCGTGCCGTAGACCTTCTGGTGCCGCTTCACCGAGTTCAACCCCGAGAAGGCCGGGCTGACGATCACCGCCTTGTAGTGCGTTTCCTGCCCGCGGCTATGCATGTGGCTCTCGTCGAGCACCTCGAGGTGTTGCGGTTCGAGAGCGCCCAGGGCGGATTGGAGTCGGTCACGCATGCTCATGTCGGGCCTCGCTGGCAGTCAGTACGGTTCAGGCAGATGGAAATCAGGGCGATCAGGGCTTCTTGGCCGGAGCAGCCGGGGCCTTCACGCCCAGTTCCTTGTCCATGTCGGCCATCAGCTTGTTCACCGGCTCTACCGCGGTCTGCAGCTTGGCCTGGGTCAGCTGGGCGGATTCGGCGGTCAGGCGCGGCATCTTCTCCAGCACCTTGCGGCCCAGCGGGGACGCGTAGAAATCGTTCAGCTGCTTGAGCTCGGATTCGCTGAAGTTGCTGGTGTAGAGCTTGACCAGTTCAGGCTTGAGCTTGTCCCAACCCACAGCGCGGTCCAGTTCGGCGTTGGCCTTGGCCTGGTAGCGATCGAGCACGGCCTTCTTGCTGTCCGGCGCCTTGGCCTGGGCGAAGCGCTGGGCGAGCATCTGCTGGACCTGCGCGTAGACCGGAACGGTCAGCTTGTCGGCATGGACCTGCTTGAGGAATTTCTCCGCCTCGGCGTTGGCATCAGCCAGTGCCACGGAACTGAAGCCAACCAGTAGTGCTGCGGTGCAGAGGGAACGAAGAACGGTCATGGGGCAGTCCTGTGAGTCTGAAAGTGTGTCCGGGTGGGACCCGCCATTCTGCGCCTAAGTTCGGAATGCGCTCAAGAGAATGGCAAATGCCCTGGAAGTGACCGGCTTCTCTTGTAGGACAGTTCATGAAACGGCATGCTGCGGCGCGTTGCCACACGGACGTGACCGATGAACACCTTCACCCACCCACCGACGCCGCCTGCTGCGCCGCCCCTGTGCGATGCGCGCGGCCGCCTGAACAGCGCGGCCGTGGGCTGGTCGTCGCGGCCGCAGACGCTCTGCCGGCTGACCGGCAACCTCGGCCGGCGCAAACGCTGGAACCACTGGTGCATCAACGCGCCGGGCTGGATGCTGTCGATCACCATCGCCGACCTGGACTACCTGGGCTACGGCGCCGTTTATTTCCTCGACCTGGAAACCGGACAGTCGGTGCACCGTACCCAGTTCAGCCCCTTCGGCCTGGGCTGCCAGCTGCCCGATACGCCGAATCAGACCCACGGTTTCGAACATGGCCAGCTGCGCCTGGGCTTCGACGAGCAGCCCGGCCAGTTGCGCATCACCGCCTGCGCGCCCAACCTGGGCGGGCAGCCGCTGAACCTCTCGCTGGAAGTGCAGCGCCCGGCGCACCTGGAGTCGGTCAACCTGGTGGTGCCCATGGGCGGCAAGTGCTTCCACGCCTGCAGCCGGCAGATGGGCCTGCCGATCAGCGGCAGCCTGACCCTGGGCCACAAGACCTATCGCTGCAGCGAAGGCCAGAGCTTCGCCGCGCTGGATTTCGGTCGCGGCGTCTGGCCATTCAATACTCACTGGACCCGCGCTGCCTTCGCCGCGCCTGGCGGTATAGCCGGCAACTTCGGCAGCGGCTGGACGGAAAACAGCCACCTCAGCGAGAACGCCCTGTGGTTCGGCGGCGAGCTGCAGCCGCTGGACGGCCCGGTGGATATCCACCAGGCACCGCACGATCCGCTCTCGCCCTGGCAATTGCGCGGCAGCGAGGAGCGCGTCGAACTCACCTTCACGCCGCGCAAGCTGCACCGCGCCTGCCCTCGCCTGGGCCCGCTGTTCGCCGAGACCAGCCAGTGGTTCGGCCGCTTCGACGGCTCGCTGCGCAGCGCCGACGGCGACCTGGTGCCCGTCAACGGCGCCCTCGGCTGGATCGGCGCCACGCATGCCCGCTGGTGATCTGCTGCGCCACTGAAACCGCTCTATCACGGCCATTGAGCCAGCGAGGAACCCGGAAGCCCCGTAGCGGCCTAAACTGGCCGAGACCCTTTTTCCGGAGAAGCACCATGAGCCGCACCGAAACCGACAGCCTTGGTCCCATCGAGGTCCCCGAAGACGCCTACTGGGGTGCGCAGACCCAGCGCTCGCTGCAGAACTTCGCCATCGGTGGGCAGCGCATGCCGCTCGCCGTGGTCCACGCCCTGGCGCTGATCAAGAAGGCCGCCGCACGGGTCAACGCGCAACTGGGCGAGTTGCCGGAGAACATCACCAGCCTGATCGAGGAAGCCGCCGACGAAGTGCTCGCCGGTGAGCACGACGACCAGTTCCCCCTCGTCGTCTGGCAGACCGGCAGCGGCACCCAGAGCAACATGAACGTCAACGAGGTGATTGCCGGGCGCGCCAACGAGATCGCCGGCAACGGCCGTGGCGGCAAGAAGCCGGTGCACCCCAATGACCATGTGAACCGCGCGCAGAGTTCCAACGACAGCTTCCCCACCGCCATGCACATCGCTGCCGCCCAGGCGGTACAGCACGACCTGCTGCCGGCCATCGCCGAGCTCAGCGGCGGCCTCGCCGAGCAGGCCGCGCGCCACGCCAACCTGGTGAAGACCGGTCGCACCCACCTGATGGACGCCACGCCGGTGACCTTCGGCCAGGAGCTGTCCGCCTTCGTCGCCCAGCTGGACTATGCCGAGCGCGCCATTCGCGCGGCGCTGCCGGCGGTCTACGAACTGGCCCAGGGCGGCACCGCCGTGGGTACCGGGCTGAACGCGCCGAAGGAATTCGCCGACGCCATCGCCGCCGAGCTGGCCGACCTCTCCGGCCTGCCCTTCGTTTCCGCGCCGAACAAGTTTGCTGCCCTCGCCGGCCACGAACCGCTGGTGACCCTGGCCGGGGCCATGAAGACCCTCGCCGTGGCGCTGATGAAGATCGCCAACGACCTGCGCCTGCTCGGCTCCGGCCCGCGCGCGGGGTTTGCCGAGGTAAGACTGCCGGCCAACGAACCGGGCTCCTCGATCATGCCCGGCAAGGTCAACCCGACCCAGTGCGAGGCGTTGTCGATGCTCGCCTGCCAGGTTTTCGGCAACGACGCCGCCATCACCTTCGCCGCCAGCCAGGGCCACCTGCAGCTCAACGTCTACAAGCCGGTGATCATCCACAACCTGCTGGAGTCCGTGCGCCTGCTGGCCGATGGTTGCCGCAACTTCAACACCCACTGCGTCGCCGGCATGGAGCCGGACGCGACGAAGATGCGCGAGCACCTCGACCGCGGCCTGATGCTGGTGACCGCGCTCAACCCGCACATCGGCTACGACAAGGCCGCCGAGATCGCCAAGAAGGCCTACGCCGAAGGCAAGACCCTGCGCGAAGCCGCGCTGGAACTGGGCTACCTGACCGACGCCGAATTCGACCAATGGGTGCGCCCGGAGACCATGCTGGAGGCCGGGCAGAATGGCTGAACCGACCCGTTCCGGGGCAACCCCGCTTGAGGGCGACGGCAAGCGCGTGCTGCTGGTGCTGGGCTCGCCCAAGCCGGGCGGTTTCTGCCATGCACTGGCCGAGGCCTACGCTCACGGCGCCCGCGCCAAGGGCCATGTGGTGCACATGCTCAGGCTCGGCGAGTTGAACTTCGACCCAGTGCTGCGCGGCGGCTACGAACAGAGCCAGAATCTGGAGCCGGACGTGCTCGAAGCCCAGCGGCAGATCCACTGGGCGCAGCACATCGCCTTCATCTACCCGATCTGGTGGGGCGGCCTACCCGCGTTGCTGCAGGGCTTCTTCGACCGCGTGCTGCAACCGGGCTTCGCCTTCCGCTACCGCTCGCTGGAGTCCCGCGAGTTCGAGCCACTGCTGGGCGGGCGTAGCGCCGACCTGCTGGTCAGCCACGACCAGACCCACTGGCACTACCGCCTGCGCCAGGGCGCTCCGGCCCACCGGCAGATGACCCGCTGCATCCTCGCGCCCTGCGGCATCGCCCTGCACCACCTGGAAGAATTCAGCCCGGTGCGCGGCTCCGGCGAGGAGCAACGGCAGGGCTGGCTGCGCCGGGCGGAACAGTTGGGCACGCAGGTCTGAGACGACGGCGGATGACGCGCGAGGCGTTGTCCGCCTCGCCGTCGACCTACAATCCTGCGCGTTCAGAAGGCTTTCCCAACACATTGGGAAACCGCCTACACCGCGCCAACCTGCGACTTCCCTAGCATGCGCTCGCCCCAATCCGGGGTTCCTCTTGCCTCTGGAGGCAGCATGCTTCGCAAACTTTCCGCCGAAATGATCGGCACGTTCTGGCTGGTGTTCGGTGGTTGCGGCAGCGCCATCTTCGCCGCCCACGCCATTGGCGTCCTGGGTGTCGCCCTTGCCTTCGGCCTGACCGTGGTCACCATGGCCTACGCCATCGGCCCGATCTCCGGTTGCCACCTGAACCCCGCCGTCACCCTCGGCCTGTGGGCCGGCGGTCGCTTCCGCACGCTGGATGTGGTGCCGTACATCGTCGCCCAGTGCATCGGCGGCGTGATCGCCGGTGCCGTCCTGTTCTACATCGCCTCCGGCAAGCCGGGCTTCGATGCGCTGGCCGGCTTCGCCGCCAACGGTTATGACGCCCTCTCGCCGACCGGCTACAGCCTGCACTCGGCGATGGCCATCGAGGTACTGCTGACCGCGTTCTTCCTCTTCGTGATCATGGGCGCCACCGACAGCAAGCTGGCCCCGGCCGGTTTTGCGCCGATCGCCATCGGCCTGACGCTGACCCTGATCCACCTGATCAGCATCCCGATCGACAACACCTCGGTGAACCCGGCGCGCAGCCTGGGCGTGGCGCTGTTCGCCGATCCGGCCTTCATGAAGCAACTGTGGCTGTTCTGGGTCGGCCCGCTGGTGGGCGGCGTGATCGGTGCCGTGGCCTACCGTCTGGTTCGTCCGTCCAACGACTGAATCTTGCGGTGACAAGAAAACGGGCGCCTTCGGGCGCCCGTTTTCGTTGCTGTTCAACCTTTCCGGAGCTGCAGGAGGAGCAAGCTCGCTCCTACAGTTTCTTTGCCAGCCCATCGGATCAACGTCCAGTGCCGTAGGGCGCATAACGCCACCGGCGTTATCCGCCATCGAGCAGGCTCAGAGGTCGGCGATACGCGCCCTTCGCGCCCGGTAGCTGCGCAACAGCGAAGGGGCCAGCGCGGTCAGTGCCGAGCCGCCGACCACCAGCAGCGCACCGACATAGGCCAGGCCGTTGAGGTCTTCGGGCAGGACGAAATCCGGCCACAGCGAGGCGGCCAGCACCACCGAGGCGAAGGTCACCAGCGGGGTGATCGCCAGGGTCGCGCTGACCCGCGAAGCCTCCCAGTGCGCCAGCGCCTCGGCGAAGGCACCGTAGGCCACCAGGGTGTTCAGGCAGCAGGCCAGCAGCAGCCAGCCCTGCAGCGCCGAGAGGTCCAGCGCCTCCAGCGGATGCGCCCAGGGCGTCAGCAGTGCGCCGCAGCCCAGGTAGATCACCATCATCACCTGGACCGAGGTCCATTGGGTCAGCAGCTGCTTTTGTGCGAGGCCATAGAAGGTCCAGATGAAGGCGGCGAAGACCACGATCAGCACGCCGGTGGTGTACTCGCCGAGCGAGCCGAACAGCTCGGCCAGACGCTGGTTGAAGAACAGCCCGAAGCCTGCGATCAGCACGGCGAGGCCCAGCGCCTGGCCAATGCTGAAGCTCTCCTTGAAGACCACCAGGCTGCCCAGCAGCAGGAGAATCGGCGCGATCTGGATCACCAGTTGCGTGGTGCCGGGCGTGAGCATGCGCAAGCCGATCAGGTAGCAGACGTAGTTGCCGGTCAGGCCGAGGATGGCAACCAGCACCAGCCCTTTGCCGCGCTTGCCCAGCGGCGCGAAGCGCGGCAACTGGCGGGTGAAGCCCAGGTAGATGAGCAGCAGGCCACCGGAGACCACCAGGCGAAACCAGGTGACGGTGATCGGGTCCATGACCTTCAGGACTTCCTTGAGCTTGATCGGCAGGATGCCCCAGAGGACGGCGGTGACCAGGGCGAGAAACAGGCCGAATTGCCAGCGGCCGGATGAAACGTGCATGGGAGCCTCGACGCGTGTGCGGTCCGCCATGCTAAGTCATGGCGGTATCGCCCCATAGGAACAGTTGGCCTGCGCAACTGTTCCGGTCATCCGCCGACGACGCTGCGTCGCTGCCAATCAGAGCAGGGTCGAGAGGCGCAACAGCCACCAGATCAGGATGACCAGCTGGACGAGGAACGCGGCGAAGCGTACCCACACCGCCAGTGCCGAGGTGCTGGCCAGATGCACCAGCGACTGGACGATGCGTGCCACCAGCAAGGTCGGCGCCAGCGGATCGGTGATCACCGTCTGCTGGGTGACCATGGCGTAGAGCAGCACGGCGCAGAACAGCGGCACGTTCTCCACGCAGTTGGCGTGGGCACGCACCAGGCGCTGGCCGAAGGTGCCGGGGGTGTTGCTGCCGTCGGCGGCGAAGGCGTTGACCTTCATGCGGCCGGACAGCACCAGCAGGCCGCGCTGGTTGACCACCAGCAGGACCAGCAGCACGGTCCAGGCGACCAGGCCGAGCAACGCGAAGGCAGAGGGGCTGAGGGACATGCGGGACTCCTTTCTCTTGTTGGTTTGAGCGGAGTCTAGGGGAAGTAGAGCAATTGCTCTAGCCAGCAATCACCGGCGTAAAGGTGGGTCGGATCTGTAGGAGCGAGCTTGCTCGCGAACTCATACCCGGCAGCTCCGGAGTTGGGGGGTTCGCGAGCAAGCTCGCTCCTACAACGGCAACCCGGATACCACTCGCACAAAGAAAAACGGGCAGCCCGTTTCCGGCCTGCCCGTTCTTGTCCAGCGCCGCATTCACAGCTTGGCGATGGAGACCTCGGTGGATTTCACGAAGGCGATCACTTCACTGCCGATGGCCAGTTCCAGCTCTTTCACGGAGCGGGTGGTGATCACCGAGGTGACGATGCCGGCGGCGGTCTGCACGTCGATTTCCGACAGCACATCGCCTTCGACGATTTCCTTGATGGTGCCTTTGAACTGGTTGCGGACGTTGATGGCTTTGATGGTCATGGCGTAGCTCCTTGGGAGAATGGGGTTTTCACGGATGAACAGGGATCAGAGCGCCCAACGCAATTGCGTGGGCAGTGGGGAAACAGGCTCCGGTTCAGGCGGCTGGGCCGGCAGCGACAGCACGCGCTCGAGCACTTCGGCTTCGAGCGCGGCCAGCCTGGCTGAACCGCGGGCACGGGGCCGGTGCAGGTCGACGTTGAGGTCCAGGCCGATCTCGCCGTCCTCGATGAGGATCACCCGGTCAGCGATGGCCACGGCCTCGGCGACGTCATGGGTGACCAGCAGCACGGTGAAGCCATGCTGCTGCCAGAGGGTCTCGATCAGTTGCTGCATCTCGATGCGGGTCAGGGCATCCAGCGCGCCCAGCGGCTCGTCGAGCAGCAGCAGGCGCGGCTGGTGGATCAGCGCACGGGCCAGGGCCACGCGTTGCTTCTGCCCGCCGGACAAGCCCGCCGGCCATTCGTTGGCGCGGTCGGACAGCCCCACCGCCGCCAACGCTTCCAGCGCCTTCGGGCGCCAGTCGCCCTTCAGGCCCAGGCCAACGTTATCGATCACCCGCTTCCAGGGCAGCAGGCGCGAGTCCTGGAACATCAGGCGAGTCTCCTCGCGGGCGCTTTCCAGCGGCGCGGAGCCGGCCAGCAATTGGCCCTCGCTGGCTGCATCGAGCCCGGCCAGCAGGCGCAGCAGAGTGCTCTTGCCGCAACCGCTGCGGCCGACGATGGCGACGAACTGGCCGGCGGGAATTCGCAGGTCGATGCCCTTGAGCACCTCGCGCTCGCCGAAGCGCTTGCGCACGTTTTCCAGTGCCAGCGGGATGCCTTTCTTGAGTTGCTTGGGCAAGCTGTTCACCGCGTTCATGCCGCACCTCCTTTCACCTGATAGGCCGGGTGCCAGCGCAGCCAGATACGTTCCAGGCCGCGGGCGGCGAGGTCGGCCAGTTTGCCGAGCACGGCGTAGAGCAGGATCGCCAGCACCACCACGTCGGTCTGCAGGAACTCGCGGGCGTTCATCGCCAGGTAACCGATGCCGGAGTTGGCGGAGATGGTCTCGGCGACGATCAGGGTCAGCCACATGAAGCCCAGGGCGAAGCGCACGCCGACCAGGATCGAGGGCAGCGCGCCGGGCAGGATCACCTGGCGGAACAGCGCAAAGCCCGACAACCCGTAGCTGCGCGACATTTCCAGCAGGCCCGGATCGATGTTGCGGATGCCGTGGTAGGTGTTGAGGTAGATCGGGAACAGGGTGCCGAGGGCGACCAGGAAAATCTTCGCCGACTCGTCGATGCCGAACCACAGGATCACCAGCGGGATCAGCGCCAGGTGTGGCACGTTGCGGATCATCTGCACCGAGCTGTCGAGGAAGCGCTCGCCCCATTTCGACAGGCCGGTGATCAGGCCCAGCACCAGGCCGATGCTGCCACCGATGAGGAAGCCGACGGCGGCGCGCCAGGTGCTGATCGCCAGGTGCTGCCAGAGCTCGCCGCTGACCACCAGGTGGTAGCCGGCCTCGGCCACGGCGCTGGGCGCCGGCAGGATGCGGCTGGACAACCAGCCGAACTCCACCGCGAGCTGCCAGATCAGCAGCAGGATCACCGGCAGGGCCCAGGGCGCGAGGCGCTGGGCGTGGTTGTTGGAAATGCTCATCTCATCACTCCGGATTCGTCGTAGGGCGAATGAAGCGGAAGGCCTCACCCACCGTTCGGGATCGACGGCGGATAACGCTGCGCGTTATTCGCCCTACGGTTTTGTCAGCTTGCCGAAGCGGCCTTGGGCAGGATGTCGTTGGCCACCATCTCGCCGAACGGGCTGACGTAGCCGCGCGCCTGCGGTTGCTGGGCTCGGGCGATATCCAGGTGCGGGAAGAGCAATTCGGCGACCCGGTACGACTCTTCCAGGTGCGGGTAGCCGGAGAAGATGAAGGTGTCGATTCCCAGGTCTGCGTACTCCTTCACGCGAGCCGCCACGGTCGGGCCATCGCCCACCAGCGCGGTGCCGGCGCCGCCACGCACCAGGCCGACTCCGGCCCAGAGGTTGGGGCTGACTTCCAGCTTGTCCTTGCTGCCGCCGTGCAGGGCGGCCATGCGTTGCTGGCCCACAGAATCGAAGCGCGCCAGGGATGCCTGGGCGCGGTCGATGGTGTCCTGGTCCAGATGGGAGATCAGGCGGTCGGCGGCCTTCCAGGCTTCCTCGTTGGTCTCGCGGACAATCACATGCAGGCGGATGCCGAAGCGCACGCTGCGGCCCTGATTCGCAGCCTTCTCGCGCACCTGGGCGATCTTCTCGGCGACGGCGGCCGGCGGCTCGCCCCAGGTCAGGTACAGCTCGACCTGCTCGGCGGCGAGGTCCTGGGCGGCATCGGAGGATCCACCGAAATACAGCGGCGGGCGCGGCTGCTGGATCGGCGGGTAGAGCAACTTGGCGCCCTTCACCTGCAGGTGCTTGCCGTCGTAGTCGACGGTCTCGCCTTCCAGTACGCGACGCCAGATGCGGGTGAATTCGACCGAGGCTTCGTAGCGTTCGGCGTGGCTCAGGTGCAGGCCGTCGCCGGCCAGTTCATCGGGGTCTCCGCCGGTCACCAGGTTGAACAGCGCGCGTCCGCCGGAAAGCCGGTCGAGGGTGGCGGCCTGGCGGGCAGCCACGGTCGGGGAAATGATGCCCGGGCGCAGGGCGACCAGGAACTTCAGGCGCTGGGTCACCGGGATCAGCGAGGCGGCGACCAGCCAGGAGTCTTCGCAGGAGCGGCCGGTGGGGATCAATACGCCGCCGAAACCGAGGCGGTCGGCGGCCTGGGCGACCTGTTGCAGATAGCCGTGGTCCACGGCGCGGGCGCCTTCGGCGGTACCCAGGTAGTGGCCGTCGCCGTGGGTCGGCAGGAACCAGAAGATGTCGAGACTCATCGCAATTACTCCAGATAAGCGCGCCGGCGTGGCGTAGCCGCGCGATGATGGGATGGGTGTACGTCTTGCCTTGCACTCCCGGGGGCGAACCTTGCCGCGCTGCCAAGAGCCCCTCTCCCTAACCCTCTCCCTGAAGGGAGAGGGGACTGTTCGGCGCAGGGTGAAACCGTGGTATCAGCCGGCGCTTTTAGCTCCCTCTCCCATCAGGGAGAGGGGACTGTTCGGCGCAGGTGAAACCGTGGTATCAGCCGGCGCTTTTAGCTCCCTCTCCCATCAGGGAGAGGGGACTGTTCGGCGCAGGGTGAAACCGTGGTATCAGCCGGCGCTTTTAGCTCCCTCTCCCATCAGGGAGAGGGGACTGTTCGGCGCAAGGTGAAACCGTGGTATCAGCCGGCGCTTTTAGCTCCCTCTCCCATCAGGGAGAGGGGACTGTTCGGCGCAGGGTGAAACCGTGGTATCAGCCGGCGCTTTTAGCTCCCTCTCCCATCAGGGAGAGGGGACTGTTCGGCGCAAGGTGAAACCGTGGTATCAGCCGGCGCTTTTAGCTCCCTCTCCCATCAGGGAGAGGGGACTGTTCGGCGCAGGGTGAAACCGTGGTATCAGCCGGCGCTTTTAGCTCCCTCTCCCATCAGGGAGAGGGACTGTTCGGCGCAGGGTGAAACCGTGGTATCAGCCGGCGCCTTTAGCTCCCTCTCCCTTCAGGGAGAGGGCGGGGGGAGAGGGTTGGATCGCGAATCAGTTGTTCGTATGTGCGCATTACTGCGCCGCGGCCACCTTGGCCGGAGCCGTCCAGACCACGTCCTTGATGCTCAGCTTCTTGGGAATCAGCTTCAGGTCGGTGAAGGTGTCGGCGATCTTCTGCTGCGCGGCGGTCACTTCCGGGGTGATCGGCTGGGCGCCATAGCCCTGGCGCTTCACGGCGGTCAAGGTGATGTCCGCCGGCAGGCCGAGCAGCGGCGCGACCTGGTCGGTAACCTGCTGCGGGTTGTGCTGCGACCACTCGCCCACCGAACGCACTTCGTCGATCAGGGTGGTGATCACCTGCGGGTGCTGGTTCGCATAGGGACGGGTTGCCAGGTAGAACTGGTGGTTATCCACCAGGCCAGTGCCATCCACCAGGGTGCGGGCGGAAAGCTGTTTCTCGGCGGCGGCCTGGTACGGGTCCCAGATCACCCAGGCATCCACGCTGCCACGCTCGAAGGCGGCGCGGGCGTCGGCTGGCGGCAGGTAGACGGGCTGGATGTCGCTGTATTTCAGGCCGGCGTTCTCCAGGGCGCGCACCAGCAGGTAGTGCACGTTGGAGCCTTTGTTCAGGGCGACTTTCTTGCCCTTGAGCTCGGCGACGGATTTGATCGGCGAGTCCTTGGGCAGCAGGATCGCTTCGCTGGTCGGCGCCGGCGGTTCATGGGCGACGTAGACGAGATCGGCGCCAGCGGCCTGGGCGAACACCGGCGGGGTTTCGCCGGTGACGCCGAAGTCGATGCTGCCGACGTTCAGGCCTTCCAGCAGTTGGGGCCCGCCGGGAAATTCGGTCCACTGCACCTTGACGCCCTGCTCGGCCAGGCGCTTCTCCAGCGTGCCGCGGGCCTTGAGCAGCACCAGGGTGCCGTACTTCTGGTAACCGATACGCAGGGTGCCGGGCTGTTCGTCCGCCTGCGCGTTGTAGGACAGGGCCGCGATCAGCAGGGCCGCCAGTCCACTACGCAAAGTGAGGGTCCGCATGGGAGTGCTCCTTCATCGAGTGTGCTTGCCGGACCTGCGGTCCCGTTGTCGGGACGGTGAGGGCCTTTTCGTTATTGACGCAGTGGGCGCCTGCCGGGTCGGGGCTTGGCGTTCACCTGCGTGGGTTTTGTCGGTCAGATGCTCCAGCGGGCGTTGATCAGCCGCTCATTGAGCAGGTTGGGGTCGATGGGTTTCGGTCGGCGCGCCAGGGCGCCGTGGAACTGTTCCAGCGACTCCAGCAGTCGGTGTTCGAGGGTCGATTCCAGGCGCGCCGGGGTATTGCCCTCGGGGTATTGCACCTGGCCCTCCTCGGCAAACACGCCGTGCAGGGTTTCCTGGGCTTTCAATGCGGCGAGGACCGGCTTGAGGGCGTAGTCCACTGCCAACATGTGCGCGTTGCTGCCGCCGGTTGCCAGGGGCAGCACCACCTTGTGCGCCAGCGCCCGCTCCGGCAGCAGGTCGAGGATGACCTTCAGCGCACCGGCGATGGACGCCTTGTATACCGGGGTGGAAATCACCAGGCCGTCGGCGCGCAGGATCTGTTCGATCAGCTCAACCACCCGCGGGCTGTCGAAGCGCGCGTGCAACAGGTCTTCGGCTGGGAAGTCGTGCACGCTGTAGGAGCGCACCTCGGCGCCGTGGGCGTGCAGCCAGTTCCGCGCGATGTCCAGGAGGACACCGGAACGGGAACGCTGGCTGGGGCTGCCGGCAAGGGTGACTACATACATCTGCTCGCTTCCTTATAACGATCAGGCCGGTACAAATGCCGTCCTGCTAACCAATGTGCATAGACCTTAACAGCCCTCCTCATATTCCAATAAATGGTATTTATTCATTTAGTTATACGATTTTGTTTTTAACGTAGGAGCGAGCTTGCTCGCGAACCGCTTCACGTCGGAGTTACCGAAGAGCGTTCGCGAGCAAGCTCGCTCCTACAGGGCGGTGAAGGTCAGATGACGTGGGACTGGTGCAGCTCGGTCAGCGCTTCGCCGCGCAGGAAGGCCAGCTCGACGGCGCGACGGTCCCGCGGGCGCGGCAGCGGCACGGGGAATTCGCGGCGCAGGCGGCTGGGCGTGCCGCCCAGCAGCAGCACGCGATCGCTGAGGTAGAAGGCTTCGTCGAGGTCATGGGTAACCAGCAGGATGCTGATGTCGTACTCCAGCGCCAGCTGCTGGATCAGGTCCTGCAGGCGGATGCGGGTGAAGGCGTCCACCGCGCTGAAGGGTTCGTCCAGCAGCAGCACTTGCGGCCGCCCATAGAGGCCACGGGCGATGGCCGCGCGCTGGGCCATGCCACCGGAGAGCTGCTTGGGCAGCAGGTCACCCTTGCCCTCCAGCCCCACATCGCGCAGCAGGTGCTCAATGCGGTGGTCGTCGGCCAGCCAGCCATCGGCAAAGCCGATGTTCTGCGCCACGGTGAGCCAGGGCAGCAGGCGCGGCTCCTGAAACACCACGCCGACGCCACCGCCGCCACGACCGGTGTCGCCGTCCGGGCCGAAACCCAGCAGCGGGTTGCGCTCCAGGGAGCCGGCGAACTCGTCGTCCAGCCCGGCGGCGATGCGCAGCAGGGTACTTTTGCCACAGCCACTGGGGCCGAGCAGGCTGACCACTTCGCCCGGCGCCAGGCTCAGGCTGACGTCGTCCAGCACCCGCACGCCGGAGAAGCTCTTGCGGATATCACGCAGTTCCAGCAAGGCGCTCATCAGCTCTCTCCATTGCCCAGGAAGGTATCGCGCCAGGCCAGCGCGCGCTGCTCCAGCGCCTTCAGCAGGCTGTCGCTGAGCTTGCCGAGCACCGCCAGCACCAGGATGGCGGCGATGACGATGTCCGGCCGCGAGGTTTCCCGGCCGTCGCTGAGCAGATAGCCCAGGCCACGGGTGGCGGCGATCAGCTCGGCGGCGACCAGGAACATCCAGCTCAGGCTCAGCGCGCCGCGCAGGCCGGTGAACAGGCTCGGCAGCGCGGCCGGCAGGAGGATGCGCCGCACCAGGGCAAAGGGCGAGAGGTGATACAAGCGGCCCAGCTCGACCCACTTGCGGTCGACGTTACGCACGCCGGCTACCAGCGAGAGATACACGGGGAAGAAAGCGCCGAGGGCGATCAGCACGATTTTCGGCGTCTCGTCGATGCCCAGCCAGAGCAGCAGGAGCGGCACCCAGGCGAGGCTGGGAATGGCCCGCAGCGCCTGGAAAGTCGGTTCGAGATAAGCCTCGGCACGCTGGCTGAGGCCGACCCAGGTGCCGATCAGGATGGCCAACGCCGCGCCGATAGAGAAGCCGGCAGCCACCCGTGCGAGGCTGGCCGCCACGTGCCTCCACAGCTCGCCCTGGGCCAGTTGCCAGAGCGTCAGCGCGACACTGCTGGGCACGGGCATCTGGTGCTCGGGCAGCCAGCCGACGCGTACCACCAGCTCCAGCCCCGCGCACAGCAGCAGCGGCAGCAGCCAGGCGCGCCAGCTCAGTCGCGGCCAGCGCAGCCTTGGCAGGCGGCGCTGGCGAGCGAGGCGCAGGCTCTGGGTTGGCATGGATTACTGCTCCGCCTTGGCGACAGCGCCAGCCTTGCCAATCACCTCGCCGGCCAGTTGCGGGGCAATCAGTTGATCGACCACGGAAGTGACGTCGGTCCCCGGACGCACCAGTTGCTCGTCCAGCAGGATCGGTGCGGCGGCCTTCAGTGCGGCCACCTGCTCGGCGCCCGGCAGCGGCTTGCTGAAGTCGGTGCGCGAGAGTTGCAGCTTGGCCACTTCCAGCGGCAGCTTGGCTTCCTCGGCGAGCAGCTTCGCGGTTTCCTCCGGATGAGCGATGGCCCACTGGCGCGCCTCTTCATAGGCGGCGATGACCTGCTTGATCAGCTCCGGCTGCGACTGCTCGAACTGCTCGGTGACGCTGAGTACGCCGTAGCTGTTGAAGTCGACGTTGCGGTACAGCAGCCGCGAGCCAGCCTGCAGTTCGCTGGCGGCCATGTGCGGATCGAGGCCGGCCCAGGCGTCCACCCTGCCCTGCTCCAGCGCGGCGCGGCCGTCAGGATGCTGCAGGTGGACGATCTCCACGTCGTTCTTGTCCAGCCCCGCCTGCTGCAGGCTGCGCAGGAGGAACAGGTAGGGATCGGTACCCTTGGTGGCGGCGATCTTCTTGCCCTTGAGGTCGGCGACGGACTTCAGCGGCGAATCCTTGGGCACCACCAGCGCGGTCCACTCCGGCCGGCTGGCGATGTAGACGGTCTTCAGCGGCGCGCCGTTGGCGCGGCTGAGTACGGCGGCCAGCCCCGCGGTGGAGGCGAAGTCGGTACTGCCGGCGTTGAGGTATTCCAGGGAACGGTTGCTGCCCTGGCTGAACACCCAGCGCACTTCGGTGCCCTGCGGCTTGAGGGACTTCTCCAGCCAGCCGAAGTGCTTGAGCACCAGGCTGGTGGGCGCGTAGTAGGCGTAGTCCAGACGCACCTCTTTCGGTGCGTCGGCGGCTTGTGCGGAACTGTTGTAGGCGCCGATCGGCAGGCTCGCGAGAAGAGCGACGGCCAGGCTGCGGCGCCAGGTGGAATGACCCATGGTCTTCTCCTTGGCGGGGCTTGCGTCTTCTTCCCGTTTGGCGGGCAAGTCAGATCGAATAGATCGGATTAGAGAGCAGAGCTGAATAAAAAAGCGCGGCGTGGTCCGCGCATGAAGGATAAAAAATGGGCCGGCGGACCGGCCCGATTTCCGCTCGAGGTTTGCTCGTACAGTGACTCCCCGGATGGGGAGCGGAGAGTCACTTGTTCGGTTGCGGGGTCAGCCGCAGGTAGGGCTTGATCGCACGGTAGCCCTTGGGGAAACGCTGCTTGATCTCTTCCTCGTCCTTGAGCGAGGGCACGATCACCACGTCGTCGCCATCCTGCCAGTTGCCCGGCGTTGCGACCTTGTGGTTGTCGGTGAGCTGCAGCGAGTCGATGACACGCAGGATCTCGTTGAAGTTGCGCCCGGTGCTCGCCGGGTAGGTGATGGTCAGGCGCACCTTCTTGTTCGGGTCGATGACGAACAGCGAACGCACGGTGAGAGTGTCGTTGGCGTTCGGGTGGATCAGGTCGTACAGCTCGGAGACCTTGCGGTCGGCGTCGGCGATGATCGGGAAGTTGACCACGGTGTTCTGGGTCTCGTTGATGTCGTCGATCCACTTCAGGTGGGAGTCCACCGGGTCGACGGACAGGGCGATGACCTTAACGCCCTTGGCGGCGAACTGGTCCTTGAGCTTGGCGGTCAGGCCCAGCTCGGTGGTGCATACCGGGGTGAAGTCGGCCGGGTGGGAGAACAGAACACCCCAGCTGTTGCCAAGCCACTCATGGAAACGGATGCGGCCTTCGCTGGATTCCTGTTCGAAGTCGGGGGCGATGTCGCCAAGTCGCAAGCTCATGGGTCTCTCCTTGTTCGTGTTGGTAGCCACTATGCACAAGGTCATTACTCATTAAAAAGAATATATTTCGACATTCTTATAACCGAATTATCTCTTTTCCGGACCCTGCTCGACGGCGACCGCCGCCGGATACTGAGCATAGTCAAGTGAACACGAAGCCCAAGCCGGTGAGTGTTTCGCCGCTGAAACAGTCGTTCGCCGTTCGTCGCCTGCCCGCTGCAGCCCAGGCAGGGCGCGGCTTTGCGGCATACACTCGATTTAATTATTTTCTTCGGCTCGGGAGGTGGGATTCATGTTGGGACAACGGGTCAACGACAGCCAGGCGGCCACCCACTACCGCAGCGACCGCATCAGCGCGGTCAATGGCCAGTACTTCTTCTCCACTCGCGAAGGGACCCTGGAGGGGCCCTATTTCACCCGCTTCGATGCCGAGCGCGAGGTGGCGCAGTACATCGATCGCATGCGGCAGGCCGCGGCGTTGTTTGCGCGGATGCCGTAACGGCGAGCAGCGAGGCTGCGACCAGGAACCCCGGCCCGGTGCCGGGGTTTGTTTTTCTGCCGGCCGACAACCAGACGAGCGAACCCGGCATCGAGAGTGCTCCCCGGCAGCGGCAATAAAAAACCCCCGGCGTCACCGCCGGGGGCTCTCAGGGCACCGAACCGCTTGCGTGGAGCGATCGGTGCCATCCAGGCGAGGACTGGTGCCCTCGCCCGCCGTGCTCAGCGAACGGCTTCGAACAGCCCGGTGGCGCCCATGCCGCCGCCCACGCACATGGTGACGATGCCGTAGCGCAGGTTGCGACGCTGCAGTTCGCGCACCAGGTGGCCGACCTGGCGCGAGCCGGTCATGCCGAACGGGTGGCCGATGGAAATGGAACCGCCGTTGACGTTGTACTTCTCGTTGTCGATGCCCAGGCGATCACGGGCGTACAGGCACTGAGAGGCGAAGGCTTCGTTGAGTTCCCAGAGGTCGATGTCGCTGACCTGCAGGCCCTTGGCCTTGAGCAGCTTGGGCACCGAGAACACCGGGCCGATACCCATCTCGTCCGGCTCGCAGCCGGCCACGGTGAAGCCGCGGAAGAAGGCCTTGGGTTTCAGGCCCAGTTCCAGGGCCTTGTCCAGGCTCATGACCAGGGTCATCGAGGCGCCGTCGGAGAGCTGCGAGGCGTTGCCGGCGGTGACCGAACCGTCTTCGGCGAACACCGGCTTGAGGGAGTTCAGGCCTTCGAGGGTGGTGTCCGGGCGGTTGCAGTCGTCGCGGTCGACCACGCCGTCGAGCACTTTCTTTTCCCCGGTGGCCTTGTCTTCCACCAGGTACTTCACGCTCATCGGCACGATTTCGTCGTCGAACAGGCCTTCGGCCTGGGCGCGGGCGGTGCGCTGCTGGCTCTGCAGGGCGTACAGGTCCTGCTGCTCGCGGGTGACGTTGTAACGGCGGGCAACGATCTCGGCGGTCTGGCCCATGGGGTAGTAGATGCCGGGGAATTCCTCTTTGAGGCGCGGGTTCACGAAGTTGTCGAGGTTCTGCTTGCCCATGGTCAGGGTGATGGACTCGACGCCGCCAGCCACCAGGATGTCGCTGCATCCCGAAGCCACCTGGTTGGCGGCAATGGCGATGGCCTGCAGGCCCGAGGAGCAGTAGCGGTTCAGGGTCATGCCGGCGACGTGGATGCCCAGGCGCGACAGCACGGCGGCGTTGCGGCCGATGTTGTGACCCTGGGCGCCTTCGTTGGAGCCGGCGCCGACCACGCAGTCGTCCACGAGCAGCGGATCGAGGTTGTTGCGCGCCAGCAGCGCGTCGATGCAATGGGCGACCATGTCGTCCGGACGGGTCATGTTGAATTTGCCACGGAAGGACTTGGCCAGGCCGGTACGGACGCTGTCGACGATCACCACTTCGCGCATGGGAAACCTCGTTGCTTGTTGTTGGACTGAGGAAAGGTGTGGCCCGAGGATAAGCGCCGCTGAGGACACACTGCGACGATTATTCACCAGCCGTATGACTGTGCCCCCACCCTCGTTGGGCGGGAAGCAAACGAAACCGCCGCCCGAAGGCGGCGGTTTCGACGGGTCCCACACAGGGTCAGACGGTGTCGGTCTTGATCGCGTGATCGCCCAGCAGGCCGTTGAGCACGGTCTGGGTATCCCCCGCCGAGAGCACACCATTACCGGCATGGCCCGCGTACTTGGCGGCGAGGTCGACGTTGGCCAGGTCGACGGTCTGGGTGACGGCGCCGCCACTGGTGGGGCTGACGCCGATGGTGGTGGTGCCGGTGTTGACCGAGAAGGTCAGGTAGTGCGCCAGCGACGAGGCGGTAGCCGCTTCCCCTTGCAGCAGGTCGGCGAAGTTCAGCACGTCATGTTCGGCGATGCTGAAGTCCTTGATCACATCGTGGCCGGTGTCGCCGGCTTTCCAGACGAACTCGTCGGCTCCGGTGCCGCCGAACATGATGTCGTCGCCGGGCCCGCCGATCAGTTTGTCGTTGCCGCCCTGGCCGAACATCAGGTCATTGCCGGCGCCGCCTTCGAGGATGTCGTCGCCGCCGCGGGTGTCACCGCTGACGTTGAGTTCCTGGGCATGGGCGGCAATGTAATCGAGCAGTTGCCCGGACGTGGGTGCCGCGCCGCCGTTGGTGGCGGTCAGGTAGTCCACCAGCCCCTGGAAGCCCTGGCCGTTGTGCGAACCCGCGGCATGGCCGGCCCAGGACAGGCCGTCGGTGTTGATGACATCGCCGAAGATGATGTCATTGCCCGAACCGCCCACCAGATGGTCGTTACCCACCGGCGCCGGCGAGACATTGCTCACGCCCTCCTGCAGAGCCGTCGTCAGTTCGCTGCCGGTGTGGATGATCTGCGGCTGGCCGACATTGCCGACTACATCGGTCTTGCCGAAGTCGATGGTCCCGGTGCCCACGGTGTTGGTGTTGTCGAAGAAGCGCAGGATATTGGTGTTGACGCCGTCGTCGATACCGATGGCATTCACCCAGACATGGTTGGCGCCGGCGAACACACCGGTGCCATTGAGCATGTCGGCACCCGCCACCAGCGCTTTCTGCACGTCGTTGTACTCGGTGCTGTTGCCGGAGTTGGTCGAGTCGCCATTGAAGGTGGTCGGGTTGCCGTCGGTGAGGAAGAACGCCAGGTTGACGTAGTTGTGCGCCGCATCCGCGCCGCCTCCCACCTGTCCGGCGAACCAGGCACTGGCGGACTTCAGCGCGGCCTCATAGTTGGTGTTGCCGTCGGCGGTCAGCGCATTGATCTTGTCGATCATGCCCTGCACGTTGCTGCTGTTGAGCCCGGCCAGGGTGGCGATGGTCGAGGAACTGGCGAAGGATACCAGCGCGACGTTGATCACCCCATCATGGCCCTTGACCTGGTTGAGCAGATTGATCAGGGCGTTCTTCGCCAAGGCCAGCCGGTCAGGCCCGCCCAGCTCGTTCATGCTGCCGGAGCGATCCAGGACCAGGGCGATGTTGTAGTTCTTGCCCGGTGTGGTAGACACCGAGACGCCGCCCTTGTCGCCCACCAGCACGTCGTTGCCGTTGCCGCCGAGAATGTCGCCGCTCTTGTCGGCATCGCTGGGGTTGGGAATGGTGTGCTGGCTGGTGGACGAGCCGCTGTCATGGTCATTGCTGCCCACCACCAGCAGCGGGTTGGGCGTGCTCAGGTCCAGGCACAGGTTGAGGCTGGTGGCGTCGCCGTCGCCGTCGGTGATGCCCAGGTGGAAGTTGAGGTCCAGGTCCTGGGGCAGCACGGACTGTTTCACCTCGATGCTGGCAACCCGGTAATCACCGCCGGAGCTGCCCAGCACGACACTGGTAAAACCGGTCTGCGACAACTGGTAGGCCGAGCCTGAGGTGAAGTGACCGTCGGTGAGCAGGTTCCAGTGGGTGGCATCGCCCTCCCCGGTTCCGGCCGGAGGCGAGTAGGTGCCGCTGGCCAGCAAGGTGCCGCCCTCGCCGTAGACGCTCCAGGTCAGTACATCGCTGGTGGAGAGCTTCTGCACGTCGAAGCTGGCGTCATAGACCTTTTCGTTGAACGCGACGCTGAGCTTCTCGCCGGTGTCGATCAGGTTGTTGCCGCCTACGCCCATGCCGTTGTTGGACGGGTTCACCACGCTGCCCGGGCTGGTGAAGGTGGCGGTAAGGCCATCGGCATTGAGGACAATGGAGGTCTGCGGGCCGCCGGCGGAGACCTTGGTCAGGTCGTAGTCCACCGAGGTGGTCGGCCGCGAGTTCACCACCTCGAAGCTGTAGCTGCCATCGGCATTGACCTTGAGGACGAAGAACGGCTGGTTGTTGCCGTCATAGGCGGTGAGCTGCGAACCGCCACCGGTCAGTTGGGTGACCACATAGGTCAGGCCATCCGGCGCGGTGTTGCCGCTGAGGTCGAAGGCGCCCAGGCCATCGCCGCCGAAGCTGACATCCAGGTTGCCGGTGAGGATGAAGCCCTGGGAGTCGGAGACGTCCTGGCACGGCGGTTCGCTGTGCACCACCGGCAGGTCGTCCTGCACATGGATCACCAGCGAGCCTGCGCCCAGGCTGACCGGGTCGCCGTCGCCATCGGTGGCCTTGATTACGCCGCCGAGGTTGAGCGTCAGCTGCTCGCCGTCATCGCCATTGTGCAGCGGGTGGTCCAGCGGGCCGAGCAGCTTGAACTCGTAGTGCCCCGCCGCATCCACCAACAAGGTGAAGATGGTCTTGGCACCGGCCATGGCGGTCAGCAGGTTGCCCACCACGCTGTAGCTCAGCGCCACGCCGCCGGAGGTCAGGTTCTGTGCGCTCAGCGAGGCGGTGTTGCCGGTCAGCGAGAAGGCACCGGGGCCGTCCGCGCCGAAGTTCACCAGGCTGCTGAGCGAACCCGTGGCCGTGGTGGTGTCGCTGGCGCCATCGGGGTTGCCCCCCGGCAGTGCATCCTCCATGACCTGGCCCGTGACGCTGCCGCCGGCGATGAGCACGGGGCCATCGTCCTTGAACACCAGCTTGCCGCCCAGGTCGAGGCTGGCGGATTGCTGATCGCCGTCGCCGTCGGTGATGGTCGCCACCAGGGCGATCTTGCTACCCAGCAGGCTGACCGAATCATCGGAGTTGGTGGCGTCGGCATGCTTGAGCGCCAGTTGCTGGTCCAGCGTAAGCACGCCCGTGGCGCTGTTCAGGCTCAGGCTGAAGGCAACCGGGCCGCCCGCGCCGCCCACACGACCTTCCACCAGCGTATCGCTGACCTTGACCAGCACGATGCTCTGCCCGCTGGTGGTCTGCAGCCCGCTGACGGTACCGGTGGTGGCCGACAGGCCGTAGCTGACGGTGCCGCCATCGGCGCCGCCATTGGCGGTGAAGGCGCCGCTGAAGTCGCCGCTGGCGTCGGTGGCCAGCACGGTTTCGTCCACCGTCAGTACCGGCGCCTGGCCGGCGTTGGCGCTGATGCTCGGGCCATCGTCCTTGAAGACCAGCCGGCCGCCCAGGTCGAGGTTGGCGGAAAGCGAGTCGCCGTCGGCATCGGTGATGGTGGCGGCCAGGATGATCTTGTTGTTCAGCAGGCTGACCGAGTCATCGGGGTTGCTGGCGTTGGGGTGCTGCAGCGCCATCTGCTGGTCGAGGGTGACCACGCCACCGGCGATAGTGACCTTGAAGGCGATGGCGCCCTGGTCCCCGCCGACGCGGCCGACGACGCTGCCGCCTTCGTTGAACAGCAGGATGGTCTGGCCGCTGGTGGTCTTCAGGCCGCTGTCCAGGCCATTGGAAACGGCACTGAGCTGGTAGGTCAGGCTGCCGGCGCCATCGGCGCCGAAGGTGCTGCTGAACTGCCCGGTGAAGTCCGCGCTGGCGTTGATCGCCAGGTTGGTTTCGTCCACCGTCAGCACCGGCGCGCCCTGGCTGCTGGCGCTGACGCTCGGGCCGTCGTCCTTGAAGGTCAGGCGGCTGCCCAGGTCCAGTTCGGCATGGCTGGAATCGCCGTCGCCATCGGTGATGGTGGCGACCAGGTTGATCTTGCCGCCGGCGATGCTCAGCGCGTCATCGGGGTTGCTGGCGTTCGGATGCTTGAGCGCCATCTGCTGGTCGAGGGTCACTACACCATCGGCTACCGTGACCTTGAAGGCGACTGCACCGGCCGGGCCGCCCACGCGGCCGACCACGCTGGTGCCTTCGTTGAACAGCAGGATGGTCTGGCCCTGGCTGGTCTGCAGGCCGCTGTCAGCGCCGTTGGCGACCGCTTCGACCTTGTAGGTCAGCGAGCCCTGGCCGTCCGCCCCGTAGTTGCCGTTGAACTGGCCGGAGAAGTCCGCACTGGCATTGTTGGCCAGGTTGGTCTCGTCCACTACCAGGCTGGGAGCGCCCTGGGCATTCGCGTTGAGGGTCGGCGCATCGTCGTAGAACACCATCTTGGTGCCGAGGTCGACCTGGGCCGAAGCCTTGTCGCCGTCGCCATCGGTGATGGTGGCGGTGAGGGTGATCTTGCCGTCGGGCAGGCGCAGCGCCTCATCCGGGTTGGTGGTATCGGGATGCTTGAGCGCCAGGCGCTGGTCGAGCATCAGCGCGCCCTGGTCCTCGCTGACCACGAAGGCGATGGCGCCAGTGCCGGCCACCTTGCCGACCACGGTGCCATTGACGTTGTACAGCAGGATGCTCTCGCCCTGGGTGGTTTTCACGCCACTGTCGGTACCATCGACGGTGGTCACCTTGTAGGTGATGGTCCCCGGGCCGTCAGCGCCGAAGTTCGGCGTGAACAGCTGGGACACCAGGCTGACTTCGACGCGGGCGTCGTTCGACAGGTTGGACTCGTCCACCTCCAGGCTGATGTCGGCGTCCAGGCAGGGAGCGATGCTCGGGCCGTCATCGAGGAAGGTCAGCTTGCTACCCAGGTCGATCTGGGCGCTGGCGCTGTCGCCATCCTTGTCGGTGATGGTGGCGGTCAGGGTGATCTGGCCGGGCAGGTTGAGGGGGTCGTCCGGATTGCTGGTGTCCGGATGCGCGAGGGCCCGCAGCTGCTCCAGCGTGACCTTGCCGTCGCCGTCCACATACACGCGGAAGGCCACGGTGTCGGTGCCCTGCAGGCGGCCTTCGATGCCGTCGGCGGTGTTGTAGAGGTAGACCTTCTGGCCGGTCGCGGTGTCCTTGAGCCCGCTGTCGCTATTGTCGGCCCCGGCCAGTGTGTAGGTGATGGTTCCGGCGCCGTCCGCGCCGAAGTGGGCGGTGAACAGGTCGGCCACCGACGCGCTGCTGGTGTCCGGCACGCCGAGGTGGGTTTCGTCGACGCTCAGCGCGATGTCGGCGCTGGTGCTGGCCGTGATGCGCGGGCCGTCATCGAGGAAGGTCAGCTTGTCATCCAGGTCGATGGAGGCGGTGGCGCTGTCGCCGTCCTTGTCGGTGATGGTGGCAGTCAGTGCCAGGGTGTTCGGGTCGAGACTGACGCCCTCGTTGTTGCTTCCCGGATTCGGGTGCACGATGGCGCGCACCTGGTCCAGGGTGATGGTGCCGTCCTGCCCGAGGGTCACGCGGAAGGCGACGTCGCCGTTCACGCCGCCCACGCGG
>NZ_AMZB01000091.1 GCF_000313755.1 Pseudomonas nitroreducens TX1 | reverse complement strand
CACAAGCGGACTCTGTCCGCGATTGGCTTCCGCGCGATGCGGACCTATCGCGGACGGAGTCCGCTCCTACGAAAGCAGGCGGGCGCCGCAGTGCGAGGACAATAAAAAAAGGGGATGCAGATGCATCCCCTTTTTTGGGCTCAGGAAGCTATCAGTTGTGGTGTTTTTCCACCACGGAACCTTCCTCTTCCTCGGCCTTCTCGCCCTCAACCTGCTCGGCAGACGCCTCGCGGGCTTCGGCTTCGTTCACCACGTCGGCCACGACGGTCTCGGCGGTGACATCAGCGGTCGGCTCGACCACGACTTCAGCTTCCACGGCAGCGGCTTCTTCAACCACGGCTTCGACGACCGGAGGCTGCTCCACCTGCGGAGCGGCAGCGGCAGCGGCGGCTGCTTCGCGGGCGGCGCGCTCTTGGCGACGACGCTCGCGCGGGTCGTTGGAGGCGCGGCCGGTGGCGTTGGCCGGAACGACCGGAGCTTCTTCGGTCGCTGCCGGAGTGGTAGCCGGGGCTTCCTCGGCAACCACCGGGGCTTCAGCCTTGGGCTCTTCGAGCAGCTGGGCGACGGCATCGATCACGGTTTCAGTGGCTGGAGCCGACGCCTCTTCCGCAACCACCGACTCGGCGGCAGTCACTTCAGCGGTCTCTACCGGCTCTGCAGCCTGTTCGGCAGGCTTGGCCAGGAACTCGATGGTCTGTTCCAGGGCGCTTTCGGTGCGCACGGCTTCAACCACACCGGACTCCAGCGGCTGGACCTCGGCAGCGGCCTGCGCAGCGGGATGCTCCTGCTCGGCGGCAGCTTCAGCAACGGCGACAGCGGTAGCAGCGGCAGCGACCATGGCGGCAGGCGACGGAGTATCGGAGGCGGCCTGTTCGGCAGTGCCTTCAGCGCTCACTTCGCCTTCAACGCCATCCACACCGGCTTCGCGCTGGCGCTCGCGGCGGTTGCTGCGGCGACGCTGGCCACGGGAGCGACGACGCGGACGCTCGTCGTCCGAACCTTCGTCGTCCTGCTGGTCCAGCAGCTCTTCGTTCGGCAGCTCTTCGGCTTCCAGGGCAGCGGCATCGCGAGCCTGACGCTCTTCGCGCGGTTGGCGCTCTTCACGGGGCGGGCGCTCGCCACGCTCACCGCGGGGCTGACGCTCTTCGCGCGGCTGGCGTTCTTCGCGGGGTTGACGCTCGGCGCGCTCGCCACGCTCTTCGCGGGGCTGGCGCTCCTCGCGCGGCTGGCGTTCGGCGCGTTCTTCGCGCGGCTGACGCTCTTCACGCGGTTGGCGTTCGGCGCGCTCTTCGCGGGGTTGACGTTCTTCGCGCGGTTGACGCTCGGCGCGCTCTTCACGCGGCTGGCGTTCCTCGCGGGGCTGGCGTTCAGCGCGCTCTTCGCGGGGCTGACGCTCTTCGCGGGCAGGACGCTCAGTGCGCTCACCGCGCTCGTCGCGGCGACCACGTTCTTTACGTTCGTCATCACGGCGACCGCCATCGCGACCGTCACGGCGACGGTTCTGCTGACGGCCGTTGCGGCGCTCGCCCTGGCTTTCGCTACGCTCGGTGGCGGGCTTCTCGGCGGCGACCGGGGTCGGCTCCGGCTTGCTGCCGGCGAACAGGCTGACCAGCGACTTCACCAGGCCCTGGAACAGGCTCGGCTCGGGCATCGGCTTGGCGGCCTCGACAACCGGCGCGGCCGCTTGCTGCGGAGCAGGGCTCTGCGGGGAAACGGTTTTCACCGCGGCTTCCTGGCGAACCAGGGTGCGGGTGGCGCTGACCGGCTGGACTTCCTCGTGTTCCTCCGGGGCCATCTCATAGCTGGCGTGGCCGGACAACAGTTCAGGGTTGTCGTCGCGCAGGCGCTGAACTTCGAAGTGCGGAGTTTCCAGGTGGTCGTCCGGCAGGATGAAGATGCGCGCGCGGGTGCGCAGCTCGATCTTGGTGATGGCGTTGCGCTTTTCGTTGAGCAGGAAGGCGGCAACCTGGAACGGCACGCGCGCACGAACTTCGGCGGTGCGGTCCTTCAGGGCTTCTTCCTCGATCAGGCGCAGGATGGCCAACGACAGGGATTCGACATCACGGATGATGCCCTGGCCGTTGCAGCGCGGGCAGACGATGCCGCTGGTCTCGCCCAGGGACGGACGCAGGCGCTGACGGGACATTTCCAGCAGGCCGAAGCGCGAGATGCGGCCAACCTGTACGCGGGCGCGGTCGGCTTCCAGGGCTTCGCGGACGCGTTCTTCCACGGCGCGCTGGTTCTTCGCCGGGGTCATGTCGATGAAGTCGATGACGATCAGGCCGCCGATGTCACGCAGGCGCAGCTGGCGGGCGATTTCCTCGGCCGCTTCCAGGTTGGTCTGCAGGGCGGTTTCCTCGATGTCGCCGCCTTTGGTGGCGCGCGCCGAGTTGATGTCGATGGACACCAGGGCCTCGGTCGGATCGATGACGATGGAGCCGCCCGACGGCAGCTTCACTTCGCGCTGGAAGGCGGTTTCGATCTGGCTCTCGATCTGGAAGCGGTTGAACAGCGGAACGCTGTCCTGGTACAGCTTCACCTTGCTCGCGTACTGCGGCATGACCTGCTGGATGAAGTTCAGCGCTTCTTCCTGGGCGTCGATGCTGTCGATCAGCACTTCGCCGATGTCCTGACGCAGGTAGTCGCGGATGGCGCGGATGATGACGTTGCTTTCCTGGTAGATCAGGAACGGACCGCTGCGCTCGCCGGAGGCTTCCTTGATGGCGCCCCACAGTTGCAGCAGGTAGTCCAGGTCCCATTGCAGCTCTTCGGAGCTGCGGCCCAGGCCCGCGGTGCGGACGATCAGGCCCATGTCGCCGGGAACGGTCAGACCGTTCAGGGCTTCACGCAGTTCGTTGCGCTCTTCGCCCTCGATGCGGCGGGAGATGCCACCAGCGCGCGGGTTGTTGGGCATGAGCACCAGGTAGCGGCCGGCGAGGCTGATGAAGGTGGTGAGGGCGGCGCCCTTGTTGCCACGTTCTTCTTTTTCGACCTGGACAATGACTTCCTGGCCTTCGCTCAGGACGTCCTTGATGTTGATGCGGCCTTCGGGGTTCTTCTTGAAGTATTCGCGGGAGATTTCTTTGAGGGGGAGGAAGCCGTGGCGCTCGGCGCCGAAGTCGACGAAGGCGGCTTCAAGGCTCGGCTCGATGCGGGTGATGCGGCCTTTATAGATGTTGGCCTTCTTTTGTTCGCGCGCGCCGGACTCGATGTCCAGGTCGAACAGGCGTTGGCCGTCTACCAGCGCTACACGCAACTCTTCGGGTTGAGTTGCGTTGATCAGCATTCTTTTCATGTAGTACCAATGGTTTCCGGGGCCACCGGAAACGGCGATCGGCACACACGACTCTCATGGTCGGTGCTAAGGCACGTACTCAGGAACGGCGGACCATTCCAGTGTCCAGCGGCGGCAGGATAAATCTGCTGTGCCGCGACTACGTTTCCTGCTTGTTGAGTAAGAACAAGCACTCATCAGGAGGAGGAATTAGCTGTCAGATGCGGACGATATGTTCCGTCTACGTTCAAGGCATGCGTTCAAGGCATGAACGCAACGCAATCCGACAGTTGTGCATCTCCGCCCTGCACATTTCCCTTAAGAGCCGGGTGCCACTCGCTGAATCCGGGAGCGGGGTTGGCTTTTATCACGGCGACCTTGGCTGCCGTGGTCATGTCTGAAGGCCTGGGTTTCGAGGCGCTGTCGGCGCGAGAATCGCTCGGGCCGTTGCAACGCTTCCGGGGACTGCCTCGTGTCCGTTCAATGTGTTTGCAGGCGGTTGGGGATGGCGATTGCGCGAACATCCGCATACCTGGCCACTTTTGGCGGCCTCCCGAATATAGCAGCAATGATTAAGTGCTTCAATTGAATGAAAAATTGTTATTATATCCGGATGACGAATCCCGCCCCTCCGACTTCCGGCGTTCAGCTGCTTGAAGTCGCGCCGGAGTATGCCGGCCAACGAATCGACAATTTCCTCCGCACCCAGCTCAAGGGCGTGCCCAAGACCCTGATCTACCGCATCCTTCGCAAGGGTGAGGTACGGGTGAATAAGGGGCGCATCAAGCCCGAGTACAAGCTGCAGGCCGGTGATGTGATACGCGTGCCGCCGCTGCGTCTGGCCGAGCGCGACGAGCCGGTGCCGCTGGCCCAGGGCCTGCTGGAGCGCCTGGAATCCGCCATCGTCTACGAAGACAAGGCGCTGATCGTGGTGAACAAGCCCACGGGTATCGCCGTGCACGGCGGCAGCGGG
This sequence comes from Pseudomonas nitroreducens TX1, assembly GCF_000313755.1. Lineage (GTDB taxonomy): Bacteria > Pseudomonadota > Gammaproteobacteria > Pseudomonadales > Pseudomonadaceae > Pseudomonas > Pseudomonas nitroreducens_A. Next base: position 63,243 of record NZ_AMZB01000091.1, on the reverse strand, counting down.
CTGAACTACGGCGTCATCGAGGCGTTCCGTCAGCTGCGTCCGGAGTGCAAGGATCTGGAGCTGGTGCATCGCTTGGATCGTGATACCTCCGGTCTGCTGATGATTGCCAAGAAGCGCAGCATGCTGCGCCACCTGCACGACGCCTTGCGCGGCGAGCGCGTGGTGGACAAGCGTTACCACGCCCTGGTGCGCGGCAATTGGCCGGCGGCGAAGAAGCAGATCGCCGTGCCTTTGCTGAAGAACAATCTGCGCTCCGGTGAGCGCGTGGTTGAAGTGAATCCCGAAGGCAAGGAGGCGCTGACCGAATTCAAGGTGCTGCGCCGCTTCGGTGACTTCGCCACTCTGGTTGAGGCGCGGCCGATCACCGGTCGTACCCATCAGATCCGTGTACACGCCAAGCACGCCGGTCACTCCATTGCCGGTGACCCCAAGTACGGCGACGAAGAGTTCTCCCGCGAAATCCGCGAGCTGGGCGGCAAGCGCCTGTTCCTGCATTCGGCCTACCTGCGCGTGCCGCTGCCTGATGGTGGGGTGCTGGAGCTGGAGGCGCCGGTGGACGAAGTCTGGCTGCGCACCGTGGAGCGCCTGGATGCGTGAGTATTCCCTGCTGATCTTCGATTGGGATGGCACGCTGGTGGATTCCATCGGTCGTATTGTCGAGGCGATGCGGGTGGCGGCAGTGGGTTCCGGTCTTCCGGAGCGCAGCGATGCGGCCATCAAGGGCATCATTGGCCTGGGGCTGCCCGAGGCTATCCAGACGCTTTACCCGGAGGTAGAGGAGGGCGAGCCGCTGGAGCGCTTCCGTCTTGATTACGGTAATCACTACCTGAGCCTGGAGGTGCAGCCTTCGCCGCTGTTCCCGGGCGTGGCCGAGGCCATGGCTGAGTTCCGCGGGGCGGGCTATCAATTGGCGGTCGCTACCGGCAAGAATCGCCGCGGACTGGATCGCGTGCTTGCGGGGCAGGGCTGGACTGACTTCTTCGATATCACCCGCGCCGCCGATGAGTCGGCGAGCAAGCCGGATCCGCGCATGCTGCACGAGATTCTCGAGCATTGCCGGGTCGATGCCCGCGATGCGTTGATGGTGGGCGATTCGCCCTTCGATCTGGAAATGGCGCGCCGCGCCGGCATGGATTCGGTGGCGGTGGGCTATGGTGCTCAGTCGCTGGATATCCTTCGGGAGTATGGTCCTGCGCTGGAAGTGAATCATTTCAACGAATTGCGCGCCTGGCTCGCCGGGCGCTCGGTCAAACCGCTGCTCGAGGTAGGCAACTGATGTCGGATGAATGGAAGGCGGACGATAGCAAGGCTGCGCAAGCCACGGCAGGTGACGACAAGAGCTGGAAGCTGCTGGAAAAGGCCGTGCTGGCCGGCGTCCAGGAGCAGCGTCGGTCGCGTCGCTGGGGTATCTTCTTCAAATTGCTGACATTTGTTTATCTGTTCGGCGCGTTGGCGTTGTTCAGTCCTTTCGGCGGTTTGTCCAAGTCCGCGTCGCGCAGTGCCAGCCATACGGCGCTGATCGAGGTGAAAGGCATGATCGCGGACAACGAGGCGGCCAGTGCCGACAATATCGTTGGCGCGCTGCGTTCCGCGTTCGAGGATGCTGGCACCAAGGGTATCGTCCTGCGTATCAACAGTCCGGGCGGCAGCCCGGTGCAGTCCGGTTATGTCTACGATGAAATCAAGCGCCTGCGTGGCGAGCATCCGAATATCAAGGTCTACGCGGTCATCAGTGATCTGGGGGCTTCCGGTGCCTACTACATCGCCAGTGCTGCCGACGAGATCTACGCGGACAAGGCAAGTCTGGTGGGTTCCATCGGCGTGACGGCAGCGACTTTCGGCTTCGTCGGTACCATGGAGAAGCTGGGTGTGGATCGCCGCATCTATACCTCGGGCGAGCACAAGGCCTTCCTCGATCCGTTCCAGCCGCAGAAGGCGGACGAAACCGCTTTCTGGCAGCAGGTGCTGGATACCACGCACAAGCAGTTCATCGATGTGGTGAAAAAAGGGCGCGGCGATCGCCTGAAGGACAAGGATCATCCCGAGCTGTTCTCCGGCCTGATCTGGTCGGGCGAGCAGGCCCTGCAGTTGGGGTTGATCGATGGTCTGGGCAGTACCAGTTACGTGGCGCGCGAGATCATCAAGGAGAAGGAGGTGGTGGACTACACCGTCCAGGAAACTGCCTTCGATCGTTTCACCAAGAAGCTTGGCGCCAGCGTTGCCGAGCGCCTGGCGCTGTGGATGGGTTTCCAGGGGCCGGCCCTGCGTTGAGGTCTTTCCTTATATAAAGGAAGAAAAAGGCCCGGCGATTGCCGGGCCATTTCGTTCGACCGCTCGCTATCAGGGAATCTGCACCCGTTCGGCAAGGAGCATGTCGACGAGGCGAATCAGCGGCAGGCCGATCAGGCTGGTGGCGTCTTCGCCTTCGGTGGCGCGGAACAGGCTGACCCCCAGGCCTTCGGCCTTGAAGCTGCCGGCGCAGTCGAAGGGTTGTTCGGCCTCCAGGTAACGGCGAATGCGTGCTTCGTCGAGCGTGCGGAAGTGCACGGTAAAAGGCACGCAATCGATTTGGGCTTCACCGCTCTGGCTATTGAGCAGGCAGAGGCCGGTGAGGAAGCTGACGCTCTTGCCGCTGGCATCCTTCAGTTGCTCGGTCGCGCGCTCGATATCGCCGGGTTTGCCGAGAATCCGGCTGCCATTCACAGCGGCCTGGTCCGAGCCGATGATCAGGTGGGCGGGGTATTGCTGGGCCAGCGCGCGGGCTTTGCTTTGCGCCAGTCGGCGCACCAGTTGGTTGGCGCTCTCGCCGGGCAGCGGGGATTCGTCGATGTCGGGGCTGGCGCATTCGAACGGCAGGCGCAGGCGCTGCAGCAATTCACGACGGTAGGGCGAGCTGGAAGCAAGGATCAGGGGGAGCATGGAGAATTCCTTCGGAGCATCACCGCGATTCTAGCGAAAAGGGCTGTCCATACAGCGGTTTATGGCTAATTTCCTTTGACAGCTTCGGGTGCATCCCTATAATGGCGCGCTTATGTTGAATGGACCGATACCACCTCACGTTGATCCGCGCAAATTGGTAGAGCGCGCCGCCACCCTCGAGGGTGTGCTGCCGATCGCCAAGATGGCACGTCTCAGCGAGCAACTGACCAGCAGTGAAGGCGATGTTCACGCGAAGTTTTCCTTCTTCCGTGATCAGCAGAAACTGGCGGTCATGCACGTCGAGCTCAATGGCGAGGTGAGCATGGTATGCCAGCGCTGTCTCGAGCCGGCCAACTTCCATGTGGGTGGTGAGTACGATTACGTCATCATCCCGGAAGGCAAGTCGATCGATGATCTGCCCAGTGGCTACGATGCGTTGGAAGTGGGGGATGACCCCATCGACCTGACCTCGCTGGCTGAGGACGAGTTGCTGCTCGCCTTGCCCATCGTGCCGGTCCATGACCCTGAGGATTGCCAGCAGCCGGTGGGATACGCTACAGCGCCCGAACCGAGCGAGAACGTCGAAGAGCGGCCCAATCCGTTCAGCGTACTGGCGCAGTTGAAGCGTGACCCAAACGTTTAGGAGTTAATCAATCATGGCTGTTCAGCAGAACAAAAAATCCCGTTCCGCTCGTGACATGCGTCGTTCGCACGATGCCCTGGAGGCGAACGCTCTGTCCGTGGAAAAGAGCACCGGTGAAGTTCACCTGCGCCACCACGTCTCCCCGGACGGTTTCTATCGCGGCCGCAAGGTCGTAGACAAAGGCTCTGACGAGTAATCTTTGTCCGCACCAATCATCGCGATTGATGCAATGGGTGGGGACTACGGTCCCCACTGCATTGTTCCGGCCTGCATTTCCTTTCTGGCCGAATATGCATCCCTCCAGCTGGTCCTCGTCGGCCAAGCTCCTCTGATAGAAGAACACCTGCGCGGCCTTTCTCCGGTCGAGCGCCAGCGTCTTCATGTCCACCACGCCAGCGAAATCGTCACGATGGACGAGCGTCCGTCTCAGGCGTTGCGTGGCAAGCCCGATTCCTCCATGCGTGTTGCCCTCGAGCTGGTTCGAGATGGCAAGGCTCATGCCTGCGTCAGTGCTGGCAATACCGGTGCGCTGATGGCGCTCTCTCGTTACCTGCTCAAGACCTTGCCCGGCATCGACCGTCCGGCGATGGTGACGGCCGTGCCGACGCAGACGGGCCATTGCCACCTGCTTGACCTGGGCGCGAATGTCGACTGCAGTGCCGAGCACCTCTACCAGTTCGCTGTCATGGGGGCTGTCGCGGCGGAAACGCTGGGCAAGAGCAATCCCCGGGTCGCGCTGCTCAACGTCGGCACCGAGGACATCAAGGGCAACCAGCAGGTGAAGCTGGCTGCCAGTCTCCTGCAGCAGGCGCGTGGCGTTAATTACGTAGGCTATATCGAAGGCGACGGCCTGTATCGTGGGCTGGCGGATGTGGTGGTGTGCGACGGTTTCGTCGGCAACATTCTGCTCAAGTCCAGCGAAGGTCTTGCGGCCATGGTCGCGGCGCGCCTGGAGGAGTTGTTCAACTCCAGTCTGCCGGCCAAGGCGGTCGGGCTCATGGCGATGCCGTTCCTGCGCCGGCTGCGCGGCGATCTGACGCCATCGCAGCACAACGGCGCGAGTTTCCTGGGCTTGCAGGGCATCGTGGTGAAGAGTCACGGCAGCGCGAAAGAGGAGGGCATCCAGAGCGCCCTGCGCCGCGCACTGCTGGAAGTTCGCGAGAATCTGCCCCAGCGGCTGCATGGCCGCCTGGAACATCTGCTCTAATGTGTGACCGCGGTCGTCAGACCGTCATCCAACTGTCAGTTCAATGCGCCAGGCTTTCGCCGGCGTTATCCATTTGACGACACAGACAAAAGGGACCTGTTGCAATGTCCGCATCCCTCGCCTTCGTATTCCCCGGTCAAGGTTCGCAGTCGCTCGGCATGCTCGCCGAGCTGGGTGCCCAGCACGCCACCGTGCGCGAGACCTTCGCCGAAGCTTCCGCCGCCCTGGGTTATGACCTGTGGGCCCTGGTCCAGGAAGGTCCGGAAGAGCGCCTGAACCAGACCGACAAGACCCAGCCCGCCATCCTCACTGCCTCCATTGCCCTGTGGCGCCTGTGGCAGGCGGAAGGTGGCGTGCAGCCGGCCTATGTGGCTGGCCATAGCCTGGGCGAGTACTCCGCGCTGGTCGCCGCTGGCAGCCTGGCCTTCGCCGATGCGGTGAAGCTGGTCGAGCGTCGCGGCCAACTGATGCAGGAAGCTGTTCCTGCCGGCACTGGCGGCATGGCCGCCATCCTCGGCCTGGAGGATGCCGATGTGCTCGCCGCCTGCGCCGAAGCGGCCCAGGGTGAAGTGGTCAGTGCTGTGAACTTCAATGCGCCCGGTCAGGTGGTGATTGCTGGTGCCGCCAAGGCTGTCGAGCGCGCCATCGAAGGCTGCAAGGCTCGTGGGGCCAAGCGCGCCGTGGCCCTGCCGGTCAGCGTGCCATCGCACTGCGAACTGATGCGTCCGGCTGCTGAGCGCTTCGCCGAGGCCGTCGAGGCTGTGCAGTGGCAAATGCCGCAGATTGCCCTGGTGCAGAACGTCACCGCCCAGGTGCCGGCTGACCTGGCGGCGCTCAAGCGCGACCTGCTGGCGCAGCTGTACAGCCCGGTCCGCTGGGTCGAGAGCGTGCAGCTGCTGGCCGAGAAGGGCGTCACCGACCTGGTCGAGTGCGGCCCGGGCAAGGTACTGGCTGGTTTGAACAAGCGTTGCGCCAAGGGCGTGACCACCCACAACCTGGACTCCGCGGACGCCTTCGGTGCAGCCCGCGCGGCTCTGGCTTGAACAGGAGATAAAGCATGAGTCTGCAAGGTAAGGTTGCCCTGGTTACTGGCGCGAGCCGCGGTATTGGCCAGGCCATCGCACTGGAACTGGGTCGCATGGGCGCCACCGTGGTCGGCACTGCTACCAGCGAATCCGGCGCACAGAAGATTTCCGAGTACCTCAAGGAAAATGGCATCCGGGGTTCTGGCATGGTCCTGGATGTGTCCAACGACGAGTCCGTGACCGCCGTTGTCGAAGCCATCCAGAAAGAATCCGGTGCACCGGCCATCGTCGTCAATAACGCCGGCATCACCCGCGATAACCTGCTGATGCGCATGAAAGACGACGAGTGGTTCGACGTCGTCAACACCAACCTCAACAGCCTCTACCGTCTGTCGAAAGCCGTCCTGCGCGGCATGACCAAGGCTCGCTGGGGTCGCATTATCAATATCGGCTCCGTCGTCGGTGCCATGGGCAACGCGGGGCAGACCAACTACGCCGCCGCCAAGGCCGGTCTGGAAGGCTTCACCCGCGCGCTGGCGCGCGAAGTCGGTTCCCGTGCTATCACTGTCAACGCGGTTGCTCCTGGCTTCATCGATACCGACATGACTCGCGAACTGCCGGAGGCTCAGCGTGAAGCGCTGCTCGGGCAGATTCCGCTGGGTCGACTGGGACAAGCCGAAGAGATCGCCAAAGTGGTAGCATTCCTCGCTTCCGAGGGCGCAGCTTACGTAACGGGTGCCACGGTACCGGTGAATGGCGGAATGTACATGAGCTGATGTGACGAGTTCCTTCGTGGCGATGTCATATGCGCTGTCTAAATTTCCCCAAGCGTTCGCGCTGGGATAGACAGAGCAACTGGGTCGCCGGGAAGGGGCGTCAGCGTTCAGCTTGAAATGCAGAAAACCCTTTCTATACACTTACCCGCAGCCCAGCTGTACGGATTGTCCATAGGAGTGAAAACAAGGTATGAGCACCATCGAAGAACGCGTCAAGAAGATCGTTGCTGAGCAACTCGGCGTTAAGGAAGAAGAAGTCACCAACAGCGCTTCCTTCGTTGAAGACCTGGGCGCCGACTCCCTTGACACCGTTGAGCTGGTGATGGCTCTGGAAGAGGAATTCGAGACCGAAATCCCCGACGAGCAAGCCGAGAAGATCACCACCGTTCAGGAAGCCATCGACTACATCGTTGCCCACCAGGCATAAGACGTAGTCGTCGGCTCCCCGACGAAAGAAGCCGCACGGCCTGCAAAGGCGTGCGGCTTTTCTTTAACGCCGGCATCTGCCGGCGTTATTGCCGTGAAATACATGAGAGGAAGTCACAGTGTCGCGTAGACGCGTAGTCATCACTGGCATGGGAATGTTGTCGCCCCTGGGCGTGGATGTGCCGAGCAGTTGGGAAGGCATTCTCGCCGGGCGCAGCGGTATCGCCCCGATCGAACACATGGACCTGTCCGCCTTTGCCACCCGTTTCGGCGGCTCGGTGAAAGGGTTCGACGTCGAGCAATACATGTCCGCCAAGGAAGCTCGCAAACTCGACCTGTTCATCCAGTACGGCCTCGCCGCCAGCTATCAGGCGGTGCGCGATTCCGGTCTGGAAGTCACCGACGCCAACCGGGAGCGCATCGGCGTTGCCATCGGTTCGGGCATCGGCGGCCTGACCAACATCGAAAACACCTGTCGTTCGCTGTTCGAGCAGGGCCCGCGGCGTATCTCGCCGTTCTTCGTGCCTGGCTCGGTCATCAACATGGTTTCCGGGTTCCTGTCGATCAACCTCGGTCTGCAGGGCCCCAACTACGCCATTACCACTGCCTGCACCACCGGCACCCACAATATCGGCATGGCCGCCCGCAATATCGCCTACGGCGATGCTGACGTGATGGTCGCCGGCGGGTCCGAAATGGCGGCCTGTGGTCTCGGCCTGGGCGGCTTCGGCGCGGCTCGCGCACTATCCACCCGTAACGACGAGCCGACCAGAGCGAGCCGCCCGTGGGACCAGGACCGTGACGGTTTCGTGCTCTCAGACGGTGCCGGTTCCCTGGTTCTGGAAGAGCTGGAGCACGCCAAGGCACGTGGCGCACGCATCTACGCCGAAGTTGTCGGCTTCGGCATGAGCGGCGACGCCTTCCACATGACCGCTCCGCCGGAAGACGGCGCCGGTGCAGCACGCTGCATGAAGGCGGCGCTTCGCGATGCCGGGCTCAACCCCGAGCAGGTCGACTATATCAATGCCCACGGTACCTCGACGCCGGCAGGCGACATCGCGGAAATCGCCGCGGTGAAGTCGATCTTCGGCGATCACGCCTACCAGCTGTCGATGAGCTCCACCAAGTCCATGACGGGCCATCTGCTGGGTGCTGCCGGCGCGGTCGAGGCGATCTTCTGCGTACTCGCGCTGCGTGATCAGGTCGCTCCGCCGACCATCAACCTGGACAACCCCAGCGAAGGCTGCGATCTCGACCTGGTCGCGCATCAGGCCAAGGAACGTCCGATCGAGGTCGCCTTGTCCAACTCGTTCGGCTTCGGTGGTACCAACGGTTCCCTGGTGTTCCGCCGGTTCCACGACTGATGCTGAGCTGGATCGACGGCCAGAGCGCCGAGGCCCTGTCTGCACGTGATCGCGGGCTGGCCTACGGTGACGGGCTGTTCGAGACGATCTGCGTGTCCGCAGGCCGCCCGCGCCTGCTGGCACGCCATCGGGCGAGGCTGGAGGAGGGCGTTCGGCGCCTGTCCCTGCCCGTCTCGCTCGATCTCGTCGAAGATGAACTCCTGCGTTTTTCCGCCCTGCTCGGCGATGGTGTCGCCAAGCTGATGCTGACCCGTGGCGAAGGTGCTCGCGGCTATGCCCCACAGGCCGATGCCCGGGTGCGTCGCCTGTTGCTGGGTTCTCCCGCGCCGGCCTACCCGGCGAAGAACGGCGAAGAGGGCGTCACGCTCTTCCCCTGCGCCACCCGCCTGGCTGAACAGCCGTTGCTCGCCGGCCTCAAGCACCTCAATCGCCTGGAACAGGTCCTGGCCCGCGCCGAGTGGAGCGACCCGGCCTTCGCCGAAGGATTGATGCGCGATGTTTCCGGGCGGATCGTCGAAGGGGTGTTCAGCAACCTGTTCCTGGTGAAGCAGGGTGAGCTGATCACGGCTGAGCTCAGCCGTTGTGGCGTCGCCGGCGTGATGCGCGCGGAGATCCTCGAGCGCACCCGCGACCTGGGGCTGCCGGTCATCGTCCGCGACATCGAGTACGGCGAACTGGCGCAGGCCGATGAGGTCTTTCTCTGCAACAGCCTCTACGGTATCTGGCCGGTGCGCGGCGTGGCCGAGTTCGCTTGGCCGGTCGGGCCGCTGACCCGTAAACTGCAGGGCCAACTCCGCGAACTTCTGGATTCCTGATACGTGATGCGCAAATTGCTGGTGCTGCTGGAAGGCGGCCTGCTGCTGGCCGGGCTCGTGCTGGGCCTGGCGGCCTGGGAGCAGCAGCGTGCGCTGCAGCAGCCGCTCCAGCTTACCGAAGAGCGTCTGCTCGACGCCCCCAGCGGCGCCACCCCCGGCCGCCTGCTGACCCGCCTGGAAGACGAAAACATCCTGCACGGTGGCTTCTGGCTGCGCCTGTACTGGCGTTTCAACCTGGCCGGCGAGGCGCTGCACAGCGGCGAATACCGCCTGACGCCGGGCATGACCGCCGCCCAGTTGCTCGACTTGTGGCGAGAGGGCGATGTGGTGCAGTACGGCCTGACGCTGGTCGAGGGCTGGAACTTCCACCAGGTGCGCGAACTGCTTGCCCGCCAGCCCAAGTTGGAGCAGACCCTGAACGGCCTCAGCGATGCCGAGGTCATGGCGAAGCTGGGCAAGCCCGGCGTCTTCCCCGAAGGCCGCTTCTTCCCTGATACCTACCGCTTCGTCCGTGGCACCAAGGATGTCGACATCCTCAAGCACGCCTACCAGCGCATGGACAGCATCCTGGCCGAGGAGTGGGACAAGCGCAGCGATGACCTGCCCTACAAGGATTCCTACCAGGCGCTGATCATGGCCTCGCTGGTGGAGAAGGAAACCGGCGTGCCCCAGGAGCGCGGCCAGATCGCCGGGGTCTTCGTGCGTCGCCTGCAGAAGAACATGCTGCTGCAGACCGATCCGACCGTCATCTACGGCATGGGCGAGCGCTACGCCGGCAAGATCACCCGCGCCGATTTGCGCACTCCGACCCCCTACAACACCTACGTGGTCGCCGGCCTGCCGCCGACGCCCATTGCGCTGCCCGGCCGCGAGGCCATCCACGCCGCGCTCAACCCGGTGGCGGGACAGAGTCTGTACTTTGTCGCCCGCGGCGACGGCAGCCATACCTTCTCCGACAACCTCGACGACCACAACAAGGCCGTTCAGGAGTTCCAGATCAAGCGCCGCGCCGACTACCGTTCCAGTCCGGCGCCCGTTCCGCTGCCGGCGCCGATGCCGGACGCCGACGCTCCCGCCGCAGACACCCCTGCGGCGCAGTAGCCCGACAACACAAGGAGTGAGCCGAGTGACCGGCCTGTTCATCACCCTGGAAGGCCCCGAAGGCGCGGGCAAGAGCACCAATCGCGAGTACCTGGCCGAGCGTCTGCGCGAGCGCGGTATCGAGGTCCAGCTCACCCGCGAGCCCGGCGGCACGCCGCTGGCCGAACGCATCCGCGAACTGCTGCTGGACCCCAGCGATGAAAAGATGGCGGTGGATACCGAGCTGCTGCTGGTCTTCGCTGCTCGCGCGCAGCACATCGCCGAGGTTATCCGCCCGGCTCTCGAGCGAGGCGCCGTCGTTCTCTGTGATCGCTTCACGGACGCCACCTACGCCTACCAGGGCGGTGGCCGCGGCCTGCCGGTGGAGCGCATTGCGCAACTGGAGAGTTTCGTCCAGGGCGGCCTGCGCCCCGACCTCACCCTGGTCTTCGACCTGCCGGTGGAAATCGGCTTGTCCCGCGCCGCTGCGCGTGGCCGCCTGGATCGTTTCGAGCAGGAAGGCCGTGCCTTCTTCGACGCGGTACGTAATACCTATCTGGATCGCGCCCGAGCGGAGCCTGCGCGCTATCGCATCCTCGATGCCGCGCAGTCGCTGGCCGACGTGCAGCGTGATCTGGATGCGCTGCTGCCGAGCCTGCTGGAGCGCCTCAATGGCTGACATCTATCCTTGGCAGCAGGGCCTCTGGCAGCAGCTCAGCAGCCGACCGCGCCACGCCCACGCCTATTTGCTGCACGGCCCGGCTGGCATCGGCAAGCGCGTGCTGGCCGACAATCTCGTGCATTTCCTGCTCTGCCAGCATCCAGAAGGCGGCAAGGCGTGCGGGCAGTGCAAGGCCTGCCTGCTGCTCGCGGCTGGTACCCACCCGGACTTCTTCCTGCTGGAGCCTGAAGAGCCGGAAAAACCCATCCGTGTCGATCAGGTCCGCGAACTGGTGGGCTTCGTGGTGCAGACCGCACAGTTGGGCGGGCGCAAGGTGGTGCTGCTCGAGCCGGCCGAGGCCATGAACCTCAACGCCGCCAACGCATTGCTGAAGAGTCTGGAAGAGCCTTCTGGCGACACCGTGCTGCTGCTGATCAGCCATCAGCCCAGCCGCTTGCTACCGACCATCAAGAGCCGCTGCGTGCAGCAGGCCTGTCCGCAGCCAACGGCTGAGCAGGCCCGTGACTGGCTGGCCAATGCACTGCCGGGCGAATCTGCTGAGGCGCTGGACGAGTTGCTGGTACTGGCCGGCGGCTCGCCGCTTACAGCGCTGCGCTTGCAGGGCCAGAACGTGCGCGAGCAGCGCGCGCAGGTGGTAGAGGGCGTAAAGAAGCTGCTCAAGCAGCAGGTTGCCCCAGGTCAGCTGGCAGAAAGCTGGAATGCGGTACCTTTGCCACTGTTGTTCGACTGGTTCTGCGACTGGTCGCTGCTGATCCTGCGCTACCAATTGGCCCGCGACGAAGAAGGGTTGGGATTGGCCGACATGCGCAAGGTCGTGCAGTACCTCGCCGAGAAGTCGACACAACCCAAGGTGCTGGCGATGCAGGACTGGCTGCTGCTGCAACGGCAGAAGGTTCTCAATAAAGCCAACCTTAACCGTGCCTTGCTTCTCGAAGCCTTGCTCGTACAGTGGGCAAGTCTCCCCGGGCCGGGCTAGAATCCGGCCATCGGAAAAATCTGCCAGGACAGCTGAATGAGCTTGCCACCAAATCTGGGTCCGCGTAACGGAATCCTGTCTTTGACCATCAAGGACAAATCCGTGCTGTATGCCGCCTACATGCCGTTCATCCGCAACGGAGGGCTGTTCATTCCGACCAACAAGACCTACAAGTTGGGCGACGAGGTCTTCATGCTGCTCAACCTGATGGACGAGCCGGAGAAGATCCCGGTCGCCGGCAAGGTGGTCTGGATCACGCCGAAAGGCGCCCAGGGCAACCGTGCCGCCGGTATCGGCGTGCAGTTCAACGATGGCGACAACACCGCGCGCAACAAGATCGAGACCTACCTCGCCGGCGCGCTGAAGTCGGACCGCCCGACCCATACCATGTAGAATTCGTCGCCTATACAGCTGCACGCACGAAGCGCCCGATGGGGCGCTTCGTCATTTTTCGGAGAGTGTTTTCATGCTGGTCGATTCCCACTGCCATCTCGATCGTCTCGATCTCGCCGCCCACGACGGGTCGCTGGATGCCGCGCTGGACGCCGCGCGGGCGCGTGGCGTCAGCCAGTTCCTGTGCATCGGCGTAAGTGCGGACAACGCCAGGGCGGTGAAGGACCTGGCTGAACGCTATGCCGATGTGCATTGCTCCGTGGGCGTCCATCCGCTGGACCTTGAGCCCGGTGCCGCGCCGGCGCTGGACTGGTTGCTGGACGAGCTGAATCATCCGCGTGTGGTGGCGATCGGCGAGACCGGCCTGGATTATCACTACGAGCCCGAGGCCGCCGAGTTGCAACAGGAGGCTTTCCGCCTGCACCTGGAGGCCGCCAAGCTCACCGGCAAGCCGGTCATCGTGCATACGCGCGAAGCCCGCGCCGACACCCTGGCGCTGCTGCGCGAGGCGGCGCTGCCGCAGGCCGGCGTGCTGCACTGCTTCACCGAAGACTGGGAGATGGCCAAGGCGGCGCTGGATATCGGCTTCTACATTTCGCTGTCGGGCATCGTCACCTTCCGTAATGCCGAGCAGCTGCGCGAAGTCGCCCGCCAGGTGCCGGTGGATCGCCTGCTGGTGGAAACCGATTCGCCCTACCTGGCACCGGTTCCCCACCGCGGCAAGCCGAACCTGCCCGAATACGTACGCGAAGTGGCCGAGTACCTGGCCGTGCTGCGCGGAGTCAGCTTCGAGAGCCTGGCCGAGCAGACCACTGCCAACTTCCGCCGGCTGTTCCCGCTCGCCAGCTGATCGACTGGATGAGGAACGCCGTTACATTTCCTGCGCGCAAAAAAAAACCCGGGTTCTGGGGGATGAATCCGGGTCAAGACCATTAGGAGTGTAACAATAAGGCACGCGATCCTCGGTGCCTTCACCGGCAGGGCACTTGGGGGGAGATGCCGCGCACCGGTATCTACAAGTATTGGCCAAGTTGCGGCGGCTGCCACAGGGTGCCCGGTGTTTTTTAAACGGATTTGGAATACATCACACCGGGCTGAGCAGCTTTCTCGGTCGCGACTGCATTACTGCCCCGCCAGAGCCACGATCAGCTCCAGGGTTTCGTCGATCAACGCCTCGCTGGTGTAGAAGTGCGGCGAGAAGCGGATGCCGGCCCCACGCTGGATGCACACCACCTGTTCGGCGCGCAGGCGCTCCAGCAGCCGCGTATTGTCCCAACCTGCCAGGCTGAAGGTCAGGATGCCGGCGCGGCGGGTCGGGTCCAGCGGGCTGTGCAGTGAGGCTCCGTCGATACGGCCCAGGCCGTCCTGCAACTGCTGGACGCGCGCCTGCACCAGTTCGCCTACCGTCCCCATGCCCACTTCCTCCAGCAGGCTCAGGCTGGCTTCCAGCGCCACGGCGCCCAGCATATTCGGGCTGCCGCACTCGAAACGCCGCGCGCTGCGGGCCGGCTGCCAGTCAGCGAGGTCATAGTTGCCGGCGTTTTCCAGCATGTGCCAGCCGTATTCCTGCAATGCCAGTTGGTCGCGCTCGGCGGCGCGGCAATAGAACACACCCAGGCCCTCCGGGCCGAGCAGCCATTTGTGGCCGTCGGCCATGGCGAAGGCGCAGTCATAGGCCTGGACGTCGAAGGGCAGGGCGCCCAGTTGCTGGATGGCATCGATGCAATACAGCACGCCGCGCTGGCGGCAGCCGGCGCCGAGGCGCTCCAGGTCCATGCGCAGGCCGCTGGCGTACTGCACGGCGCTGATAGACAGCAGGCGGGTGCGCGAGGTGCAGGCGGCCAGCAGGTTGCCCTCCGGGTCATCGCCGTCCAGGCTCACCTGGATGACTTCCACGCCGCGCGGCTTCAGCGCTTCCCAGACGATGCGGTTGGAGGGGAATTCCTGGTCGCTGATCACCACCTGGTCGCCAGGGCGCCAGTCCAGGCCGAAAGCGACGAACGACAGCGCCTCCGAGGTGTTCTTCACCAGCGCGATGTCGCCGGTGCTCCGGGCGTTCACCAGGCGCATCAAGCGCTCGCGCAGACGCCTTTCGATGGTCAGCCAGCGCGGGTAGTCGCGCGCGCCCTGCAGGATGTTCTCCTGGGCGAAGGCCGCCACGGCGTCTGCGGCGCGCTTCGGCCAGGGGGCGACCGCCGCGTGGTTCAGGTAGCGCAGGCCGGGTTGGTGCGGAAACTCGGAAGAAAAGCTAATCATGTCGGATGATCCGTGCAATTTGGCGCTGAATAGGCATAATACGCGGCTTCGAATTTTGACTATTTTTGACCGAACAGTCTTTTTATGCAGAAAGAGCCGCGCAAGGTTCGCGAATTCCGCCGTCGCGAACAGGAAATCCTCGACACCGCCCTCAAGCTGTTCCTGGAACAGGGCGAAGACAGTGTCACGGTCGAAATGATCGCCGATGCCGTAGGTATCGGCAAAGGCACCATTTACAAGCACTTCAAGTCCAAGGCGGAAATCTACCTGCGCCTGATGCTGGACTACGAGCGCGATCTGGCCGACCTGTTCCACTCCGAAGACGTCGCCCGCGACAAGGAGCGCCTGTCGCGCGCCTACTTCGAGTTCCGCATGCGTGATCCGCAGCGCTACCGTCTTTTCGACCGCCTGGAAGAAAAGGTGGTGAAGACCAGCCAGGTCCCGGAGATGGTTGAGGAGCTGCACAAGATCCGCGAATCCAACTTCGAGCGCCTGAGCCAGCTGATCAAGGAACGCATTGCGGCGGGCAAGCTGGAAGACGTTCCGGCCTACTTCCACTACTGCGCAGCCTGGGCCCTGGTGCATGGCGCCGTGGCGCTGTACCACTCGCCGTTCTGGCGCGACGTGCTGGAGGATCAGGAAGGGTTCTTCCAGTTCCTCATGGACATCGGCGTGCGCATGGGTAACAAGCGCAAGCGCGACGGCGATACGCCGGCCGCCTGAGTCGACATTCGCGCTGTCCATCGTCGCTCATGCGACAGGGTGGCGGCCGAGGGCGGGGATATACTGAATGGATGATCCCCGCCGGAGCCAAGCATGATCGTCGACCGCCAGGGCAGGCGCTTCCGCAATTTGCGGGTCAGCCTGACCGCCGCATGCAACTACGCCTGCACTTACTGCGTGCCGGACGGCAAGCGTCTGGTCGCTGCACAGGATGAGTTGCCCGCCGAATCGCTGGTGCGTGGCGTCGCCTACCTGATCGAGGCCGCCGGCATCGAGCGCCTGCGGGTCACCGGCGGTGAGCCGCTGGTCAGTCCGAAGCTGGATACCTTCCTCCACGGCGTAAGCCGCCTCGGTTTGCAGGACATTTCCCTCACCACCAACGGCCAACTGTTGTCGAAGAAGCTGCCGCTGCTGCTGGACTGCGGTATCCGCCGCCTCAATGTCTCACTTGATACCCTGGATGCCGACGCCTTCCGGCGTATCGCCCGCGGTGGCGACCTGGCCACCGTGCTCACGGGGCTCGACGAGGCCCGCGCGGCCGGGTTGAAGATCAAGCTGAACATGGTGCCCCTGCGTGGACAGAACCTCGACCAGGTGGTGCCGTTGCTGGACTACTGCCTGGGGCATGGCTTCGAACTGCGCTTCATCGAGCTGATGCGCATGGGGCACCTGGCCCACGATCCCAATGGCTTCCACCAGCAGTTCGTCAGTTTGCAGGAGCTGCTGGAACTGATCGGGGCTCGTCACTCCTACATCCAGGCCGATGCGCCGGTGGACGCTACCGCCATTCGCTACGAAGTGCCGGGGCAGGGTTATTTCGGTGTCATCGCCAACGAAAGCGTGCCGTTCTGCCGGACCTGTTCGCGCCTGCGCCTGTCGTCCACCGGCTGGCTGCATGGCTGCCTGTCGTCGAGCAACCGCCACTACGTCGGCGACCTGCTGGACAAGCCCCGCCACCAGGCGCTCCCGGCCCTGCAGCGGTTGCTGGTGCGGGCCCTGGCGGACAAGCAGGAAGTTGCCTTCTCCGGCGGCGTCACCATCATGAAGATCATCGGCGGCTGAGATCGCCCCCAGACCTGATTACCCCATGCCCAACGAATTCCCAATTTCGTACATCGAGCCGGTGTTCCGGCCGCCCAGCGAGGCGCACTCGCTGATTCTTCCGGTCACCAACGGTTGTTCGTGGAACCAGTGCGGCTTCTGCGAGATGTACACCCAGCCGCAAAAGAAATTCCGCGCCCGTGACGAGGCCGAAGTGCTGGAGGAGATTCGCCGCTGCGGCGAGCGCCTGATCGTCCAGCGGGTGTTCCTCGCCGACGGTGATGCACTGGTGCTGCCGACGCGGCGCCTGCTCAACATCCTGCGCGCGATCCGTGACCACATGCCGGAGGTGGATCGCGTCTCCAGCTACTGTCTGCCGCGCAACCTGCGCAAGAAGTCCGTGGATGAGCTGAAGGAGCTGGCCGATGCCGGCCTGCGCATGGCCTACGTAGGTGCCGAGTCCGGTGACGATGAGGTATTGGCGCGGGTGAACAAGGGCGAGACCTACGCCTCCACGCTGGATGCCTTGCAGAAGCTGGGCGAGGCGGGAGTCAGGCGCTCTGTGATGATCCTCAACGGCCTGGGTGGCAGCACGCTGAGCGCCCAGCATGCCGACAATTCGGCGCGCCTGATGAACGAGGCGCAACCGGAGTTTCTCTCCACCCTGGTGGTGAGCTTCCCCACCGGCGAGGAGCGCTATCGGACTGGCTTCCCGGACTTCCAGCCGCTGACCCAGGCGGAACTGTTCGTCGAGGTCGAGCGCCTGCTGAGTGCGCTGGAACTGCGCGACACAGTGTTTCGCAGCGATCATGCGTCCAACTACCTGGTGCTCAAGGGCACGCTGGGGGCGGACAAGGCAAAATTGCTCGCCGAGGTTCGCCAGGCCATCGAGCAGCCGCAGCGCGCGCACTTGCGTCAGGAATGGCAGCGCGGCCTGTGATGGCGCGGAAGCTGCATTGCCTGTCCGAATGCCGGTTTTTCGTCGCCGGCTCCGGAGACTTTGCATGCGTCAACTGATACTGATCCTTGCTTTCGCCTCCCTGGGCGGCTGCATGAACCCAAGTGACCTGGCCGAGGGCACCGATTACTACCTGCGCGATGCGGGTTTCCTCGATCACAGCCAGACACGTCGCACGGCGAACTGGCGCCTGCAACAGGACTCGTTCATCTATATCGCCCAGGGGCCTTTCGTGCCGCCGGGCCACCCTTACGCGCGGCCCAACGTGGTGGCTGAGGAGGCGTTCGAGGGCTTCGTCCAGTACTTCCCGCTGGTGCGTCGGGCCAAGAGCCCGCTGGGGCTGGAGGGCGCCATGCAGGAGGCGCGCGCGGCAGGCGCCAATTATCTGCTGTATACGCGCTTCGCACGCGGGGAGGACAATGTCGGGACCTATGAACAGTATGAAGACACCGATAACGCCGTGGGCCGTGACCGCAGCGTGATCCAGGTGATGCTGATCGAGACCGACAACCGCTATCTGGTAGACAGTGCGACTATCCGCAGCCGCGGCGGTTTTCTGACATTCTATGATGCCAGCCCCGAAGACCTGATCGGCCGGCCGCTGGAAGACTATGCCCGCAGCCTGCTGGGGGTGAAGACGCGAGAGGAGTACCAATGACTGATCCACAGACCCAATCGGACCGGGCCGGCAACCTGCTGGCGCAGATTCCCGCCAGCAAGGAAAAGGGACTGCCGCCGGTGCATCTGTGGAATCCCGATTGCTGCGGCGATATCGACATGCGTATTGCCCGCGACGGCACCTGGTATTACCTGGGCACGCCGATTGGTCGCAAGCCGATGGTGCGGCTGTTTTCCACCATCATCCGCCGCGACGGCGACGACTATTTCCTGGTCACTCCGGTGGAGAAGTGCGGGATCACCGTCGATGACGCGCCTTTCGTCGCGGTCACCCTGGTGGTCGAAGGGGAGGGCGAGGAGCAGGTGCTGCGCTTCACCACCAATGTCGAGGACGAAGTGGTAGCCGACGCCGCACACCCGATCCGTGTCGACCTGGACCCGCAGACACAGGAGCCGTCGCCCTATGTACTGGTGCGGGTAAACCTGGAGGCGCTGATCCACCGCAATGTGTTCTACCAGCTGGTTGAGCTGGCGGTGCCCCGCGAGATCGACGGTGTTGAGTGGCTGGGAGTCTGGAGTTCGGGGGAGTTCTTCCCTATTGCGCCGCAGCCGTGACCCGATGGTCGTAAAGCGGCCAGTAGTCCCCGGGTGTCACCGCTACAAGTACTTAGCTTGCAAAGAAAAGGCTCCCGAGGGAGCCTTTTCCGTTACCGCCAACGCAATTACATGTTGGGGTAGTTCGGACCGCCGGTGCCCTCGGGGGCAACCCAGGTGATGTTCTGGGCCGGGTCCTTGATGTCGCAGGTCTTGCAGTGCACGCAGTTCTGCGCGTTGATCTGGAAGCGCTTGCTGCCGTCGTCGTTGCTCACCACTTCGTACACGCCGGCCGGGCAGTAGCGCTGCGCAGGCTCGTCGTAGAGCGGCAGGTTCTTGCCGATCGGGATGCTCGGGTCGGTCAGCTTCAGGTGGATCGGCTGGTCTTCCTCATGGTTGGTGTTGGACAGGAACACCGAGGAGAGCTTGTCGAAGCTGAGTTTGCCGTCCGGCTTCGGGTAGTCGATCTTCGGCGCTTCGCTGGCCTTCTTCAGGGTCGCGTAGTCCGGCGTCGTGTCGTGCAGGGTGAACGGCAGCTTGCCGCCGAAGATGTTCTGGTCGATGAAGTTGAACGCACCGCCACCGATGGCGCCGAACTTGTGCATCGCCGCGCCGAAGTTGCGGCTGCGGAACAGCTCGTCGTAGAGCCAGCTGCCCTTGAAGGCCTCGACGTAGTTGGTCAGCTCATCGCCGCCTTCGCGGCCGGCGAACAGGGCTTCGGCCACGGAGTCGGCGGCCAGCATGCCGGACTTCATGGCGGTGTGGCTGCCCTTGATCTTGGCGAAGTTCAGGGTGCCCAGGTCGCAACCGATCAACGCGCCGCCGGGGAAGACCATCTTCGGCAGCGAGTTCAGGCCGCCCTTGCAGATGGCGCGAGCGCCGTAGGCCACGCGCTTGCCGCCTTCCAGGTACTGCTTGATCACCGGGTGGTGCTTGTAGCGCTGGAATTCGTCGAACGGCGACAGGTGTGGGTTGGTGTAGGACAGGTCGATGATCAGGCCCACGACGACCTGGTTGTTCTCCAGGTGATAGAGGAAGGAGCCGCCCGGGTTGTCGTCGTTCAGCGGCCAGCCAGCGGTGTGCACCACCAGGCCCTGCTCGTGCTTGGACGGGTCGATGTCCCAGATTTCCTTGATGCCGATGCCGTAGTGCTGGGCGTCGGCTTCGCTGTCGAGCTTGTACTTCTTGATCAGCTGTTTACCGATGTGGCCACGGCAGCCTTCGGCGAACAGGGTGTACTTGGCGCGCAGTTCCATGCCCGGGGTGTAGTAACCCTCTTTCGGATTGCCTTCGCGGTCGACACCCAGGTCGCCGGTGACAATACCGCGAACCACGCCATTCTCGTCGATCAGCGCTTCCTGGGCGGCGAAGCCCGGATAGATCTCGACGCCCAGGCCTTCGGCCTGCTGGGCCAGCCAGCGGCACAGGTTGCCCAGGGAGATGATGTAGTTGCCTTCGTTGTGCATGGTCTTGGGCACGAAGAAGTTCGGCACCTTGGCCGCCGCTTCCGGGCTCTTCAGCACATAGATGTCGTCGCGCTTGACGGGGGTGTTGAGCGGCGCTTCGAGTTCCTTCCAGTTGGGGAACAGCTCGTTCAGCGCGCGGGGCTCGAACACGGCGCCCGAGAGGATGTGGGCGCCCACTTCGGAACCCTTCTCGACCACACAGACGCTGATTTCCTGACCCGCGTCGGCGGCCTTCTGTTTCAGTCGGCATGCGGCGGACAGACCGGCAGGGCCGGCGCCGACGATGACGACGTCGAATTCCATAAATTCGCGTTCCACTATCGATCTCTCCTGAATCAAGGCTCTGGGTATTTTGTAGGTATTGGGGTGGGCGTGCCCCCACCCAGTAAGAGCGGGGCGCATTATAGCTAGACCTGTTGCTATATCTAAACCCTTTATCGAGCGCAATACAAACGTTTGTTTGAATCGCGCGTAACCCTGATAGAATCGGGGTCCGCGGCTTATGGAAGGGTATTTTCGTGTATTGACCCGCCCGGTCGATGCGGTCAAGATACCTGCGGTTTTGCGGTCGCGTTGCGCTGGATGTAGTCGCAGATGGCGTGCACTACCGGCCAGGCCTGTCTGGCGACATTCCTATTCACCGGAGAAAAACGAGGAATCCATGAAGGTTCTTGTAGCTGTCAAACGAGTGGTTGACTATAACGTCAAGGTCCGCGTCAAGGCGGACAACTCCGGCGTCGATCTCGCCAACGTCAAGATGTCCATGAACCCCTTCTGCGAAATCGCCGTGGAAGAGGCCGTCCGCCTGAAAGAGAAAGGCGTCGTCACCGAGATCGTCGCGGTCTCCGTCGGCCCGACCGCTGCCCAGGAGCAACTGCGTACCGCGCTGGCGCTGGGTGCCGATCGCGCCATCCTCGTTGAAACCAACGAAGAACTGAGCTCCCTGGCCATCGCCAAGTCGCTGAAAGCCCTGGTCGACAAAGAGCAGCCGCAGCTGGTCATCCTCGGCAAGCAGGCCATCGACAGCGACAACAACCAGACCGGCCAGATGCTGGCTGCGCTGACCGGCTATGCCCAGGGCACCTTCGCCTCCAAGGTCGAAGTCGCTGGCGACAAGGTCAACGTCACCCGTGAAATCGATGGCGGCCTGCAGACCGTTGCCCTGAACCTGCCGGCCATCGTGACCACCGACCTGCGCCTGAACGAGCCGCGCTATGCGTCGCTGCCGAACATCATGAAGGCGAAGAAGAAACCGCTGGACGTGGTGACTCCGGACGCCCTGGGCGTTTCCACCGCTTCCACCGTGAAGACCGTGAAAGTCGAAGCTCCGGCTGCCCGTAGCGCCGGCATCAAGGTCAAGTCCGTTGCCGAACTGGTCGAGAAACTGAAGAACGAGGCGAAAGTAATCTGATGGCTATCCTGGTAATCGCTGAGCACAACAACGGCGCACTGGGCGCTGCCACCCTGAACACTGTCGCTGCTGCGCAGAAGATCGGCGGCGACATCGCCGTCCTGGTCGCTGGCCAGAACGTGGGTGGCGTGGCCGAAGCCGCTGCCAAGATCGCAGGCGTTTCCAAGGTGCTGGTCGCCGACAACGCCGCCTACGCTCACCAGCTGCCGGAGAACGTCGCTCCGCTGATCGCTGAGCTTGGCAAGGGCTACAGCCATGTGCTGGCCGCCGCTACCACCAACGGCAAGAACTTCCTGCCGCGCGTCGCTGCCCTGCTGGACGTCGACCAGATCTCCGAAATCATCGAAGTGGTCAGCGCCGACACCTTCAAGCGCCCGATCTACGCCGGTAACGCCATCGCGACCGTGCAGTCCTCGGCTGCCGTCAAGGTTATCACCGTGCGTGGCACCGGCTTCGATGCCGCTGCTGCCGAAGGTGGCTCCGCTGCCGTTGAAGCCGTTTCCGGCCCGGCCGATGCCGGCAAATCCGCCTTCGTTGGCGAAGAACTGGCCAAGTCCGACCGTCCGGAACTGACCGCTGCCAAGATCGTCGTTTCCGGCGGCCGCGGCATGGGCAATGGCGACAACTTCAAGATCCTCTACTCCCTGGCTGACAAGCTGGGCGCTGCCGTCGGCGCTTCCCGCGCTGCCGTGGATGCCGGCTTCGTGCCGAACGACATGCAGGTCGGCCAGACCGGCAAGATCGTCGCTCCGCAGCTGTATGTGGCCGTCGGCATCTCCGGCGCCATCCAGCACTTGGCGGGCATGAAGGATTCGAAAGTGATCGTCGCGATCAACAAGGACGAAGAGGCGCCGATCTTCCAGGTTGCCGACTACGGCCTGGTCGCCGACCTGTTCGAAGCCGTACCGGAGCTGGAAAAGGCCGTCTGAGCCCGATCCGCTTGCTGAAGGAACCCGCCCCCGTGGCGGGTTCTTTCATTTCAGGTCCCTGATTTTTCTCGGGAATGGCCGTTCTGCTGCGCCGATGACCCATTGGTCACGAATCTTTGCCGAGAAGTCCACCGGCGAAGGTGTCTCATCTACAATGCGCGACGTCTCCAGTTCCTGAATGTGTTCAATCGACACCTGGCTACCGAGGTTTTCATGATCATCAAACCGCGCGTGCGTGGCTTCATCTGCGTCACTACCCACCCGACCGGCTGTGAAGCCAACGTCAAGGAACAGATCGAGTACGTCGAGGCGCACGGCCCCATCGCCAACGGTCCGAAGAAGGTCCTGGTCATCGGTTCCTCCACCGGCTACGGCCTGGCCGCGCGCATCAGCGCAGCCTTCGGTGCCGGCGCCGACACCCTGGGCGTGTTCTTCGAGCGCCCTGGCAGCGAGACCAAGGCGGGCACTGCCGGCTGGTACAACTCGGCTGCCTTCGAGAAGTTCGCCAAGGCCAAGGGTCTGTATGCGCGCAGCATCAACGGCGACGCCTTCTCCGATGAAGTGAAGAAAGTCACCATCGACACCATCAAGCAGGACCTGGGCAAGGTCGACCTGGTCGTCTACAGCCTGGCCGCGCCGCGCCGTACCCATCCCAAGACCGGCGAGGTCTTCAATTCCGTGCTCAAGCCGGTGGGCAAGGCCGTCAACTTCCGTGGTCTGGACACCGACAAGGAAGTGATCAAGGAAAGCGTGATGGAGCCGGCGACGCCTGAGGAAATCGCCAACACCGTAGCGGTAATGGGCGGTGAAGACTGGCAGATGTGGATCGACGCCCTGCAGGAGGCCGGTGTACTGGCCGACGGCGCCAAGACCACCGCCTTCACCTACCTGGGCGAAGAGATCACCCACGACCTGTACTGGAACGGCTCCATCGGTGCCGCCAAGAAGGACCTGGACCAGAAGGTCCTGGGCATTCGCGAGAAGCTGGCCGCTACCGGTGGCGACGCTCGTGTGTCCGTGCTGAAGGCCGTGGTTACCCAGGCCAGCTCGGCCATCCCGATGATGCCGTTGTACCTGTCGCTGCTGTTCAAGGTGATGAAGGAGAAGGGCACCCACGAAGGCTGCATCGAGCAGGTCGACGGCCTGTTCCGTGAAAGCCTTTACGGCGCCGAGCCGCACCTGGACGCCGATGGCCGCCTGCGCGCCGACTACAAGGAACTGCAGCCGGACGTGCAGGACACCGTGAAGGACCTGTGGAACAAGGTGACCAACGAGAACCTGTACCAGCTGACCGACTTCACCGGCTACAAGTCCGAGTTCCTGCGCCTCTTCGGTTTCGAGATCGCTGGCGTGGACTACGAGCAGGACGTCAATCCGGACGTGCAGATTCCGAATCTGATCCAGCTCTGAGTTCGATACCGAGCAGAAACAGAAACGGCGCCCCAGGGCGCCGTTTCTGTTTTCCAGTCGGGTTCAGTTCGATGCGGTAACGGGCGTGTGATTTTGCTGGAGGAAGTCCAGGTAGAGGCGGGCGGTTTCCTCCGGGCGCTCGATCATCGGCACATGGCCGCAATCGCGCAGGATCGCCACGCTGGGTTGCTTCAGCAGCGGTTTCATCACGTCGATGCTGGAAACGTCCAGCACGCGGTCGCGCTCGCCCCACAGCAGCAGGGTCGGCGCGGTGATCTTCGGCAGCTCGGGTTCAAGCGGGATATAGCGTTCGCGCAACTGCTGGAAGACCATGCCGTTGAAGGCGCTGCGCTCCAGCGAGCGTTCGGCCAGGTAATCCTGCAGGCGTGACGGCAGCGGTGGCTTCTGCACGAAGACGAAGTCGAGCAGGGTCGGGAAGTCGTCCACCGAACGCAACACCAGCGGGTTGTCGCCGCCCTTGAGCAGGCGCTCGAACAGCTCGCTCTGGTGCGGCGCCGTGATGCCGGCATTGTCGAACAGGCCGACCGACAGGACCTCCTGCGGGTGCCGCGCGGCCAGCAGCGCAGCGATGTGCCCGCCCATGGAGTTGCCGATCACGTGAAAGCGGCCGATGCCCAGTTCGCGCATGAAATCGGCCAGGCGCTCGGCCTGGGTGCCGACGTCGTAGCTGATGTTCGCAGGCTTGCTGCTGTCACCGAAGCCCGGCAGGTCGATGGCGATGACGTGATAGTCCTTGGTCAGGAAGCGAGCGAAGCGCGGCCAGTTGCTCTTGTCGGCGCCGAAGCCGTGGATCAGCAGGATGGTCTGGGCCTTGTCCGGGCCGCCCTCGTAGTAGCTGATGTCCAGGTCGTCGACCTGCAGGCTGTTGGTCGACAGCCGGGCGCGGGCGCTTTCGACGTACTGGGCGGTCGCCAGCAGAGTGGAGGGAAAGGCGTAGAGCACGCCAGCGGCGACAGCTATCAGCAGCAGAAGGGCCAGAAGGGCTTTCTTCATGAGAAGTCCTTATTACCAAATCGGGTCGGTGTGCTTTACGCTAGCATTTTGCGGCTCTAAGCATGACCGTTCTTTCTTCTGGCGAGCGAGACTACCGATGCCCGATTGCTCCGCGCTGATCCGTGCGACGCTGTTGCTGGTGACTTTCTCCATGCCCCTGGCCGGCCTCGCCGCCGGCAAGTGCGAGCGCCTGGTGGCCACCGGCAATCCGGAATATCCTCCCTACCTGTGGCGCGATCCCGCGCAGCCGGAGCGCCTGATCGGCGCCAACGCCGACCTGCTGGAGGACATCGGCAAGGCGGTCGGGGTGAGTATCCGGGTGATTTACACCGGCTCCTGGGCCCGTGCGCAGGAAGAGGCGCGGTTGGGCCGGGTCGACCTGATCGCCGGCGCCTTCCTCACTCCGCCTCGGCTCGACACCATGGATTACATCCATCCGGCCTTCCTCACCACCGACAATGTGGTGTGGATGCGCAAGGACGCCGCGACGCCCTACAACGGCCGCGATGATCTCAAGGGGCTCAAGGGCGGTACCCTGGTCAACAACAGCTTCGGTCCGGACTTCGACGCCTTCGCCAAGCAGGAGCTGACGCTGGAAGAGGTGCCGAGCCTGACCCAGGCCTTCCAGAAGCTGCTGCTCAAACGCTCGGATTATGTGATCTACGAGCACTACCCCGGCCTGGCGGTCGCCGATACCCTCGGCATGGCCGATGACCTGCAGCCGCTGGAACCGCCGATCTCCAGCGAAGGTCTGTACCTGACCGTGGCGCACAACTCAGCCTGCAACGACCCGTGGCTGCGCGGACAACTGGCGAAAAAAATGACAGAATTGACCGCCGCCGGAGTTCCGCAGCGCCTGCTGCAGGACAACCTGGCCCGCTGGAAGGCGCAGCAGCTTCAGCCCGCCAGCACTCCCACCCAGTAGGACAATAGATTTCGTGATCAATCGACGGATGATGGTCGCCGGCCTGGCTTTGTTTGCAGTGGCCGGCTGCGCGACGAACGACCCGGCACCCAACGAACAGATGCGTCTCACCGAGCAGGCGCTGGAGCAGGCCAAGGCCGTGGGGGCCACCGATGACGTGGCCGAGCTCAAGCTTGCCGAGGACAAATACCAGGCCGCCAAGGGAGCCCTGGCGGTCGGTTCGAACAAGAAGGCGCGGCAACTGGCCGAACAGGCCGAGCTCGACGCCCGCCTGGCCGAAGCCAGGGAGCTCACGCGCAAGAGCTCGGAGCAACTGGCCGAGCAGACCAAGAGCATCAACCGTCTGCGCAAACAGTTGGGAGAAGTGCAATGACTTCCCTGAAACTGTTGCGCCGCAGTGCTTCCCGGATCGGTACACTGGGCTTGGTCGCGCTATTGGCTGGCTGCGCCAACAGCCAGCTCAGCGAGAAGTCGCTGGAACAGGCGCGAGGGCAATTCCAGGCCGTGAAGGAAGACTCCTCGGTGCTGCGCAGCGCGCCCAAGGACGTGATACGTGCGGGCGAATCGCTGGCCCGCGCCGAGCGCCTGTCCAACTACTGGGGCAGCAGCGACGATGTGCTGCAGTATTCCTACCTCAGCCAGCGCTACAGCGAGATAGCCCGCGAACACAGCAACCTGGCGCTGAACCAGGAGCGCCTGCTCAAACAGCAACTGGAGCGCGAGCGCCTGCAGCTGGCGATGCGCGAAGCGCGCCTGCTCAATGTGCAGGAACAGAGCAAGTGGCTGGAGCAGCAGATGGTCAGCCTGGCCACCAACGAGACCGAGCGCGGCCTGGTGCTGACCCTCGGCGACGTGCTGTTCGACAGCGGCGAAGCGGACCTCAAGCCGGCCGCCAACCGCACCGTGCTCAAGGTGGTGCAGTTCCTCCAGCTCAACCCGCGCCGGGTCATCCGCATCGAGGGCTATACCGATGCTGAAGGCGACCGCGAGCAGAACCTGCAATTGTCCAAGGATCGCGCACAAGCCGTGGCGGATGCGCTGACCGATCTGGGCGTGGACGCGAAGCGCGTTCAGGTGCAGGGCTATGGCGAGGCTTATCCGGTTTCGGATAACGCGTCTTCCCTTGGTCGTGCGCAGAACCGCCGGGTGGAGATCGTCTTCTCCGACGAAAAGGGCCAGCTCGGCGCCGAACGCTGACAGCTCTCGTAATATCCCGTCACAGGAAAACCCCGGCAGCCTTGGCTCCGGGGTTTTTCGTCAGGGGGATCTCGAAATCTTTCGAGTGGCAGCTTGGCGAAAATAGCCGAGTGCGACTAATCCCCTCGGGGGAGCTGTAGATGAGAGAACGTGATGTCATCGGAAAAGAAGCTTTTCAATGTAATCGTGGCGGACCCGCAACCGATGATCGGCTGGGGTCTGGAGCGCTATCTGCTGGAGCGCGAGCTGGCACAGGTGAAAGCCTTCGTCAGCGATACCGACAGCCTGCTGGATGTGCTCACGGCCCATCCGGAGGTTGATCTGGCCATCGTCGAACTGGCATTGCCCGGCGCCCGTGGGCGTGATGGCGTGCACCTGATCGAATGGCTGCAGCGCCACCATCCGGAGGTGCCTGTACTGGTCTACTCGGTCATGGGGGCGCCGCTGCTGGCGACTGCAGCGGTCAAGTGCGGCGCCGTGGGCTATGTCTGCAAGCGCAACCCGCTGTCCTTGCTGGATGAAGCCTTCGCCCGCATCGGCAAGGGCGAGACCTACATCGACCCGATGCTGCGGCCGCCGCGCCACACCGGCAAGCCGCTGAGTCCGACCGAGATCGACATCATCCGCCGCCTGGCCCATGGCGCCACGGTGGGGGAAATCGCCGAGCGGACCAATCGCAGCGTTTCCACCATCAGCACCCACAAGCGCAATGCCATGCAGAAGCTCGGCCTGACCACGGATGCACAACTGGTGGTCGCGGGACTTCTGGATTGGCTCGGCGAGATCTGAGCAGAGCAGCGTAACTGTATCGGACGGAATACCTCTGACTGTTCTGGAACAGTTTGCCGTTTTTGGCTACTGTTTCGGTTCAAAGCCCGAGGGATGGCCGTCATGTCCAATCTGCTGCTGTACCAGCGTATCGCCCAGCAACTGGCGGAAGACATCCGTCGTGGTGTCTACCAGCCGGGCGAGCGCGTGCCGTCCGTGCGCAAGCTCAGTACGCAGCTCAACGTCAGCCATGCCACGGTGCTCCAGGCCTACGCCACCCTTGAAGACCAGGGGCTGATCCGCGCTCGCCCGCAGTCAGGCTTCTATGTGCACCGCACACCGGCGCTGACCGCCTCGACCCCGGATATCGCCCGCGTCGAGCGGCCAGGCCTGGTAACCCGCAGCAGCATCATCAACCAGGTGCTCGCCGAGGCGCGCCGCGAAGGCGTGTTCCCGCTGGGCGCCGCTGTGCCGCACGTGGATTACCTTCCCGTCCGCGCGCTGCACCAGCAGTTGGCCAAGGTCACGCGCTTCTCCAGCCCGCGCGCCTTCAGCTACATGTTCAGCCCCGGCTACGAGCCGCTGCGCCGCCAGGTGGCGATCCGCATGCGCGATGCCGGTGTGGTGGTCGATCCGACCCAGGTAACCATCACCCATGGCTGCGTGGACGCGATCCACATGGCCTTGCGCGTGATGACCCGCGCGGGCGACCTGATCGCCACCGAGTCGCCGAGCTACTACGGCCTTCTGCAGTTGGCCGACATCCTCGGCCTGAAGGTCATAGAAATCCCCAGCGATCCGCTCACCGGCATCAGCCTGGAAGCGCTGCAACTGGCCGCCAACCAATGGCCGATCAAGGCGCTGGTACTGACCGCGCGCCTGAGCAACCCGCTGGGCGGCACCATTCCGGAAGACCGCCAGAAGGCGTTGCTCAAGCTCACCGCCGAGCACAACATCGGGGTGATCGAGGACGACATTTACGGCGAGCTGATGTTCGACCAGGGCCAGACCAAGGCGCTCAAGGCTCACGACCGTGACGGCCGCGTGGTGTATTGCTCCAGCTTCTCCAAGACCATTTCCCCCGGCGTGCGTATCGGCTGGATCATCACCGAGCGCTACCAGGAGGAAATCCGTCGCCTGCAGACCTTCACCACCCATTCGGCGTGCACCGTCACCCAAATGGGTGTGGCGGCGTACCTGGAGAACGGCGGCTACGACCGGCACCTGCGCTACATCCGCCAGGAATACCGGAAGAACATGACCGCTTACCAGTTGGCGGTGCAGCAATACTTCCCCGAAGGCACGCAGATGACCCGGCCCAAGGGCGGCTTCATCCTCTGGGTCAGCCTGCCGGCCAAGGTAAACACCAAGGAGTTGCATGTGCGCGCGCTGGAGCAGGGCATCAGCATCGCCCCGGGGCTGATCTTCAGTAACACCGAGCAGTTCAATAATTGCCTGCGGCTGACCTGCGGCATCCCCTGGGACCGCGAGGCGGAGCGCGCGATCATGACCCTCGGCATGCTGGCCTGCCAGCTCTGCCAGGAAGAACTGATCGCCGCGTAGGAGCTTGGCTTGCGTAGGAGCGGACTGCGTCCGCGATGGTATCCGGCAAGAGGCGGGCCTATCGCGGACGCAGTCCGCTCCTACGCGATAGCTTCATATCGGCGCTAACCCATATACCCGCGTCGTCTCGTCCAAGGGAGTTGACCCCTCGACGAGGCTGCCGCCGTGCCGCTTGCCACACCCGGGCTTCTGCCTGCCCGCCATCGCGCTACCCCGGCGCCCGCGCCATCGGCGATACTCGGCCACTGGCGAGACGCCAGCCGACACCCGCCACGCAATGGATCGAGAGAGTTGAAGACACCCCTCACGGATGAAAACGACGCGGCGTTGCTGCGGCGCTATCGACACGGCGACGCCGAAGCTTTCGGCGAGCTTTACGCTCGCCATCGCCTGGGCCTGTTCCGTTTCCTTTGCGGCCTGTGTGGCGATCACGCCCAGGCCGAGGAAGTGTTCCAGGAAACCTGGATGAGCCTGATTCGTAGCGACAGCCAGCCGCTGGGTGCGGCCAGCTTCAAGACCTGGCTGTACCAGATCGGCCGTAACCGCCTGATCGACCATTGGCGCAAGCTCGGCCGCCACCAGGGCCGTCAGGAGCGTTTCGACGAGCAGCTGCACGGCGAGGCGCTGGCCGGCGAAAGCGTCGACCCCGAGCGCGAGCTGAGCCTGAGCCGCGACCAGCAACGCCTGCAGGGTGCGCTGGAGTCACTGCCCCAGGAGCAGCGCGAAGTGTTCCTGCTGCGCACCCACGGTGACCTGGAGCTGAACGAAATTGCCGAGCTGACGAAAACTCCGGCCGAAACGGTGAAGAGCCGGCTTCGCTATGCCATGCAGAAACTGCGTCGGTTGTTGTCCGACCCGTCGGTGACCGAGGAGGTGAGCCCATGAACCGCGATTCGCACGAGCAGGACCTGCTCGAGCACTACCGCCGGCACAGCGATGAGCAGCCGTCGGCGCAGTTGGACGCGCGCATCCTGGCCGCCGCTCGTGCCGCCACGCAGGAGCAGAAACCGGGTTTGGCCCAGCGCCTGCACCGCTGGCTGGTGGGCGCTGGCAGCCGCCAGCGCTGGGGCGTCGCTGTGGCAGGCCTGGCGACCCTGGGTATCGGCCTGAGCCTGACCCTGCGCACCTACGAAGAGGCGCCGGATCGCTTTGACGCGCCAGCCGCCCCAGCGATGATGCGTGCGCCGGCTCCCGCACCGGCCATGGCGCCGCCAGCGGCTCCGGCTGCCGCGCCCTATGCGGCGCAGCCGAGTATGGATAGCGCTGCTGCGGGGGGCGCCATGGAAGAACTCGCCAAGCCGGCGCCGATGAGCAAAAAGAAGGCGGTGGACAGCGCTAAAGCCGAGGTGCGTCAACTTTCTGACGATCAGGTTCAGCCTGACATGCGGGTCCAAGAGAAGCTGCAAGCGTTCGCGGAGGAGGCTGGTGAGCCGCGTACCAGTCTGTTGCACCTACGCGACTTGCAAGGCAAGGGTCTGAAGGCAGAGGCGGAACTTGTACGTGAGAGCCTGCGCCAGCGCTTTCCCAACCTGGATATCGACAAGGCTCTGAAGGAACTGACGGACAATCCTTGATCAATGACAGGCCGGGTTCAGCCCTGTTCTGTCAGATTGTTCGGTCGTAGAAGGCTTGTTACGGCAAGCCTCTTGCCCTGCAATGAATCTCGCGCCAGCATTGCGCGGTTTTCTGACGGTCCGCTCCATGAAAAAAAACCGAATCCTCATTGTCGCCAGTTTGTCCCTGCTGCTCGTCGCCTGCGGTGACGAGCACAAGGACAAGGCTGCCACTCCGGTTGCAGCTCCCGCGCCTGCCGCAGCAGTGACGCCGGAGGCGGCCAGTGCGCCTGCGCCCAAGCCTGCTGCTGAGCAGCCGCGCGAGGATGAGGCCAAGCCTGCCGCCGCCAAGGCCGTAGCGTCGCCCA
Source organism: Pseudomonas nitroreducens TX1 (assembly GCF_000313755.1). GTDB lineage: Bacteria > Pseudomonadota > Gammaproteobacteria > Pseudomonadales > Pseudomonadaceae > Pseudomonas > Pseudomonas nitroreducens_A. The sequence goes on along the minus strand of NZ_AMZB01000091.1, from coordinate 32,143 downwards.
GGGCGCCCGCCGTCGAGGCGGCGATAAAGCCGGAAGCCAAAGCGCCTTCGAAAACCCCGGCACAGGTGAAGAAGCCGGTCGATCCCGTAGTCAAGCAGCCGCTGCCGCCTGTGAAGCTCGATCTGCGCCTGCCCAGGGATCTGCTGCAACAGGAACAGGCGGACGATCCCGTCACCGTGCTCGAGGAGAAGCCGATCCTGCCGCCGATGTTCGGCGAGAAGGTCGGGCAGAGCCCGTTCGAGGTCGGCGGTCGGTTGATCCAGCGCGAACCCAATGAACGCGAGGCCAACGATGACAGTTGGCACTCGGATATCCGCGGCGCTGAACTGCAGTTCAAGTTCCGCAACTGATCGCAGCCTCTGCCCTTGTGGGCGAGGTCGTCAGAACCGGTGCACGCCGTCGCGAATCGCTTCGAACAGGGCCCTGTCCAGTGCCCGGTAGTCCGCTTCGCCGGGCAGGCGCACGTATAACGCCTCGCTCACTGAGGATGGGTCATAAGCGTTGCGCTTGAGGTCGGTCTTCTTGTACTTGAAGGTTCCGGTGGTCTCCACCTGGGTCAGCAGGCGCAGGAACAGCGGCACGGCATAGGCCGGCAGCTCGCGGTCCAGGTGCGCGGCGAGTTGTGCGGGGTCGAGGCTGGAACCGTCGGCCAGGCGCAGAGCGGCCATGCCGCAGCGCCCGTTGGTGCCGGGAATTTCCACGCCATAGACCACCGCATCCTCCACGCCGGGGAATGCACCCAGGGCGTTTTCCACTTCGGTGGTGGAGACGTTTTCGCCCTTCCAGCGGAAGGTGTCGCCCAGGCGGTCGACGAACTGGGTGTGCTTGAAGCCGATGTCGCGCATCAGGTCGCCGGTGTTGAACCAGGTATCGCCTTCCTTGAACACATTGCGGTAGATCACCGCTTCGCTCTTGGCCGGATCGGTGTAGCCGTCGAACGGCCACTTGTCGCTGATCTCGCTGATCAGCAGGCCGGCTTCGCCCTTGTCGACCTTTTCCATGAAACCCTTGCCGTTGCGCACCGGTTGGTCGTTTTCCAGGTCGTAGCGGACGATCGCGTAGGTTGCCGGCGAGAAGCCCACCGTATTATCGAAGTTGAATACGTTGGTGAAGCCGATGTTGCCCTCGCTGGAGGCGTAGAACTCGGTGATTCGCTCGATGCCGAAGCGCGCCTTGAACTCGTTCCAGATCGACGGGCGCAGGCCGTTGCCGATCATGCAGGTGAGGCTGTTGCCGCGTTCCTCCGGGCATACCGGCTGGTTGAGCAGGTAGCGGCAGAGCTCGCCGATGTAGCCGAAGCAGGTCGCCTGGTAGGCCTGCACGTCCTTCCAGAAGGCGCTGGCGGAGAACTTTCGGCGCAGGGCGATGGCCGCGCCGCCGGCGAGCACGGCGCTCCAGCAGACGGTCACGGCGTTGTTGTGGTAGCAGGGCAGGGTCAGGTAGAGCACGTCGCTGTTGGTCAGCCCCAGGCCGGAGTGGCCAAAGCCGCCGTAGGCCTTGATCCACTTGCCGTGGCTCATGATCGAGGCCTTCGGCAGGCCGGTGGTACCGGAGGTGTAGATGTAGAAGCAGGCGTCCTTCAGGCGGACCTTGGCGGTTTCCGGCAGGTTGTTGGAATCCTGTTCCTGGGCCAGTCGCATCAGGCTCTGCCAGCCGACCGGAGCTTGCGCCGATTCCTCACCGTCGGCGATCCAGTAGCAGCGTCCGCCGCTGTTCTCCAGGGCCGGGCGGACGTCCTCGAAAGCCTCGCGCAGCTCCTCGCCGACCACGAAGTGGCTGGGCTTGACCAGGTTGAGGCTGTGGCTGAGCACCTGGCCGCGCTGGGTGGTATTCACCAGCGCGCCGATGGCGCCGAGCTTGGCCAGGGCGGCGAGCACCACCATGAGTTCGGCGCGGTTCTCCAGCATCACCGCGACCACGCTGGCGTGGCCCACGCCCTCGGCCTGGAAGGCCCGCGCCAGGCGGTTGGCCCAGCCGTTGAAGAGGGCATAGGACAGGCGCCGACGTTCGTCGATCAGCGCCGGGCTGTCCGGATAGAGGCGTGCGGCGCGCTCCAGCGCCCAGCCCAGGGAGAGGTTCTTCTCGCGGTTGCGGATGCCGGTGTAGTACAGCCCGCGCAGCATGCGTGGCACGCGGCCGAGGGTGGCCGGCAGGTGGGCGAGGAAGCGGGTCGGGGTGATGATATCGGCGTGGCTCATTGACGCGTGCCCTTATTGTCATTGTTGTCTGTGGCGTGCAGACGCTTGCGAGCGACTCTAGGTCGTCGTCCGACGTGCGCCTATGGCTGTTGCGCGCGTGGCGCAGGGCAGATCGGCAAACGCATCGGGCGTGCGTTCATCGCAGTCTGGAAAGCGATGGCCGGACGGCCAGGGCGGGAGTGTGTCGATTGGTAAATGGCGACATGGCGCGCGTGGGGGAGAGGTGGCAGGGCGGATAACCGCTTGCGGTTATCCGCCGTTGGCCGCGGTGCGGTGGGTGGCGGTCAGTCAAGGAACAGGTCGGGCACCAGGCTGCCGCCGTCCGGGTCGAAGCGATAGTGCTCGAAGTCGCTCTGGCCCTGTTCGCGCAGGATCTCCTCGTCGATCAGCAGGCGTCCGCTGATGCTGCGCTCGCTGCTGGAGAGAATGGCGTAGGCGGCGTCAGCCATGATCGCCGGGGTGCGCGCGCGCTTGAAGGCGTCGCGGCTACCCAGCTCGAACTCGATGGCGGCGGTGGCGATCATGGTCTTGGGCCACAGGGCGTTGACGCTGATGCCGTACTTCTTGAACTCCTCGTGTATGCCAAGGGTGAGCATGCTCATGCCGTATTTGGTGACGGTGTAGGGCCCGTGCTGGGCAAACCATTTGTTGGCCATGTTCAGTGGCGGCGACAGGCTGAGGATGTGGCCCTTGCTCTGCTTCAGGTAGGGCAGCGCGGCCTGGCTGCAGACCATCACGGCGCGGGTGTTGATCTGGTACATCAGGTCGAAGCGCTTGGGCTCCAGGCGCTCCACGCCGACCAGCTTGATCGCGCCGGCGTTGTTGATCACCGCGTCAATCCCGCCGAAGTGTTCGGCGGCCTTGGCCATGGCGTCGCGCACGGCGTTTTCGTCGCGTACGTCCAGTTGCAGGGCCAGCGCCTTGCCGCCGGCGGCCTCGACTTCCCCGGCGACGCTGTAGATGGTGCCTTCGAGTTTCGGATGGGGCTCGGCGCTCTTGGCGGCGATGACGATGTTGGCGCCATCGCGCGCGGCGCGCAGGGCGATCTCGCGACCGATGCCACGGCTGGCGCCGGTGATGAAGAGGGTCTTGCCGTTGAGGGACATGGTTGGGGCTCCGTGTTCTTGTTGTCGTGTTTGACGGAATCGCTGGCGGGAACCTGTAGGAGCGAGCTTGCTCGCGAACCGAGGCCCCGCTGCGGGGACTGTTCGCGAGCTAGCTCGCTCCTACGAAAAGCGAAAAGCGGTTCAGGCGTCTTCGGCTTCGACCTCCACCAGCAATTGCCGGGATTTCACCTGTTCGCCCTTGCTCACCTGCACTCGGCGGATCACACCGTCGACGCCGGCCTTGAGCGGGTGCTCCATCTTCATCGCTTCCAGCACCAGCAGCAGCTGGCCTTTGCTGACCCGCGCGCCCTCTGCCACCAGCACATCGACGATGGCGCCATCCATCGGTGCTTTCACCGTGCCCGAGCCTGCGCCGCCAGACGCGCCAGCAGGTTCGTGGGTAATGTCCTGCAATTCCAGGTTGCCGTCCGCGCCATACAGCCACAGGCGCGCACCCTCGCGGTGGAAGGGTAGACGGCGGCGGATGCCGTCGGCTTCCAGGATCGCGTCGCCGTCTTCTTCGCCGGGCAGGCGCAGGTTGATCTCGCTGTCACCGATGCGGGCCAGCAGCACCGGTTGGGTGCCGTGCTCACGGACTTCCAGCTCGACGATGAATTTTTCCTCGCCCTGCTTGAGCGCGAAACGCCACGGCGCGCTGCCGGCGCTGCGCCAACCGGAAAGCCCCGGTTGGTGCGCACGGTCACTGGCTGAGGCCTGGTAGAGCAGGGCGGCGGCGCAGGCCAGTTCCAGCGCTTGCGGCTGGCGCGGCGAAAGGCTCGGGTCATTGGCGAACTGCTCGCCGATGAACGCCGTGGTGGCCTTGCCGGCAGCGAACTCCGGGTGTTTGAGCAGGTTGGCGAGGAAGCGCTGGTTGCCGGTCACGCCCAGCAACACGCAGTCCTCCACGGCGCGCACCAGCTTGCGCCGGGCTTCGTCGCGGGTGGCGCCATAGGCGATGACCTTGGCCAGCATCGGGTCGTAGAACGGCGTCACCGGCTGGCCTTCGCGCAGGCCGTGGTCGATGCGGATGCCGTCCAGCTGCGGCGGCGTCCAGCGCAGGACCTGGCCGGTCTGGGGGAGGAAGCCGTTGCCGGTATCCTCGGCGTACAGGCGTACTTCGATGGCATGTCCCTTGAGCTGGATCTGCGCCTGCGTCAGCGGCAGCGGATGGCCCTCGGCGACGCGGATCTGCCAGGCCACCAGGTCCTGGCCGGTGACCAGTTCGGTAACCGGGTGTTCCACCTGCAGGCGGGTGTTCATTTCCAGGAAGTAGAAGGCGCCGCTGGCGTCCAGCAGGAACTCCACGGTGCCGGCGCCGACGTAGTTCACCGACGCAGCGGCCTTCACCGCGGCCTCGCCCATGGCGGCGCGCAGTTCCTCGGTCAGTACCGGGCAGGGCGCTTCCTCGATGACCTTCTGGTGGCGGCGCTGTACCGAGCAGTCGCGCTCGCCGAGGTAGACGATATTGCCGTGGCGGTCGCCGAATACCTGGATCTCCACATGGCGCGGCTGCACCACGGCTTTCTCCAGGATCAGCTCGCCGCTGCCGAAGGCGTTCTGCGCTTCCGAGCGCGCAGTGCGCAGTTGTACGGCGAGTTCTTCCTCGCGGGTCACCAGGCGCATGCCGCGCCCGCCACCGCCGGCGCTGGCCTTGATCATCAGCGGGTAGCCGATGCGCTGCGCCTCGCGGGTCAGCGTGGCGTCGTCCTGCTCCGCGCCTTCGTAGCCGGGGATGCAGGGCACGCCGGCTTCGAGCATGGCGATCTTAGACAGGCGCTTGCTGCCCATCAGGTGGATGGCTTCCACGCTTGGGCCGATGAAGACGATGCCGGCGGCCTCGCAGGTGCGGGCAAAGTCGGCGTTCTCCGAGAGAAAACCATAGCCGGGATGGATCGCGCCGGCGCCGGTACGCTGGGCGGCGTCGAGGATTGCCTCGGGTTTCAGGTAGGACTGGCCCACCGGCGCCGGGCCAATGCACACGGCTTCGTCGGCCAGCTGAACATGGCGGGCATCGGCATCGGCCTCGCTGTACACGGCCACGGTGCGGTAGCCCAGGTCGTGGGCGGTGCGGATCACCCGGCAGGCGATCTCGCCACGGTTGGCGATGAGTATCTTGTCGAAGCTGGGCATGCTGGCTGTTTCCCTCTCCCCAGCCCTCTCCCTGAAGGGAGAGGGGGTTGTTCGGTGCGCGCGTTGGGTCACTGCGCCCAGTTCGGTTTGCGTTTCTGTACGAAGGCCATCGTGCCTTCGGCGCCCTCTGCGCCGGTCACCGCGTCGGCGAACTGGCGGGCGGCGTCGTCCAGCAGCGGGCCGAGGGCTTCGGTCTCGGTGGCCAGCAACAGCGCCTTGGTGGCGGCGTTGGCGCCGGGGGCGCAACGGCGCACCTGATCCAGCGTCTGCGCCAGTTGCTCACCGAGGCTCTCGGCGCCCTCCGCGCAGGTATGCACCAGACCCAGGCGCAGCGCCTCGCGGCCATCGAAGCGCGCGGCGGTAAGCGCCAGGCGGCGCGCCTGGGTGAGGCCGATGCGCTTCACCACGAAGGGGGCGATCTGCGCCGGCAGGATGCCGAGGCTGGTTTCCGGCAGGCCGAACTGCGCGTCCGCCGCCGTGATGGCAATGTCCGAGACGCAGGCCAGGCCAAAGCCGCCGCCCAGCACCGCGCCTTCCAGCACGGCGACCAGCACCTGGGGCTGCGCCTGGGCCTCTTCCAGCAGGCCGCCGAAGGCGCGGTTCAGCGCGGCATAGGCATCCGGGCCGGCGGCGCGGGCGCCGGCCATGTCCTTGATGTCGCCACCGGCGCAGAAGTGTCCGCCGGCGCCGCGCAGGACGATGGCGCGTACGGTGCGGTCATCGCGCACGGCGGCGAGCACCGCGCGCAGTTCGCCGACCATCGCCAGGCTCATGGCGTTGCGGCTGTCCGGACGGTTCAGGGTGACGTGCAACACGCCGCCGTCATGTTCCAGCAGCAGGGTTTCGCAGTTCGGCAGGGTCATGGCATCAGCCCTTCTTCTTGCCCGGCAGGGTGCCCATCAGCTTGCAGATGATGCCCAGCATGATTTCGTCCGCGCCGCCACCGATGGAGACCAGGCGGGTGTCGCGGTAGGCGCGGGCAATCGGGTTCTCCCACATGAAGCCCTGGCCGCCCCAGTACTGCAGGCAGGCGTCGGTGACTTCACGGGCCAGTCGGCCGACCTTGAGCTTGGCCATGGAGGCCAGGCGGGTCACGTCCTTGCCGCGGATGTACTGCTCGGTGGCCTGGTAGGTGAGGGCGCGCAGGCACTCGATCTCGGTCATCAGCTCGGCCATGCGGAAGTGGATGACCTGGTTGTCGATCAGCGCCTGGCCGAAGGTCTTGCGCTCCTTGCAGTAGTCGATGGTGGCGTTGACGCAGTACTCCAGGCCCTTGATCCCGCTGGCGGCGCCGAACAGGCGTTCTTCCTGGAACTGCAGCATCTGCATCATGAAGCCCGCGCCCTCGGCGCCGATGCGGTTGCGCTGCGGGACGCGCACGTCGTCGAAGAACACCTGGGCGGTCTCCGAGCTGCGCATGCCGAGCTTGTCCAGGTGCGGGCTGACGCTGATGCCCTTGGTTTTCATCGGCACCATGATCAGCGACTTGTTGACGTGGGGCTTGTCGTCGGAGGTGTTGGCCAGCAGGCAGATGAAGTCGGCGGACGGCGAGTTGGTGATCCACATCTTGCTGCCGTTGATGACGTAGTCGTCGCCATCCTTGCGCGCGGTGGTCTTCAGTCCGGCAACGTCGGAACCGGCGCCGACTTCGGAGACGCCGATGCAGCCGACCATGTCGCCGGCGATGGCCGGGCGGAGGAATTCCTCGCGCAGCTCGTCGGAGCCGAAGCGCGCCAGGGCCGGGGTGCACATGTCCGTCTGCACGCCCAGGGCCATCGGCACGCCGCCGCAATGGATGGTGCCGAACTCTTCGGCGGCGACTACCGAGTAGCTGTAATCCAGGCCCATGCCGCCGAATTTCTCCGGTTTGGAGATGCCCAGCAGGCCCAGGTCGCCGGCTTTCTTGAAGACCTCATGGATCGGGAAGCGACCGGCCTTTTCCCACTCGTCGACGTAGGGGTTGATCTCCTTCTCGACGAAGTTGCGGACGGTACGGCGGAGTTCTTCGTGTTCCTGGGTGAAGATCATTGTTGTTGTTCTCCTTGAGCCTGAGTCGTTCATCTCTCCTCTCCCCAGCCCTCTCCCTGAAGGGAGAGGGGGCTGTACGGAGCGAGCTGAAAGTTCGCTTTACGCCGGGTCGCTTTGGCTCCCTCTCCCTTCAGGGAGAGGGCGGGGGAGAGGGGCTTTTGCCCACTCTCCCAATTCCTGTCAGAACCTCGCCACCCCAAAACTATTTCCCTTCAGCGGTCGTATGGCCGCCTCCGCGCAGATGTCCAGCAGGTAGCCGAGCAGCTGGCGCGTGTCGCGCGGGTCGATCAGCCCGTCGTCCCACAGGCTCGCCGTGCCGTAGAGCGCGGTGGACTGGGCGTCGAGTTTCTGCGCGGTCATCTGTTCGAGCATGTCGAGCATCTTCGGGTCGGCTTCCTTGCCCTCCTTGGCGTGCTTTTCCTCGGTGACGATGCGCAGCACCTTGCCGGCCTGGGCGCCGCCCATCACGGCGGTGCGGCTGTTGGGCCAGGCGAAGATGAAGCGCGGGTCCAGCCCGCGGCCGCACATGGCGTAGTTGCCGGCGCCGTAGGAGCCGCCGACCACCAGGGTGAGCTTGGGCACGGTGGCGTTGGCTACCGCCTGGATCATCTTCGAGCCGTGCTTGATCACGCCCAGGCGCTCGGATTCGGTGCCGACCATGAAGCCGGTGGTGTTGTGCAGGAACAGGATCGGCGTGTTGCTCTGCTCGCACAGCTGGATGAACTGCGCCGCCTTGGCCGCACCCTGCGGGGTGATCGGGCCGTTGTTGCCGATCAGGCCGCAGGCGTGGCCTTCGATGTGCAGGTGGCCGCAGACGGTCTGGCTGTCGAACTCGTTCTTGAAGTCGAGGAAGCGCGAGCCGTCGGCGATACGCGCGATGATCTCGCGCACGTCGTAGGGTTTCTTCGCGTCCGCCGGCACCACCCCGAGCAGTTCTTCGGCCGGGTACAGCGGTGCGTCCCATGCCTTTTTCGGGCGGGCCGGCAATTGCGCATTCCACGGCAACGCGGCGAGGATCTCGCGGGCCAGGCGCACGCCGTCGGCGTCGTTCTCCGCCAGGTACTCGGCGGTGCCGGCGACCTGGGCGTGCAGTTCGGCGCCGCCCAGTTCTTCATCGGTGGCGATCTCGCCGGTGGCGGCTTTCAGCAGCGGCGGGCCGGCGAGGAACATCTTGGCCTTGCCGCGCACCACCACCACGTAGTCCGACAGCCCCGGCTGGTAGGCGCCGCCCGCGGTGGACGAGCCGTGCACCACGGTGATCTGCGGAATGCCCGCCGCCGACATGCGCGCCTGGTTGGCGAAGCCGCGCGCGCCCTCGACGAAGATGTCCGCCGCGTAGTTCAGGTTGGCGCCGCCACTCTCGGTCAGCGCCACCACCGGCAGCTTGTTCTCCAAAGCGATCTGCTGCAGGCGCAGGGTCTTCTTCAGCCCGGTGGGGGAGATGGTGCCGCCCTTGATTGCGCTGTTGCTGGCCGTCACCAGGCAGCGCACTCCGGCGATGTAGCCGATGCCGGAGATGATGCCGCCGCCGGCCTGGGTGCCGTCCTTGTCGTCATGCAGCTTGTAGCCGGCCAGCGAGGAAATCTCAAGGAACGGCGCACCTGCGTCCAGCAGCAGGTTCAGGCGCTCGCGCGGCAGCAATTGGCCGCGCTTGTCGAACTTGGGCTTGGCCTCGGCGGCCTTGTCCAGCACCTTCTGCTCGACCTCGCGGAAGCTCGCCACGGCGGCCAGCATGGCCTCGCGGTTGCGGGCGAAGTCTTCGCCCTGGGGATCGAGTTCGGATTGAATGACCGGCATCGCTTACTCCTGATCCTTCAGTACATCGGGCAGGTAGGCGCGGTGGAAGCCGTTGTAGGAGCGGCTCTGTCCCGGCTTTACCTTCGACAGCGGGAAGGCGCGGCTGCCCTGGCTCGCGGCGCCGTCGATGCGAATGGTGTTGCCGCTGATGAAGGCGGCGCCGGGGGAGAGCAGGAAGACGATGGCGGCGGCCACTTCCGACTCGGTGCCGATGCGCTTGAGCGGTACGTGCTCGCGCAGGGTCGGGATCACTGCCTTGAACGCGCCTTCGTAGGTGTCCATGCCGCTGGAAGCGATCCAGCCCGGCGCCACGGCGTTGACCCGCACCCCGGCGTGGCCCCACTCGATGGCGGCGGTCTTGGTGAAGTTCTCCATGCCGGCGCGCGCCGCGCCCGAGTGCCCCATGCCAGGCATGCCGCCCCACATGTCGGCGAGCATGTTGACGATGCTGCCGCCGGTCTTGCTCAGGCTCTGGTTGAACACTTCGCGGGCCATCAGGAAGCCGCCCACCAGGTTGGTGCGCACCACGGCCTCGAAGCCCTTCAGGTTGATCGACGCCAGCGGCGCGGGGTACTGGCCGCCGGCGTTGTTGACCAGGTGATGGATCGGCCCGCGCTCGGCGATGACCTGCGCCACCAGCGCCTTCACCGCGTCTTCGTCGCGGACGTCGCAGCTGTGCCAGCTGGCGCTGCCGCCGTCCTCGATGATTTCGCCGGCGGTCTTCTCCAGCTTCTCGGCCTTGCGCCCGACCAGCACCACGTGGGCGCCCAGGGATGCCAGTTCATGGGCGGTGCAACGACCGATGCCGCTGCCGCCGCCGGTGACGATGATGGTCTGTCCAGCGAACAGGCCGGGTTTGAAGATCGAGTCGTAGCTCATTGTTGTTCTGACTCCGAGGTATCCCGTAGGGCGAATGAAGCGGCACGCTTCATCCGCCGATGGCAATTGGCGGATAACGCTTGTGGCGTTATGCGCCCTACGTTTCTGTTCTTGTGTAGGAGCGAGCTTGCTCGCGAACAGGCTCCGCTGCGAGGCCGGGTTCGCGAGCAAGGGCTAGGCGCCCCCCTCGGTCCTACAGGTTCAGTTCATCGGCGATGTGCTGCGGCACCGCCACCGGGAATTCCAGCAACTGCTGGGCGAAGGCCTTGCCCTGCGGGTCGATGCGCAGGCTGGCGACGCCGCCGCCGCCCAGGGCGTTCTCCAGCAGGAAGTTCAGGCTGTGCGTGCCCGGCAGGTACCAGCGGCAGACGCGGCCAAGCTGTGGGTCCAGCACGTGCTGCATCCAGTCGGCCACCGCGCCTTCGCTCAGCGCGTCGGCGATCCAGGGCAGGTACTCGGGCCGGCGCGCCATCACGCCAATGTTGCTGTGGTTGCCCTTGTCGCCGGAGCGCGCCACGGCCAGCTTCACCAGCGGCACGCTGGCGGGTGCCGGGCCCTCGGTCGCCGGCACCGGGACCTTGTCGGCCAGCGCCGCCGGGTCGAAGGAATCGAGGACGGGCAGGGCGGCGCTGTGGCGCTCACCTTCGATATCCACCGCCAGCTCGCAGGCGTCCTTGTCGATCAGGAAGGAGAACAGGCGGATCACCGGGTATACGCTCGGGCGGCCACCGACTATGCCGGTCAGGCCCGGCGCCATGCCGGTCGCGGCCTGGGCGATCTCGCGGGAAAACAGCACCAGGGCTTCCTTGCGGCTGTGGCGTACGGCGAGTTTGACCACGATTTCGCGATTGTCGCCGCGGCGCCCGTGACCGCCATAGGTGGCTTCGCTGCCGAGCAGTTCCACGCTCACCTCGCGGTACGGGCCCCAGCCGCGTTCCATGAGGATTTCCTCGGTCTTGGCGATGATCGCCTGGCTGACCCGCTCGGCCTTCTTCACCGCGTCGATGCCGGCGATGAGGCAACTGGCGGTGCAGCGGAAACCGTCCGGGTAGGTGGCGCTGACCTTGTATTGCCCGGTCGGCGGCAGGCCGCGCGCGCCGCTGACGGCCACGCGGTTGTCGCCGACCTGGGCGAGCCGGACCTGGGTGAAATCGCAGACCACGTCGGGCAGCAGGTAGGCGCGCGGATCGCCGATCTCGTAAAGCATCTGCTCGCCCACCGACAGCGGCGTCACCAGCCCGCCGGTGCCCTGCGGCTTGGTCACCACGAAGTCGCCGCCGGCCTGCACCTCGACGATGGGAAAACCGATGTGCTCGTAGTCCGGCACGCTTTCCCAGTCGGTGAAATTGCCGCCAGTGCACTGCGCGCCGCATTCGATGATGTGCCCGGCCAGCGCGGCCTGGGCCAGCTTGTCATAGTCGTTCCAGGCCCAGCCGAATTCGTGCACCAAGGCGGCGCTGACCACGGCGCTGTCCACCACGCGGCCGGTGATGACGATATCGGCGCCGGCGTTCAGCGCTGCGACTATGCCGGGGGCGCCGAGGTAGGCGTTGACCGAGACGCACATGGGCGGCAGCGGCGCATCGCTGAACATCTCGCGGATGCCGGCCCTGGCCAGTTCGCCCAGGCGCGGTTGCAGGTTGTCGCCGTGCACCACGGCGATCTTCAGCGCCACACCCGCCTTTTCGCAGGCGGTGGAGAGCGCGTTTGCGCAGGCTTGGGGGTTCACGCCGCCGGCATTGCTGATCACGCGGACCTGTTTCGCCGCGATGTCGCCGAGCAGCGGTGTCATCACGTCGACGAAGTCGGTGGCGTAGCCTGCCTCGGGATTCTTCAGGCGCGCGCCGGCCATGATCGACATGGTGATCTCGGCCAGGTAGTCGAATACCAGGTAGTCCATCTCCGCGCCGCGCACCAGTTGAGCGGCGGCGGTCGAGGTGTCGCCCCAGAAGGCGGAGGCGCAGCCGATACGTACGGTTCTAGTCATTGTTCTGCCCGTGACGCTGAGTGATGGATCGACATTACCAAGCAAGCGCTTGGTTGAAAAGCCCCGAAAGACGATAACCCCAACCAATGGATGGCCAAGCGCTTGCTTGGTTGGGGTTCGGGGGCTTACATTTCGTCAGACAACACAAGCACTTGCAGGGCGTTTCGATCAATCGCCCTGAGCAGATCGGCCGATGGGCCCCATGGGAGAGAACAGCGTGGATGACCGCAAAGCCCGCGAAGTATTGCTGGAGCTGGTCGCAACCGGGCAGATCACCGACCCGGAGAGCGCCCGCGGCAAGCTGTTGCACACGGCCGCGCACCTGTTCCGCAGCAAGGGCTACGAGCGCACCACGGTGCGCGACCTGGCCGGCGCGGTGGGCATCCAGTCCGGCAGCATCTTCCACCACTTCAAGAGCAAGGACGAAATCCTTCGCTCGGTGATGGAGGAAACCATTCTCTACAACACCGCCCTGATGCGCGCCGCCCTGGCCGATGCGACGACCCTGCGCGAACGCCTGCTGGCGCTGATCCGCTGCGAGCTGCAGTCGATCACCGGCGGCACCGGCGAGGCGATGGCGGTGCTGGTCTACGAATGGCGCTCGCTGTCGGAAGAAGGCCAGGTGTACATCCTCAGCCTGCGCGACATCTACGAGCAGATGTGGCTGGAAGTGCTGGAGGAGGCGCGTCAGGCCGGCTTCAGCCAGGGCGATCCGTTCATCCTGCGGCGCTTCCTCACCGGGGCGCTGTCCTGGTCCATCACCTGGTTCCGCCCGGAAGGCAGCCTGACGCTGGACGAATTGGCTGAGCAGGCATTGCTGCTGGTTATTCGCGAGTAGTTTCGGAACGGGTGGGATGCCCATCGCGGATGGAGTCCACTCCCACGCGCGCCGGAGATGTCAGCGTTGCGGCGACTCTACCGGGAGGTGTCGAGCCCTGGGTAAGAGCGGGCTCCGTCCGCGATAGCTCACCGGCGGTACCGATCTGATCAGATAATCCGCAACGGATAACTGAATAGCAGCAAGTGCAGGCAGTTCACCGCCGCATGCAGCAATACGGGGACCACCAGGCGCCCGCTGAAATGGAAGGCCAGCCCGTAGCCCAGGCCGGCGACACCAGCCACCACGGCGAACAGTGGGTTGATCGGCCAGTGCACCATGCCGAAAAGCACGCTGGACGACACCACCCCGGCGATCGCGCCGAAGCGGCGCACCAGTTCACTCTGCAGCAGGCCGCGGAAGAAGGCTTCTTCGGTCAGCGAGATCACGCAAACATTGACCAGCATCCACAGCCAGAAGCCCGGCGGCCATTTCGGGTTCCACACCACCAGACCGCCGGCCACGGCCACCAGCGGCACGGCGAACAGCGTCGTGACGATGACGATGGCGGCGAAGTCGGGTGAGCGTTTTTCCGATGGCACCGGCTTGCGGCGCAGCCACCAGGCGAGCAGGGTAAGACCGACCAGGGCCTTGTCCCAGGACAGGTGCAGGGCATAGACGGGCGCGTCCGGGCTGAGCTGGCGCACTGGCCAGAGCGTCCAGGAAGTGGTGCCCGGTAGCAGGTGCGCGGCCAGGGCAATACTGAGCACCAGGCACACCAGCCACCACAGCAGGGGCGGCAGACGAGCCTCGCCGTAGAGGGTCCAGGCGATGTAGACGGCACCGATCAGCAACCCCACCGGCTGGACGAAACCCAGCGTGAATCCGCAGAGCAACAACAGGATTGGCAGCAGCGGCAGGAGTTTCCTGAGCATTCTTTCCTCCAACAAGGAGGCGCAGTCTAGGCAATTTCGACTGCTGCTGACCATGGCTATGGCCAGTTTTTGACTGAGGCGTCAGTCAGTTAGGCGATTTTCAGCGCTTGTCCCGGGCTTCCTTGGCGTCCATTTCCGCGTTGCGCTCATGGATGCGCTTGAGCTGCTCCTCGGTGAGCGGGAGCTTCTTCGCGGTATCGCGCAGCATCATCAGCGCGCCGACGATGGAGCCCAGGGCTAGGGCAATGATCAACCAGGCATACCAGGGCATGGTCCCGTCTCCGACAAGGGTTATGAATCGTCACGATACGCTGTGATTGGGACCTTGTCAGGCGCGCGCCGGTTCACACGGATCGCTTCAGGCAAATTGCGGTCGCACCCCGGGAATGCGAGTTGCCGGCTGGTTACGGGGCCGCGGCACAAGCCGAGAGGCTCTCGCCAGGGGCTTGTTGCAGGGCGATGACGGCGCTGTGAAGCTTCGCCGCCCCGCGACGGCTGTCACAGGATGGCAATCTGCCGCTGCTCTACTGGCGCCCATCCCAGCGACCGGAGATTCGCCGATGACCACCCGCGCCCTGCATGAGCTGTTGCGCCAGGTTGCGCCCCTGGCGCCGGAGTTGAGCATCAGCGATGTGGCTGAACGCTTCCTCGATGCCGAGCACCGCTCCTTCCTCTCGCTGCCGGTGGTGGACGCCAGCGGAGTACCGCTGGGCCTGGTCAGCCGCAACGGCCTGCAGGACATCTTCATGCAGCGCTTCGGCCGCGACCTCTGGGGCCGCCGCCCGGCCAGCGACGTGATGAACGCCCAGCCGCTGAAGGTACGCGCCGATCTGAGCCTCGAAGAGGCCTCGCAACAGGTCACCGCGCAACTGAACTACCCGATCAGCGAGGACTTCGTCCTGGTGGACGAGCAGGGACTCTACCTCGGTCTGGGCACGGTGCTCGACCTGCTCAAGGCCATGGAGCAGCGCGTCGCCCAGCGCAACCGCGTGCTCAACAAGACGCTGCAGGACCTGCGCGAATCCCAGGTGCAGCTGGTGCAGTCGGAGAAGATGGCCTCCCTCGGGCAGATGGTCGCCGGCGTCGCCCACGAGCTGAACACCCCGCTGGGCTATGTGAAGAACAACGTCGCGCTGCTGCGCGAGCTGCTGGTTCCACTGCTCGATCTTACTGAAGCCCAGGCCCGGTTCAACGAATGCCTGGACGCCCCGGCCTGTGACCCCGTGCAGCTGGCTCGCGCCCGCGCCGCCTTCGAACAGGCCCGCGAAGACGCCGCGCTGGAACAACTGACGGGCGACCTCGACCAGCTTTTCGGCGATACCGATTTCGGCCTGGCGCAGATCGGCGAACTGGTCGGCGGGCTGAAAGACTTTGCCCGCCTGGACCGCGCCCGCAGCGAGGAAGTCGATCTCAACGACTGTGTGCGCAGTGCGCTGCTGATCGCCCGCAACAGCATCAAGGAAAAGGCCGAAGTCGCCACCCAGCTGGGCACGCTGCCAAAGGTCGCGTGCGCCGCCAGCCAGATCAACCAGGTGCTGCTCAATCTGTTGACCAACGCCGCCCAGGCGATGGAGAAGTTCGGCCTGATCCAGGTGAAGTCCTGGGCCGATGAGACCCATGTGCACCTGTCCGTGCAGGACAACGGCAAGGGTATGAACGAGGAGGTGCGCGCGCGCATCTTCGACCCCTTCTTCACCACCAAGCCGGTGGGGCAGGGCACGGGCCTGGGCCTGTCGATCAGCTACAAGATCGTCCAGGACCACGGCGGCCGCATCCGCGTGGCGTCCGAACCCGGACGTGGCACGCGATTCCTCATCAGCCTGCCGCTCGCGCAGGCCAGCGAACTGAAACGGAGCGCCTGAACATGAGCCAGCCTGTCCGCATCCTCTTCGTCGACGACGAGGAACGCATCCTGCGCAGCCTCGCGATGCAGTTCCGCCGTCACTACGAGGTGCTGGTGGAAACCGACCCGCAAAAGGCCCTGCAGCGCCTGCGCGATGAGCGCATCGACATCCTCGTCAGTGACCAGCGCATGCCGCAGATGACCGGCGCCGAGCTGCTCGCCCAGGGCAGTGAGATCGCCCCGGACACCCTGCGCATCCTGCTGACCGGGTACTCGGACCTCGACGCCGCGGTGGATGCGCTCAACAGCGGCGGTATCTTCCGCTACCTGACCAAGCCCTGGGATCCGCAGGAAATGGCCTTCACCCTGCGCCAGGCGGCGGAAATCGCCCGGCGCCAGGCACCGGCCGAGCCCATCGACACCAAGGCCATCAGTCGCGTGGTCGCACCGCTCAACGTGCTGCTGCTGGACGAGGATCCCGAAACCCTGGCCTGCGTCGGCGAATTCTGCAGCGCCGGCACCCACCAGCTGCACCGTGCGCGCAACCTGGCCGAGGCCATCGTGCGGCTGAACAGCGAGCCCATCGACATTCTCGTCAGTGACCTGAAGCTCGCCGGCGAAGACACCGCGCCGCTGCTCAAGTCCCTGGCCCAGGCCCATCCGCGCCTGCTGAGCATCGTGGTCACGCCGTTCCGCGACACCCAGGACCTGCTGGCGCTGATCAACCAGGCGCAGATATTCCGTTACCTGCCCAAGCCGATCCGCCGGGGGCTGTTCGAAAAGGGGCTGAAGGCTGCCGCCGAGCAGGCGCTGCTGTGGCGCGCGCAGCCCGAACAGAAGGTCGCGCGCATCGCCGAAGTGCCGCGCGAGGAGCGCGAGCGGGAGAAGGTCGGCAGCCTGCTGGGTATGCTCGGCCGCCTGCGCGAGCGGCTGAGTGCCTGATCGCCGTCGGCGACGCAGCATTCCTGCCGGGCGGGCTACGGAAGTCGGCGCGTTTCTGCGACAATGCGCGCCGATTTTTTCGATACCCGCGAGAGAGCCCATGTCCGCCTGCCAGACCCCGATCATCGTCGCCCTGGATTTCCCCACCCGTGAAGCCGCGCTGGCGCTGGCCGACCAGCTGGACCCGAAGCTGTGCCGGGTGAAGGTAGGCAAGGAGCTGTTCACCAGCTGCGCCGCCGGTATCGTCGAGACCCTGAACAGTCGCGGTTTCGAAGTCTTCCTCGACCTGAAATTCCACGACATACCCAACACCACCGCGATGGCCGTGCGCGCCGCCGCCGAAATGGGCGTGTGGATGGTCAACGTGCACTGCTCCGGCGGCCTGCGCATGATGAGCGCCTGCCGTGAGACCCTGGATGCCTTCAACGGCCCATCGCCGCTGCTGATCGGCGTGACCGTGCTGACCAGCATGGAGCGCGAGGACCTGGCCGGCATCGGCCTGGATGTCGAGCCCCAGGAGCAGGTGCTGCGGCTTGCCAGTCTCGCTCAGAAAGCTGGCATGGACGGCCTGGTGTGTTCCGCCCAGGAGGCGCCGGCGCTGAAGGCGGCGCACCCGGCGCTGCAACTGGTCACCCCTGGCATCCGCCCGGCCGGCAGCGCCCAGGACGACCAGCGCCGCATCCTCACCCCGCGCCAGGCGCTGGACAACGGCTCCGACTACCTGGTGATCGGCCGCCCGATCAGCCAGGCCGCCGACCCGGCCAAGGCTTTGGCCGAGATCGCTGCCAGCCTGGCCTGAGCCTTCTTCGGACATGAAAAAGCCCGCATCGCTGCGGGCTTTTTGCTTTTCGTAGGGGCGAGCTTGCTCGCGAACCGCCCAGCTCATTCGCTGCCTGGAAATCCGTTCGCGAGCAAGCTCGCTCCTTCAAGGTTCAGCCGTGCGCTTGAGTGGCGGACTGAGGACGACCCACCCAGCGCTCGCGCAGCACGTCGTACACCCAGTTGAACACCAGCGCGTAGGGCAGGAAGAACAGCACCAGGCCGATGTCGAGGATGAAGGCTTCCAGCAGGCTCACCGACAGCCACCAGGCGGCCAGCGGCACCAGCAGGACGATCAGGCCCAGTTCGAACAGCGAGGCGTGCAGTACGCGCACCGGCAGGGTGCGGGAAAAGCCCATGCGGTTCTGTGCGCGGTCGAAAGCGGCGTTGAACAGCATGTTCCACAGGGTGGCGATGGCCGAGAACATCAGGGTCATGGCGCCCATGTGGCCCAGCGGTTTATCCATCAGCCAGGCCAGGGTCGGTGCGCAGATGATGACCGCCAGCAGTTCGAAAAGTACGGCGTGGAACATCCGTTCTTTCAGGGTTTTGTTCGGGCTCATGGCTAACTCCAGATAAAAAGATACAGGCCGACTCCGTCGGTCCGGCGCCATTATCATCGGTCGACCGGCTGGAACTAAGTTGGATACCATCGGCTTAACCGATGGAAGAGGGCGCTCTCGATGCAATATTCCCCCGAATCGCTGCAGGCCTTCGCCGAAGCGGCCTGCCTGGGCTCGTTCAGCGCCGCCGCGCGCAAGCTGGGCAAGAGCCAGTCCACCGTCAGCGAGGCCATTGCGCGGCTGGAGATCGATCTGGGCCTGACGCTGTTCGACCGCAGCAGCCGCCAGCCACAGCTGACCGAGGCCGGTCACGCGCTGCTCGGGCGAGTGGAGGAAGTGCTGATGGCGAACGACCGCCTCGGCCAACTCGCCCATCAGCTCGTCGGAGGATTGGAGTCGCGGGTGACCCTGGCGATGTCCGACACCTACCAATCCGCTGAATTCGAGGCGCGGTTGGCGGAGATCGACGCGCGCTATCCAGACCTTGAGTTCGAGTGGCTGATCGCCGAGGACAGCGACGTGCTCGATCTGGTCGTCCAGGGCCGCGCCAGCCTCGGCCTGCTGGCGGCGCAGGCGGAATACGCACCGGACATCAGCTCGGCGACCCTGAGCGAGCAGGCCGAGTTCGGTCTCTTCGTCAGCCGCGACCATCCGCTGGCCGGCCGCGCGCGGGTGGAGCGCGAGGACCTGCTGGCCTACCGCGCGCTGCGCCTGAATACCTACCTGGACGACGCTGCGCCCATGCTTGGTGGCCGTTGCTGGAGCGCACCAAACTACCTGCTGTTGCTGGACATGGCGGTACTGGGCTTCGGATGGGTCGAATTGCCTAGTTGGATGGTAGGACGCTTCGCCAGCGGGCGTATGCAGGAGCTGAAGGTCGCTGGCTGGCCGCGCCGGGTGGCGGTCGATGTGATCTGGTCGCGCCAACGCCGGCTCGGGCCGGCCGCGAGTTGGCTGGCGGAGCGCCTGCTGGGGCGCTGAGGCGCTCTGGATCACAGCTCTACATCACAGATTGCGGACTAAATGTGTCGAAGCCTTTGATGCGCTGTCCTGGATCAGTAGGATCGGAGTTTTCCGAGGGAGATAGGGTCAGGATGCATGCCAAGCTTGAGAATTGTCTGAAGGCAGTCGATCAGGTTCTGCTCGGCAAGGAAGTGCAGGTAAGACTGGCGCTGACCTGCCTGCTGGCCCGTGGTCACCTGCTCATCGAAGACCTGCCCGGCATGGGCAAGACCACCCTCAGCCACGCCCTGGCGCGGGTGCTGGGGCTGAGCTTTCAGCGCATTCAGTTCACCTCCGACCTGTTGCCCGGCGATGTGCTGGGCACCTCGGTGTTCGACAAGGACACCGGGCAGTTCGTCTTCCATCCCGGGCCTATCTTTTCCGAACTGGTGCTGGCCGACGAGATCAACCGCGCCACGCCCAAGAGCCAGAGCGCTTTGCTCGAAGCCATGGAGGAAGGGCAGGTGACCATCGAAGGCGCGACCCGGCCGCTGCCCGAGCCCTTCTTCGTCATCGCCACGCAGAATCCGGTGACACAGGGCGGCACTTTCGCGCTCCCTGAGTCCCAGCTCGACCGCTTCCTCATGCGCCTGTCCCTGGGCTACCCCGGCCGCGCCGCCGAGAAAGCGCTGCTGCTGGGCGAGGCGCGCCGCGATCTGCTGCCGCGTCTGGAGCCGGTACTGGATCCTCGGGAGCTGCAGGCCTTGCAGGGCGAGGTACTGGAGGTGCGCGCCAGCGATGCCCTGGTCGACTATGTGCTGCGTCTGGTGGAAGCCACGCGCACCCAGCCGGCCTTCGCCCTCGGCCTGTCGCCGCGAGGCAGCCTGGCATTGCTGGCGGCGGCCCGCGCCTGGGCGCTGCTCGCCGGGCGCGATTATGTGATTCCCGAGGACGTGCAGGCCGTCCTGCCCTCGGTGGCCGGCCACCGCCTGCGTGACCAGGCTGATCCGGCCGGTCATGGCGGCGGCGCGCTGGTGCAATGGTTGCTCCGCGAAGTCCCGGCGCTCTGAGATGCTGGTCAGGGTCAGGCCGCTGTGGCAGAGCTGGATAGCCCGGCGCATACCGCCAGCGCCCTCGCTGCAGCTCAACCAGCGGCGCATCTTCATCATTCCCACGCGGCAGGGAATGGCCTTTGGCGTTGCCCTGTTGCTGATGCTGCTCACCGCGATCAACTACCAGAACAGCCTGGCTTACGGCCTGACTTTCCTGCTGCTGTCGCTGTTCATTGTCGCCATCCTGCACACCTACCGTAACCTGGGTGGCCTGCGCCTGACAGCCCTCGGCGCGCAGCCGGTGTTCGTCGGCGAACAGGCGGCATTGCGCGTGCGATTGGAGGGCGAAGGGCGCGCGCGCCAGGCCATCGGCCTGGGCTGGGAGGCCGAGCGCATGCAGTTCGCCGACGTCGCGGCCAATCATGCAGAGGAAGTCCTGCTCACCGTGATGGCACCGCGGCGCGGCTGGCTGCGTCCCGGTCGCCTGCGGGTAGAGAGCCGTTTCCCGCTGGGGCTGCTGGTGGCCTGGAGCTGGGTGGATCTGGACCAGGCAGTGCTGGTCTACCCCCATCCGCAGCCGGGCGACCTGCCGCTGGAGGGCGGGCCTGCGGAGAAAGATGAAGAAGGAGTCCGCCCCAGTGGTCGCGGCGTCGACGATTACCAGGGGCTGCGGCCCTACCAGCCCGGCGACTCGCGCCGCCGCCTGCACTGGAAAGCCTATTCCCGGGGCCAGGGTTTGCTGGTGAAGGATTTCTCCGCGCTGGCCGGGCGCAACGTCTGGCTGGAGTTCGACAGCCTGGGCGGCGACACCGAGGGGCGCTTGTCGCGCCTGTGCTTCTGGGTCCTGCAACTGTCGCTGCGCCAGCAACCCTTCGGCCTGCGTCTGCCTGATGTGCAATTGCCGGTCGGTCTGGACGATGGCCATCGTGATGCGTGCCTGCGAGCCCTGGCGTTGCACGGAGTGAAGCGATGAGCAACGCGGCGGCGATTGCCGCGCAGCCCATCCCCCGTGTAGCGCTGACCTGGCTGCTGGTGGGCCAGGCGGTGGTGATCATCCCGCATCTGGAACATCTGCCGATCTGGATCGTCGCGCTCTGGCTGGGGTGCGCCGCCTGGCGCATCCAGGTGTTCCGCATGCGCGCCAGCTATCCCAGCGGCGTCGCCAAGCTCGCGTTGGTCGCGGCGGCAGGGTTGGGGGTATGGTTCTCGCGCGGCTCGTTGATCGGGCTAGATGCCGGTGTGGTGCTGCTGATCGCGGCCTTCGTGGTCAAGCTGGTGGAGCTCAAGACCCGCCGCGATGCCTGGGTGCTGATCCTGCTGGGCTTCTTCGCAGTGACCACCAGCTATCTGTTCCAGGACGACATCATCGCCGCCGCCTTCAGCCTGCTGCCGGTGCTGGCCCTGTTGGCGGCGGCCATCGGCCTGCAGCAGAGCAGCTTCGCCGCGCGGCCGATGCCGACCCTGCGCCTGGCCGGCGGCCTGTTGCTGCAAGCCTTGCCGCTGATGCTGCTGATGTTCGTGCTGTTCCCGCGCGTGGGGCCGCTGTGGTCGCTGCCGCTACCTGGCGAGCAGGCGGTCACCGGGCTGAGCGACTCCATGGCGCCGGGGGACATGGTGTCGCTCAGTCAATCTCCCGCATTGGCGTTTCGCGTGAGCTTCGACGGCCAGCCTCCAGCGCATTCCCAGCTGTACTGGCGGGCGTTGACGCTCGAACGCTTCGACGGCGTGCGCTGGACCACTGCCTTCCAGCGCGGCGATGTCCCGCCGCAATGGCACGGGCAGGGCGAGGCGCTGAACTACCAGGTGATCATGGAGCCCAACGGGCGGCCCTGGCTGTTCGCTCTCGACGTGGCGCAGACGCCGTTGGGCGATGCTCGGCTGATGAGTGACTTCCACCTGGAGCGGCGAACGCCGGTGCGCCAGGCACTGATGTACCGCGCGACGTCCTGGCCGCAGGCTTTGCTCGAACCTACCGACGATGCCCGTGCCCGGCGAGTGAACCTGACGCTGCCCCCGTCCGGCAATCCACAGGCCCGGGAATGGGCGCAGCAGTTGCGCGAACGTTATCCGCAGCCCGGTGCGTTGGTGCAGGCGATGTTACGGCATTTCCGCGAGCTGCCTTTCAGCTACACCCTCAGGCCGCCGGAAACGGGGCCCGAGCGCATCGATGGATTCCTCTTCAACACGCGGGCGGGCTTCTGCGAGCACTACGCCGGTGCCATGGCCTTCGTACTGCGGGCGGCAGGCGTCCCGGCGCGGGTCGTCACCGGCTATCAGGGCGGCGAGACCAGCTCGACGGGAAATTACCTGAGCATCCGGCAGTTCGATGCCCATGCCTGGGTGGAATACTGGCAGGACGGCAGCGGCTGGAGACGGGTCGACCCCACCGGCGCGGTATCGCCCGAACGCATCGAACAGGGGCTGGAGGCCGCCATGAGCAGCGAAGGGAGCTTCCTCGAGCAGGATCCGTTCTCGCCACTGCGCTATCGCAATTTTGCGCTGATCAACAGCCTGCGCGCCGCCTGGGATAATCTGAATTATCGCTGGCAGGCCTCGGTGCTCGGTTACCAGAGCGAGCAGCAGGGTGACCTGCTGCGGCGCTGGTTCGGCGATTTTGGCCGGCAATGGATCGGCGCCCTGCTGGTGGGCGGCGGGGCGCTGCTGCTGGGTCTGTTGACACTGGCGCTGTTCAAGCCCTGGCGGCGCTCCAGTGACCCGCAGCTGCGCAGCTTCCAGCGTTTCGAGCGGATGCTGGCGCCGTTGGGGTTGCGCCGCGAGTCAGGTGAGGGCGCACGGGATTTCTGTCGGCGTGCGATCAAGGCGCTGCCCGCCCACGCACAGTCGATCCACAGTTATCTGGAAGCCTTCGAAAAACAGCGCTACGGCCGGGAAGCCGCAGCGCCTGCCCAATTGCACGCGCGACTGGCTCGCTTGCGCCGCGAGCTGCCGTGGCGTCTGCGGCGCCCTTGCTGAAACGGGACGCGACATCCCGCCCCTTGCCGCTGCGTTGGCCGGGGCTAACCTGATATTTCACCCACCGGAGCGGAGCCTGCCGTGACCTCCTTCTGCGATTACCTGGTGAGCCATCTGATCGAGCAGGAGGTCGCGCTGTTTTCCGCGTCCTCCCGGCTGAAGGCCGAGTCCGACCCTGAAGCGCTGCATGACCTGCGTATCGCCGTGCGCCGCCTGCGCAGCCTGTTGCACCCGGTGCGCGGCATGCCCGGCATCGATGAACTGGAGCAGGCGCTGAGCGACATGGGCCGCCTCAGTGGCCCGCTGCGAGACCTCGAGGTGCTGCTGCCAGTGCTGGAGGCCGAAGGTTACGAACGTGCCGCCGCGCTGCGCCGGCCCGCGTTGATCTCCGGCTACGCCACGCTCCTCGCCAGCCCGCAGTGGGAGCGCCTGATGATGCGCCTGGATGGCTGGCCACAACTGTGGCGCACCTCCGAGCGCCACGGCGTGCTCAAGGGGCTGCATGGCAAGGTGGAGAAGCGCCTGGCCAGGGAATGGCAGAAGCTGCGCGACGCCCTCAAGGACCCGGATCACGACCGTCATCGCCTGCGCCTGCTGATCAAGCGGGTGCGCTATTCGCTGGAGGTCTACCCCGAGGAATCCGCCGTGCCGCAACGCCTGCTGGCGCCGCTGAAGGATGCGCAATCGGCGTTGGGCGACTGGCATGACTACGAGCAATGGCTGATCCGCAGCGAGCGCGAGCTGGACCTGATGCCGCTGCAGCCGCACTGGAATGCCCGCCACGACCTCGCCGAGCGCCTCGCCGACGAGAGCCTGGAGGCCCTGGAGAAGGCGTTGCATAGAGGCCATTGATGACCGGGCATTTCCTGCAAGGGACAAGGCTTTGGATGGTTTGCCGGGGTCGCCGCTGCCCCTAAGATCGCAACCTGCTGCCATTTTTCAGAAGCCCCAAGGAAGTCGACCATGTCCTTCAGCGAAATGCTCCGGGCGGTGCGCGCCGCGCCGTTCTCCATCGTCATCCCTGCCGCCTGGGCCCAGGGCCGTGCGAGTTTCGGCGGCCTGGTGGCGGCGCTGGCCTACGAGGCCATGGCATCGGTGGCCGAGGCCGGGCGGCCGGTGCGTTCGCTGGCGATCACCTTCGTCGGCCCCATCGAGGTGGAAGTGCCGGTGAGCTTCGAGGCGGAAGTCCTGCGCGAGGGCAAGTCGGTCAGCCAGGTGTTCTGCCGCGCCGTGCAGAACGGCCAGGTAGTCCTGCTGGCCCAGGGCAGTTTCGGGGTGGGGCGTGAGTCCAGCGTGCAGATGGACGGCTTGCCGCCACCGGCCTTCAAGGCCGTGGAGGACTGCCAGGAATTGCCCTATATCCGCAAGCTGATGCCGGCCTTCACCCAGAACATCGCCATGCGCTGGGCGGTCGGGCACATGCCGTTCTCGGCCAGCCGCGAGCGCGAAATGGGAGGCTGGATGCGTTTCCGTGGCGACGACGTGGGCGACGAGCCGATGGAGGTCAGTCACCTGCTGGCGCTGATCGATGCCTGGCCGCCGGCCAACCTGCCGCACCTGAAATCCCCGGCTCCCTCCAGCTCGTTGACCTGGACCGTGGAGTTCGTCCAGCCGCTGCCGTCGATGCCCGCCAATGACTGGTGCCAGTACCTGGCGACCATCGAGCATGCCCGCGATGGCTATGGCCATATCGCGGCGCAGACCTGGTCGGCCGATGGCCAGTTGCTCGCCATCGGCCGGCAGACGGTGACCATCTTCGGCTGACGTTATTCCGCTAGACGCCGGGCGCGATTTCCGTCCGGTTGCGGCCGCCAGCCTTCGCCCGGTACAGGGCCCGGTCGGCACGAGCGAGCAGGTCTTCCAGGCGCAGTTCGCCATCGAGCCGCGCGGCCACGCCAATGCTCAGCGTCAGGCGCACGCGGCTGCCGTCCTCGCTGCTGAAAGACAGCGCCTGCACGCTGTTGCGTACCCGCTCGGCGACCTGCAGCGCCTGCTGCAGGTCGGTCTCCGGAAGGATCGCAGCAAACTCTTCGCCGCCCAGGCGGCCGAGCAGGTCCACCTCGCGCAGCCCTTGCGTCAGCTCCTTTGCCACGGCTTGCAGCACGGCGTCGCCGAAAGCGTGGCCGTGGGTATCGTTGATCGGCTTGAAAAAATCGATGTCCAGCATCAGCGCCGCGCACTGGCGCTCGTAGCGCTGCGCGCTCTTGAGCAGCGCGACGCCGCGTTTGACGAACGCATGGCGGTTCTGCAGGCCGGTCAGCGGGTCGGTGGTCGCCAGCAGGCGCAGTTCCTGCTCCATGGCCTTGCGCTGGTTGATGTCGAAGCTCCAGACCAGCGAGGCGGGGCGGCCGTCCACTTCCATCTTCCGCGCCCAGACGATGGCCCAGTACGACGGGTTGCCCGCCAGGCGGGTTTCCCAGCTGTCCAGCTGGCCATGCTCGGCCAGCGACTGGCGGAAGCGTGCCTCCTCGTCGGGGGCGTCGAACAGCTGGCGCAGGGTGAAGGGCTCGTCCGGGTGGATGCCGCTGCGCTGCAGCAGGCGCGGGCTGACGTAATGGGCGCGGGAGTCCTCGTCGCTCAGCAGCGCCACGTCGCTGGGGCTGGTGTCGAGAATGTAGCGCAGCAGCGTCTTGCGCTCGCTCAGTTCCTGGGTGCGTTGTTCGACGCGTTGCTCGAGCGACTGGTTGAGATCGTGCAGGCGCTGGGTGAGCTGCAGCTTGCGCCGCGAGTTGGCGATCACCCGCAGGGCCAGCAGCACGCTGCACAGGCCGAGGCCGAAGAGCACCCAGGCCAGCAGGTTGAAGGCATGTTGCAGGTCCTGGCGCTCGGCGTCCATGTAGTTGGTCAGTGCAATGTTGGTGACCACCACCAGTTCGTGGGCGGGTTCGAGCAGGGGCGGTAGTTCACGCAGCATCTCGCCGGCAAGGACTTTCGCCGCTGCCGGCTGGCCCCAGGGCGCGCGCCTGAGCCAGGCGTCGCTCAGATGCTGGATCGTCTCCAGCGTTGCCTGTACTTCCGGTCGCGGCACGACCAGGTAGTCGTAGACGGGCGTGGTACGCAGCGGCGGCAGGAGGCTGGCGAGCACTTCAACGCGCGTTGCCAGGGCATCGCTGTCACTCTTGCCGGCGAGTACCTGCCGGGCACTGTTCAGCGAGCGCTCCAGCTCGGTGCGCAGCTGGTAGGCCTGCCACAGTTCGCTGTGGGCATCGGGGTGGGCCAACTGGCGGACGTGCTGGTGGACCAGCAGCAGCGCCGCGCCGGCGCCGGCGGTCAGCGCCGCGATCAGGCCGCTGAGGATGATGATGGTCAGGCGGCGATAGCGCCGCCTGGGAGGCTGCGGGGGCACGGCGATCACTCCAGGGTAATGCGGCTTACCTGCCAGACGGTGCGGTTGAAGTAGACCTGGGTCCGCAACTCCGGGTGATCGACCATCGGGTAGATGACGAACAGCGGGCCGCGCTCGGCGATACCGATGGAGTGGCCGTCCCGGCGGTAGGCGAGGATCGGCTCGAAGGCGTCGAGGTCTCCCAGCGGAATCAGGGTGGAGTAGTCGTTCAGTGCCTCGACTCGCAGGTGCTGGGTGTCTGCACGCTCGAAGCCGACGAGCAGCGCTTCCAGGTCGCGCAGGCGGTAATGGCGCAGGAGCTGCGGCTGGCCTTTCACTGCGACGATCAGCACGGTGCGCTCGGCCTCCGGTTTCAGGGTCGAGTACGCAGGCATGACAATAAACAGGCAGGCGAAAATGCCAATAAAATGGCGAAACGCTGACATCTCAACAGCTCGTGACGAAATCTCGACGATTATATCGGCGAACCCGCCTGCTACTTGAATGGCCGAAATGCCGCGCCCCGCGGGTGGAATTGCTCAGCGCCGGCGATGACGCCAGGCACGCCACCATTCACCGCTCAGGACAAAGCGCGGGAAGGTGACGAATTGCTCCACCAACAGCCGACTCACGGCGTCCTTGCGGTCGCTGAAGGGTTCGGGGGCCTGCTCCTCGAGCTGGTGCCCGCGGCCCTGGATGGCCAGCGAGGCGATCATGCCGATCATCCCCAGCAGAAGGGCCGATAGGCTCAGGCCGAACAGCCCGCTGAGCAGCGTCAGCGCGCCGAGGATGAACAACGGCACGGCAATGATATGCAGTGCCAGGTTGGTCGGATGGCGGTGGTTGGCAGCGTAGCCCTGCCACTGCCAGGAAAGGAGGTTGGGGTGACGTTTGCCCATGGTGCAGCTCCCTGAACTGAGAAGCTCGCCTGAGCGCAGGCGGGCGGAATGTCAGCAGTCTAGGTGCAGCCTTGGCCCCTGCGCCAATGAGCGCGGGCTATGCGGGCGATAGGGATTACAGGCGCAGCTGGCGGATGGCGCGGCTGAGCTCACCGGCGAGGTCCGCCAGCTGATGGCTGGTGCCGGCCGACTCGACGGTCTGCTGCACAGTGTGTTCGGTGACGTCGCGGATGCCGACGACCGAGCGGGTCATTTCCTCGGCAACCTGGCTCTGCTGTTCGGCGGCCACGGCGATCTGGGTATTGCTCTCGCGCATCAGCGCCACGGCCGAGGCGATGGCTGCGAGGGCTTCCCCGGCTTCGCGAGCTTCCTCGACGCAGCCGTCGGCCTTGATCGAGCTTTCCTGCATGAACTCCACGGCGTCGCGGGTGCCGGACTGCAGCGCGTTGATCATCTGGGTGATCTCGTCGGTAGAGTCCTGCACGCGCTTGGCGAGGTTACGCACCTCATCGGCGACCACGGCGAAGCCGCGACCCATCTCGCCGGCGCGGGCGGCCTCGATGGCGGCGTTGAGGGCGAGCAGGTTGGTCTGCTCGGCGATGCCGTGGATCACGCTGACCACGCTGCTGATCTTGTGGCTGTCCTGGGCGAGTTGCTGGATCATCTCGGCGGTCTGCTGCACGCCCTGGGACAATCCGGCGATGGACTGGCCGACGCGACCGACCACCTGTTGACCATTGCCGGCGAGGCGGTCGGCTTCCTGCGACTGGTCGCGGGTATCGGCCGCATGCTGGGCGATGTGGTGGACGGTGGTGGACATCTCGTTGATGGCGGTGGCGGCCTGGTCGGTCTCGCTCTGCTGGCCGAGCATGCCCTGGCGCACCTGGCCCATGCTGCTGGCGAGGCTGCGCGCGCCTTCGTCCAGACGGCCGGCGGCCTGGGCGACGGTGCCGACCACGCGCTGGTAGCCGGCTTGCATGGCATTGAAGGCGGTGGCCATCTGGCCGACTTCGTCGCGGCTTTCCAGCGGTACGCGGGCAGCCAGGTCGCCGCTCTTCTCCACGTGGAGCATCACGTCGCGCAGGGTCAGCAGGTGGGTGAGGATGAAGCGGATCAGCAGCTGCGAGGCGGCCAGCAGGGCCAGCATCAGCACCAATACGGCGCCGGCGAAGGGCAGGGCGCGGTCCTCGAAGATGCCCCAGAAATCGGCGCCGGGGGCGAGCACGGCGACGCGCTGGCCATTGCCGACATCCTGTACGTAGGCGCCGGCCAGTGCACCTTGGCGGCTCTGCGCGCCTTGCAGGTCAACCCAGCCATTGGCGCGGGCAAGTGTGGAGCCGTCGATACCGGCGATCTGCGGTGTGCTGCCGCTGGCGAAGCCGACAAGATTCGGCGAAGTCGGCAATGCCGAGCCTGCCGGCCAGTTCTTCAGCAGCTGCGCCTGGGCTTCGGCACCCTGGCGTGCCTGCTGGTTGCGCCCGTCGAGCTCCTGGTGCATGGCGAACAGCACCAGCAGCAGGGTGGTGACGAAGGCGACCGCATTGACGGCCCAGAACTTGTACTTGAGGGAAATGTCGCGGATCCAGGCGGCCATAAATCTCTTCTTGTCGGTCGAATAGTGGCGATGCGCCATTATTGTCGTGAAAAGGATGAAGGTGGCCATTGATGGGAATCAAGCCACCTTCCGCTCCCGACTTATCGGCTGACGAAGGACGATCTTGAGAGCCGGTTCAGATTTCCGGCAGGTCGAAGAAGCGTCGTGCGCATTCGGTGGTGTGGGCTGCGACCCGTGCTGCGCTCTCGCCCCGATGCTGGGCCACGCAGGCCAGCACTTCGGGCAGGTAGGCCGGCTGATTGCGTCCATTCTTGGGCTTCGGGCGCAGCGTGCGCGGCAATAGATAAGGTGCGTCGCTTTCCAGCATCAGCCGGCCTTCGGGGATTTCCCGAACCAGTTCCTGCAGGTGGGTGCCGCGCCGCTCGTCGCAGATCCAGCCGGTGATGCCGATGTGCAGGTCGAGGTCGAGGTAGGAATACAGCGTGCGTCGCTCGCCGGTGAAGCAATGCACCACGGCCGCGGGCAGCTTGTCGCGGAAGTCCTTGAGGATCGCCAGCAAGCGCTCACCGGCGTCGCGCTCGTGGATGAACACCGGCAACTGCAATTCCACCGCCAGGCCCAGCTGTTCTTCGAAGGCCTTCTCCTGCGATGGACGCGGCGAAAAGTCACGGTTGAAGTCCAGCCCGCATTCCCCGACCGCCTTCACCCTGTCCTCGGCCAGCAGGCCGCGCAGCGTCCTGGCGCTGCCGTTGTCCCAGTGGCTGGCTTCGTGCGGATGGACGCCGGCAGTGCAGTAAAGACGCTGTTCTTCGTCCAGTTGGCGGCACAGTTCCAGGGCCTGTTCGCTGTCGTCCAGGCTGGTCCCGGTCAGCACCATCTGCACGACGCCGGCCTCGATTGCGCGAGCGAGGACCGCTTCACGTTCCGGGACGAAGCTCGGGTGGGTGAGGTTGACGCCGATGTCGATCAGTTGCATTTTTGTTCCCTTTGTTCGGAAGCGGAGCATAGCAAAAGCCGCTTTCTTGACGAAAATTCTTCAAAAACAACAGGTTGAGGAGTATTCCGAAGATATATCGGAAGTTTCGGGTTGGTGTTTCTCCCCTCCTGTGAGAGTCTTGCGCGCCCTTGGCGACCGGGAACTACCGGTCGAAACCGCACTCTAAACGGCCCTTTGCCGAGTGCGAGCCCCCGGAGAGCTGGATGACCCGACTGTTGCTGCTACTGCTGTGCCTCGTGGCTCTGATGCCACTGCCGGCGGCTGCTCGCCTGACGGCCCAGGCGGAAAACTGGGAGCAGGAAAGCAGTGACGCGCGCGATCTCGCCGCCATTCGCTCCGGCGGCACGCTGCGGGTTCTGGTCAACCAGAGCCGCAACAGTTCTGGCGAAATCAAGGGCGAACCCATCGGCATCGAATACCGCCGCCTGCGCGCCTTCGAGCAATACCTCAACGACAATTCCCCGGGGCGCAAGCCGCTCACCATCAAATTCATTCCCAAGGCCAAGGACCAGTTGCTCGGCGCGTTGCAGCGCGGTGAAGGCGATCTGGTCGCGCCCGGGGAAGTCCTGCTCGCCCGCGATGGCCAGAACGTCAGCCCCAGCCTGCCGTGGAAGGCCGATGTGCCACTGGTGCTGGTGACCAGGCAGGGCAACCGCAAGTTCGTGCGCCTGGAGCAACTCGCCGGCCGCACTATCACCTTGCCGGCCGGCAGTGCCGCTGGCGAGGCCGTCCGCAAGGTCAACGAGCGCCTGGCGCAGAAGCGGCTGGCGCCGCTGGTGCTGGAATGGACCGATTCCTCCCTGGCCGTGGAAGACGTGCTGGAGATGGTCCAGGCCGGCATCTTCAACTACACCGTGGTCGAGCAGCCGATTGCTGAACGCTGGAGCAAGGTCTTCACCAAGCTGCGCGTCGATCGGCACCTGGTGCTGGACAACAGCGAGCCGATGGCCTGGTACGTGCGCCGCGATGCGCCGATGCTGCGCGCCAGCGTCAACCGCTTCCTCAAGGACTACCGCGCGCCGGCGGACCAGGACATGGCATTCCAGCGCCTTTACCGCCGTGCCTACCAGGTGCGCAATCCGCTGGTGGTGCCCGACCGCAAGCGACTGGAAGCCGTGCGTCCGACCCTGCAGCGCTACGGCGAGCAGAGCAAGGTCGACTGGCTCGCGCTGGCCGCCGTGGCCTTCAAGGAATCCAATCTCAATGCCAGCGCGCGCGGCACTGGCGGCGCTACCGGGCTGATGCAGATCACCCCGGCGGCGGCCCGCGCGGTGGGCGTGGATACCGTGCACCAGAAGGAGAGCAATGTGCAGGCCGCCAGCCGATACATGGCGATGCTGCGCAAGCGCTTCTTCTCCAGCCCGCGCATCAACGAACGGGACCGCATGGCCTTCGTTCTTGCTGCCTACAACGCCGGTCCCGAGCGGGTGCAAAGCCTGCGCGCAGAGGCCAAGCGCCAGGGCCTGAACCCCAACCAGTGGTTCTTCCAGGTCGAGCGCGTAGCGGCCGAGCAACTGGGTATGGGGGTGGTGAACTACGTCAGTAGCGTCAACAAGTACTATCTTGCATATCAGCGGGAACGTGATGGCCTCGAGCCACGTGAAAGCGTGGCGGCAATCAAGAAGTAATCGGTTTGTTCGATAGTTATCAGCGCGATTTTGCGCTTTTGATATCGGAAAAACTGGATATATTGGTCGCCAAGCAACCACGGTTGTCACTCACTTCCTACGCACCCCTTCGCTCCCACTAGAGCTCGCATAAGGACGCACCATGAACTCGCTGATCAAATCCATCCTGACCACCAACGCTGGCGCCGGCATCGCTGTACTGCGCATCACCACCGGCCTGACCTTCATGGCACACGGTTCGCAGAAACTTTTCGGAGCCTTCGGTGGCCCCGGTCTGCAAGGCATGGCGGGCTGGCTGGAGTCACTTGGAGTGACCCCCGGCTATCTGATGGCCGCCCTGGCCGGCAGCGCCGAGTTCTTTGGTGGTCTGGCGCTGGTCCTGGGCCTGCTGGTGCGCCTGGCGAGCATCCCGCTGATCGTCGCCATGCTGGTAGCTGTGTTCAGCGTGCACCTGGCCAACGGCTTCTTCATCACCGCCAACGGCTTCGAATACGCCTTCACCCTGATCATGATCAGCGTTGCGCTGCTGATCAGCGGCGCCGGCCCGTTCTCCCTGGACCGCAAGCTGTCCAGCTGATACGGACGCCATCCCTGAAAAAGCCGGGCATTGCCCGGCTTTTTCGTTTGTGTCGGCTTCACGGGATACCTGTGGGAGCGAGCTTGCTCGCGAACCGCCTGATGCCGGTCCGGCCGGAGACACTGTTCGCGAGCAAGCTCGCTTGTATGGC
>NZ_AMZB01000090.1 GCF_000313755.1 Pseudomonas nitroreducens TX1 | reverse complement strand
CGAGCAAGCTCGCTCCTACAAAAAGCCAGCAAGGGAAACAAAAACGCCCGCACAAGGCGGGCGTTTCGAGAGCGGCGAACTCAGTGGTGTTCGCGGGTGGCGCGGAAGGTGATGTCCGGCCAGCGCTCTTCCATCAGGCTCAGGTTGACGCGGGTCGGCGCCAGGTAGGTGAGATGACCGCCGCCGTCCACGGACAGGTTCTCGAAGGCCTTGTCCTTGAACTCCTTGAGCTTCTTCTCGTCCTTGCACTCGATCCAGCGCGCGGACCAGACGTTGATCTGCTCGTAGGCGCACTCGACCTTGTATTCCTCCTTCAGGCGGCTGGCGACGACGTCGAACTGCAGCACACCGACGGCGCCGAGGATGATGTCGTTGTTGCGCTCGGGGAAGAACACCTGGGTGGCGCCTTCCTCGGCCAGTTCCTGCAGGCCCTGGCGCAGCTGCTTGGACTTGAGCGGGTCCTTCAGGCGTACGCGGCGGAACAGTTCCGGGGCGAAGTGCGGGATGCCGGTGAAGCCCAGCGCCTCGCCTTCGGTGAAGGTGTCGCCGATCTGGATGGTGCCGTGGTTGTGCAGGCCGATGATGTCGCCGGCGAAGGCTTCTTCCAGTTGCTCACGCTCGCTGGAGAAGAAGGTCAGCGCGTCGGCGATCTTCACGTCCTTGCCCAGGCGAACGTGGCGCATCTTCATGCCCTTCTCGTACTTGCCCGAGCAGATGCGCATGAAGGCGATGCGGTCGCGGTGCTTGGGGTCCATGTTCGCCTGGATCTTGAACACGAAGCCGGAGAATTTCTCCTCGGTCGGCGCCACGGTGCGCTCGTGGGCGCCGCGTTCCAGCGGTTGCGGGGCCCAGTCGACGATGCAGTCCAGCACTTGGTCGACACCGAAGTTGCCCAGCGCGGTGCCGAAGAACACCGGGGTCATCTCGCCCTTGAGGAAGGCGTCCTTGTCGAACTCGTGGCAGGCGCCCTGGACCAGTTCCAGCTCTTCGAGGAAGTTGTCGTAGAGGTCGCCCAGGTGCGCGCGGGCTTCGTCGGAGTCCAGCTTGTCGATGATCTTCGTCTCGATGCGCTCGTGGCCGTGGCCCGGCACGTAGACGATGATCTTGTCCTGGGCGAGGTGGTACACGCCCTTGAAGTCGCGGTAGCAACCGATCGGCCAGGTGATGGGCGCGGCCTTGATCTTCAGCACCGCTTCGATCTCGTCGAGCAGCTCGATGGGGTCGCGGATGTCGCGGTCGAGTTTGTTGATGAAGCTGACGATGGGCGTGTCGCGCAGGCGGCAGACTTCCATCAGGGCGATGGTGCGCGGCTCGACGCCTTTACCACCGTCCAGCACCATCAGCGCCGAGTCCACCGCGGTCAGGGTGCGGTAGGTGTCTTCGGAGAAGTCTTCGTGGCCGGGGGTGTCGAGCAGGTTGATCATGTGCTCGCGGTAGGGGAACTGCATCACCGAGGTGGTGATGGAGATGCCGCGCTGCTTTTCCATCTCCATCCAGTCGGAGGTGGCGTGGCGATCGGACTTGCGCGACTTCACGGTACCGGCGACGGCAATCGCCTTGCCCATCAGCAGGAGCTTCTCGGTAATGGTGGTCTTACCGGCGTCGGGGTGGGAAATGATCGCGAACGTGCGGCGCTTCGCGACTTCGGCGGCTTGGATGCTCATGGATGGGTGCCTGGTCGATTCGGTGAAGACGGGCAGCGAGCGGCCCGAAAAACGCGGGATTATAGCCTGATTCGAGGCGTCGCCGGCAGACCCGGCGACGCAAGGCTCAAGGACCGTGG
The DNA here is from genome assembly GCF_000313755.1 of Pseudomonas nitroreducens TX1. GTDB lineage: Bacteria > Pseudomonadota > Gammaproteobacteria > Pseudomonadales > Pseudomonadaceae > Pseudomonas > Pseudomonas nitroreducens_A. The sequence continues at coordinate 32,881 of NZ_AMZB01000090.1, read as the reverse complement.
GGCGCGCCGTCAGTGATCGCGGTCGGCGGCGGGTTGCGCGTCTTTGTAGATACGCCGCACCAGCGGGCCGATGGACAGGCCCTGGAACAGGATCGACACCAGCACCACCACGTAGGTCAGGCTGAGGATCAGGTCGCGCTGCTCGCCCAGCGGCAGGGACAGCGCCAGGGCCACCGAGACGCCGCCACGCAGCCCGCCCCACACGAGGATGCGGATGGTGCCAGCGGGCACCTGGCGGCGGCCGTTTTCGGTCTGGCGCAGCACGACGATGGCCGGCGCCACGGTGAGCAGGCGCGAGACGAGCACCGCGCCGCCCAGGGCGAAGGCGGCCACCACGTGCAGCCAGTTGAACGGCAGCAGGAGCAGCTCCAGGCCGATCAGGGCGAACAGCAGGGCGTTGAGGATCTCGTCGATCAGCTCCCAGAACTTGTCGATGTAGCGCCGCGTCTCGTCGGACATGGCGTAGTGGCGCGCCTGGTTGCCGATGATCAGGCCGGCCACCACCATGGCGATGGGGGCGGAGACGTGCAGCCGCGCGGCCAGCGCCGCGCCGCCGATCACCAGGGCCAGGGTGAGCATCACCTCCACCTGGTACTGGTCGATGCCGCGCATCATCAGGAACACCCCGTAGCCCAGCGCCGCGCCGAACAGCACGCCGCCGATGGCTTCCTGCACGAACAGCCAGGCGATGGAGGACACGGTGGGCGTCTCGCCGGCCAGCAGGATGCCCAGCAGGATGGTGAACACCACCACGGCGGTGCCGTCGTTGAACAGCGATTCGCCGACGATGGTGGTGGCCAGCGGCTTGGGTGCGCCGGCGGACTTGAGGATGCCCAGCACCGCGATGGGGTCGGTGGGCGAGATCAGCGCGCCGAACAGCAGGCAGTAGATGAAGTCCACGTGCCAGCCGAAGAGGGCGAAGGTGTAGTAGGCCAGGTAGCCGATCACCGTGGTGGCGATCAGCACGCCGAAGGTGGCCAGCAGGCCGATGGGCCACTTGTAGTTGCGCAGGTCGGCGAGGTTCACGTGCAGGGCGCCGGCGAACAGCAGTGCCGGGAGGAACCAGGTCATCAGCACATCGGAGAAGTCGATGCGGCTGATGATCTGCTGCATCTCGACTTCCAGCACCGGGTAGCCCAGCAGCGACATGCCCTGGGCGATGAAGGAAAACACCAGGGCGGTGGCCATGACGCCGATGGTGGGCGGCAGGCGGATGAAGCGGTAATTGACGTAGGTGAGCAGGGTGGTCAGCGCGATGAACGCCGCGGCCAGATCAAGCATGGCGATGAGTCTCCGTGGTAGGCAAGACGCCGGCCCCGAGTGACCTATCCATGGGTCGGGGGCACGCGAAAGGATCCCGATGATAACCGCTGAGCGAACCTGCGTACGTTCTCGCCGGGCACATCCGGCGTTGGGCAAGCGACGTTGGGTAATGGTTCAACCTGATCGCAGCTTCATTCGAAAAAAGTTTGTCCGCTACAGCCCCCGGTCCATGGGGGCTGTAGCCGAATGCACGGCTGTGCGGTGGCACAAGGATGGCAATTTTATTGAACGCAACGGCACGCACGGGGGTCCACCCCTTCGCGACATCGATCCGCAACCGCATCCGCAAGTGCTTGATTCGCGTCGCGTTTAATCACGGTCCCAGATAGGTTCCTGGACGGGATCGAGCGTCAAGTGAGTGCGGCGATGCCAGTCGCCGCACACCCGAAGGGAGTCCCCCAACCATGGTGAAGTCCACCACGGGCAAGGCCCTGTTCGGCGTCTGCTTCGCAGTCGTTGTGCTGGCCCTGCTGATCCACTGGATCACCCCTGCCACCTTGTGGCAGTACCGCGAAGACCTGCTGTTCTACCTGCAGGCGCACCTGTTCCTGGTGTTTGTTTCCATGCTGGCCGCACTGGCGGTCGGTATCCCGGCCGGCATCCTGCTCAGCCGGCCTGCCCTGCAGGGGCAGGCCGAACGCCTGATGCAGGTATTCAACGTCGGCAACACCATCCCGCCGCTGGCCGTGCTGGCCATCGCCCTGGCGATTGTCGGGATCGGTAACGGCCCGGCGATCCTCGCGCTGTTCCTCGCCTCGCTGCTGCCCATCGTGCGCAACACCTACGAAGGACTGCGCGCCGTGCCGGCCTCCCTGAAGGAGGCGGCCACCGGTATCGGCATGACGCCGCGCCAGGTGCTGCTGCGCGTCGAATTGCCCAACGCGGTGCCGCTGATCATGGGTGGCGTGCGCGTCGCGCTGGCGTTGAACGTCGGGTCAGCGCCGCTGGCCTTCCTGATCGGCGCCAACAGCCTGGGCAGCCTGATCTTCCCCGGCATCGCCCTGGACGACCAGTCCAAGCTGCTGCTCGGCGCCGTGTGCACCGCGCTGCTGGCGCTGGTGCTCGATGGCCTGGTGGTGCTGTTCAGCCGCACCCTGCTGGAGCGGGGGCTGACGCGATGAAAGCGCTCGATTTCAAGGGAATCCGTATGAAACCTCTGTTCGGCGCGCTGGGCGTGCTTCTCGCCGCCATGACCGGCGCGGTGCAGGCGGCTGATGTGATCCGCATCGGCGGCAAGCCGTTCACCGAGCAGCGCCTGCTCACCGCCATCACCGCGCAGTATCTGCAGGGCAAGGGCTACGAGGTGAAGGTCACCAATGGCCTGGGCAGCACCCTGGCGCGCAGCGCGCAGGAGAGTGGCCAACTCGACCTGGTCTGGGAATACACCGGCTCGTCGTTGATCGTCTACAACAAGGTCACGGACAAGCTGGATGCCCAGCAGTCGCTGGCGAAGGTCCGCGAGCTGGACGGCAGGAAGGGCTTGTTCTGGCCCAAGCCCGCGCCTTTCAACAACACCTACGCCCTGGCTATGCCCGAAGAGCAGGCCGAGCAACTCGGCGTGCACAGCTTGAGCGACCTCGCCCGGGTGATGAAGGAGCAGGGCGGGAAGAAGACCCACCTGTTCGCCATGGACCCGGAATTTGCCGGGCGACCGGATGGCCTCGGGCCGATGAGCGAGCTGTACGGCTTCCACTTCACCCGCGATGACGTGCGGCAGATGGATGCCGGGTTGGTCTACACCGCGCTGAAGAATCGCCAGGTGTTCGTCGGCCTCGTCTATACCACCGACGGCCGACTGAAGGACTTCAAGCTGCGCGTATTGAAGGATGACAAGCAGTACTTCCCCTTCTACAACGCCGCCCCGGTGATGCGCGCGGCGCTGGTGGAAAAACACCCGGAACTGAAAACCCTGTTCGAGCCCATCGCCGACCTGCTCGACGACCAGACCATGCAGGCACTCAACGCCCAGGTCGACATCGAGCAGGAACCGGTGCAGCGCGTGGCGCAGCAGTTCCTGCGCGAGCACGGCCTGCTGGGCGACAAGGTTCAGCCCCAGCAGCGCGGGCCCCAGCAGGAGGAGGACTGACATGGACTTCATGACCGTGATTTCCCGTTTGGACTGGAGCCAGGTCGGCCAGTTGACCCTGGAACACCTGATGCTGGTGTCCATCGCCGTGGGGCTGGCCATCGTCGTCGGCGTGCCGCTGGGCGTGCTGATGACCCGCTTCCGCTGGCTCGCCGGACCGCTGCAGGGCGCCGCCACCGTGGTGCTGACCATCCCGTCCATCGCGCTGTTCGGCCTGATGCTGCCGCTCTACTCGAAGATCGGCCAAGGCCTCGGCCCGTTGCCGGCGATCACCGCGGTGTTCCTCTATTCGCTACTGCCGATCCTGCGTAACACCTACCTCGCCCTGACCAATGTCGAACCCGGTATCCGCGAAGCCGGCAAGGGCATCGGCATGACCTTCTGGCAGCGCCTGCGCATGGTCGACATCCCCATCGCCGTGCCGGTGATCCTCGCCGGCGTGCGCACCGCCGTGGTGATGAACATCGGCGTGATGACCATCGCCGCGGTGATCGGCGCCGGTGGCCTGGGCGTGCTCATCCTCAATTCCATCAGCCAATCCAACATGCCCATGCTGGTGGTCGGCGCCGTGCTGGTGAGCCTTCTGGCGATCGCCGCCGACCTGCTGCTGCAATGGCTGCAGCGTGCGCTCACCCCGAAGGGCCTGCGCCCGCAGACAGGAGACTGAACATGATCGAACTCGACCAACTGACCAAGACCTTCACCCTCAAGGACGGCAAGGAATTCCGCGCCGTGGACAAGGTCAGCCTGACCGTGGAGAAGGGCGAGATCTGCGTGTTCCTCGGCCCCTCGGGTTGCGGCAAGACCACCACGCTGAAGATGATCAACCGCATCATCCAGCCCACCTCCGGCCGCGTGCTGATCGATGGGCAGGACACCCGCGAGCTGGACGAGGTGACCCTGCGCCGGCACATCGGCTACGTGATCCAGCAGATCGGCCTGTTCCCCAACATGACCATCGAGGAGAACATCATGGTCGTGCCGCGCCTGCTCGGCTGGGACAAGCAGAAGTGCAAGGAGAAGGCGCGCGAGCTGATGGCCATGGTCAAGCTCGAACCCAAGCAGTACCTGTCGCGCTATCCGCGTGAATTGTCCGGCGGGCAGCAACAGCGCATCGGCGTGATCCGCGCGCTGGCGGCCGATGCGCCCCTGTTGCTGATGGACGAGCCGTTCGGCGCGGTGGACCCGATCAACCGCGAGTCGATCCAGAACGAGTTCTTCGAGCTGCAACGCAAGCTGGGCATGACCGTGATCATGGTCAGCCACGACATCGACGAGGCGATCAAGCTGGGTGACAAGGTGGCGGTGTTCAAGAGCGGCCGGCTGCTGCAGTTCGACCATCCGGACACCCTGCTGGCGCACCCGGCGGACGAATTCGTCAGCGCCTTCACCGGCCAGGACAGCACCCTCAAGCGCCTGCTGCTGGTGCGCGCCGAAGATGCCGCCGACAGCAGCATCGTCACCGCCAGCCCGGAGACACCGGTGGCCGAGGCGCTGGAGAAGATGGAGGAAGACGACCGCCGCTACCTGGTGGTGGTGGACGCCAACGGCAAGGGCCTGGGTTACGTGCGCCGCAAGGAACTGCGCCGCCAGGACGGCGTGTGCGGCAACTTCCTCAACGAATTCCGCGTCACCGCCAGCCACGACGAGCACCTGCGCATCCTGTTGTCGCGCATGTACGAGTTCAACAGTTCGTGGTTGCCTGTACTGGATGCGGACGGACAGTTCCTGGGCGAGGTGACGCAGGAGTCGATTGCCGATTACCTGAGCTCGGGGCGCTCGCGCGGCAGCAAGGGCATCATCGTTTCGCCGGCGGAGGTGGCGCAGGCTTCGTAAGCCGTTCTCTGTAGGAGCGAGCTTGCTCGCGAACCTGTGCCTCCGCTGCGGACGGCTGCCCTCTCCCCCGCCCTGGCTGCGCGCCCCGCTCCGAAGGGAGAGGGAGCTGATCGTGCCGGCTGATGCGGCCGTTTCAGCCTATGCCGAACGGTTCCCTCTCCCTTCAGGGAGAGGGTTAGGGAGAGGGCGCGCCCAACTCCGATTTCCCTCAGTACATCCCTCCATCAAATCCCCTCCCGCACCACCCAGCCCAAACAGCTGAACTCCCCCCTCTGTCATCGGTCGTTAATCGAAGTAGGAAGATGATGCAAAAAACCGTCGAAAGCCCCGTCCTGTGCGGTATTCCGTGCATTTTGTTGAGTATCCGAAACAGTCAACCGGCAGTGCGACAAAGGGATGCGAAAAAGCGGCAATTCAGGGTTGAACTCACGGACCTCAGGTCCTAAAGTTCGCGCCCGAACGTCCATGCTGGAAACGATCCATCCGGCTCAAGTACTGACGACGAGAGATTTTCTGGAAGTCCTTTCAGCGGCTTCTGCGACCACTTCATGGCTAGACGCTTCGCCGCAGACAGTAGATCGACTACGGCAAGGCGGAGCAACGACGCCAGGGAGTGGTCGCAGGAGTCGCCGGGCACCAGGTGATACTCGGCGACATGCCTTGGGAAGTAGGCGAACCAAAGTGGGGAAACGGATTCGACGTTCAGCTTCACCCCTACGAATAACCTGTTCTGCCATTTGGAGTCCCAACCATGTCCATCAAGGTCGAGGATTACTTCGCCCCCGAAACCTTCCAGCGTATGAAGGCGTTTGCCGACAAGCAGGAAACCCCCTTCGTCGTCATCGACAAGCAGACCATTGCCGATGCCTACGACCAGCTGACCGACTGCTTTCCGTTCGCCAAGATTTACTACGCCGTGAAGGCCAACCCGGCCACCGAGATCACCGAGCTGCTGCGCGACAAGGGGTCGAACTTCGACATCGCCTCCATCTATGAGCTGGACAAGGTGATGAAGACCGGTGTGCGCGCCGAGCAGATCAGCTACGGCAACACCATCAAGAAAGCCCGCGATATCCGCTACTTCTACGAGAAAGGCGTGCGCCTGTTCGCCACTGACTCCGAGGCTGACCTGCGCAATATCGCCAAGGCGGCTCCGGGCTCCAAGGTCTACGTGCGCATCCTCACCGAAGGTTCGACCTCCGCTGACTGGCCGCTGTCGCGCAAGTTCGGCTGCCAGTCGGACATGGCCATGGACCTGCTGGTGCTGGCCCGTGACCTGGGCCTGGTGCCCTACGGTGTGTCCTTCCACGTCGGCTCGCAGCAGCGCGACATCGGTGTGTGGGACGCGGCCATCGCCAAGGTGAAAGTCATCTTCGAGCGCCTGAAGGAAGAAGACGGCATCGAACTGAAGCTGATCAACATGGGCGGCGGCTTCCCGGCGAACTACATCGCCAAGACCAACAGCCTGGAAACCTACGCCGAAGAGATCATTCGCTTCCTCAAGGAAGATTTCGGCGATGAGCTGCCGGAAATCATCCTCGAGCCGGGCCGCTCGCTGATCGCCAACGCCGGCATCCTCGTCAGTGAAGTCGTGCTGGTGGCGCGCAAGTCGCGTACCGCCGTCGAGCGCTGGGTGTTCACCGACGTGGGCAAGTTCTCCGGCCTGATCGAAACCATGGACGAGTCCATCAAGTTCCCGATCCACGTGGAGAAGGCGGGCGAGCTGGAAGAAGTGGTGATCGCCGGCCCGACCTGCGACAGCGCGGACATCATGTACGAGCACTACAAGTACGGCCTGCCGCTGAACCTGGCGGCCGGCGACCGCCTGTACTGGCTGTCCACCGGTGCCTACACCACCAGCTACAGCGCGGTGGAGTTCAACGGCTTCCCGCCGCTGAAGGCGTTCTACCTGTAAGCCTTGCTGTACTGAAAAAGCCCCGCATCCGCGGGGCTTTTTATTTGGGTAGGAGCGGACCTTGTCCGCGCAATCCCGCGCGGTCCCCTGTAGGAGCGGGCCATGCCCGCGATCCGCCGGCAGCGCCGGCGCTTTCTTTTTTACTGGCGTTTTGGGGCTGCTTGCTGCGTTGGCGTGGGTGTTCCAGCGCCGCTTCGGCGTGCGCGCGGGCTTCCTGTTTCGCCCCCTCGGGCGAGTTACTTTCTCAAACGACAGAAAGTAACCAAAGGTCTTGCCCCGGACATCCGGTTTTTCGCTTAGGCGAAAAATTCCCTCGCTCCAGCGAAGTTCCAGGGGCACGCCGCGACGGGCCGTCCCTGGCCCATCGCGGCTCTCGCGGCATCCATGCCGCTCAACCCCTGAAACCCCGCTTCCACTCGGCCTCCTGAACGGGGCGATGCGGAGCGCGCGGACGTTTCTCTGGAAACCAGCCAAAGCCAGCGGTGGGCGGCTCGTCGTAGGAGCGGACCTTGTCCGCGAAATCCTCCGCGGCGGCCCACGGAGTAACCGGAAACCATCGAGGTAGCACGCCACCTGTAGGAGCGAGCTTGCTCGCGAACCGCATTCTGCCGCCTTTATCCTGGTGATACCGAGGCTGTCACTGCACCGTCGGGCCCAATGAAAAACGCCCCGCGATGGCGGGGCGTTTTTCAGGACATCCGGGACGACTCAACCCTCCTTGGGTTGCGCCGGTTCCGGTGTCTGGGCCGTGGTCGGCGCCTTGGCGTCCTTGGCGATTTCCTGCGGCGCGGGCTGGTCCTGCGGCAGCTTGTCGAACTCGTGCAGACCGTCCTTGCGGTACGGGTCGCCAATCCAGCGTGGTGCGGCGGCGAACTGCTCACTCACCAGGCTCTTGGCCGGCTCGTAACGGTCGTAGCTCAGGCCGGCGAGGTCGGACAGGGTATGGATCAGGTGCGAGCTGCTGTAGGAACGGTTGGCCACTGCCTGCAGGTCGCGCGGGTGCTCGGCCTGCCAGCTCGGCGAAGTCCAGACCATGAACGGAATGGTGTACATCGGCCGGGTCGGGTCCATCTCGTTGCGGCCCAGGCGGTCATGGTTGCCCGAGCTGTAGACCTCCTCGCCGTGGTCGGAGAGATAGAGCATGAAGCCGTTGGCATTGGCCGCCGAGTAACGCTTGATCAGGCTCGACACCACGAAGTCGTTGTAGCGCACCGCGTTGTCGTAGAAGTTGTAGGTTTCCACCTGGTCATCCGACAGCGCCGAGGGAGCGCCCTGGCGGTCCTTGAAGTAGGCGAACTCTTCCGGATAGCGGTAGCGGTAGTCCATGTGAGTGCCCAGCAGGTGGACCACGATGAACTTCTTCTGCGCCGGGTCCTTCAGGGCCTTCTCGAACGGGTCGAGCACCACGCCGTCATACTGGCTGGCGTTCTGGTTGCGCTGGTTGTTCAGGTACGCCTGCTCGTCCGTCTGCTGGGAGAAGGTGGTGAGCATGGTGTTGCGCTTGGTCATCGTCTGCTGGTTGGTGATCCAGAAGGTCTTGTAGCCCGCCTGTTTCATCAGGTTGATCAGCGATGGATCGGTGAGGAATCTGTCCGGATTCTGCTCATCGCCGAAGGTGAGGATCTGCTGCATCACCTCGATGGTGTAAGGGCGCGGCGCGACCACGTTCTGGAACACGGTCAGACCCTGGCCGCTGGCGGCCAGCGCGTCGAGGTTCGGCGTGGTGTCACGGCCATAGCCGTACAGGTGCATGTGCTGGCGGGTGGTGGATTCGCCCAGCACCAGCACCAGGGTGCGCGGCTCGTCGCCGCTGCTGTCCTTGAGGTTCTGCAGGGGCGGCAGGGAGGCGTTCTGCTGCAGCAGCTTCTGCATGTTGTCCAGCTGCTGGCGGTACTGGACGTAGCCCACCACCAGTTGCCACGGCACCGCCGGCTCCATGCGCGACTGCACCTTCTCCAGCGCCTGGGCGAAGGTGCGCTCCTGGGTGACCATCTGCTTGTAGAAGGGGTAGAACAGGTTCAGCACCACCAGCAGCACGGCCAGCGGCACGCGGGTATAGGCGGGCATGCTGATGGGCCGGATGCGCTTCCAGAGCACTACCGCGACCACGGTATAGGCCAGCAGGGCCAGGCCCAGCCACAGGCTGAAGTACTGGCTGAAGTACTCGCCGGCCTCGGCGGTGTTCGACTCGAACATCACGAAGATGACGCTTTGCGAGAACTCCTGCTTGTAGATGCCGAAGTAGCTCAGGCCCACCAGCGAGGCGCCCCAGAGCACCAGGCCGATGATGGCGGCGACACCCTTGGTGAAGCGCGGCAGCAGCAGCGGCGGCGCGAGCCACAGGCTGCTGAGGAAGAAGGCGTCGCGGAAGCCGGCAAAGCCGGTGGTGCCGCTGAACAGGATCAGCGCCTGGGTGACGCCGGAGAAGTACCAGAAGAACAGCAGGAGCCAGCCCAGGGCGGCCCAATCCACGCGTTTGCGCGCTACGGGGGATGTGGTGTTCGACACTTGCGCCTCGTCGTTACGTGGCGGCTCCCGAAAGCTCCGGCAGCCTGGTTAGCCGGCAAAGCTAACAGGAGTGGCGTGAAAATTACGTCAAGGGAGGTCAGGCAACGCCCATCTGCTCGGCGAGGTGACGAAGGTCCGATTCATCGCCCAGTTCGGCGGCGCGCTGGAAGTAGGCCAGGGTCAGCTCGTGCAGGCTCGGCGGCATGGAGGCGGCGAGTTGGTGGCGGGCCACGCGCAGGAAGTTGAGGTTGCCGCCTTCCAGCGCACGCTCCAGCCAGATACGCGCGGCCGGCAGGTCGCCGCGCTCGGCGAGCACCGTGGCGTGACTGAACTGGCCACGGAAATCGCCGGCCTCGGCCGACCGGCGGTACCACTGGTGCGCCGCGGCCAAGTCGCGCGGTACCACCAGGCCTTCCTCGTGGAAGCGTCCGACCAGGTTCATCGACTTGGCATGGCCCAGCGCTGCCGCGCTCTGGTAAAGCGCCAGCGCGCGGGCGTCGTCGCGCGCCACGCCTCGGCCGGTGGAGAGCAGGTTGGCGAGGTTGTACATGGCCCAGTCGAGCTTCTGCTGGGCGGCAATCGCGTAATGACGGGCGGCACCGGCCTCGTCCTTCGCGCAGCCCCAACCGTGCTCCAGGCAGCGCCCGAGCATGTTGCGCGCCATGGCGTGGCCACGCTCCGCGGCGATGCCGAACCAGGTCAGCGCGAGGCCGACATCCTGCTCGATGCCGTGGCCGTCGAGCAGGATCTGCCCAAGCAGCGCCTGGGCCTCGAGGTTGCCTTCGCGGGCGCCGGCCACGATGAGGCGGGCTGTCTGTCGCGGGTCATCGGCGAGCTGGCCGGTAAGTTCTTCGACGTTGATTTCTTCGGTGCGGCGCAGGACGAAACTCATGTCGGATCAGACGTCCACCCAACGGCGCAGCAGGTTGTGGTAAGTGCCGGTCAGCTCGATCAGCGCCGGGTGCTCCGGCACGTCGCGGGTCAGCGCCTGGATCGACTGGTCCATCTGGAACAGCAGGGCGCGCTGGCTGTCCTCGCGCACCAGGCTCTGGGTCCAGAAGAACGAGGCGATGCGCGCGCCTCGGGTCACCGGGTTGACCTTGTGCAGGCTGGTGGCGGGGTAGAGCACCAGGTCGCCGGCCGGCAGCTTCACCTGCTGGGTGCCGTAGGTGTCCTGGATCACCAGTTCGCCGCCGTCGTAGTCTTCCGGGTCACTGAAGAACAGTGTCGAGGAGACGTCGGTGCGCACCCGCTCGCGGCCGCCCTGGGTGTCGCGCACGGCGTTGTCGATGTGGAAGTCGAACGAGCCGCCGCCGGTGTAGCAGTTGAACAGCGGCGGGAAGACCTTGTTCGGCAGCGCGGCCGACTGGAACAACGGGTTGCTCCACAGGCGCTGCAGCATGGCTTCGCCGATCTCGCGGGCCAGCGGATGCTCCTGCGGCAGTTGCAGGTTGTGCTTGGCGCGGGACGACTGGTAACCGGCGGTGACCTTGCCATCGGCCCACTCGGCCTGTTCCAGGGCGCCGCGGATACGCGTCACCTCGTCACGGGTGAAGACGCCGGGGATGCGCAACAGCATGGTCGTTTTCCATTCGCTTTCGATAATTTGCCAATGATAATGATTTGCAACATTCCACCGCAACCGCCATACCGCTGCTTCCGACAGGGGGAAAGTGTAAAAGTTGTAAATCATATGCGTATGGTAATTAGTATGAATTGATACAGATTCTCAATTGCAATACATTGCGCGGCCTTCATGAGCCCCTGGGGAGGGAGTTTCGATGTCGCGTCAATCCACCGAATTCGCCGGCAGCAAGCCGCGCCTTCTGGTTTCCGCTGTGGGCGTGGCGATTACCGCCATGTCCGGCACCCATCTGGCCCATGCCGATGAAGCTTCGCCGAAGAAGTCCGGCCAGGATGTGCTGTCACTCGACGCCGACACCGTGGTCGGCCAGCAGCAGGATCCGACGACCTACAACGTCGAGAACTCTTCCAACGAGAAGTACACCGCGCCGCTGCTGGATACGCCCAAGACCGTCACGGTGATCCCGCAGCAGGTGATCAGGGACACTGGCGCGCTGACCCTGCAGGACGCCCTGCGCACCACGCCCGGCATCACTTTCGGTGCGGGCGAGGGCGGCAACCCGGCCGGTGACCGTCCGTTCATCCGTGGTTTCAACGCCGAGAGCGACACCTTCCTCGACGGCATGCGCGACGTGGCCTCGCAGACCCGCGAGATCTTCAACATCGAGCAGATCGAAGTCAGCAAGGGCCCGGGCTCGGCCTACACCGGCGCCGGTTCCACCGGTGGCAGCCTGAACCTGATCAGCAAGACCGCCAGGCAGGCCGACTTCAACGACGCCAGCGTGGTGCTGGGCACCGACCAGACCCGTCGCACCACCCTTGACGTCAACCACACGCTGGGCAACAACGCGGCCTTCCGCCTGAACCTGATGAAGCACGACGCCAACGTCGCCGGCCGCGACGAGGTCAACGTCAGCCGCTGGGGCGTGGCGCCGACCATCACCTTCGGCTTCGACACGCCCACCCGCGCGACGCTGTCGTACTACCACCTGTCCACCGACGACATGCCCGACTACGGCATTCCGCTGACCCTGGCCGGGCGCAGCGAGCGCAATCCGAGCAAGCCGGTGTCCGTGGACAAGAGCAACTTCTACGGCCTGAACGACCGCGACTACCGCAAGAGCACCACCGATACCGGCACCTTCCGCATCGAGCACGACCTGAACGACAACCTGACCCTGTCCAACAGCTTCCGCCTCGTGCGCACCACCCTGGACTACATCGTCACCAACCCCGATGACAGCCGCGGCAATGTTGCCAACGGGCTGGTCTACCGCTCCTCGAAGAACCGCAACTCCACCTCCAAGGGCTGGGTCAACCAGACCGACCTGAAAGCCACCTTCGACACCGGCTTCGTCGGCCACACCCTGGTGACCGGCATGGAGTTCAGCTACGAGGACGTGCACAACCGCCCCTATGTGATCACCCCGGGCGGCGGCAGCGGCAACCTCTGCACCCCATCGCTGATCGCCAGCGGCGACTGCACCAGCCTGAACAAGCCCACCCCGGGCGACCACTGGACCGGCAGCATCACCGACAGCGCCGCCTTCACCGACACCGACACCAAGACCGCCTCGGCCTACGTGTTCGACACCCTGAGGCTCAGCGAGCAGTGGGCCCTCAACCTCGGCCTGCGTTATGACGACTACGAAACCCGTTCCAGCGGTTACTCCACGGGCGGCCGCGGTTCGCCCGCCGGTGATTTCGACCGCCAGAACAACAGCCACTTCTGGAACTACCAGCTGGGTGTGGTCTACAAACCGGCGCCCAACGGCAGCATCTACGCGGCCTGGTCCACCTCCAGCAACCCCAGTGGCGAGACCGCCGGCGAAGGCGGCGGCGACCTCAGCCTGGCCAATTCCAACCTCGATCCGGAGCGCAACCGCAACTACGAGATCGGCACCAAGTGGGCCTTCTTCGACGAAGCGCTGTCGCTCAATGCGGCGATCTTCCGCACCGACAAGACCAACGCCCGCGTCGCCTCGCCGGACGACTCCACCGTCCAGGTGCTCGATGGCGAGCAGCGCGTGCAGGGCGTGGAGCTTGGCTTCAGCGGCGCGCTGACGCCCAAGTGGAAAGTCTTCGGCGGCTACACGTACCTGGACAGCGAGATCCTCAAGTCCAGCGTGGCCAGCGACGAGGGCAACCGCATGCCGCAGACCGCGCAGAACAACTTCACCCTCTGGTCGACCTACGACGTGCTGCAGAACTTCACCGTGGGCGGCGGCGCCACCTACGTCGACGAGCAGTTCGGCAATACCGCCAACAGCACCATGATTCCGTCCTACTGGCGCTACGACGCCATGGCCAAGTACGTGATCAGCAAGAACCTCGACCTGCAGCTCAACGTGCAGAACCTGACCGACAAGCGTTACTTCGACCAGGTCTTCAGCACCCACATGGCGCACGTGGCCCCGGGCCGCACCGCGCTACTGGGTGTCAACGTCCACTTCTGAGGGCACGCCGCTCTGGCGACCCGCCCCGGCCGATGCTCCTCGGCCGGGGCTTTTCTTCGTCCGGGCTCCGCTGCTGAAGGCGAGGTCAGGTAAAGATTGTTAAATCGGCTGCGTTTGCGATCCATTCTCATTAAAATGCCCGCCCTGCGTGAAGGGTGTTCGAAGGTGAGGCCGCGGTGTTGAAGAAAGTCCTGTTCCAGTTGCATTGGCTGTTCGGCATCAGCGCAGGTCTGGTGCTGGCGCTGATGGGCATCACCGGGGCGATGTTGTCGTTCCAGGATGAAATCCTGCGCGCGATCAACCCCGAGAGCCTGGTGGTGGAAAAGCGCGCGGAAGGCGTGCTGCCGATGGACGAGCTGATCCGCCGGGTAGAGAGCGCTGCGCCGGGCAAGAAGGTCTCCTTCCTCTGGCTCAAGACCGAAGGTGTCGAGTCCGCGCGCCTGTTCTTCACCCCACCGCCGGGCCAGCGCCGTGGCGAATCGCTGTATGTCGATCCGTACACTGCAGAAGCTCTGCCCGCGCCAGTGGGCGAGGGCGCTTTCATGTTCATCATGCAGTTGCACCGATTCCTCGCCGCCGGCGAGACCGGGCAGAAGATCACCGGCGCCTGCACCCTGATCCTGGTCTTCTTCTGCCTCTCCGGCCTGTACCTGCGCTGGCCGCGCAAGGCGCTGAACTGGCGGACCTGGCTGACCTTCGACTGGCGCAAGAAAGGCCGTGCGTTCAATTGGGACCTGCACGCCGTAGCCGGCACCTGGTGCCTGGCGTTCTACCTCCTGGCCTCGCTGACGGGCCTGTACTGGTCCTATGAGTGGTACCGCAACGGCCTGTTCAAACTGCTCGACGACGCCCCCGCCGGCCAGGGCAAGGGCGCTCAGCGGGCTGGTGGCAAACGCGGCCCGGTGCCCCAAGGCCCGCCGCCGGTGGTGGACGCCACGGCCATCTGGAACACCATCCAGCAGACCGGCGGCTCCGCCATGACCGCCTACAACCTGCGCCTGCCGCCGGTGAAGGGCCAGCCGGCCACCGTGTTCTACCTTCTCGATGACGCCGCCCACGAGCGCGCCTTCAACGAGATGACCATCGACCCGGCCAGCGGCAAGCTGCTCAAGGACCGCCGCTACAACGACAGCCGCTTCGGCAAGCAACTGCTCACCAGCGTCTACGCCCTGCACGTCGGCAGCTACTTCGGCCTCGCCGGACGCATCCTGATGATGCTCGCCAGCCTGGCCATGCCGCTGTTTTTCATCACCGGCTGGCTGCTCTATCTCGACCGCCGCCGCAAGAAGCGCGCCGCGCTGGCCGCTCGTGGCGAACTGGGCAACGCCGCTGGCGGCGCCGATTCCTGGCTGGTGGGCTACGCCAGCCAGAGCGGCTTCGCCGAGCAGCTGGCCTGGCAGAGTGCTGGCCAATTGCAGGCTGCCGGCCTGCCGGTGCGCGTCGAACCGCTGGGCAAGCTGGACCGCGCGCAGCTGGAGCAGACCCGCAACGCACTGTTCGTGGTCAGCACCTTCGGCGAAGGCGAGGCGCCGGACAGCGCCCGTGGCTTCGAGCGCCAGTTGCTCGGCCAAACCCTCGGCCTGGACGACCTGCGCTTCGCCATGCTCGCCCTGGGCGACCGCCAGTACGATCAGTTCTGCGGCTTCGCCCGGCGCATGCAGGGCTGGTTGCAGGGGCAGGGCGCTCGCCCGCTGTTCGACGGCGTGGAAGTGGACAACGGCGATGCCGCCGCGCTGCATGACTGGCAGGTGCGTCTGGCCGAACTTTCCGGCGCCGCGCCGCAAGTGGCCTTCAACGCGCCGGCCTTCGAGGTCTGGACGCTGAGTGGCCGTGAGCACCTGAACCCTGGCAGCCAGGGCGAATCCACCTGGCTGTTGCGCCTGACCGCGCCGAGCCAGTCGCAGATCGACTGGGCCGCTGGCGATCTGGTGGAAATCGTCCCGCGCCAGCCGGAATTCCTCGTCCGCCGCTGGCTCGAGCGCCTCGGCCTGGATGGCGCCGCCAAGGTGCAGGTGGATGGCCTGGCCATGCCACTGAACGATGCCTTGGCCGGCTGCCTGCTGCCGGCGAACCTGGAGCATCTGGTCGGCCAGCACGGTCAGGCGGTCTACGACGCACTGATCAAGCTCTCGGTGCGCCAGTACTCCATCGCCTCGCTGCGCAGCGCAGGCGCCCTGGAGCTGATCGTCCGCCAGGAGCAGCACGCCGACGGTTCGCTGGGCATCTGTTCCGGCTGGCTGACCGAGTACCTGCCCGAAGGCGGCAGCCTGCTGCTGCGTCTGCGGCGCAACCGCAGCTTCCACCTGACCGAAGACGACCGCCCGTTGATCCTGATCGGCAATGGCACCGGCATTGCCGGCCTGCGTGCACTGTTGCAGGCGAGCGTGGCCGCGGGCCGTTCGCGCAACTGGTTGCTGTTCGGCGAGCGCAACATCGCCCACGACTTCTACTGTCGCGAAGAGCTCGAAGGCATGCTGGCGCGCGGCGAATTGCAACGCCTGGACGTCGCCTTCTCCCGCGACCAGGCCGAGAAGGTCTACGTCCAGGACCGCCTGCGCGCCAGCGGCGAAGTCCTCGCCCAGTGGCTCGACGACGGTGCGGCCATCTACGTCTGTGGCAGCCTGCAGGGCATGGCCGAAGGCGTCGACCGCGCCCTGCGCGAGATGCTTGGCGATGCCGAAGTCGAAGCGTTGCTGGAGAGTGGGCGCTACCGGCGCGACGTGTATTGATCGGGTGTCGGGTTTGGCCGATCACTGAGCGA
This sequence comes from Pseudomonas nitroreducens TX1, assembly GCF_000313755.1. Taxonomy (GTDB): domain Bacteria; phylum Pseudomonadota; class Gammaproteobacteria; order Pseudomonadales; family Pseudomonadaceae; genus Pseudomonas; species Pseudomonas nitroreducens_A. The sequence continues at coordinate 16,412 of NZ_AMZB01000090.1, read as the reverse complement.
GTCCGCTCTTGCATGACGTCCTGAGCGGAGACCTGCCCCTCTCCCTAGCCCTCTCCCTGAAGGGAGAGGGGACTGGTTCGGTGCAGGTTGAAACCAATGCGTCAGCCGGCACGAAAAGCTCCCTCTCCCTTCAGGGAGAGGGCGGGGGAGAGGGGCTAGGCGCGCGGCGGAATAGCCAGTTTCGTAGGGCGCATAACGCGCCAGCGTTATCCGCCAATCGGCAGCCGGCGGATAACCTGTTCCAGGTGATTCGCCCTACACAGGGCTCCTCGAAGGGCACAAACAAGAAGGCCCCCGCGGATGCGGAGGCCTTTTTGATTTATGGGCGCTTAATTCCAGCGGCTCAAATCCACAGGAACAGTGCCAGCACCGCCGCGAAGAAGCCCCATTTCTGCAGGTAGTACAGCTTGCGGTTGCGCTTCTTCAGGGCCTTGCCCTGCAGGCGGATCTTGTACAGCGAAGCGAAGGCGCGGTTGATGCCGCCGGTCTTGTCGCCCGCGTCGTTGGGCGAGGCGGCCGCGGCCATCACGTTGCGGCTGAACCAGCGATTGAATGCCGTCACCCAGCCGTACTTCAGCGGCCGCTCGATGTCGCAGAAGAGGATCACCCGGTCATGCTCCGTGGTGTTCTCGGCGTAGTGGATGTAGGTCTCGTCGAACACCACCGCCTCGCCGTCGCGCCAGTGGTAACGCTCGCCATCCACCTCGATGAAGCAGCCCGGATCGTTGGGCGTCAGCAGGCCAAGGTGGTAGCGCAGCGAACCGGCGTAGGGATCGCGATGGCGCACCAGGCGCGAGCCCGGTGGCAGTTCGGCAAACATCGCCGCCTTGACCGACGGAATCTGCCGCAGCAGTTCGGTGGTCTTCGGGCACAGGGCGTCGGCGGACGGATGGCTGTCGTCGTACCACTTCAGGTAGAAACGCTTCCAGCCGGTCTTGAAGAAGGAATTGAAACCCACGTCGTTGAGCTGATCGGAACGCTTGATGCTGCCGGCGTCGCGCAGGTGCAGGGCTTCGCTGCGGATGGCTTCCCAGTTATCGCTGAGCAGGCGCATTTCGGGGAATTCGTCGGTCGCCAGGTACGGGCGGCTCGGCACCCTGGAGAACAGGTACATGAGGCAGTTGATCGGCGCCAGGAAGCTGGAGTGGTCGCTCAGCTGGCGCGTGAACTTGTGGCGCACCCGCCCACGCAGGTGGACATAAACGATGCTCAGGCCGAAGGCGGCCAGAATGGCGGCTTTGATCATTCGGGGGGAGTTTTCCACGGGTCTAGAGGCGGAATGGTACTCCTCCTGAACGTGACTGAGTATTCTCCGAAGGCCAAAGGCCATTTGCTGCTTTACCCTGTAGGAAATCTGGAAGGACGGCGATACCGATGACCGAGCGCAGCACGCGAATCCTGCTCAACTGCGACATGGGCGAAAGCTTCGGCGCCTGGCGCATGGGCGACGACGTCCACGCCATGCCTCTGATCGACCAGGCCAACCTTGCCTGCGGCTATCATGCGGGTGACCCGCTGACCATGCAGCACACGGTCCGCCTGGCGGTGGAGCGGGGCGTCAGCATCGGCGCGCACCCGTCCTACCCGGACCTCGCCGGCTTCGGTCGCCGCCACATGAGTTGCTCGCCCGAGGAAGTCCACGCCCTGGTGCTCTACCAGATCGGTGCGCTGGACGCCTTCTGCCGCGCCGCCGGCACCCAGGTGGCCTACGTGAAGCCGCACGGCGCGCTGTACAACGACCTGGTGCGCGATGACGCGCTGCTCGCAGCGGTGCTCGATGCCTGCGCCGCCTACCGCAAGCGCCTGCCGCTGATGGTGCTGGCCCTGGCCGACAACAACCGCGAGCTGCAACTGGCTGACGCCGCCGACGTGCCGCTGATGTTCGAAGCCTTCGCCGACCGCGCCTACCTGCCCGACGGCCAGCTTGCCCCACGCCGCCTGCCCAACGCCGTGCACCACGAGCCGCAGCGCATCCTCGACCAGGCCCTGGCCATCGGCCGTGGCGAAGCCTTCCCGGACATCGACGGCAACCCATTGCGCCTGCGCGCCGACAGCCTCTGCGTGCATGGCGACAACCCCGAATCCCTGGCGGTGCTGCGGCGCCTGCGTGGCCTGTTGGACCAGGCATGATCCGTGTCGAACCCTTCGGCGCCACGGCGCTTCTGATCACGCTCGCGGAGCAACCCGACGACGCCCTGCCGTTGCGCATCGCCCAGTTGGCCGAGCGCCTGCACGTTGAACTGGGTGCGGCGCTGACGGATTGCGTCCCCGGCTGGACCACGCTGTTGCTGCACTACGACCTGATGCGCATCGACCTGCCGCAGTTGCAAGACCGCGTACAGGCTGCGCTGCAGGATTGGCCCGGCGATTACCTGGCGAACGAGGCCGGGCGCCTGCATGAAATCGCCGTGTGGTACGCCGGCGAAGACCTCGCCGAAGTTGCCCGTCTCTGCGGGCTCACTACCGCCCAGCTGGTCGACCTGCATGCCGGCCGCGACTATCGCGTCGGCGCTATCGGCTTCTCTCCTGGCTTCGCCTACCTCGGCGAGTTGGACGAACGCCTCGCTTTGCCGCGCCGTGCCACGCCGCGCACGTACGTGCCCGCCGGCAGCCTGGCGATTGCCGAACGGCAGACGGCGGTTTATCCACAGGCCTCGCCCGGTGGTTGGCACCTGCTCGGGCGCAGCGCGCAGCGCTTGTTCGATGCGCATCGCGAGCCGCCTTGCCCGCTGGCGGTGGGTGATCTGGTGCGGTTCGTGCCCATCGATGCGGCGACTTATCGCGCGACCGGAGGCGAGCCATGAGCCTGAAGGTCATTGCCTGTGGCCCGCTGTGCCTGCTGCAGGACGGCGGCCGGCGAGGTTGGCAGCACCTGGGCGTATCGCCCGGCGGCCCTGTGGATAGACACGCGGCGGCCTGGGCCAATCGCCTGCTCGACAACCTGTCGGGCGCGCCGTTGCTGGAGATCGCACTGGGTGGTGTGGAGCTGGAAGCGCAGGCGGATACCTGGCTGGCGCTGACCGGCGCAGAGCTGCCGGCAATCCTGGATGGCGAGTCACTGCCGGGTTGGTCGCGCTTTCGCGTGCGAGTCGGGCAGCGCCTGAAACTGGGCTTCGCCCGCGCCGGTCAGCGCGCCTATCTCGCCACTGCCGGAGGCTTCCACACGGAGCCGATACTGGGCAGCGTTGCGACCCAGACGCGGGAAAAACTGGGCGGCCTTGGCGGCAATGGCCAGCCGCTGACCGCCGGTGATGTGCTGCAGTGCGCGGCCCTCGGCGAGCGCTTCGCTGGCGGTGCCAGCGTGCCCTGGACCTATCGAGCGGATTATCGCGGAACCCCGAGGCTGCGCGTGCTGCCCGGCCCGGATGCTTTCAGTGAGAAGCAGCGCCAGGCCTTCTTCGAACAGCGCTGGCAGATCAGCCCGCAATCCGACCGCATAGGCGTGCGATTGCGCGGCGAAGCGCTGAGCGCACCTCGCCGGCAATGGTCGTTGGGGATAGTGGAAGGCGCCATCCAGGTGCCGCCGGACGGCCAGCCGATTGTCCTGCTGGCCGACCGCCAGACCATGGGCGGCTACCCGCTGCTGGGCGTGCTGCACCCGCTGGACATCGGCCGCCTGGCGCAATGCCCGGCGCACAGCGACGTGCGATTCGCCCCGGCAAGCGTGGAGCAGGCGCAGGCGGACCTGCGCGCGTTCCTGCGGTTTTTCTCAGGCTGATCTCAACCCTCGAAGCGTTCACCGCGAAACACCCGGCGCGGATTTCCGCGTTCCAGGTGGTGATGGGCCAGTCGGCGTTCGGCGCGCAATTCGCTGCTCGCCTGCTCTGCGCGTGCCTCCAGCTTGCGGGCGATCAGCAGCAGCGCCAGGCGTTTGTTGGCGTGCTGGCTGCGTTCGCTCTGGACCTTCACGCTCAGCCCGCTGGCGAGGTGAATGGCGCGCACCGCCGAGTCGGTGGTGTTGACGTGTTGCCCGCCCGGGCCGGATGAGCGCAGGGTTTCGAAGCGCACTTCACCTTCGAGGTTGGCCGGCGGCGCGCTGAATCGTGCGCCGCCGAAGTACCAGTTCTTGCGCCCGTGGTTGGGCCGGTAAGGGCTGGCGCAGACCCATTGCAGGGTGCCGCTCCAGTCCTCGGCCAGGGATGCTGCCGAGTCGCCGTCCAGTGCCAGCAGCACCGAGAGCAGCGTGCCCCGGCGCGGGCCGGCTTCCTCCTCGATCACGCGTGCCTCGGTGCCGCTGGCCTCGGCCTCCCGCAGCAGACGCTGCAGGGCCTTGGCCACGGCCAGTGCGCATTCGTCCGGCCCCTGGGCCGCCGATAGTTGCAGCAGGATCATCAGCAGCACTCCCCGCGGGTCTTGTAGGTCAGCACCGGCTTCAGTCGCGCCAGTACCCGCAGCAGCCCCGCTTCGCGCAGCGCGCCGACCACTGAGTCGATGGCCTTGTAGGCTTCCGGCGCCTCCTCGTAGATCAACCCGCGATCACCGCAGATCACCCGGCTGCCCAGCGCGGTGCGGGCCAGTTGCTCGACGCGGTAGCGCGCCGAGAGACGCTCCTTGCACTCGCTGCGCATCCACTTGCGCCCCGCGCCGTGGGCGAGGGAGAACAAGCTGCGCGGGTCGGCGACCGGCTCCACCAGGTAGCTGTAGTCGCCGCGCGAGCCGGGGATGACCATCACCCCGCGGTCCGCCGGCGTCGCGCCCTTGCGGTGCAGCCAGCCGTCGACGCCTTCGACTTGCGCCGGGCTGACGAGGTTGTGGTTCACGTCCAGCACCTGTGCGCCGTCTGCATGCAGGCGGTCGAGCATGCGCAGGGCGATCAGCTGGCGGTTGGCTTCGGCGAAACGCAGCGCGCCGTCGTGGCGAGCCAGGTAGCGCGCGCAGTCGTCGCTGCCTTGCTCCAGGCCCTGGTGGCTGAAGCGGTCCACCTGCTCGCGCAGGATGGCTTCGCCCAGGCCGCGCGAACCGCTGTGCACCAGCAGGAGCAGGTGGCGAGGGTCGAGACCGAGGGTTGCCACGGCGGCTTCGTCGTAGAGCCGGTCGAGTTGCTGCAGCTCGGCGAAGTGGTTGCCGCCGCCGATGGTACCCAGCGAATGCTCGTGGCCGCAGGGCGGCAGAGCGAAGCTCGCAATGCGCTCGCTCCAGTCTTCGTCCAGGGGGCCGTCGAGGTTGCCCAGGCGCTTTTCCAGCTTGTCCAGGTTCAGCTTGCCGGTGGCGATATCGGTGCGCCACAGCGCCATGCCGCAGCCAATGTCGTTGCCCACCAGCGCCGGATACAGTCGGCCAGTGGAGAAGAACGCCGCGCCGATCGGGTAGCCGCGCCCGGGGTGCAGGTCCGGCATGCCGGCGACGCGCTGCATCCCCGGCAGGCGGGCGGTGGTTTCAAGTTGCTGGATCGCTTTACCTTCGATCCAGGTGTCGTCCGCGGCGATCAGGGTGATGCCGTCGGACAGATTTTGGATGCAATTGCCCATTGTCCAATCCCATGAGGAATGAAACGAAAAAGAGGATGGGGGCAGGCCGGAGCCGGGCAATGCGATGCCGCCAGAGGGGCGGCGGGGAAGCGATTACGCCAGACGCGACCTGCAAAGGGTGATCAGTGTTTGCATGATGTCTCTCCTTTGCTGTCGGTGGATGGAAGGTGGCGAATGATAGGCGCGCGGTCGCCCGCGCGCAATCCCGCTATTTCGGCAGATGCCGCAGCGGCAGCGGCGCTGACTCCTTTACCGTCTGTATGGCGAAGTTGCTGCGGATATCGCTGACGCCCGGCAGCTTGAGCAGGGTGCCGGTTAGGAACTGCTCGTAGGCGCGCAGGTCGGGCAGCACGACTTGCAGGAGGAAGTCCGACTCGCCGCTGACCAGATGTACCGAGATGACTTCCGGCAGGTCGATCACCGCCTGGCGAAAGGCTGCGGCGCTGGTGTCGCTGTGGCGCTCCACTTTCACCCCGACGAACACCGTCAGCCCCAGGCCGACTTCGTCACGGCCCAGTTCGGCGTGGTAGCCGCGGATCATGCCGGCCTCTTCCAGGATGCGAACGCGGCGCAGGCAAGGTGAAGGGGATAGCCCGATTTCCTCGGCCAACTGCACGTTGGTCAGGCGGCCGTCTCGCTGCAGGGCGGCGAGGATGCGGTGGTCGTAGGCGTCCAGTTTTGGACTTGGCATACGTGGCTACTCAATGAATTTGAAGTTGGCAGGATATGCTAATTGTGAGCCGTACGATGGTTGAATACGCAAGCACCTGCCTCGGTCTTCAAGCATAGAATCCTCATCCGCAATGACTGCTTCGGAGTGGCTCTAGTGGATCTCGGCGTCTTCCTGCTGGCCCTGGCGATGGTTTACCTGCTGCCCGGACCGGACATGATTCTCCTGCTGCACACCGGCGCCCGTGATGGCTGCCGCGCTGCATTGGCGACCGCGCTTGGGCTGGGCGCGGCGCGCGCATGCCATGTGGCTCTGGCAGCGACCGGGCTGGCGCTGCTGTTCCGCACTGCGCCCTGGACGTTCGACGCCGTGCGCGTCGGCGGCGGTCTCTACCTGGCCTGGATCGGCGTGCAACTGCTGCGTGCGCCGGTGGGCTTGCCGGTGGCAACGGGGGCGGCCGGGTTATCCACAGTCAGCTATCGGCGCGCCTTTCGCCGGGGCCTGCTGACCAATCTGCTCAACCCCAAGGCGCTGCTGTTCTGCTCGGTGCTGCTGCCGCAGTTCATCCATCCGCAGAACGGCCCTCTGGCGCTGCAGTTCGCACTACTGGGCGGCGTATTGGTAGTGATCGGGCTGGCCTTCGACAGCTTCTATGCGGTCAGTGGCGAGCGCATGGGCCACTGGCTGGCTCGGCACAGGGCGATGCAGCGCGTGCAGCAGTGGGGTTTCGGCGCAATTCTGCTGGGGTTCGGTGTGCGCTTGGCGCTGATCCGCGATCTGTAAAGCTGAAGTCTTTCGTAGGAGCGAGCTTGCTCGCGAAGCAGTTTGCCGGCAGCTTCGAAGCCCGGACTGTTCGCGAGCAAGCTCGCTCCTACAAGGATCTTCTCAGAGGTCTTCCGGCTGGATTTTCCACAGCCGCGCCACCGAGGGCTTCTGCGGATTGCGCGCGACTACCAGCAGGCCCAGCTCCTTGCCACGCAACTCACGCAGCAACTGCGCGCCCTTGCGTTGCTCCAGACTCTCGGCGAGATGCCCGAGGGCGATGGCGGCCGCAGTCGGGTGCGTGGCGACCGGCACGTAGCTGCCGTCGTCGATGTCCAGCACCATATGCTTCTCGCCGGGCTCCGGAGTGGGGGTGTGCAGGCGGGTCTTGAGCAGTTGCGCCATGGCCTGATCGCGTTGGGCGGCCGTCAGTTGTCCCGGTGGCAGTGCCCGTTCCAGCGGCAGGAATTCGTCCCCGGGTTCGGCTTTCGGTTTTGCCGGAGGTGGCGGTGCGGGCGGCTCAGTTCTTACTGGTACAGGTTTGGGGGGCGCGGGCGGAGTCGCAGTTGGAGGAGGTGGTGTGACATCCAGCTCATCCGAGACAAGCACGTCCCAGTCGATCTCATCGAGGTCGACTTCCACTGCGGCCTTTCTCCTCGGCGCCGGCTTCGTCCGCGACTTCACCGCCGCGCGTACATCCATCCGCCGCTGACGCTTCCACTGGTGCAGTTGGACGTTGGCGACGATGGCGGTGACGAGGATGAGCAGCAGGAAGAACAGCAGCATGGAAGGTCGTGGCCCTGTGGATAATGGCCACGACGCGCAGGCGGTGGCGGGGTGCCACCCTGGCGGGATTGTCTGGCTCAGGCGATAGGCCTGTTCCGGCTGCATTGTAGGACGCAGCTGTTTCCGAAAGAGGGGCCGGCCTATGACCGGCCCGTTTCGTATCAGTTCAGGAACTGTTCCGCATGGTGGCAGGCCACCTGCCGCTCATCGAGGAGGCGCAGTTCCGGCACCTCGGTCTTGCAACGTTCGGTCGCGTAGGGGCAGCGCTTGTGGAAGGCGCAGCCGGTCGGCGGGTTGAGCGGGTTGGGCAGCTCGCCCTGGATTTTTATCTTGGGCTTGTCCGGATCAGGGTGGATGGCCGGGGTCGCTGAGAGCAGCGCCTGGGTATAGGGGTGCAGCGGGCGCTCGTAGAGCTTGTCCGCCGGGCCCATTTCCGCCGGGCGGCCGAGGTACATCACCAGCACGTCATCGGCCACGTGGCGGACCACGGCTAGGTTGTGGGAGATGAATACGTAGGCGGTGCCGAACTCCTGCTGCAGGTCCATGAACAGGTTGAGCACCTGGGCCTGGATCGATACGTCCAGCGCCGAGGTCGGTTCGTCCGCCACCAGCACCTTGGGCCGCAGCATCATGGCGCGGGCCAGGGCGATGCGCTGGCGCTGGCCGCCGGAGAACATGTGCGGGTAGCGCTGGTAATGCTCGGGGCGCAGGCCGACCTGCTTCATCATCGCCTGTACGCGCTCGCGGCGTTCGATGCGCGACAGGCTGGTGTTGATCAGCAGCGGCTCGGCCAGCTGGTCGCCGATCTTCTGCCGGGGGTTGAGCGAGGCGTAGGGGTTCTGGAAGACCATCTGCACGTCACGGCGCAGCTGCTTGCGGGTGTCGTGGTCGGCTCCTTTCACCTCGTGGCCGGCGATCTGCAGGGACCCGGAGGTGGGTTCTTCGATCAGGGTCAGCGCGCGGGCGAGAGTGGACTTGCCGCAGCCGGACTCGCCAACCACGGCGAGGGTCTTGCCGGCCTGCAGGTCGAAGGATACGCCGTTGAGCGCGCGGACCAGGGCGTGTGGCTTGAACAGGCCCTGGGAGATTTCGTAGTGACGGGTCAGGTCGCGGGCGGTCAGGACGGCGCTCATCGGGCCACCTCGGTATTCAGGTTGAGCGGGTAGAAGCAGCGCACCGCGCCACGCTCATGGGCTTCCAGGGCCGGGCGCACGGCACGGCAGTTGTCCTGCACGTAGGGGCAGCGCGGCGACAGCAGGCAGCCCTGCGGACGGTCGTACTTGCCGGGGACGATACCGGGCAGGGTGGCCAGGCGCTCTTCGCCGGCGCTGTGCTCGGGGATCGCCTTGAGCAGCGCCTCGGTGTACGGGTGGGTCGGCAGGTCGAACAGCGCCGGCACCTGACCGATCTCCACTGCCTGGCCTGCGTACATCACGCAGACGCGCTGGGCGGTCTCGGCGACCACGGCGAGGTCGTGGGTGATCAGGATCAGCGCCATGCCCTGGTCGCGCTGCAGGTTCAGCAGCAGCTCCATGATCTGCGCCTGGATGGTCACGTCCAGCGCGGTGGTGGGCTCGTCGGCGATCAGCAGCTTGGGCTCGCCGGCAATCGCCATGGCGATGGCGACGCGCTGGCTCATGCCGCCGGACAGCTGGTGCGGGTAGGCGTCCAGGCGCTGGGCGGCACCGGGGATTTCCACCCGCTCGAGCAGTTCCAGCGCGCGCTGGCGCAGCGCTTTACCACGCAGGCCGAGGTGCAGCCTGAGCACTTCCTCGATCTGGTAGCCGACGGTGAAGCTGGGGTTGAGGGCGGTCATCGGGTCCTGGAAGACCATGGCGATGTCCTTGCCGACGATGCGCCGGCGTTCGCGGCCCTTCAGGCGCAGCATGTCGGTACCGTCGAACTGCATGGTGTCGGCGGTGATGATGCCGGGTGCGTCGATCAGGCCCATCAGGGCCATCATGGTCACCGACTTGCCGGAGCCGGACTCGCCGACGATGGCCAGGACTTCGCCCTTGTCCACCGAGAGGTCGAGGCCGTCCACTACCGGGATGGCGTTGCGGTCGCCGAAGCGGACCGAAAGATTGCGCAGGTCGAGGAGGCTCATACGGCGGTCTCCATCAGGCTCTTGTTCTTTTTGTAGGAACGAGGGGGACGCCTTGGTCCTTGCTCGCGAACGGGGAACGCGGGGGATTGCAGGTTCGCGAGCAAGCTCGCTCCTGCAGCACGTGCGAAAGTCATCATGTGTGTCTTCCTCACGCTGCGTTCTTCAGCTTCGGGTCCAGCGCATCGCGCAGGCCGTCGCCCATCAGGTTGATTGCCAGCACGCTGAGCAGGATGGTCAGGCCGGGCAGCGAGACGACCCACCAGGCGCGCTCGATGTAGTCGCGTGCGGAGGCCAGCATGGTGCCCCACTCGGGCGTCGGCGGCTGCACGCCCAGGCCGAGGAAGCCCAACGCAGCGGCGTCGAGGATGGCCGAGGAAAAACTCAGGGTGGCCTGCACGATCAGCGGCGCCATGCAGTTGGGCAGCACGGTGACGAACATCAGGCGCAGGGTGCCGGCGCCGGCCAGGCGCGAGGCGGTGACATAGTCGCGGTTCAACTCGCCCATTACCGCAGCGCGGGTCAGGCGCACGTAGGCGGGCAGCGAGACGATGGCGATGGCGATCACGGTGTTGATCAGGCCGGGGCCGAGGATGGCGACGATGGCCACTGCCAGCAGCAGCGAGGGCAGTGCCAGCATGATGTCCATCAGGCGCATGATCACCGGGCCCAGTCGGGTCGGGGAGAAACCGGCGAGCAGCCCGAGGAAGATGCCGGGGATCATCGAGATCAGCACCGAGGTCAGGCCGATCATCAGCGACAGCCGCGCGCCGTGCATCAGGCGCGAGAGCAGGTCACGGCCCAGTTCGTCGGTGCCCAGCAGGAACTGCGAATTGCCACCCTCGAGCCACAGCGGCGGGGTGAGCAGGAAGTCGCGGAACTGCTCGCTGGGGTCATGGGGCGCGACCCAGGGCGCGAACAGCGCGCAGAACACGATCATCAGGATGAACAGCAGGCCGCCGACCGCTCCCTTGTTGCGCGAGAAGGCATGCCAGAATTCTTTCCAGGGGGATGGGTAGACCAGACTCGGGTCGCTGGCGGGAGCTTTGGCGTTGGCATTCATGGCGTCGGCTCCGGTTAGCGTTGGTGACGGATGCGTGGGTTGGCGAGGCCGTAGAGGATGTCCACGATGAAATTCACCAGGATCACCAGGGTCGCCACCAGCAGGATGCCGTTCTGCACCACCGGGTAGTCGCGGCGGCCGATGGCGTCGATCAGCCATTTGCCGATGCCGGGCCAGGAGAAGATGGTCTCGGTCAGGACCGCGCCGGCGAGCAGCGTGCCGACCTGCAGGCCGAACACGGTGAGCACCGGGATCATGGCGTTGCGCAGGGCGTGGACGAACACCACGCGGGCCGGCGACAGGCCCTTGGCACGGGCGGTGCGCACGTAGTCTTCGCGCAGCACTTCGAGCATCGAGGAGCGGGTCATCCGCGCGATCACCGCCAGCGGGATGGTGCCCAGCACGATGGCCGGCAGGATCAGGTGGCGCACGGCGTCCATGAAGGCGCCTTCCTCATCCGACAGCAGCGTGTCGATGAGCATGAAGCCGGTCCTGGGCTCGATGTCGTAGAGCAGGTCCAGGCGCCCGGACACGGGCGTCCAGCCCAGGGACACGGAGAACAGCATGATGAGGATCAGGCCCCACCAGAAGATCGGCATCGAGTAGCCGGCCAGGGAGATGGTCATCACCCCGTGGTCGAACAGCGAACCTCGTTTCAAGGCCGCGATCACCCCGGCGAGCAGGCCGAAGACGCCGGCAAACAGCAGGGCCGCCAGCGACAGTTCGAGGGTTGCGGGGAAGAGGGTGAGGAATTCGTTCCACACGCTGTCGCGGGTGGTCAGCGATTCGCCGAGATTGCCCTGGGCGAGGTTGCCGATGTAGTCGAGGTACTGCTGGTAGAGGGGCTTGTCGAGCCCCAGGCGGTGCATGGCCTCGGCATGCATCTGCGGATCGACGCGGCGTTCACCCATCATCACTTCCACGGGGTCGCCCGGAATCAGGCGGATCAGCGCAAAGGTGAGCAGGGTGACGCCGAAGAAGGTCGGGATCAGCAGACCGAATCGGCGTGCGATGAAACTGAGCATGGTGTTTGGGGGCTCCTCACCGAGCGGCTACCCATCGGGGGTGACGATGGGCGCCGGTTTCTTATTGCTTCGCCGGTTACTGGATTCGAACGTCGGCGAAGTTGTTATTGGTCATCGGGTTGATGGTGTAACCCGAGACACTGCTGCGGCGCACATTGAACAGCTTAGGATGCGCCAGGGGAATCCACGGCGATTGTTCGTGGAATATGGATGTCGCCTTTTTATAAAGTTCCGCCCGTTTTGCCGTGTCGTTGCTGTCACGGGCCTGCTGAATCAGCAGTTCGAAGTCCTGGTTGCACCAGAACGCCTGGTTTTCTCCGGATTTCGCCGCTGCACAGGACAGGTTCGGACTGAGGAAGTTGTCCGGGTCGCCGTTGTCGCCAGCCCAGCCCAGAAGCGACAGGTCGTGTTCGCCGGCCTTGGAGCGCTTGAGCAGCTCGCCCCACTCCAGCGAGCGGATCTGCAGGTCGATGCCGGCCTTGGCCAGGTCCGCCTGCATCATCTGTGCCGCAAGTGCCGGGTTGGGAATGGTCGGCGAGCTGCCGTTGCGGATGAAGATCGTCAGCTTGAGGTTTTCCGCTCCGGCTTCCTTGAGGAGCACTTTCGCCCGCTCGGGATCGTGCGGCCAGTCTTCGAGGTCCTTGTTGTAGCCCAGCAGCGTCGAGGGGTAGGGGTTGATCGCCGGGCTGGCGGCATTGGCACCAAATACCGAGTCGAGCAGGGCCTTCTTGTCGATGGCGAGGTTGATTGCCTGGCGCACGCGCACGTCATCCAGCGGCTTATGCCGGGTATTGATCGCCACGTAGGTGGTCATCAGGGCGTCGATGCTGTCCACCGCCAGGTTCTTGTCCTGTTGCAGGGCCGGCACGTCCGACGGCTTGGGGTAGAGCGCGATCTGGCATTCGTTGCGCCGGACCTTCTGCATGCGCACGTTGGGGTCGAGGGTGATGGCGAACACCAGGTTGTCGATGGCCGGCTTGCCGCCGAAGTAGTCCGGGTTGGCGCGGTAGCGCACCTGGGAGTCCTTGGCGTAGCGGTTGAAGACGAAGGGGCCGGTGCCGATGGGCAGGTTGTTGATCTGGCCCTGCTTGCCTGCGGCCAGCAACTGGTCGCCATACTCGGCCGAGTAGATGGAGGCGAAGCCCATGGCCATGTCGGCAAGGAAGGGCGCCTCGGGATGGCTCAGGGTGAAGCGCACGGTCAGGTTGTCGACCTTGTCCACCGACTTGATCAGCTCGCGCATGCCCATGGCGTCGAAATAGGCATAGCCGCGGTTGGCCGACTCGTGCCAGGGGTGCTTGGGGTCGAGCGGGCGCTGGAAGGTCCAGAGCACATCGTCGGCGTTGAAGGCACGGGTCGGCTTGAAGTAGTCGGTGCTGTGGAACTTGACGTCCGGGCGCAGGTGGAAGGTGTAGGTCAGGCCGTCGGGGCTGACCTCCCAGCTCTGCGCCAGGGACGGTACCAGTTCGGTGGTGCCGGGGCGGAAGCCCACCAGGCGGTTGAAGATGGTTTCCGAGGTGGCATCGTTGGTCACGGCTCCGGTGTACTGCACCACATCGAACCCTTCCGGGCTCGCTTCGGTGCAGACCACCAGGTTCTGCGCCAGGGCGGTGCCGCTGCCCAGTGCCAGCAGAAGAGGTAGCAAACGCTTGATGGGCATGCCCATGCTCCTTACAGAAGGTTGAACGGGAAATTGCTGACCAGGCGGATCTCGTTGACGCTGCCGTCCGCCTGGTTCTGGCTGGCCAGATGTTTCATGTAGGTCAGGCGGAAACTGCTGCTCTTGAGCGGGCCGCCTTGCAGCGTATAGCCGGTCGAGAGGCCGAGCTCGTGGTGCTTCTCGTCATCCATGTCGCGGACGTTGTAGCCGCTGACGCCGTTGCGGTCACCGTCGTAGTGGGTGCCGTCGATTCCCCAGCCCTTGGCGTACCACGCCATGGTAGTCAGGCCGGGCACGCCGAAGGCGGCCCAGTCGGTGCTGTAGCGCAACTGCAGGGACTTTTCGTTGGGGCCGTTGTAGTCGGAGAGCAAGGAGTTGGCCAGGTAGATGGCCGCGGTCTCGTGGACGTAGTCGAAGTACTCGTCGCCACGGATCTGCTGCCAGCCCAGCAGCACGGCATGGGCGCCGTGGGTCAGGGTGAAGGCCAGGCTGTAGGCGTCGTTGTCGATGTAACCGGCCTTGCGCTGTCCGGTGTCGCCGGTGTGGTAGTAGTTCAGGCTGGTATTCAGCGCCAGGGTGGATGGGTCGCCCAGGTCGTGGGATGCGCCGAAGTAGTACTGGTTCCAGATGTCTTCGAAGTGCGCGCCGTAGGCGGTGAGCTTCAGCTGCTTCATCGCCTGGTAGCTGCCGCCCAGGTAGCTGAAGTGGCTGCCGGAGAAATCCCCCGCGCCGTACTCGGTGGTCAGGCGCTCGCTGCCTGCGCCGGTGCGCGGGCTGGCGCGGGTGAAGCTGCCGGCCTGGACCTCGAGGCCTTCGAGCTCCTCGCTGAGCAGGCTGATGCCGTCGAAGGAGGGCGGCAGGGCACGGTTGTCGTTGATGTTGAACACCGGGTTTTCGGTCTGCTGGCGGCCGGCGCGCAGCACGCTGTTGGAGGCTCGCAGTTTCACGTTGGCTATGCCCATCTTCGACCACTGGCCGACTGCGTCGCCGTCGCTATCGGTCAGGGTGCGGGTGCCGCCGCCGGCGATGCGTCCGTGGCCGCGTTCCAGGGCGATCTCGTTGAAGGCTGCCGCATCCAAGCCAACGCCCACGGTGCCCTGGGTGTAGCCGGAGTTGTACTTGAGCTGGCTGCCCTGGGTCCAGGTGTAGCGGCTGTGGGTGGGTTCGGTGTAACCGTCCTTCTTGATGTTGAAGTGAAAGCTGTCCTTCATCTGCTCGCGGGCGGCGAAGTTGCGCGTGCTGAAGGTCAGGCTCTGACCTTCGACGAAGCCTTTGGCGCCGGCCTGGCCCTTGACCACCACTTCGCTCTCACGGTGGGTTTCGTCCGGTGGCAGGTCGCCCTCGTCGGCAAATGCCTGGCCCAACGGGGTGCCACAGACGGCAAGTGCCAGGAGAGTGCGGATGAATACGTGATGCTGCATGAGTTGCTCCTTGTTGTTGTGGGTTTTCCTAGCAACGAATGCATCCCCTCCACCCATCGGAGAGATGGGGGAGCCGGCAGGCAGAGGGGAAGGCGGGATATGCCGCCCGGTCTGTGCCGGGCTGGCGCTCAGGCGACGGGGGCCGCCGATCTCGAATTGGCGATCAGGGCTGGTTGGCTACGCCGTAGAACGAATTGCGTCCAAAGGGGCTGATCAGGAAGCCCTGCACCGATTTGCGCATGGGCTGGTAGACGGTGGAGTGGGCAATCGGGCTGATGGGCAACTGTTGCGCGAGTAGCTGCTGGGCCTTCTGGTAGAGGGCCACGCGCTGGTCGTGGTCGGTGGTGGCCTTGGCCTGGCGCACCAGCTTGTCGTAGTCGGCGTTGCACCACTTGGAGACGTTGTTGCCGCTCACCGAATCGCAGCCGTAGAGGGTGCCCAGCCAGTTGTCCGGGTCACCGTTGTCGCCGGTCCAGCCGAACAGCATGGCGTCGTGTTCGCCCGCATGGGCGCGCTTGATGTACTCGCCCCACTCGTAGGTGACGATCTTCGCCTTGACGCCGACCTTGGCCCAGTCGGCCTGGATCATCTCAGCCATCAGCTTGGCATTGGGGTTGTAGGGGCGCTGTACCGGCATGGCCCAGAGGGTGATTTCGGTGCCTTCGGCGACGCCGGCGTTCTTCAGCAGTGCCTTGGCCTGTTCCGGATCGTAGGCCTGGCCCTTGATCGATTCGTCATAGGACCACTGCGTCGGTGGCATGGCGTTCACCGCCAGCTGGCCGGCGCCCTGGTAGATGGCGTCGATGATCGCCTGCTTGTTCAGCGCCATGTCCAGCGCGCGGCGCACGTCGGTCTTGTCCAACGGGGCGTGGGTGACGTTGTAGGCCAGGTAGCCGAGGTTGAAGCCGGGCTGCGACGGCATGTTCAGGTTCGGGTCCTGCTTCAGCGCCTCGAGGTCCGCCGGGCGCGGATTCAGGGTGATCTGGCATTCTCCGGCCTTGAGTTTCTGCATGCGCACCGAGGCATCGGTGTTGATGGCGAAGACCAGGTTGTCGACCTTCACGTCATCGGGCTTCCAGTAATCCTTGTTGCCCTTGAAGCGGATCATCGCGTCCTTCTGGTAGCGGCTGAACACGAAGGGGCCGGTGCCGATGGGTTTCTGGTTGATCTCGCCGGGCTTGCCCTGCCTGAGCAACTGGTCGGCGTATTCGGCGGACTGGATCACCGCGAAGTTCATCGCCAGGTTCTGCACGAAGGCGGCGTCGACCTCGTTCAGGGTGAAGGTCACCGTGTGCTCGTCGACCTTGCTCACCCTGGCGATATTGCGGTCCAGGCCCATGTCGGTGAAGTACGGGAATTCGGTGGGGTAGGCCCTGCGGAACGGCTGGTTCTTGTCGAGCATGCGGTTGAAGGTGAACAGCACGTCGTCGGCGTTGAACTCGCGGGTCGGCTT
>NZ_AMZB01000089.1 GCF_000313755.1 Pseudomonas nitroreducens TX1 | reverse complement strand
TGAAGTAGTCGGTGGTGTGGAACTTCACGCCGGGGCGCAGGTGGAAGGTCCAGGTCTTGCCGTCGGCGGAGGTTTCCCAGCTTTGCGCCAGGGCCGGCTGGGCTTCGGTGCCGCCGCGCTGGAACTGCACGAGGCGGTTGAACAGGGTTTCGGAGGTGGCGTCGTAATCGGTGCCGGTGGTGTATTGACCGGGGTCGAAGCCCGCTGGGCTGCCTTCGGAGCAGTACACCAGGGTGGAGGCGGCCTGAGCCGCGGAGCCGGCGAGCAGCAGTCCGCCGAAGGCGAGTGCGTGCAGTGGATTACGTCGCATCTTGCGCATTGCCTGACCTCATTCTTGTTTTTCTTCAGGGGCCGGCGAACCGATGGGGTTTGCAGCCGGCCTGGCCGGACCGGTCCGGATGAGACCTGTCCCTTCATGGCCGGGCTGTGTCCGGCCATGCCGCGCCGAAGTTAAGTCAGACTGAAATCAAGTTCAACTCAAAATTCAGTGCTACTGAAAATTTCGTCAGGCTGTGAATCAGGTGAGGGCGTGTTCGCCGAACAGCGGAAGGGTGGTGACGGTGAGCATTTCCGCCACGCTGTCACCGAGGTTGCGCAGGCAATGACGCTTGCCAGAGTCGAAGTGGACGGAGTCGCCAGGGCCCAGCGGATAGGTGTGGCCATCGATGTCGTAGGCGATGCGCCCGGTGAGGACGTAGGCGAATTCCGAGCCATCGTGGGTGATCAGTTCGGATTCGTAGCCCACCGGAACCGTCACCTTCACCGCGTTCAACTGGTTGCCGGGGAAACTGCTGGACAGCCGCTCGTAGCTCAGTGGCTGGCCTTCGATGGTGTAGCGCACGCGCTCACCCTGGTGCGAGTCCGGCGGAATCTGCTGCGGAGAGTCGAAGAGGGCGTTGAGCGGCACGTCCAGCGCCTTGGCGATGCTGGCCAGGGACGACAGCGAGACGCCGGTGAGGTTGCGCTCGGCCTGGGACAGGAAGCTCGCCGTCAGGCCGGCTTCGGCGGCCACCTGGTTCAGGGTCTTCTTCGCTGCTCGCCGATAACGGCGCAGGCGTTCTCCGATACGATCTGCGGACATTGCTCAGGCTCTTGTGGGACGCCGGCAGCATACCAGTGTCGTCGACCGGTGAAAGCATCGAGCCATCAGCGGATGAAAAATCGGCCACAAGGATAGCGGATACCGAAAAGCCTTTGACCGGAAATTTCAGTGCTGCTTAAATTTATGGTCGCTTTATTCCATTCCTCGGGAGAGTCACATGACATTGGGAGTAGGGGGCGTGAGCCCCGAGCAGGCGCTGGCGAAATTGCAGGTCATGACGGCTGGTGCTCGTCCCATTGCACTCGAGGAATACCAGGCTCGGATCGGTCGATTGCAGCAACTGATGCTGGCGCGCGAAGTCTCGGCCGTGTTCATCGATGCCGGCAGTTCGCTGGTCTATTTCACTGGCCTGAAGTGGAGCCCCAGCGAGCGGCTGGTCGGCGCACTGGTGCCGGCACGGGGCGAGGTGCGCTACATCGCCCCGGCCTTCGAGGAGGGCACGGTGCGCGATCTGCAGGTGCTGCCCGGCAGCATCAGCGTGTGGGCCGAGCATGAAAGCCCGTTCGCCCTGCTGGCCGGAATGCTTTCGGAAATCGAGGTGCGCGACGGTGCGCGGGTCGGTCTTTCCCACAGCCTGCCGTTCGGCATGTTCGAACGCCTGCGCCAGGCGACGAGCCAGGTGCAACTGGTGGACGCCGGCGCGTTGATCGAGCAGTGCCGCCGCTGCAAGTCGCCAGCGGAGTTGGCGCTGATGCAGCGGGCGAAGGACATGACCCTGGAGGTGCACAAGGCTGCGGCCAGCATCCTGCGCGAGGGCATCAGCGCCACCGAAGTGACGCGCTTCATCGAGGCCGCGCACAGGAAGGTAGGGGCGCTGGGCTCGACCTTCTGCATCGTGCTGTTCGGTGAGGACAGTGCCTTCCCCCACGGCGTACGCCAGCCGCGTCCGTTGCGCGAAGGCGACATGGTGCTGATCGATACCGGCTGCCAACTCTACGGCTACCACTCGGATATCACCCGCAGTTACGTTTTCGGTACGCCCAGTGCGCGCCAGCGCGAACTGTGGAACCTGGAGAAGGCCGCACAGCAGGCTGCTTTCGACGCCGCCGTGCTCGGCTCGCCCTGCGAGCAGGTTGACGCCGCCGCCCGACGTTGCCTGGAGGCCGGCGGCCTCGGGCCGGACTATGCACTGCCGGGTTTGCCGCACCGCACTGGTCACGGCATCGGGTTGGATATCCACGAAGCGCCGTACCTGGTGCGCGGCGACCGCACGCCGCTGGACATCGGAATGTGCTTCAGCAACGAGCCGATGATCTGCGTACCGGGGGAGTTCGGCATCCGCCTGGAGGACCATTTCTACATGACGGCGCAAGGTCCGCGCTGGTTCACCCTGCCGAGTCATTCGGTGGAGGATCCCTTTGGCCTGAACGCATAGTCCCTGTAGGAGCGAACTTGCTCGCGAATGCATTTCCCGGCAGTACGATTGCGGGCGGTTCGCGAGCAAGCTCGCTTGTAT
>NZ_AMZB01000088.1 GCF_000313755.1 Pseudomonas nitroreducens TX1 | reverse complement strand
GGCTGCTTCCTTCCGGACCTGACCAGGTAAGCGAGTAATCGTTGCGGGGGGACCGACAGGGCCACCATCACGAAGAGCTCGCCAGTTTGGCGAGCCGCGCCATTGTAGCGGCTTGAGCGCAACTTACAAGTACTTCAAGCACTTAGCGATGTCTTACAGGCAATTTCTGACCTTGATCACGAATCAAGCTTTTTAATAACAGAATTGCCCTACAAATTATTAAGAAACCCCCTGTTGCGCCGACGCTATGTATGAGCCCGCCGAGTAAGGACGGGCCATTACCGAGCGAGGAATGCCAACATGCCCACAACCCTGCAATCCGCCACTGTCGCCACTCTGTTCTTCTCCGGCCACCTGATGGCCCAGAGCGCCGTCATCCACTTCTCCGGCGCGGTCGTGGAGCCCACCTGCCAGGTCGGCTTGAGCGATGTCAGCGCCAGTGGTGCACGAGTTAGCCTGAGCGACTGCAATCGCGCCCTGTATATGCAACTCAATGAGCCCCGTAGTGCCATGCCTAGTGTCAGTTACCGCCTGACCGATGTTGCCGGGCGGCCGCTGGGACGCAGCATGGCAGCAACCGGCGACGCTGACAGCGTGATCCGCTCGATCAGAAAGGATGCCTCGTCAGTCGGCAGCCGCAATGTGGTGCTGGTGGCCGAGTACCTGTAAGGGGCGTCACTGCGCCTGCAGCAGCCCCTCGGGCCGAGGCTGGGTGGAGACCTCCAGGTTCGGCCCGATGAACAGATCCATCTTGCTGTAGCCCGGACGGGTGCTGAAGGTGGAATAGCGCTCCGCGCCCTGATGGAACTGGAAGGCCACGCGGTACTCATCCGAACGCAGCAGGCGCAGCGGGAAGGCGCGCGCCTCGCCCGGCTTGATCTCACCCGCGAGGGTTTCCTCGCCGTTTTCCTTGAAGCTGTAGCTCACCGCCGGCCCGCCCACTCCTTCGTAGTGAAGGACGATCTGCGGACGCTCGGTCCAGGCCACGTAGGCCCCGAACAGCAGCACCAATGCCGCCACGCCGAGCAGGCGCTGCTTTCTTGCCTTGTCCATCTCGCTCTCCGTCAACCGCTGGCCCGCCCCGCCCCTGTGTCGCAACGCAGGGGGCGCAGCGGGCCTGCCGATCAGTTCAGGCTGTCGACCAGGGCCTTGGCAGGCACCAGGCGTACCGCCTTCTTCGCGGCGATTTCGATGCTCTTGCCAGTCTGCGGATTGCGGCCGGTGCGGGCAGCGCGCTCGCTGACCTTGAGCTTGCCGATACCCGGCAGGGTCAGCTCGCCGTCGTTTTCCAGGGCGTCCTGGGCGATCTGCGCCAATTGTTCGAACACGCCGCGCACGGCGGCCTGGGTCAGGTCGAGGGATTCGGCGATATCGCGAACCAGCTGGTCCTTGGTCATGGGCATGGATTGACTCCTTGATGCGTTGATCTTGATTCTTTGCTCGGAAGAAAGGCGTGTCAGGCGCCGATGCCATAGTCGGCCAGCAGCTTGATCAGCTGCTCTTCGTCCATCACGGCGACGCCAAGTTCCTGGGCCTTGGCCAACTTTGAACCCGCTCCCGGACCGGCAACGACGCAATGGGTCTTGGCCGAAACCGAACCGGCCACCTTGGCGCCCAGGCCTTCCAGTTTTTCCTTGGCGATGTCGCGACTCATGGCCTCCAGCGTACCGGTCAGTACCCAGGTCTGGCCGGCCAGGGGCAGGCCCTCGACCACCTTGCGTTCGCTGCGCCAGTGCATGCCGAACTCCGCCAGTTGTTCCTCGACGGCCTTCGCGCGCTCGACGCGGGCGGCATCGGCGAAGTATTCGCGCACCGACTGCCTGGCCTTCTCGTTCACGCCCTTGAGGGTGCTGAGATCCAGCCAGTCCTGGCTGAGGGTGATGAGCGCATCGAGGCTGCCCGCCCTGTCAGCCAGCTTCTCGGCACCCGTCGCGGCAATGAAGGGAATGTTCAACTTGTCGATGAATCCGGCCAGTGTGGCGATAGCTGCAAATTCGGCGGAAACCTCGCCTTCGTCCTGCAGCCGCACGCCATGCTCGGGGTCGAGCAGCTCGGCGATGACACTGCGGTTATGCTCGTCATCGAAGAAGTTATGGATCTCGTAGGCAACCTCGCCACCGACGTCCGGCAGGTAGGTGAGCACTTCCGGCAGTGCCTTCTGGATGCGCGCCAGTGAGCCCAGGGAGCGCGCCAGCAGCTTGGCGGTCTCCTCGCCTACGTCCGGGATGCCCAGCGCGAAGACAAAACGCGCCAGCGTGGGCTTGCGACTTTCGGCGATGGCCGCAAGCAGGTTGCGCGTGGAGACTTCGGCAAAGCCTTCCAGCTCGATGATCTGCTCGTAGGTCAGTGTGTAGAGATCGGCCGGGGATTTCACCAGGCCCTTGTCCACCAATTGCTCGACGATCTTGTCGCCGAGGCCGTCGATATCCATGGCGCGGCGCGAGACGAAATGGATGATCGCCTGCTTGAGCTGCGCCTGACAGAACAGCCGGCCAACGCAACGGTAGATGGCCCCTTCGCTGACCGACTCCTTGCCCTTGCTGCGCTTGACCAGCTGGGTGCGCTCGACCTGCGAGCCACATACCGGGCATTGGGTGGGAATCGCCACCGGACGGGCATCAGCCGGCCGGCGCTCGGTAACGACCTGCATCACCTGCGGGATTACGTCTCCGGCGCGGCGGACGATCACGGTGTCGCCGATCATCAGGCCCAGGCGCGCAACCTCGTCCATGTTGTGCAAGGTGGCGTTGGCCACGGTGACGCCCGCCACCTGTACCGGCTTAAGGCGCGCCACAGGCGTCACCGCGCCTGTGCGGCCGACCTGGAACTCCACGTCGAGCAGCTCGGTGAGCTCCTCGCGCGCGGGGAATTTGTGGGCAATGGCCCAGCGCGGCTCGCGGGCGCGGAAGCCCAGCTCGCGCTGGAAGTCGATGCGGTTGACCTTGAACACCACGCCGTCGATCTCGTAGGCAAGGCTGTCGCGGCGGGCGCCGATATCTTCGTAATAGGCGCGGCAGCCCTCGACACCCTTGGCCCGCTTCAGCTCGCGACTGATCGGGATACCCCAGCCCTTGAGCGCCTCGAGAATGCCGGCCTGGGTGCCGGGCAGCGTGCCGCCCTCGACACGGCCGAAGCCATAGCAGCAGAACTCCAGCGGGCGGCTGGCGGTGATCTTCGAGTCCAGTTGGCGCAAGCTGCCGGCGGCGGCGTTGCGCGGGTTGGCGAAGGTCTTGCCGCCGGCCTCCATCTGCCGCTCGTTGAGCGCCTCGAAACCGGCCTTGGACATGAAGACTTCGCCACGGACTTCCAGCACCGAGGGCCAGCCCGAGCCCTTCAGGCGCAGCGGCACGTTGCGAATGGTGCGCACGTTGGCACTGATGTCTTCGCCGGTACTGCCATCACCCCGGGTGGCGCCACGGATCAGGATGCCGTTCTCGTACAGCAGGCTGACCGCAAGGCCGTCGAGCTTGGGTTCGCAACTGTATTCCACCTCGGCGCCGCCACCGAGCAGGTCGCCGGCGGGCAATTGGTCGGCCAGCCCTTCGCGCACACGACGATCGAAGTCGTTGAGGTCCTGCTCCTCGAAGGCGTTGCCCAGGCTGAGCATCGGCACTTCATGGCGCACCTCGCCAAAGGCCGAGGCTGCGGCGCCACCGACGCGCTGGGTTGGCGACTCGGCAGTGACCAGCTCCGGATGCTCGGCTTCCAGCGCCTTCAGCTCGCGGAACAGGCGGTCGTACTCGGCGTCCGGTACGCTCGGCTCGTCGAGCACGTAGTAGCGGTAGTTGTGGTCGTCGAGGTCGCTGCGCAGTTGGGCAATGCGTTCGGCAGCAGTCTGGGAGTCGGTCATGCGGGAATCTCGGGCGGCAAAGGTTGCGGCTAGAAATGCGAAGCCCCAAGAGTGGCTTGGGGCTTTTTGTGCAGCGTGCGGAAAGATTAGCGCTTCTGGGTCAGGGCGCGTCGCTCGAAGTCAATGATGCGCTGACGGTAGTGCTCGATGGTCTGCGCGGTCATCACGCTGCGCTGCTCGTCCTTCAGCTCGCCATTGAGTTCCTGGGCCAGCTTGCGGGCGGCGGCGATCATCACATCGAACGCCTGCTTGGGATGGCGCGGGCCCGGCAGGCCGAGGAAGAAGCTCACCGCGCGGGTACTGAACTGGTCGATGTTGTCCAGATCGAAGGTGCCCGGCTTGACCGCATTGGCCATGGAGAACAGCACTTCACCGTTGCCAGCCATGCTTTCGTGGCGATGGAAGATGTCCATCTCGCCGTAGCGCAGGCCACTTTCGAGGATGTTCTGCAGCAGCGCCGCCCCCTTGAAACCGTTCTCGTCGCGGCTGATGACGTTGATGATCAGCACTTCCTCGACCGGGGCCTGAGGCGCGGCAGAAGAAGTCGCGGCAGCAGGAGCGGCGCGCTCCTTGTCCTTCTTGCGGTCCTTCCTGGGCTTTTCCTTCTCCTGCGGAGCTTCGTCCAGCGGGTTGGGGAAATCCTCTTCATCCAGCGGACCAAGCAGATTCGGCGCCGGATCGTCCAGGTTCAGGTCACCCTGGCGCGGCTCGCCACGGCGCTTGCCACGCGAGTCCTTGGCGCTGAGCTTAGGCAGGTCCTCCTCGTCCAGCGCAGGCTCTCTGTGCTCGACCACACGGGAAGGCCCGAGCAGTTCCGGATTGGTTTCGTCCCCGTCATCGGGCTGGTTGGCAAACTGGCGGTCCAGCTTGAAACGCAACTTGCCCTTGCCACCCCGCATACGACGCCAGCCGTCGAACAGAATGCCGGCGATGACGATAAGCCCAATGACGATCAGCCATTCGCGCAGACCGATATCCATCTAATCCCGTAGCCCCTGAACAAAAAATGATGATGAAGAAAAGGACATCCTATCCCTTGAAAACGTGGAGCCAACTTCATGTTCTGACTGATGTTTTCCACGCGATACAAAAGTGGGCGTTAAGCTAACACGCTCTCACATAACTTTACACTGCCTGTGGCGACACTCCGCCGCACTCTTTGCAACTTTTCATAGCAGTTGCCACTTGCGCTGTCGAAGTCAAGCCTATCCCAATCAAATCAATGTCTTAGGCCTGAAGAAAAGCATCTTGCCAGCATAGCTCGAGTTTGCTCGCGCGGTCAGGCTTCAGCCAGCGCAACAGCCTCTTCCACATCCACCGCCACCAGACGCGAACAACCCGGTTCGTGCATGGTCACGCCCATCAATTGATCGGCCATCTCCATGGCGATCTTGTTGTGGGTGATATAGATGAACTGCACTTTCTCCGACATCTCCTTTACCAGCCGCGCATAACGGCCGACGTTGGCATCGTCCAGCGGCGCGTCGACTTCGTCGAGCATGCAGAACGGTGCCGGGTTCAGCTGGAAGATCGCAAACACCAGCGCCAGAGCCGTCAGGGCCTTCTCGCCACCGGACAGAAGATGGATGGTGCTGTTCTTCTTGCCCGGCGGCCTCGCCATGATCGCTACCCCGGTATCGAGTAGATCCTCGCCGGTAAGTTCCAGATAGGCGTGACCGCCGCCGAAAACCTTGGGGAACAATGCCTGAAGGCCAGCATTGATCTGGTCGAAGGTTTCCTTGAAGCGGTTGCGGGTTTCCTTGTCGATCTTGCGGATGACGTTTTCCAGGGTATCCAGCGCTTCCACCAGGTCGTCGTTCTGGTCATCCAGGTAGCGTTTGCGCTCGGATTGCTGCTGGTATTCCTCGATGGCTGCGAGGTTGATCGGCCCCAGGCGCCCGATGCGCGCGGCCAGTTCTTCCAGGCGGGTTTCCCAGACCTTCTCGGCGGCATCGTGAGGCAAGGTGCCAAGCACGCCGTGCAGGTCGTAGCCGTCCTCGTGGAGCTGCTCCTGCAGCGACTTGCGCCGCACGCTCAGGGCCTGCCATTCCATGCGCTGCTGCTCCAACTGGCCGCGTAGCAGTTGCGACTGCTGCTCGGCCTGGGTGCGACGCTTCTCGGCGTCGCGCAGCTGGCGGTCGGCATCCTCCAGCGCCAGGCGGGCATGCTTGAGCTCGTCCTCAACCGCCATGCGCCGGTCGAGCAGCTCTTCCAGGCGCATGCGCAGCTCTTCCAGCGGCGCTGCGCCCTCCTCCAGGTTGAGGTTGAGCTGCTCGCAACGCTCGACCAGGCGCACCGCCTGGCTATCCAGGCGTTCCAGCGCCTGTCGGGTCGATTCGTGCTGGGCGCGCAGGGAGCCCACGCGCACGGCCAGTTGATGGGCATGGTCCTTGTGCTGGCGGGACTCCTGGCGGATACGATCGAGCTTCTCGCGCATGCCATCACGCTCGGCCAGCAGCGCTTCGCGGCGCTCGGTGTCCACGGCCATCGCATCCAGCGCTTCCTGCAGGCCCAGGCGCGCCTCGCCCAACTGCTCCTGCTCGATGGCGTGCTGTTCGGCCAGTTCGCTCAGCTCTTCATCCAGACGGCGACGGCGCAGGGTCAGCTGTTCAACCTTGGCCTGCTGCGCGGACAACTGCGCCTTCAGCTCGCCCTGGCGGCGGCCTTCGTCCTGCAGACGCCGGCGCACCTGGTCGCGGCCTTCCTCGGCCTGGCGCTGCTCGTCGCGCAGGCGCGCCAGAAGCTCGTCGACTTCGGCAAGGCGCTGCTCCAGCGTCTCGCGCTCGGCGTAAAGGCGCTCCAGCTCCTGGCCACGCGCCAGCACACCGCCATCGGCGGATTCGCCACGGCGCACGCGCAGGAAATTACGACCGACCCAGTAGCCATCGCGGCTGATCAGGCTTTCGCCATCATCCAGCGAAGCACGCTGGGCCAGGGCCTGTTCCAGGGTTTCGACCGGGCGCACGCGGCCCAGCCAATAGCTCAGATCGACATTCGTCTCGACCTTGTCCAGCAGGCTGCCGGGACGGGAAACGGCGCCGGCGGCCAGATCGAGCAGGCGCAGCTCGCCCTTCTCCAGCGCGTCGAACGGCAATCCTTTCACATCGTCCAGCAGCACGCCGTGCAGGTCGGCACCGAGCACGGTTTCCACCGCCAGTTCCCAGCCCGGCTGAACGCGCAGGCCTTCGGCGAGGCACGGCCGCTGTTCCAGCCCTTGCTGACGCAGCCATTGCGCGGTGCCGTCGCCCGGATCGAGCGCGGCCTGCTGCAGCGCCTCCAGCGAGGCAATGCGGCCATTCAATCGCTGCAGCTCGCCTTGCGCCTGATGCTGCGCGGCGGTGCTTTCCTGCAGGGATTGGCGCACGCGCTCGAGGCGCTCGGCCAGTTCCTGTTCTTCGATCTGCGACTCTTCCAGCAGCAGCTCGATGGCGGCGACCTGCTCGCCCAGCTCGAGGATCGCGGCGTCCTCGGGATCGGCGGCCAGCTGCGCGCGCTCGTCGTTCAGGCGGCGCTGACGTTCGGCCTGGCGCTCCAGGCTCTGTTCCAGGTGCTGGATGCGCGACTGCTGCACTTCCGCCTCGCGGCGCGGCTCGGCGCTCTGCTGGTTGAAGGCGTCCCAGCGCTGCTGCCAGTCGTGCATGCGCTGCTCGGCGTCCTCCAGCCCGACACTGGCCTCCTCGGCGGCGGCGGCGCTGATTTCCTGCTCGGGGGCCAAGCGCTCCAGCTCCTCGCTCAGGGTGGCGAGCAGGGTACGGTCGTGGCCCAGGTGGGATTCGGTTTCCTGGCGGGTCTTCTCGGCCTCGCGCAGGTCGTCCTGCAACTGGCGCAGGCGCTGCTGGCCGTGCTGGATGCTCTGCTCGACGCGGGCGATGTCGCCGCCCACGGAATAGAAGCGGCCCTGCACCTGGTTGAAGGTTTCCGACAGCTCGTGATGGCCATCGCGCAGGCGCTCGATGCTGGCGTCGGCGCTGCGTTGCTCGGCAACCAGGGCCTCGAAGGCCACTTCCTGGTCGCCGATCACTTTTTCCTTCTGCCCGACCTGCTCGTTCAGGTCGCGCCAGCGCAGGGCACCGAGCTGGGCCTTGAGGGTGCGCTCCTCGGCCTTGAATTCCTGGTACTTCTCCGCCGACTGGGCCTGGCGGTGCAGGCGTTCAAGCTGGCGTTCCAGCTCTTCGCGCAGGTCGGTCAGGCGCGCGAGGTTCTCCTGGGTGCGACGGATGCGGTTCTCGGTCTCGCGGCGGCGCTCCTTGTACTTGGAGATGCCGGCGGCTTCCTCGATGAAATTGCGCAGGTCCTCCGGCTTGGCCTCGATCAGCTTGGAGATCATGCCCTGCTCGATGATCGAGTAGCTGCGCGGCCCAAGGCCGGTGCCGAGGAAGATGTCGGTGATGTCACGACGCCGACACTTGGTGCCATTGAGGAAATAGGTGTTCTGGCCGTCGCGGGTCACACGGCGGCGAATGGAAATCTCGGCGTAGCTGGCGTATTCGCCCAGCAGGGTCTGGTCGGAGTTGTCGAACACCAACTCGATGGACGCCTGGGTCACGGGCTTGCGCGTGTTGGAGCCATTGAAGATGACGTCGGTCATCGACTCGCCGCGGAGGTTCTTCGCCGAACTCTCGCCCATTACCCAGCGAACGGCGTCGATGATGTTGGACTTGCCACAACCGTTGGGGCCAACCACGGCCGCCATGTTGCTCGGGAAGTTGACCGTCGTCGGGTCAACGAAGGACTTGAAGCCTGCCAGCTTGATGCACTTGAGCCGCATGAGCCCTCTTCCCCCCGTCCGTCTCTTATTGAGAGCTTATCGTTCTGCCAGTGCAGCCAGAACCAGCTGGCTGTTGTGCCGACCGTAGTCGAGCAGGACCTCGCGGATGCCCGTCTCGTCGCGCCCCACCACCGCGCGCAGCAGGTCTTCGAAGCTGCCGATGAACTGACTCATCTCGCCTTTGCGGCGTTCCAGGGCCAGATGATAGGTGCGACTGATGGCCGGCAGGAGATTTTCCACGGTTTCCTGCAGGTAGGGGTTGGCAGCGAACGGAAAGGCAGCGCGCATGATGTCGAAGCTGGATTCGACGAATGCATTGATGTCGCCTCGCTCGAGGTTATCCAACAGGCGTTGCTGGATCGCCATGAAGGGCGCCAGATCCGCCTCCTCGCGCCATGTCCGCGCCACGGCGCTGGCGAGCATGATGTACAACTCCATCACCAGCGAGTAGAGGCTTTCGACATGCGCCGCAGTCAGTTCCGACACCTGTGCACCCCGGCGCGGCAGGATCACCACCAGATGGCGGCGCTCGAGGATCAGCAACGCCTCGCGCACCGAGCCGCGGCTGACGTTGAGAGTCTGGGTGACCTTCTGTTCCTGGATGCGCTCGCGCTCCTTGAGTTCGCCCCGGATGATGCGTTCGGCAAGGTGATGCGCGATCTGCTCAGCCAGGCTGTCCGGGGCCTTGAACGTCATGGTTGTCCTTAAGAATCGGGGCGCTTTCGAGGGGGTATTGCGGGTGCGAAGTGTAACACAGGGTGTTACCGCGCCATCCCCCGCCCAAGTGAGACGACAGAACAAAGGTTGGTGCGCGCATCGTGAGGATCCGGCGCAGGATTGTCTGACAATCCTACACAAGAGACGTCTCGGGAGTCGTCCATGTTCGCCTTGCTTCTTTCCCCCGCCTGGATGTTGCGTCTCAAGAAAGCCGGCTACTGGATCTGGCTGGTGCCGGTTTTCGGTATACCCGTCAGCTACTGGTGGTCCTATGGCAGCGAGTACCCCAACGCCTGGGCATGGCTGGTCATCACCGTAGTTTTCGGGGTCATCCCGCTGCTGGACTTCGTGGTCGGCCGCGACCCGGCCAACCCGGACGAAGTGGAGGAAGTCCCGCCCATGGAACGCGAGGGCTACTACCGCTTCCTCAGTTTGCTGACCGTGCCGCTGCTACTGGGCATGCTGGTCTACGGCGGCTGGGTGCTGGCCAACTATGACGCCTGGAACTGGGTCGGCCAGCTGGGCTGGATTCTCTCCGTAGGCACCGTGATGGGCGCCATTGGCATCACCGTCTCCCACGAGCTGATCCACAAGGATCCGGAGCTGGAACAGAACGCCGGCGGCCTGCTGCTGGCGGCGGTGTGCTACGCGGGCTTCAAGGTCGAGCACGTGCGCGGGCACCATGTGCATGTTTCCACGCCCGAAGATGCCTCATCCTCGCGCTACGGACAGAGCCTCTACGCCTTCCTGCCCCACGCCTACAAACACAACTTCCTCAACGCCTGGCGGCTGGAGAGCGAACGCCTCAAGCGCAAGGGCCTGCCGGCGCTGCACTGGCGTAACGAGCTGATCTGGTGGTACGTGATCAGCGCGCTGTTCCTGGCGGGCTTCAGCGTCGCCTTCGGCTGGATCGGCGCGATCTATTTCATCGGCCAGTCGGTGATGGCCTTCACCCTGCTGGAGATCGTCAACTACGTCGAGCACTACGGCCTGCACCGCCGTCGCCTGGAAACCGGACGCTACGAGCGCACCACCCACGAGCACTCATGGAACAGCAACTTCCTGCTGACCAACCTGTTCCTCTTTCACCTGCAGCGCCATTCCGACCACCACGCCAACGCCAAGCGCCGCTACCAGGTACTGCGCCACTTCGACGAAAGCCCGCAACTGCCCAACGGCTATGCCGGAATGATCGTCCTGGCACTTTTCCCGCCGCTCTGGCGCGCAGTGATGGACCGCCGCGTGCGCGCCTACTACGCCGGCGAGGAATACCAGCTGAGCGCCACCCAGCAAGCCTGATCGACCAGATCCACGCCTTGGCGGCAAGCCCTACCCCGGCTTGCCGCCTTTTTTCTTTCTGCCGCCCCTGTAGGAGCGAGCTTGCTCGCGAAGCTCTTCGCCCCTCAGAAGAGCCAACAACACACCCTACTGGCACGGTGCAGGCCGCTGATTTCAGCGGTTCGCGAGTAAGCTCGCTCCTACAAAAAGCAGCCTCGCTCGCACCGCTTATCACCTGCGGAAAAACTTTCTGACCAATGAGACAGAAAATTTATTGACTCAAAAGTCAGCTTTCCATAGATTCGCCATCCAGTGCCCTACCAAAAACAAGAACCAGCCTGGAGGCAAGCCTTGATCAGGTTCCTGCTCAACCGCGAGCTGCGCGTCGAAGACCGCCTCGACCCCAATCTCACCGTGCTCAACTACCTGCGCCAGACCCTGGGCAAGACCGGCACCAAGGAGGGCTGCGCCTCCGGTGACTGCGGCGCCTGCACCGTGGTGGTCGGCGAACTGGTCGGCGAGGAAGGCGCCGAGCGCATCCGCTACCGCACCCTCAACTCCTGCCTCACCTTCGTTTCCTCGTTGCACGGCAAGCAGTTGATCAGCGTCGATGACCTCAAGCACCGTGGCGAACTGCACGGCGTGCAGCAGGCCATGGTCGACTGCCACGGCTCGCAGTGCGGCTTCTGCACCCCCGGATTCGTCATGTCGCTGTTCGCCCTGCAGAAGAACAGCGCTGGCGAGACCGCCGACGAGCGCAAGGCCGAGGCCCATGAAGCGCTGGCCGGCAACCTGTGCCGCTGCACCGGCTACCGCCCGATCCTCGATGCCGCCGAGCAATCCTGCTGCCAGAAGCAGCCCGACCAGTTCGACGTTGCCCAGCCCGAAATCATTGCCCAGCTCAAGGCCATCGCCCCGCAGGAGACCGCCGAGCTCAACAGCGGTGACAAGCGCTGCCTGCTGCCGCTGACCATCGCCGACCTGGCCGATATCTATACCGCCAACCCGCAGGCGCGCCTGCTGGCCGGCGGCACCGACCTGGCCCTGGAAGTCACCCAGTTCCATCGCGAACTGCCGGTAATGATCTACGTCGGCCATGTCGAGGAAATGAAGCGCGTCGAAGTCTTCGACGACCGCATCGAGATCGGCGCCGCGACTCCGCTGACCGACTGCTACGAAGCGCTGTCCCGCGACTACCCGGACTTCGGCGAGTTGCTGCACCGCTTCGCCTCGCTGCAGATCCGCAACCAGGGCACCCTGGGCGGCAACATCGGCAACGCCTCCCCCATCGGCGACTCGCCGCCGCTGCTGATCGCACTCGGTGCGCGCCTGGTGCTGCGCAAGGGCAGCGAGCGCCGCGAGCTGCCGATCGATGAATATTTCATCGACTACAAGGTCACCGCGCGCCAGGAAGGCGAATTCATCGAGCAGGTGATCATCCCGCGCCCGCAGGCCAACCAGGCGTTCCGCGCCTACAAGGTGTCCAAGCGCCTGGACGACGACATTTCCGCCGTCTGCGCCGCGTTCAACCTGACGGTCGAGAACTGCAAGATTACCGCCGTGCGCACCGGTTTTGGCGGCATGGCCGCCATCCCGAAACGTGCCAAGACCTGTGAAGCCGCCCTGCTCGGCCAGGCCTTCAACAGCGCCACCTTCGAACGTGCGGCGCTTGCGCTGAGCGAAGACTTCACCCCGCTCACCGACTTCCGTGCGAGCAAGGAATACCGCCTGCTCACCGCGCAGAACCTGCTGCGCAAGTGCTTCCTGGAACTGGAAGCTCCCCAGGCCGTAACTCGGGTGACCTCTTATGCATAAGCCACAAAAAACCCAGGAAGAACTCGCCGAACTGTTCCGCGCCGACCTGACCACTGGCGTCGGCCGCAGCGTCAAGCACGAGAGCGCACCCAAGCACGTCAGCGGCGAGGCGATCTACATCGACGACCGCCTGGAATTCCCCAACCAGCTGCACGTGTATGCCCGCATGAGCGACCGCGCCCACGCGCGCATCACCCGGCTGGACGTCAGCCCCTGCTACCAGTTCCCCGGTGTGGCTATCGCCATCACCAAGGACGACGTGCCCGGCCAGCTGGACATCGGCCCGGTGGTCGCCGGTGATCCGCTGCTGGCGGACGGCAAGGTCGAGTACGTCGGCCAGATGGTCATCGCCGTGGCCGCCGACAGCCTGGAAACCGCGCGCAAGGCGGCCATGGCCGCGATCATCGAGTACGAAGACCTGGAGCCGGTGCTCGACGTGGTCGAAGCGCTGCGCAAGAAGCACTTCGTACTCGATAGCCACCAACACAAGATCGGCGACTCGCAAGGCATGCTCGCTACCGCGCCGAACCGCATCCAGGGCACCCTGCACATCGGCGGCCAGGAGCACTTCTACCTGGAGACGCAGATTTCCTCGGTGATGCCCACCGAAGACGGCGGCGTGATCGTCTACACGTCCACGCAGAACCCCACCGAAGTGCAGAAGCTCGTCGCCGAAGTGCTGGGCATCTCCTTCAACAAGGTCGTCATCGACATGCGCCGCATGGGCGGAGGCTTTGGCGGCAAGGAAACCCAGGCGGCCGCTCCGGCCTGCCTGTGCGCCGTGATCGCGCGCCTCACCGGCCGCCCGGCGAAGATGCGCCTGCCGCGTGTCGAAGACATGCAGATGACCGGCAAGCGCCACCCGTTCTACGTCGAGTACGACGTGGGCTTCGAGGATGACGGCCTGCTGCACGGCATCAACATCGACCTGGCTGGCAACTGCGGCTACTCGCCGGACCTCTCCGGCTCCATCGTCGACCGCGCGATGTTCCACTCCGACAACGCCTACTTCCTCGGCAACGCCACGGTGAACGGTCACCGCTGCAAGACCAACACCGCGTCGAACACCGCCTACCGCGGCTTTGGCGGCCCACAGGGCATGGTCGCCATCGAGGAGATCATGGACGCGGTCGCGCGCCACCTCGGCAAGGACCCGCTGGAAGTGCGCAAGCGCAACTATTACGGCAAGGACGAACGCAACGTCACCCACTACTACCAGCAGGTGGAACACAACCTGCTGCAGGAGATGACCGAGGAGCTGGAAGCCAGCGCCGAGTACGCCAAGCGTCGCGCCGAAATTCGCGAGTTCAACGCCAACAGTCCGGTGCTGAAGAAAGGCCTGGCGCTGACCCCGGTGAAATTCGGCATCAGCTTCACCGCGACCTTCCTCAACCAGGCTGGCGCGCTGATCCACATCTACACCGACGGCAGCATCCACCTCAACCACGGCGGCACCGAGATGGGCCAGGGCCTGAACACCAAGGTCGCCCAGGTGGTGGCCGAGGTCTTCCAGGTCGACATCGACCGCGTGCAGATCACCGCGACCAACACCGACAAGGTGCCCAACACCTCGCCGACCGCCGCCTCGAGCGGTGCCGACCTGAACGGCAAGGCCGCGCAGAACGCCGCCGAGATCCTCAAGCAGCGCCTGGTGGAGTTCGCCGCCAAGCACTGGAAGGTGACCGAGGAAGACGTCGAGTTCCGCAACAACCAGGTGCGCGTGCGCGATCTGATCGTGCCCTTCGAGGAGCTGGTACAGCAGGCCTACTTCGGCCAGGTATCGCTCTCCTCCACCGGCTTCTACCGCACGCCGAAGATCTACTACGACCGCAGCCAGGCGCGCGGCCGGCCGTTCTACTACTTCGCCTACGGCGTGTCCTGCTCGGAGGTGATCGTCGACACCCTCACCGGCGAGTACAAGATGCTGCGCAGCGACATCCTGCATGACGTCGGCGCCTCGCTGAACCCGGCCATCGACATCGGCCAGGTGGAAGGCGGCTTCGTCCAGGGCATGGGCTGGCTGACCATGGAAGAGCTGGTGTGGAACGCCAAGGGCAAGCTGATGACCAACGGCCCGGCGAGCTACAAGATCCCGGCCATTGCGGACATGCCCATCGACCTGCGGGTGAAGCTGGTGGAAAACCGCAAGAACCCGGAGCAGACGGTGTTCCATTCCAAGGCCGTCGGCGAGCCGCCGTTCATGCTGGGCATCTCGGTGTTCTGCGCGATCAAGGACGCCGTGGCGAGCCTGGCCGACTACCGCGCCCAGCCGCAGATCGACGCCCCGGCCACCCCGGAGCGCGTGCTCTGGGGCGTGGAGCAGATGCGCAAGCTGAAGCTGGCCCAGGCCGAGAAAGCACCGGCTCAGGTCGAACCGGCCTGATGTGACCATGGGGTGCCGCTGGCACGGGAAGACGTCCCCAATCCCGTCCTCCCCCGGACCAGCGGCGCCCCACCCTTACCAAGAACCGTAGGGCGCATAAAGCGGAGCGCTTTATCCGCCACCGCCATTTCGGCGGATAACGCCCGAGGCGTTATTCGCCCTACGACCAGCCCAGCTTTGAGGTTCGTAACGATGAACTGGATCAGTGCCCTCGCCGACCTGCAACAGCGCGCCGAAGCCAGCGTGCTGGTGACCATCATCGAAGAGCGCGGCTCGACCCCGCGCAACGCCGGCTCCAAGATGGTCGTCAGCGCCGACAAGGCCTACGACACCATCGGTGGCGGCCACCTCGAATTCAAGGCCATGGCCATCGCCCGCGAGATGCTGCAGAGGCGCGAGCGCGAGCCGAAGCTGGAGCGATTCAGCCTCGGCGCCAGCCTCGGCCAGTGCTGCGGTGGCGCCACCGTGCTGCTGTTCGAACCCATGGGCCAGCCCCAGGCGCATATCGCCGTGTTCGGCGCCGGCCACGTCGGCCGCGCCCTGGTGCCGCTGCTCGCCAGCCTGCCGTGCAAGGTACGCTGGATCGACTCACGGGAAGCCGAGTTCCCCGACCACATCCCCGAAGGCGTGACCCGCGTGATCAACGAGGACGTCATCGACGAGATCGACGAGATGCCCGCCGGCAGCTACTTCATCGTCATGACCCACAACCACGCGCTGGACCTGGAGCTGACCGCGAAAATCCTCGAGCGCAACGACTTCGCCTACTTCGGCCTGATCGGCTCGGACACCAAGCGCGCCAAGTTCGAGCATCGCCTGCGCGACCGTGGCTTCGCCGCCGACACCGTGCAGCGCATGCGCTGCCCCATGGGCATCAGCGAAGTGAAGGGCAAGCTGCCGGTGGAAATCGCCGTGTCCATCGCTGGAGAAGTCATCGCCACCTACAACGCCACCTTCGGTCAGCAGACCAGCAAAGGCGAGAACACCGTGGCCAAACTGTTACCTACGAGCCGCCGCGCACGCACCGCCGAAAGCGGCGCCTGAAATTTCCGTAGCATGGGCGCACGCCCATCACGCCCCGGCACTTGCGAGCGCCCCGGCCCCGAAACACGACTGAAGAGAGATCGATGAGCATTCAAGCCAAAGCCTACCGCGCCAGCATCCTGCACAGCGTCGCCGACCCCGCCGAAGTCGGCGTGGAGAAGTCCTACCAGTACTTCGAAGACGGCATCCTGCTAGTGGAAGACGGCAAGGTCGCCCGCCTCGGCCATGCCGCCGAACTGCTGCCGCAACTGGGCGGTGTGGAAGTGGTCGAGTACCGCGACGCGCTGATCACCCCCGGCTTCATCGACACCCACATCCACTACCCGCAGACCGGCATGATCGCCTCCTACGGCGAGCAATTGCTGGACTGGCTGAACACCTACACCTTCCCCACCGAGAAGCAGTTCGCCGATCCGGCCCACGCCGCTGACGTCGCCGGTATCTTCCTCAAGGAACTGCTGCGCGCCGGCACCACCACCGCACTGGTCTTCGGCACCGTGCACCCGCAGTCGGTGGATGCGCTGTTCGGCGCCGCCGAAAAGCTCGACCTGCGCCTGATCGCCGGCAAGGTGATGATGGACCGCAATGCGCCGGACTACCTGACCGATACCGCCGAAAGCAGCTACGTCGACAGCAAGGCGCTGATCGAGCGCTGGCACGGCAAGGGCCGCTTGCTGTACGCGGTGACCCCGCGCTTCGCCCCGACCAGCACGCCGGAACAGCTCGACGCCGCCGGCCGCCTGCTCAAGGAACACCCTGGCGTGTACCTGCACACGCACCTGTCGGAAAACCTCAAGGAAATCGAGTGGGTCAAGGAACTGTTCCCGGAGCGCAAGGGCTACCTGGACGTCTACGACCACCACGGCCTGCTCGGCCCGCGCTCGGTATTTGCCCACGGCGTGCACCTGTGCGACGGCGAGTGCCAGCGCCTGTCGGAAACCGGCTCGGCCGTGGCCTTCTGCCCGACGTCGAACCTGTTCCTGGGCAGCGGCCTGTTCGACCTGGCCAAGCTTGAGAAGCACAAGGTGAAAGTTGGCCTGGGCACCGATGTCGGCGCCGGCACCAGCTTCTCCCAGCTGCAATCGCTGAACGAGGCCTACAAGGTGATGCAACTGCAAGGCATCAAACTGGACCCGTTCAAGTCGCTGTACCTGGCCACCCTCGGCGGCGCCCGCGCGCTGGAGCTGGAAGACAAGGTCGGCAGCTTCGCCCAGGGCAACGAGGCCGACTTCGTGGTCCTCGACTACAAGGCCACCCCGCTGCTGGACTACCGCCTGCAACAGGCCAAGACCCTGGAGGAGAAACTCTTCGCACTGGTCATCCTCGGCGACGACCGTACCGTGAAGGAAACCTTCGCGCACGGCCGCAACGTGCATCGCCGCGGCTGACCCCTTACGGCTTCGGCGCCGGGTCCTCGCTCAGGACCAACCCGGCGCCGGGGCCGCTTTTCTTTCCAGCGGCGCGCGGTACATCGCGCGACTGCGCCTTCCCGTAGGAGCGGACCTTGTCCGCGAAGGCCAATCGTCGCACCGATTTCGCGGATAAGATCCGCTCCCACGAAAGCGGTACCCGGGCTACTCCCGCACCTCGACCAGCACCGGACACGGCGCCCGCTCGATCACCCGCTGCCCCACCGACGGGTCCAGCAACCGCTCGATACGCCCCAGGTGCCGGTGACCGATCACGATCAGATCGCACTCCAGACGCTCCGCCTCGCGCAGGATGGCCCGCGCCGGATCGCCCGCCACCACGGCACCCGATGCACTGCAGGGCTGCAGTTGCGCCACCGCCTCATCCACCAGCGCCTGAGCTTCGTTCTGCTCCTGTTCGGCCGGCGGGTACTCCAGCGCGTCCTGGCGCGGCATGGCGAAGGCGCGATCCACGGCGCACACCACGTGCACCTGCGCCCCGTTGCAGCGGGCCAGCTCGCCGGCGGTCGCAATGATGCGCGGCGACTGCGCTGCGCCGTCAATGGCCAGGAGAATCCGTTGGTACATGCCTTTCTTCCCCAAACAATGAAATCCGTCGCCATTCTTCGGGCCAGGGCGCGGAGCGTAAAGGCACGCAAAACGTAATGGACCATTGCATGAAACGCACGCTTGCCCATTCAACCCTTCGCCATGGAACATGACACGTTCCGCGTCAACCGCTCCGGAGTCACCATGGCCCTGCCCGATCTCAACCTGCTGGTCGCCCTCAACATCCTGCTCGAAGAAGGCAGCGTGGTCGGCGCCGCGCGGCGCATGCACCTGAGCCCGCCAGCGATGAGCCGCACCCTGTCGCGCATCCGCGAGGCGGTGGGCGACCCGATCATGGTCCGCGCTGGACGCAACCTGGTCCCTACGCCCCGTGCCCTGCAACTGCGCGAGGAAGTCAGCGACCTGGTGGAACATGCCGTGCGCCTGTTCAACGCCAAGGAAAACCTGCGCATGGACCAGCTCGAGCGCTGCTTCGTACTGCGCTCCAACAACGTGCTGGTGGGCGGCTTCGCCTCGCGCATGCTGGCGGTAATGAAGGCCGAGGCGCCGCGCTGCAGCCTGCGAATCGCCCCGGAAGCCGACTTCGATGACGAAGCCCTGCGGCAGAATCGCATCGACCTGTATATCGGCGGCGCTTCGACGCTGGAGCCGGAAATCCGCACGCAGACGTTGTTCACCACCAACTTCGTTGGCCTGGCGCGGCGCGACCATCCAATCTTCGACGACGAAATCACCGCCGAACGCTTCGCCGCCTTCCCGCAGATCAGCGTGTCGCGGCGCGGCAAATCACGCGGGCCGATCGACGAGGAACTGGCCAATCTCGGGTTGCATCGGGAAATCCGCCTGACCGCACCGACCTTTCACTCTTCGATCTTCGCCCTGCTGGAGTCCGACCTGGTATTGCCGATTCCCGAGCACTCGCTATGGCGCCTGGACCGCCTCGGCTTCGCCCTGCGCCAGTTCGACATTCCGCTGCCGCTCAAGTCGGTGGTGATCATCCAGGCCTGGCACCCGCGCTTCGACAACGACCCGGCGCACAGTTGGCTGCGACAGACGGTGAAGCGCGTATGCACTGAACTGCGCGAGAGTTCCGGCCTGCTGAGCTGAGCGCACGATCAGTGCACCAGACACACTGATTAGCTGCAATCATTTCAATTTCCACAGCTATCGCCCTTCCCTAGACTCGGTCGCAAATACCCGAGTTGATTCCTATGCCTTGCACATCACCGCCCACCGGCGGCGGCATCGGCCATCCCCGTGGAGGCCGGCCATGACCGCGCTCGCCCCGGTTTCCGCCGCCAGCCCGCAAACCGCGAAACCGTCCGCACCTGTCGCCCAGCCATTCGGCCTGCGCATCGTGGTCGGCATGATCGGCGTACTGGTCGCCTCCCTCAGCGCCGGCCTCAACGAGAAGGTCACGGACCTCGCCATGACCGACGTGCGCGGCGCGCTGTCCATCGGCCACGACGAAGGCACCTGGCTGATCGCCCTGTACTCGGCGGCGCAGGTTGCCGCCATGGCCTTCGCGCCCTGGTTCTCGGTCACCGTGTCGCTGCGCCGCTTCACCCTCGGCGCCATCGCCTGCTTCGCGCTGCTTGCGTTGCTCTGCCCGTTCGCGCCGAACGTCGAGACGCTGTATCTGCTGCGCCTGCTGCAAGGCTTCGCCGGCGGTTGCATGCCGCCAATGCTGATGACCGTGGCGCTGCGCTTCCTGCCGCCGGGAATCAAGCTGTACGGTCTGGGGGCCTATGCGCTGACCGCGACCTTCGCGCCCAACCTGGGGATGCCGCTGGCGGCGTTGTGGACCGAGTTCGTCGGCTGGCAGTGGGTGTTCTGGCAGGTCATCCCGCTCTGCGCCGTGGCGCTGGCCGCCGTGGCCTGGGGTATCCCGCGGGACCCGCTGCGCCTGGAGCGCCTGAAGCAATTCGATTACCTGGGTCTCGCCCTCGGCCTGCCGGGCATCCTGATGCTGGTGATGGGCCTGCTCCAGGGCGAGCGCCTGGACTGGTTCGAATCCGAACTGATCACCCTGCTGGTGATCGGCGGCGCCGGACTGCTGGTGGCCTTCTTCATCAACGAATGGACGCATCCGCTGCCCTTCTTCCGCCTGGACATCCTCAAGCGACGCAACTTCACCCACGCTCTGATTACCCTCGCCGGCGTGCTGGTGGTGCTCGGCGCCTGCGCTGGCGTGCCGGCGTCCTACCTGGCCTCGGCCCATGGCTATCGCCCGCTGCAGTCGGCCCCCATGGCGCTGCTGGTGGCGCTGCCCCAATTGATCTCCCTGCCGCTGATCGCCGCGCTGTGCAACATCCCGCGGGTGGACTGCCGCTGGGTGCTGGCCATCGGTATCAGCCTGTGCGGCCTGTCGGCCTTTGGCATGAGCCAGCTCACCAGCGGGTGGACGCGGGAGAACTTCTACTGGCTCCTGGCGCTGCAGATCATCGGCCAGCCGATGGCCGTGGTACCGCTTCTGATGTCCGCCACCAGCGTCGTCGCGCCCATCGAAGGACCGTTCGCCTCGGCCTGGTTCAACAGCGTGCGCGGCTTCTCGGCGGTACTCGGCAGCGCCGTGGTGTCGATCCTGATGACTTGGCGCGAGCACTACCACTCCAACCGCCTGGTCGATCACTTGGGCAATGCCTCCCAAGCCCTGGGCCTGCGTCTGGAGCAACTGGGGGGCGCCGAAAACATCGGCCGACTGGCCAGCCAGTTGCGCGGCCAGGCCGGCGTGCTCGCCGCCGCCGACACGCTGCTGGCGATGTCCTGGCTGGCCGCAGCCCTGCTCGTCCTGATTCCCCTGATGCCGCTGCGGGTCTATCCGCCGCGCCCTGTCGTCCCCGCAAATTAAAAGGTCTGCCCATGCCGAAACTGAGCTCCCGTCGCGGCAGTCTGGCCCTGGTTGCCGTACTGCTTCTCGCCCTTGTCGTCTATCTGCTGCTGCGCCTGCTGGGCCCCATCCGCGAGCAGAGCACCGACGACGCCTACGTCCATGCCGACTTCACCCTGGTGGCGCCGAAGGTCGCCGGTTTCATCGAGGAAGTGCTGGTGGAGGACAACCAGTCGGTGAAGGCCGGACAGGTCCTGGCACGCATCGATGCCCGCGACTACCACGCCGCGCTGGACGCCGCCGAAGCCGACGTGCTGGCCGCCGAGGCGCGCCACCATCATGTCGCCGCCGACCTCGAGCGCCAGCAGGCGGTGATCGCCCAGAGCGCCGCCCAGGTTCAGGCCGACCAGGCTGCGCTGACCTTTGCCGCGCAGGAACTGAACCGCTACCAGCATCTGGCGACCCAGGGTGCCGGCACCCTGCAGAATGCCCAGCAGGCGCGCTCGCGCGTCGATTCGGCAAAAGCCCTGCTGGACAAGGACAAGGCCGCCGCGCTGGCCGCCCGCAAGCAGCTCGACGTGCTGCTGGCCCGGCAGGCCGAAGCTCTCGGCGCACTGAAGCGTGGCCAGGCCCAGCTGCAACAGGCGCAACTGAACCTCTCCTACACCGAAATCCGCGCGCCCTTCGACGGTATGGTCGGCCGCCGCGCCGTGCGCGTCGGCGCCTACACCACGCCGGGCAATGCGCTGCTGGCGGTAGTGCCGCTGCAGGACGCCTACGTGGTCGGCAACTTCCAGGAAACCCAGCTCACCGAGGTGCAACCCGGCCAAGCCGTGGAGATCAGCATCGACACCTTCCCCGGCGAAACCCTGCACGGCCACGTCGACAGCATCGCCCCGGCCACCGGCCTGAGCTTCGCGCCCATCGCCCCGGACAACGCCACCGGCAATTTCACCAAGATCGTCCAGCGCATCCCGGTGAAGATCGTCCTCGACACCGACCAGCCGCTGCGCGAGAAGCTGCGCGTCGGCATGTCGGTGATCGCACGGATCGACACCGGCAAGCACCCCAGCACCGAACAGAAGGTAGCCGCGCAATGATCGCCCCGCGTGCTCCCCTGCTCCTTGCCCTGCTCGCGCTCGGCGCCTGCAATGTCGGCCCGGAATTCCAACGCCCTGGCGATGCAGACGCTGTGAACTGGTCCACCCAGCGCGGCCAGGCGCCTAGCCAGGCGCTCAACGCGCCCATGGAAGCACAATGGTGGACGCTGCTCGGCGACCCACAGCTGGATGACCTGCAACGCCGAGTGGCCGCCACCAACCTCGACCTGCGCGAAGCCGATGCGCGGCTGCAGCAAAGCCGGGCCATCCGCCAGGCGCTGGGCGGCGATGCCATGCCCAACGTCGGCGCGGAGCTGGGCTACCAGCGCAGGCGCAACAGCGAAGTCGGCCTGAACGATCCGTCCGGCAAAGCCGGCAAGGACAGCTTCAACCAGCTCGACGGCGGCTTCGACCTGTCCTGGGAGCTGGACTTCTGGGGCCGCGTGCGCCGTGAACTGGAGGCCGCTGATGCGAACGTCCAGGCCACCGAGGAAAGCCGCCGCGACGTGCTGGTCTCGGTGCTCGCCGAGACCGCGCGCAACTACCTGCAGCTGCGCGCCGAACAGGACCTGGAAGCGATCATCCGCAGCAACCTGGAGATCGCCCGGCGTAGCCTGGAGCTGACCCGCCTGCGCCGCACCGATGGTGTCGCCACCGAGCTGGATGTCGCCGAAGCCCTGACCCAGGTCGCCAGCATCGAAGCGCGCCTACCCGACAGCCAGAAGCGCCAGGCACGGCTGATCAATGCCCTGGGCTACCTGCTGGGAGAAGCGCCCGGTGCGCTACAGGCGGAACTCGCCCAGGCCAAACCGGTGCCGCAGCCGCCGCGCGGCGTGCCGGTCGGGCTGCCGTCGGAGCTGGCGCAGCGCCGACCGGATATCCGCCGCGCCGAAGCCGCGCTGCACGCTGCCACCGCCAGCATCGGCGTGGCCAAGGCGGACTTCTACCCGCGCATCAGCCTCAACGGCAGCTTCGGCTTCCAGGCGCTGCAACTGTCGAACTTCGGCGACTGGAACAGCCGCACCTTCGGTATCGGCCCGAGCCTGTCGCTGCCGATTTTCGAAGGCGGGCGCCTGAAGGGCATGCTCGCCCTGCGCGAAGCGCAGCAGCAGGAATCCGCCATCGCCTACCGCCGCACGGTGCTCAACGCCTGGCGCGAGGTGGACGACGCCCTCACTGACTACGCCGCCGAGCAGCGCCGCCTGGCCAGCCTCGACACCGCCGCCGAGCATGGCCGCACCGCCCTGGCCAACGCCCGCGAGCAGTACAAGGCCGGCGCCGTGGACTTCCTCAACGTACTCAGTGCCCAGCGCGAACTACTGGCTACCGAGGAGCAACAGGTGCGCGGCCGCGAGGCCGTGGCGACCACGCTGGTGCTGCTCTACAAATCCCTTGGCGGTGGTTGGCAGCAGGCCGAAGAAAGCACCCAATCACCAAAAAGCGTTTCGCCCCAAGGCGTTCACGAAAAGCGCCCCGTGCAAAAATGAAAAAGCCCCGCACTGCGGGGCTTTTTTCCAGCTCGGCGATCAGGCCGCCGAGTCGGCGTCCGCCTTGCTGCGGCGCGGCTTCTTCTTGCCCGCCAGCAGATGCGAGAACACCGCGTGCAGGTCGCCGGAGGCGCCATCCACGTCCAGGTTCAGCTTGTCGTCGATGTGCGCCATGTGGTGCATCATCAAGGTCACGGCCTTTTCCTTGTCGCCCTTCTCGATGGCGTCGAGGATCTCGTTGTGCTCGTCGAACGAGCAATGCGAGCGGCCGCCGCTTTCGTACTGGGCGATGATCAGCGAGGTTTGCGAGACCAGGCTGCGCTGAAATACCACCAGCGGTGCATTCTTCGCCATCTCGGCAAGCTTCAGGTGGAATTCGCCGGAGAGGCGGATGCCCGCGCCGCGGTCGCCACGAGCGAAGCTGGATTGCTCCTGCTTCACCATGTCGCGCAGTTCGGCGAGGGTGTCGCTGCTGGCGTTGTCCACCGCCAGTTCAGTGATCGCGCGCTCGACGGTGCGGCGGGCGAAGAGAATCTGCCGGGCTTCGTCGATGCTCGGGCTGGCCACCACGGCGCCACGGTTCGGGCGCAGCAGCACGACCTGTTCGTGGGCCAGGCGCGACAGGGCACGACGGATGATGGTGCGGCTGACGCCGAAGATTTCGCCGAGGGCCTCTTCGCTCAGCTTGGTGCCTGGCGCCAGGCGCTGCTCGAGGATGGCGTCGAAGATGTGCGCGTAGACGATCTCGTCCTGAGTGCCGCTGCGCGCCTTGCCATTGCGCGGCTGCTTCCTGATCTGTTGCAACTGGTCGGTCATCGGAGTCGAACCCTGTTCAGCCGGGTTGAACCGGCGCGAAATCCGTGGGGGCTTTACGTGGAGCTGGCCGCGGGCCAGGCATGGGGCACAGTGTACACAAAGTGGCCACTATCGTGCAGCCGTCGCGAGCGACTCGGCATCCATCCCAAGGCCGCACGGTGCAGGAGCTTGGCGAAGTTCAGCGTGCGACCATTCCGATGCTTTTCTTGTAAAAATCTTTCAGACAGACACTAAACATTATTTGAACTTTTTGTACACAACTGCATAATCGCGGCGTGACTTCCTGACCCAAAGGTCAACATTCACACCCTCACAACTCTTTCCGTTAGCGCAAGGGACGCAGGTGAACCAGCCGACGGCAAGGGACCAACAACAAGAGCGTTGAGGAGTACCGCTGTGGAAAGCACCAAACAAGAACAACGAGCCTTTGCATCCAGTCCCCCCGCCACCGGCCTGCTCGAACGCCTGTTCAAGCTCAGCCAGCACGGCACCACCGTGAAGACCGAACTCGCCGCAGGTCTCACGACCTTCATCACCATGGCGTACATCATCTTCGTCAACCCCAACATCATGGCCGATGCCGGCATCGACCACGGCGCCGCGTTCGTCGCAACCTGCCTTGCCGCGGCGCTCGGCTGCTTCCTGATGGGCCTTTACGCCAACTGGCCGGTGGGCCTGGCGCCGGGCATGGGCCTCAACGCCTTCTTCACCTACACCGTGGTCAAGACCATGAACTACAGCTGGGAGATCGCGCTGGGCGCGGTGTTCATCTCCGGTATCGCCTTCATGATCCTGACCTTCTCGCGCATTCGCGAATGGCTGCTCAACAGCATCCCAGTCAGCCTGCGCTTCGCCATGGGCGCCGGCGTCGGCCTGTTCCTCGGGCTGATCGGCCTGAAGACCGCCGGCATCGTGGTCGCCAGCCCCGCCACCCTGGTCCACCTGGGTGACCTGACCAGCCCCGGCCCGCTGCTCGCCGCCATCTGCTTCCTGATGATCGCCGTACTGGAATACCGCCGCGTGTTCGGCGGCATCCTGATCAGCATCCTTACCGTCACCGTGGCCGGCATCGCCCTGGGTATCGTCCAGTTCGGCGGCGTGTTCTCGATGCCGCCGAGCCTGGCGCCGACCTTCATGGCGATGGACATTTCCGGCGCGTTCAACGTGACCATGATCAGCGTGATCCTGGCCTTCCTTTTCGTGCACATGTTCGACACCGCCGGCACCCTGATGGGCGTCGCCCAGCGTGCTCACCTGGTGCGTGAGGACGGCCGCATCGAAAACCTGTCGAAGGCGATGAAGGCCGACAGCACCTCCAGCGCCTTCGGCGCGGTGCTGGGCGTGCCGCCGGTGACCAGCTACGTGGAAAGTGCCGCGGGTGTTGCCGCGGGTGGCCGCACCGGCCTGACCGCCGTGGTGGTGGGCGTGCTGTTCGTCGCGGCGATGTTCTTCGCCCCGCTGGCCGGCATGATCCCCGCCTACGCCACCGCCGGCGCGCTGATCTACGTCGCCATGCTGATGATGGGCGGCATGGCCCATATCGACTGGAACGAGCACACCGAAACCATCCCGGCCATCGTCACCGTGATCATGATGCCGCTGACCTTCTCGGTCGCGGACGGCATTGCCCTGGGCTTCGTGACCTACGTGGCGATGAAGGTCTTCACCGGCCGCCACAAGGACGTGACCATCAGCCTCTATGCGCTGTGCGCGATCTTTGTGGCGAAGTTCATCTTCCTGTAAGACCTGACCCTGCCCCATGAAAAAGGCCCCGATCAAGGGGCCTTCTTCATGGAGCCTGGATTTTCATGGGGCAGCGATCGTCGCTAGTGCGCGGCAGCAGGCAACGAGAGCTGCACATTGAATTCCGAGCCGACGCCAGGCTGGCTCTTCACATCAATCTGCCCGCCCATC
The DNA here is from genome assembly GCF_000313755.1 of Pseudomonas nitroreducens TX1. Classification (GTDB taxonomy): domain Bacteria; phylum Pseudomonadota; class Gammaproteobacteria; order Pseudomonadales; family Pseudomonadaceae; genus Pseudomonas; species Pseudomonas nitroreducens_A. Next base: position 43,318 of record NZ_AMZB01000088.1, on the reverse strand, counting down.
AATTCCACCAGGCTGCGGCACAAGGCCAGGCCGAGGCCGGTACCTCCGCTACGTACACGCGCGTCCTCCAACGGGAAGGAAAACGGCTCGAACAGGTGCTGCTGATCCTCAACCGAGATTCCCGAACCGGTGTCGACGACATCGATCTCGACGTTGACCATCGCCGCTCCCTGCCCCCGCGCGCGCAATCGCACCAGCACCGTCCCGACCTCGGTGTGCTTCACGGCGTTATCCAGCAGGTTGAATATCACCCGGCGCAGTCGCTGCGGGTCGCCCCAGACGCGTGTCTGCAAGGCCAGGCCGAAATCGGTCTCCAGGCGGATCCCTTTGGCCCGGGCAGAATCGCCGACGAGCTCCAGTTGTCGTTCGAGCAATGCCCGTACATCGATGTCCTCGGGCGCCAACGGCAAGCGCCGGGACTTGGCACGGCTGAGCAACTGCAGGTCATCCAGAAGCGCCAGCAGGTTGCCGGTCAGCTTCAGCGCTACCGCCAGGGGTTCGTCACGGCGCGCCGAATCACTCTGGTTTCGCGCCAGTTCCAGCATCGCCAGGACATTCTGCAAGGGCCCCTGCAATTCGCTGCCCATACCGGCCAGGAACTGGCTCTTGCCACGGCTGATTGCATCGACCCGCGCGTTCGCGCTACGCAGTTCGCGTACCAATTCGTCGCGCCCGGTGACATTGATCGAGCCACACAACGCGCCCATCAGATTTCCCTCGCTGTCGCGGTAAGGCCGGACCCAATGCTGGTAGACCTCGCGCCCGTTCTGCGAGCGAAACTCCACATCCGCGTCAAAGGGTTCACCACGACTGATCGCGTCTCTCAGTTGCCGGCCCAGTAGTTCTGCCTCGTGAGGGCTGGCGAACAACCCCAGGTCGGCCACCATCTTGCCTACCACATCCTCCAACTGAAGCCCAAGCAACTCCAACGTATGGCGATTGCAGAACAGGATGCGGCCATCGAGCCCCCGGACAGTCATGGGATGGGGCTGTGCATCGAGCATATTGCGCAGCAGCACCAGCTCCTTCGTCTGCGCCGCCGACATGGGAGCCGGCTCCGCCATTGCGTCGGACGTGTCGCCCTCCACCAACCCGTGGCGGCGCCCGATATCCACCAACTCGACCAGCGACTTGGCGTGCAGCTTCTGCATCAGGCGTACTTTGTAGGTGCTCACTGTCTTGTCGCTGATCGACAACTGATCGGCAATGGCCACGTTGCTCAGCCCACCCGCCAGCAACTGCAGCACGGTCAACTCGCGGACAGATAGCTCCTTGAGCAAATCACCATGGCCTACCTCCTCCGCCATAGCGACGCTTCCAAGCGCATGGCTGGGGAAATAGCTGTGCCCCTGGGCGATCGCCCGCACCGCCTCACGCACTGCCTGGGGGTTCTCCTGCTTGCTGACAAAGCCAGCCGCACCCGCCGCCAGGCAACGACCGGCGAAATACTCCGAGTCTCGCGAGGTCAGCACCAGGACTTTCACTGTCGCACCTTGTGCGACCAGGCGCTGGATGACCTCCAGCCCCCCGAGCCGAGGAATCGACAGCTCCAGAATCATCAGGTCGGGACGACAGGCGCGCACCTGCTGCAATGCTTCAGGCCCATTGTCGGCCTCACCCACGACCTCGTGCCGATCAGCCTCCATCATCAGCCGCAAGGCATGGCGTGTTACCGGCTGCTCGTCGACGATCAGAATCTTGCTCATGACATCCCTCGAAATAATAACTGCCTGATTTCTAGCTCAAATCCTCGAATCGCGCCTGCCTCTGCGCTGGAAGGTAAAGTTGCGCGCAAAAAAAAGCCCGCAGTGTGGGCGGGCTGAGGAAGACTCCACGAAGAGTCCGGGGGAAGACCGGGGCGGGGACTAGCTGCCCCGGTAAGTCGAATAGCTGTAGGGGGAGATCAGCAGCGGCACGTGGTAGTGATCGCTTTCCGAGGCAATGCCGAAGCGCAGCACGACCTGGTCGAGGAACGCCGGCTTCGGCAGCTCGACGCCACGGGCGCGGTAGTAGTCGCCAGCATTGAACAGCAGCTGGTAGACGCCGGCACGGAAGTCCTCGCCCTGCAGCAGCGGCTCGTCGCAACGGCCATCGTCATTGGTCACGCGGGTGGTGATCAGCTCCAGCTGCTGGCCTTCGACGCGGTACAGCTCGATCTTGATGCCGTGGCCAGGGCAGCCGTGGGCGGAATCCAGTACGTGAGTGGTCAGGCGTCCCATGGGCTTATCGGTGTCCTGCGGCGGAGCCGGCCGACACCTTCCTCCTCTGTCTTGTTGATGCGAATGAGCGGGCCGCCATCGAAGCAGCCCGCGGGTACGTTTGGTAGAAGCGAATATACCCAGCGGCACAATTGATTGTATACAAAAAACTGATTCAACCTGCCAAAAAGCCCCTGTAGCACCCTCTGGCCAGGAATGGCAAGAGCCCGCACACAGCCAGCCAGGGCCGCGCCAGAGCAGAGCCCGCAAGGCATCCACGCCCTATCGAACACGGAGGGACGGAATGAAACGACCGTTGCGCAGATTGTATTTACAGACCGCCTAACATTTTGTATACAATGCAGCCATCAACGGCAGCGCACAGTCCACCGACCCGGCGCCGACCGCCAACCACAAGAAGGAACACTGCAGTGAGCGCTGACTACCCACGCGACCTGATCGGTTACGGCAACAACATCCCCCACCCGCACTGGCCGAACGATGCGCGCATCGCCCTGTCCTTCGTCCTCAACTACGAGGAAGGCGGCGAGCGCAACATCCTGCACGGTGACGCCGAATCCGAAGCCTTCCTCTCCGAAATGGTCGCCGCCCAGCCGCTCAAGGGCGAGCGCAACATGTGCATGGAATCGCTGTACGAATACGGCAGCCGTGCCGGCGTGTGGCGCCTGCTCAAGCTCTTCAAGAAGTACGACCTGCCGCTGACCGTGTTCGCCGTGGCCATGGCCGCCCAGCGTCATCCCGAGGCGATCCGTCAGATGGTTGCCGACGGTCACGAGATCTGCAGCCACGGCTACCGCTGGATCGACTATCAGTACATGGACGAGGCGCAGGAACGCGAGCACATGTTCGAGGCCGTGCGCATCCTCACCGAACTGACCGGTCAGCGCCCGCAGGGCTGGTACACCGGCCGCCTCGGCCCGAATACCCGCCGCATCGTCCGCGAGGACGGCAACTTCCTCTACGACTCCGACACCTACGACGACGACCTGCCCTACTGGGACCCGGCCAGCACAGCCGAGAAGCCGCACCTGGTGATCCCCTACACCCTGGACACCAACGACATGCGCTTCACCCAGGTGCAGGGCTTCAACAAGGGCGACGACTTCTTCGAGTACCTGAAGGATGCCTTCGACGTGCTCTACGCCGAGGGTGCCGAGGGCGCGCCGAAGATGCTCTCCATCGGCATGCACTGTCGCCTGCTGGGCCGTCCGGCGCGTATGGCCTCGCTGGAGCGTTTCATCCAGTACGTTAAAGGTCACGAGAAGGTGTGGATCACCCGCCGCGTCGATATCGCCAAGCACTGGCACGAGAAACACCCGTTCAAAGCCCAGGAGAACAAGGCATGAGCCGCTTCCAGACCCTGACCCCGGCCAGCCTCGAGCGCGCCGCCTTCGTTGCCGCCTTCGCCGACATCTACGAACACTCGCCGTGGGTTGCGGAGAGAGCCTACGACCTGGGCGTCGACGACAGCCTGAACGACATCGAACTGCTGCAGCAGCGCATGGCCGACATCCTCCTGTCCGCCAGCCATGAAGCGCAGCTGGCGCTGATCAACGCGCACCCGGACCTCGCCGGCAAGGCCGCGGTTCGTGGCGAGCTGACCGCCTCCAGTACCGCCGAACAGGCCGGCGCCGGCATCCAGGATTGCACCGCCGAGGAGTTCGCCCGCTTCACCGAACTCAACGACGCCTACAAGGCCAAGTTCGGCTTCCCCTTCATCAAGGCGGTGAAGGGCAGCAACCGCCACCAGATCCTGGCCGCGTTCGAAGAACGCATCCACAACACGCCGGAGCAGGAGTTCCAGACCGCCCTGGCGGAGATCAACAAGATCGCGATGTTCCGCCTGCAGCAACTCTGAGCGAGCGGACCTTCACTCCCCTTCCCTGGGATGCATTCAAGGGAAGGGACCATGCGAACAACGAAAAAGAAGACCAGCCATGCGTACCCTGAAGATCGAGCCGTTGACCAAGGAAGCCTTCGCACCGTTCGGTGATGTCATCGAAACCGAAGGCAGTGATTTCTTCATGATCAACAACGGTTCCACCCGCCGTTATCACAAGCTCGCCACCGTCGAGACGGCTCAGCCCGATGACAAGGCGATCATCAGCATCTTCAGCGCCGAGTCCCTGGAGATGCCCTTGCGCATCCGCATGCTGGAACGTCACCCGCAGGGCAGCCAGGCTTTCATCCCGCTGCTCGGCAATCCATTTCTGATCGTGGTCGCGCCAGTTGGCGATGTACCTGTATCGGGCCTCGTCCGCGCTTTCCTGTCCAACGGCAAGCAGGGCGTCAATTACCACCGCGGCGTCTGGCACCACCCGGTGCTGACGATCGAAAAGCGGGATGACTTCCTGGTGGTCGATCGCAGCGGTTCTGGCAACAACTGCGACGAGCATTTCTTCACCGAGGACGAACAGCTCCTCCTCGACCCCCAAGCAAACTAATAAGAGAGGCCCGCACTCCGCGACGACGGTTTCCGGGCAAGAGGTAAAAACTGTGGAAGCACATCTCATCGAATGGCTGAACCTGCTGGTCCGCTGGGTCCACATGATCGTGGGTATCGCGTGGATCGGCGCCTCGTTCTACTTCGTCTGGCTGGAAAACAACCTCAATCGCGCCAACCCGCGCGAGGGGCTTTCCGGTGACCTCTGGGCGATCCACGGTGGCGGCATCTACCACCTGGAGAAATACAAGCTCGCCCCGCCGAAAATGCCGGACAACCTGCACTGGTTCAAATGGGAGGCCTACTCGACCTGGCTGTCGGGTGTCTGCCTGCTGACCATCGTGTTCTACCTGAACCCGACCCTGTACCTGATCGCCCCGGGCAGCGACCTGGCTCCGGCCGCCGCCGTGGCCATCGGCATCGGCTCGCTGATCGCCGGCTGGTTCGTCTACAGCACCCTGTGCGACTCCCCGCTGGGCAAGAAACCCGCCCTGCTCGGCGCCATCCTGTTCGCCCTGCTGGTGCTCGCCGCCTACCTGCTCAGCCAGGTATTCAGCGGCCGCGGTGCATACCTGCACGTGGGCGCCATCATCGGCACCATCATGGTGGGCAACGTCTTCCGTGTGATCATGCCGGCCCAACGTGCGCTGGTTAAGGCCATCGAGGAAGGCCGCGAGCCCGACCCGGTACTGCCGGCCAAAGGCCTGCTGCGTTCGCGCCACAACAACTACTTCACCCTGCCGGTGCTGTTCATCATGATCAGCAACCACTTCCCGAGCACTTACGGCAGCCACTACAACTGGCTGATCCTGACCTGCATCGCGGCGCTGGCAGTGATCGTCCGCCACTACTTCAACACCCGCCACGAAGGCAACGGCATGGCCTGGGCCCTGCCCGCCGGGGCCGTCGGCATGATCGCCCTGGCCTTCGTCACCGGCCCGAACTGGCCGAGCAGCGATGCCTCCTCCAGCACCGCCCAGGCACCGAAGGTCGAGTACCAGCCGCTGCCGGAAACCGCCATCGGCGGCAAGACCCCGGCCGAGCGCGCCAAGGACGAGGAAGCCGCCAAGGCTGCCGCCGCCCAGCAGGCTCAGGCTGCTCCGGCCCAGGCGTCCACCGCCGCCGGGTCTTCCGAAGGCTTCGACAAGGTCCACCACGTCATCCAGGAACGCTGCGCCGTGTGCCACTCGGCCAAGCCGACCAGCAACCTGTTCAGCACCGCGCCGGCTGGCGTGATGTTCGATACCCCGCAGCAGATCCAGCAGCTCGCCCCGCGCATCCAGGCGCAGGCCGTGGCTTCGCAAGTGATGCCGCTGGGCAACATCACCCAGATGACCCCGGAAGAGCGCAAGCTCGTCGGAGACTGGATCTCCAGGGGCGCCCAGGTTAATTGAGCCTGCGGCACGGCCAGGAAAACCGCACCTTCGGGTGCGGTTTTTTTATGCCCGCGCGATACCGGATCTGTAGGAGCGAGCTTGCTCGCGAAACCATCAGCGCACGCCGGATCGTTCGGGTATCGCCCGGTTCGCGAGCAAGCTCGCTCCTACGAAAAGCGCGTACTGAGACAAAAAATGTAGTCCACTCGACCAATGGCTACAGAATCACCGAAACCAGCAAACATGCGGCCTAGAGCCCCACAGCACCGCCAAGGCAAAACGTGACCGACGAGTTGTATACAAAAATCGATTGAACGTAATACACATCGCGTTTATAAAGTCCCGCACCGCTTCACCCGCTCGGCCCCGGGGGTGAGATCGGCCAGTACTTCCCGGTTGTCGTGCCCGTCCGGCAACCAGCGACTGACAACAATAAAAACCGAGGTGTTGCATGTCCGTGGTAACTGAGCGCTCCCATACCGGCTCGCCCGTCGACCAGCGTTTGCCCTTGCTGCAGCTGCTGCTGGTCGGCTTCCAGCACGTTCTCCTGATGTATGGCGGCGCCGTCGCCGTCCCGCTGATCGTCGGCCAGGCCGCCGGTCTCTCCCGCGAAGAAATCGCTTTCCTGATCAATGCCGACCTGCTGGTCGCCGGCATCGCCACGCTCGTGCAATCGCTCGGCATCGGCCCTGTGGGCATCCGCATGCCGGTGATGATGGGCGCCAGTTTCGCCGCCGTCGGCAGCATGGTCGCCATGGCCGGGATGCCCGGCGTGGGCATGACCGGCATCTTCGGCGCCACCATCGCCGCCGGCTTCTTCGGCATGGTCATCGCGCCGTTCATGAGCCGCATCGTGCGCTTCTTCCCGCCACTGGTGACCGGTACCGTGATCACCTCCATCGGCATGTGCCTGTTCCCGGTGGCGATCAACTGGGCCGGCGGCGGCAAGGCGGCAGCCAACTTCGGCGCCATCGAATACCTTGCCCTGTCATCCTTCGTGCTGGCGGTGATCCTGCTGATCAACCGCTTCCTGAAAGGTTTCTGGGTCAACGTCTCGGTGCTGATCGGCATGCTGCTGGGCTACATCATCGGCGCCAGCATGGGCATGGTCAGCCTCGACGGCATCGAGCAGCGCCCCTGGTTCGACGTGGTCACCCCGCTGCACTTCGGCACGCCGGAATTCCACCTCGCACCGGTGCTGTCCATGTGCCTGGTGGTAGTGATCATCTTCGTCGAGTCCACCGGCATGTTCCTCGCCCTGGGCAAGATCACCGACACCGAGATCTGCCCGAACCGCCTGCGCCGCGGCCTGCTGTGCGACGCCAGCGCCTCGTTCGTCGCCGGTTTCATGAACACCTTCACCCATTCCTCGTTCGCCCAGAACATCGGCCTGGTGCAGATGACCGGCGTGCGCAGCCGCTATGTCACCGCCGCCGCCGCGCTGTTCTTGATCGCCCTCTCGCTGCTGCCCAAGGCCGCCTTCCTGGTGGCCTCGATTCCGCCGGCAGTGCTGGGCGGCGCCGGTATCGCCATGTTCGGCATGGTCGCCGCCAGCGGCATCCGCATCCTCCACGAAGCGGACATCGTCGACCGCCGCAACCAACTGCTGGTGGCGGTGAGCATCGGTATGGGGATGGTGCCGGTGGTGCGTCCGGACTTCTTCGCCGCCCTGCCCCAATGGATGGAGCCGATCACCCACAGCGGCATCGCGATGACCGCGATCTGGGCCGTGGTGCTGAACATTCTGTTCAACATCCTCGGCGAGCACGGCCGCGACGCCCTCTGCGGGCATCACTGAAACCCTTTCGCGGGCGTCTCCCGGACGCCCGCCCCCAGCCGCGTACACTCCTTCGCGGCTTTTTTTATTTTCGCAGCGCTTGGTAGCGAATCGCCCCTGGCGCCGCGGTGCCAACGACAAGCCATCGCAAGAGAAACCCGCCCCCACGCCGCCTGCAGCGCCGCAATCGACCTGCAGGGGCCGTCAGGCCTCCGGACGGTAGCCCAGGCGCAACCCACCCCACTGGCGACCGCGCACGTAGATCGGCACCGAAAGGTCGTGCATCAGCTCGCCGGTATCGCGGCAATAGGTCTGTAGCAGCATCGGCTGGTTGTGGCTGCCACAGCGCACACCGGTGCGGTCATTGAACAGACGCTTGCTGCGGCTCTTGAGCATGTCCACCTGCAGGTCGCCGCTCGGGGGGTGGCTGAACGCCCGGTTGTGCGTGGGCACGTAACCTTCGGCAGTACAGGCGATGGCGAATACCAACCCCTCGTGGCGTTGCAGCAGGTCCTCCTGAATGCGCGGCAACACCTCGTCCGTGTAGCGGTCGAAGCGCGTACGGAACTTCTGCGGGCGGGTTCCAGGCATCGGCTGGTAGTCGCGGTCGAACAGGTCGTCGAAGCCGATCCGGCCGCTGTCCACGTCCGCCTCGAACTTTGCGCCTATCGCCTGGGCGCCGGCGCGGGCGAGGTCATAGATGCGCTGGTGATAATCATCCAGCGCGACCTCCGCCAGGCGCTCGCTGATGGTTTCCGCCTGGCTCTCCAGCTGCATCGCGGCGTCGGCCAGGCGGTGAGTCTGCTCGTCGCTGGCCCGCAGGTCGCCGCGCACCTGTTCGACGGCGGAGAACAGGCTGTCCAGCTGGTTGCGGTTGATCTCCGCCCCCTCGGCGATCTCGGTGATCTGGGTTTCCACGGTGGCGGCCAACCCGGCAATATCCTGCAGCTGCCGGCCGGTGCTCTCCACTTGGCTGACGCCCAGGCCGAGGTCATCGGTGAGCTGGCGGATCTGCTCCACCACCTCGCCGGTCTGGCGCTGGATATCCTCGATCATCTGCCCCACCTCGTCGGTAGCCTCGGCGGTACGTCCGGCGAGCCCGCGCACTTCCTCGGCAACCACGGCGAAGCCGCGTCCGTGCTCCCCTGCCCGCGCCGCCTCGATAGCCGCGTTGAGGGCCAGCAGGTTGGTCTGGCTGGCGATGGACTGGATCACCTGGGTGACGCGCTGGATATCCTCGCTGCGCGCATTCAGCGTCTCGATCAGCGCACGGCTGGCGCTGGCGCGCTGGCTCAGCTGGCGCATGCAATCGATGGCGGCCTGCAACTCGCTGCGCCCGGTATCACTGCCAGCGCGGGCGAGGGTCGCCGCCTCCTTCGCCTGGCGAGCGAGGTTCGATGTGGCCCGCTCGGTATGGATCATCACCTCGGCACTGCCGACGATCTGCTCGGCGGCCACCACCTGGGACTCCAGCTTCTCCACCAGGCGCTGCACCGAGAAGGACACTCCGGCGGCGGACAGCGCATTGCGGCTGGTGCCCTGGGACAGCTCGCGGGTCAGTTCGGCAACGTCCGGCAGCACCGCCAGCGCCCCTGCTGGCGCTGTCTTCTCGCGGATGAACCAAGGCCCCCAGAGCAGCCCTGCCATGAGCAGCAGGCACAACGACAGTGGCCAGCCGCCCAGCGCCTGGGCAATGAACAGCAGCACCAGGCCGCAAGTCTGCAGGGTAAGGATGAGGACGATACGCGGATGCGCGATACCCATGGCGGCAGCTCTCTTCTGGCGGGCCCTGCCGCTGCGCAGCGCAGGAACGCTGCCGGTGAGCCCGATTATTCTTGTCGGAGCCATTAGGCCGCCTGCTGCACCCGGCGGCTATCGTTCCTTAGTGGTAGACGAGGCGCTGCTTGAGTCGCTACAGGCAGCTGCGCGCCGCCAGGGCGATGGCGTCGTCCGGGCTGGGCGCATCACGGCGATAGAGCACGACATCGCTGCCCTTGTCCGTCGCCGTCGTCTCCAGCAACACCGCGGTGGTATCGCCCGAGGCAGCCGGCATCTGCAACCGGTAGCCGAAACGGATCTCCTTCACCGCCGCCAAAGGGCGTATGGCCTGCCATTTCGGCAGCAGGCAGGCCATGTAGACCGAAGGCGACTTGCCGCTCTCCAACTGCAAGGCCAGGGCCTCCTCCTTCAGCTTGCCCGGCGAGGAACAGGCGGCCAGCAGGATCAGCGGTAGCATCAACAATAGGGGTTTCATCGAGTGAGATCCTTCTGTCAGGTACCCAGAGGGTAGCAGTTGCGCCAAAGCGGACCGCCCGCCCAGGTCAAGCCGGCGGCAGACCGCCTGCCGGTTTCCGTGCGCTACGCCGGCAACCCCGGTAAAATCCTCGCCCTTTCCGCCGGCGCGAGCGATTTCGCGCCCCTTGCGAAGCCAGATACTCCGTACCCATGACCGACGCCGCACCGACCACCAACGCCCGCCCTGAGCCCTCCCGCCGCTTTTCCGTGGCGCCGATGATGGATTGGACTGACAGGCACTGTAGATTTTTCCTGCGCCAGCTTTCCAGCCACGCGCTGCTCTACACGGAAATGGTCACCACAGGCGCCGTCCTGCACGGCGATGCCGCGCGCTTCCTGCGCCACGACGAGTGCGAGCACCCACTGGCGCTGCAACTGGGCGGCAGCAACCCGGCAGACCTGGCGGCGGCGGCCAAGCTGGCTGAGCAGGCCGGCTACGACGAGGTCAACCTGAACGTCGGCTGCCCCAGCGACCGCGTGCAGAACAATATGATCGGCGCCTGCCTGATGGGCCACCCGGCGCTGGTAGCCGATTGCGTAAAGGCCATGCGCGATGCCGTATCGATCCCGGTGACGGTCAAGCACCGCATCGGCATCAATGGTCGCGACAGCTATGAAGAGCTCTGCGATTTCGTCGGCCAGGTGCGCGATGCCGGCTGCCGCAGCTTCACCGTCCACGCGCGTATCGCCATCCTCGAAGGCCTGTCGCCCAAGGAGAACCGCGAGATCCCACCGCTGCGCTACGACATCGCCGCGCAGCTCAAGCACGACTTCCCGGAGCTGGAGATCGTCCTCAATGGCGGCATCAAGACTCTGGATGAATGCCGCGAGCACCTGCAGGTTTTCGACGGCGTGATGCTCGGCCGCGAGGCGTATCACAACCCCTATTTGCTGGCCCAGGTCGACGCCGCACTGTATGGCTCGAATGAGCCGGCCATCACCCGCGCCGAAGCCCTGGCGCGGATGCGCCCGTACATCGAGCGGCACATCGCCGAGGGCGGCGCCATGCACCACGTGACCCGCCACGTCCTGGGCCTGGCCCAGGGCTTCCCGGGCGCGCGACGCTTCCGCCAGCTGCTCTCGGTGGACGTGCACAAAACCAAGGATTCCCTCGGACTGCTCGATCAGGCGGGCGAACTTCTCGCCGGTCACTGAGTCCCGTTGAGCGTTGCATCGCCCTCGGGTAAGGTCGGTGCACTCTCTATGGAAGATGCGCCATGACCTCCAAGCTGGAACAACTCAAGCAGTACACCACGGTTGTCGCCGATACCGGCGACTTCGACGCCATTGCCCGCCTGAAGCCGGTAGATGCCACCACCAACCCGTCGCTGCTGCTGAAGGCCGCCGCCTTGCCCCGCTACGCCGGGCACCTGGCCCGCGCCACCGAAGGCGCACAGGGTGACGCAGGCCTTGCCTGCGACCGCTTCGCCGTCGCCGTGGGCAAGGACATCCTGGGCGTGATTCCGGGGCGCATCTCCACCGAAGTGGACGCCCGCCTGTCCTTCGATACCCAGGCCACGCTGCAGCGCGCCCATCGCCTGATCGAGCTGTACGACCAGCAGGGCATCGGACGCGACCGCGTGCTGATCAAGATCGCCTCCACCTGGGAAGGCATCCGCGCCGCCGAACAACTGGAGCGCGAAGGCATCCAGACCAACCTGACGCTGCTGTTCTCTTTCGCCCAGGCCGCGGCCTGCGCCGACGCAGGGGTATTCCTGATCTCGCCCTTCGTCGGGCGCATCTACGACTGGTACAAGAAGGCCGCCAATCGCGACTACGTGGGTGCGGAAGATCCGGGTGTGCAGTCCGTGTCGCGCATCTATCGCTACTACAAGGCCAACGGCTACGAAACCGTGGTGATGGGCGCCAGCTTCCGCAATCTCGGACAGATCGAGCAGTTGGCCGGCTGCGACCGCCTGACCATCAGCCCGGACCTCCTGCAACAACTGGCCGAGGCCCAGGGCGAACTGCCGCGTGCGTTGCAGCCGGGCGGCGGCGAAGCCCGCCAGGTGCTGGACGAGAGCGCCTTCCGCTGGCAGATGAATGAAGACGCCATGGGCACCGAGAAGCTGGCCGAAGGCATCCGCCTGTTCGCCCGCGACCAGGAGAAGCTCGAGGCGCTGCTCTCCGGCCGCTGAAAACCTGCGGACGCACCAATGCAAACCGGCGCCGCAGGGCGCCGGTTTGCATTGGGTTCATCGAATCAGTGGCGCTCCAGCGCGCTTACCAGATCGTGGAAGGCCTCGCGGTTGGTCTCGTTCAGGCCCATCAGGATACGGTGGGCTTCGAGCACCTTACCGCGCACCACCTCCTCGGACTGGTCCTGGGGAGGCAGATCGGTCAGGCAATCCGAACACGGAATCGGACGATCGACGATGTTGAACACCTGATCGAAGCCCATCGACTGCAGCAGCCGGGTGATGTCCGCGTTGGTGGTCACCAGCGTGGGCAACAGGCCGACCTTCTGCCGCGAGAGAATGGACAGCTTCGCCAGGAGGCCCAGCGTGGTGCTGTCGATGCTCTGGGTTTCCGTGAGATCGATGATGATCGCCGAGAAATTCAACGCGGCGAAGATTTTTTCAATGGTGGCATCCAGCGCCGAACACAGGGTCAGTCGGACTTCGCCCACGAACTTCAGGACAAATGAGCCATCCTGCTCGGCGAACTGGATTTTACCGGTACTCATGCAAGGTTCCTGCTCAACACCAGCAAGGCAATATCATCCGGCATCTCGGACAACTTGGCCAGTCCGAAGACTTGACGCAGGCCATCCAGAGTTCCGCCGGCGGCGACGACCTGCTCGGGCAAGGCCGTCTCCTTTTCCTTCAGCGTAGCCCCCGGAAGGACGTCGAGAATTCCGTCCGAGAACAAGGAAAGGCTGAAGGACTTGGGTAGATCGAGGACATGATCCTCGTAAGTCGCTTCCCCGAACAGCCCCACCGGCAGGCCACGGCCTTCCAGGTAGCGGGCTTCGCCGTCGACATAAAGCACAGGCAAGGGCAGGTGACCGCCGACGCTGTAGGTCAGGCGATCAGTTTCCAGATCGATCACACCACCGAGCATGGTCACGTGCTTACCCAGGTTGCAGTTGATCAGACCGCGATTGATGTGGCCAAGGACGTCCGACGGCTTGAACTCCGGCAACATGTCGTTGCGCTTGGATTCGTACAGCAGCCGCGTGGTCATGAACTTCAGCAGCACAGTGACGAAGGCGGACGAAGCGCCGTGACCGGAAACGTCGGCCAGATAGAAGCCGATGCGGCGGGCATCCACGCGGAAGTAGTCGACGAAGTCACCCGACAGGTACAGCGACGGGATGATCTGGTGGGAGAAGGCCAGGCCTTCGGATTCCCAGGGCGTCTCCGGCAGCATGTTCATCTGCACCTGGCGACCGGCGTTCTGGTCTTCCTGGAGCAAATTCAGGCTGGCCTGCAGCTCGCGGTTGGCGGTTTCCAGCTTCTCGCGGTAGCGGCGATTCTCCGAACGCAGGAAGGCGCGGTCCAGGGCACGGCGTACCGAGTGCTCGAGGACGGCGAGGTCTTCCAGCGGCTTGATCAGATAGTCGGCGGCGCCCAGGCGCAGGGCCTCGACGGCATCGCTCATGACGCCGGCACCGGACAGCACGATCACCGGGGTTTCCACCGCCATCTCGCTGACACGACGGATCAGCTCGAGACCGTCCATCTGCGGCATGCGCAGATCGCAGATCACCAGGTCGGGGAGTTGGTGCTCGAAGACTTTCAGGCCTTCCAGGCCGTTGGTGGCCTGTGTGACCTTGAATCCGCTGTCTTCCAGGTAGGCGGCGAGGCTTTCGCGGACGACGTCGTCGTCATCGATAATCAGCAGCGAGGCACTGGCTTTGTGCATGGGTCATCCAGGCAAACGGCGCCGGGGTTGTGGTTTGGCGCTCATTCTAGGGAACAGCGGCGCGGGTCGGTCGCGACAAGGCGCAGACACTACTCCCATCCGCTCAAGGGTTCAAGCAGGCACCGCCCGCGCCACGATCGGCGCGGGCTGGAGGACAGGAAAGGGCTGCACGCAAGACGGATCAGAAGTCGTCTTCGACCTCGCCGTCCTTGACCTTGAACTCGCGGTTCTGCAGGTAGGCGTTGCGGATGAAGGTGTACTTGTCGCCGCTGATCAGCTTCTCGGACTTGAGCAGGTCGGCACGGGTATCGACCACGTTGACACCGCGCAGGCTGTTACGCACCGAGACGTTGTCGATATAGGGATAGGGGCCGGTGTAGGCGTCCGGAATCAGCGACGGGGCATCGCGCAGGGTGCTCGGGCCCAGCAGCGGCAGCATCACGTAGGGACCGCTGCCCACGCCATAATGGCCAAGGGTCTGGCCGAAGTCTTCGTCGTTGCGGCGCAGGCCCATATGGGTGGCCACGTCGATGAAGCCGGCCAGGCCGAAAGTGGTGTTGAACAGCAGGCGGCTGGTGTCGACGCCGGCATCGCGGAACTTCAGCTGCAGCAGGTCGTTGACCAGGTTCTTCACGTCACCGATGTTGCCGAAGAAGTTGTGCACGCCGTCCTGCACGACATTCGGGGTGACGTACTGGTAACCCTGCGCCAGCGGCTTGAGGGCATAGGTGTCCAGGGTGTCGTTGAAGGTAAAGATCGGACGATTGACGCTTTCCCACGGATCGTCTTCGCTGGCGGCCTGCGCCAGGAACGGGATCGTGGCAAGGCCGGCGACGAGCAGGCTGCAGCAGCGTTTGGTCCATTGGACGCCTAGTGGGCGCATCGGGAGTTCTCCAGTGAATGACAATCGGGCCAGCCTTGGCGGCCCCGCTATGCGGGCAGATTATATAGAGGCGCAACGGTTTTGCAGACCCGGCTCGATCTAACAGGATTTCGATTCGGCGTCACGGACCGTTTCGCTTGCTTGCAATTGAAAGCATAGTGCCACTTCAGTCGGGATACCGTGCGTCGATGACAATTTCCAGTGCATCGGAGCGCCAGAACTCCTGATCCCACTCCACCAATCGACCGTCTTCCACGTAGCTGGCGCGCTCCACGTACAGGCCCGGCGAGCCTGGGGTCAGCTGCAGCGGCGTCGCGCGCGCCTCCATCAGCGCGGTGGAGTGCATGGCCAGCTCCGAGCGGCCCAGGCTCAAGCCCAGTTCCTCGCGCAGCACGCGGGTGAGCGAGGTATCCAGCGGGAAATCGAGCAGCCCCGCACACCAGCTGGCGTCCAGGGTGATTTCCTCCAGCATCACCGGCCGCTCGTCGACCCAGCGGCGGCGCAGGATGTGGAATACCTCGGCCTCTCCACCCAACCCCATGCGCCGTGCCAGGGCCGGCCCGGCGGCGCGGCGTTCGGCCGCCAACAGCTCGGTACGCGGCACGCGTCCCTGGGCCGCCACATAGTCCATGAAACCGGTGGTGCGGGTCGGGTTGTAGCGGATGCGCGGCGGCGAGACGAACCAGCCGCGGCGGTTCTCCCGGTACAACACGCCTTCGGTTTCCAGTTGCTGCAGCGCCTCGCGCAGTGTCACGCGGGTACAGCCAAAGCGCTCGGCCAGTTCGCGTTCGGCGGGCAGGCGCTGGCTGAGGGTGGAGTTGGCAACGTCCTGCGCCAGCTGCTCGCGGATGCGCAGGTAGTGAGGCATGGGTTCGACCGGCATGAACGTCTTCCGCAAAAAGGCGCGTCGATTATAACGGCCCGGCGGGCGACTTCATCGGACCGTCACATTGGCCCGCTAGTCTGGCCTAGACCAACTATCAGAAAAGCCCACCATGCCTGCGACCGCCCAGCTTCCGCGCTTCACTACC
Organism: Pseudomonas nitroreducens TX1; assembly: GCF_000313755.1. GTDB lineage: Bacteria > Pseudomonadota > Gammaproteobacteria > Pseudomonadales > Pseudomonadaceae > Pseudomonas > Pseudomonas nitroreducens_A. The sequence goes on along the minus strand of NZ_AMZB01000088.1, from coordinate 27,427 downwards.
CTGCTGTTCGGACTGTCGGGCGACCTGGTGGACTTCGGCGCAAGGACGCTGCCGGTAGCCCTGCAACGCACCTGCCCCGACTGTCCGCCGGCGCGCCTGCTCGAAGCTGCCGCTCTACCCCCACATCATGCCCTGGAGCTTGCCCTGGGCCGCTACGCCGAGCCCCAGGAGCGCAACCGTTTTCAGTCCGCACTGGACGACGCCGCCCAGGCCCACGCCGAGGCCACTCCCGGCGCTCTGGACGCCCTGCGGACGCTGCACCAGCGCAGCGTCCCCTGCGCCTGGCTCGATGAACTGCCCAACGCCACTGCGTTGCACCTGGCCACCGCTCTGGAAGACCACCTCGCCACCGGCCTGGGCATCACCGGCCGCCCCTGGCCCGCGCCGGACTCCTGCTGGCAGGCGCTGATGCAGCTCGACAGCCCGCATCTCGACGGCTGCGTACTGGTCAGCGGCCAACCGCGCCTGCTCCAGGCGGGACTGAATGCCGGCCTGTGGACCATCGGCCTGGCCGCCAGCGGCCCACTGTGCGGCCATGCACCGGGAGACTGGGATGCCCTTGGCAACCTGGACCGCGACCGCCTGCGCGCACAGGCGACGCTGGGCCTGTACCGCCTCGGCGTGCACTCGGTCATCGATCATCTGGGCGAGTTGGATTCCTGCCTGCAGGACATTGCCGGCCGCCGCCTGAAAGGAGAAAAACCATGAAGCACGAGCGCCATCGCTTCCTCCACGAACTGGCCGAGCGCTTCGCCAGCCACGGCTCCGAGCCTTACGGCGAAGCCGTCAGCCAGGCCGAACACGCGCTGCAGTGCGCCACCCTGGCCGAGCGGGCCGGGTGTTCCGACAGCCTGGTGATCGCGGCCCTGCTCCACGACATCGGCCATCTCTATGAAGACCCGCAGCTGATCGATGAACAGGACCAGCGCCACGAGGAGTTCGGCGCCAACCTGCTGCGCGAGCTGCTACCCGAAGCCGTCTGGCAGCCGATACGCCTGCACGTGGCCGCCAAGCGCTACCTCTGCGCCGTCGACCCGGCCTACCACGCCGGCCTGTCCTGGGCCTCGCGGCAGAGCCTGGCGCTGCAGGGCGGGCCGTTCGACGAGCGCAGCGCCAGCGCCTTCCTCAGCGCGCCCTTCTCCCAGGACGCACTGACCCTGCGCCGCCTGGACGACCTGGGCAAGGACCCAGCCATGCGCACACCGGAGCTGGAACACTTCTTCCCGCTGCTCGAACGCCTCCTGCGGGTTGATCGGCATCAGGCAAGGGTGCGCGCGGCGAGTTAAGCTCAAAGGCATGGCGATGGACCTTTTACCCGCCGGGCGAGGTCCATCTTTGCGTCAGTACCGCAGAAGGACACCACCATGCCGACACAACGCCTCCAGGAAGAACTCCAGGCCCTGCGCGACCAGCTGGAGCGCCAGCCGCCGCTGGACGCGCAAGAGCGAGAATCGCTGCAAGCCCTGATCAAAGACATCGAGTTGCAGCTGGCCAATGAAGAGGCGCTGGCCGACGAGACCCTGATGGACAACGTGAACCTCGCCGTGGAGCGCTTCGAGGCGAGCCATCCGACGCTGGCCGGCACGCTACGCTCGATCGTGCAGAGCCTGGCGAACATGGGGATCTGAGCCCGGAATCGCTTTTCCGGACATGAAAAACCCGGCATTGGCCGGGTTTTTCATGTCCGCGTTATACCGCGAGCTTACTGGCGCACCAGCCGGCGGTTGTCCGGCTGCACCGCTTCGCTGCTGCGGTAGGGGTTGATATCCAGGCCGCCACGGCGCACGTAGCGCGCATAGACGGTCAGGCGGGCAGGCTGCAGCAGGCGTTGCAGGTCGAGGTAGATGCGCTCGACGCACTGCTCGTGGAAGTCCTGGTGCTGGCGGAAGGAAACGACATAGGCCAGCAGGCTCGCGGCATCCAGCGCCGGGCCACTGTAGTCCACGACCAGGGTGCCCCAGTCCGGTTGGCCGGTGACCGGGCAGTTGGATTTGAGCAGATGGCTGTAGAGCACTTCCTCGACGCGGCGGGTGCCGTCGCAGCGCAGCAGCTCCGGGCGCGGATGGTCGTAACTCTCCACTGCGATGTCCAGGTCGTCGACGCAGGTACCTTCGATGACTGCAACCCCCTCGCCCGCCACCTCGTCCAGACCACGCACGCGCACACCGACCGGCGCGCCAGCGGCGGCGGACAGGTCACGTTCCATCACCGCGCGCACGGCGTCGGCGCTGTCGAAGGCGGTCTGGTTCAGCGAGTTGAGATAGAGCTTGAAAGACTTGGACTCGATGATGTTCGGCGACTGGGCCGGAATCGCGAATTCGCCGATGGCCACCACCGGTTTGCCCGACGCGGTCAGCCAGGACAGTTCGTAGCAGTTCCACAGGTCCACGCCCTGGTAAGGGAGGGTCTCAGCGCTCAGGCCCAGCTCCGCCCATTTGGTGGTGCGGGAGATCGGGAACAGCAGCTCCGGCGCGTAGGTTGAGACGTATTCGCTGGATTTGCCCAGGGGCGAGTGTTCGGCGGGATGCTGCATAGGGAGGACCTGCTGGATCGGCGATGCGGTGGTGGCGCGAGGCGGCGAGTGTATACAAATCCGCCGGCCCTTTCAGCAGGCGGCGGACGAGCCGGCTACAGCCGGCATCCCGCGGTAAGAGCAACAGTCTTGTTCTGTAAGATCGCTCCCTGGGCATCCCTCTCCCCCGCCCTCTCCCTGAAGGGAGAGGGAGCCATCCGTGCCGGCTGACGCATGGGTTTCAGCCTGCACCGAACCAGTGCCCTCTCCCTGAAGGGAGAGGGAACCATCCGTGCCGGCTGACGCGTTAGTTTCAACCTGCACCAAACCAGTCCCCCTCCCTTCAGGGAGAGGGTTAGGGAGAGGGCATGCTCTCACGCAGGAATTCACGTAGGAGCGTAGAGCAGGCCGGTCAGAACCACATCCTCACCCCCGCGACCCAGTAGCCCTCCTCGTCATGCTCGCCCTCGGCGCGGGCGATGTCGCCGCTGCGGCCGTAGGTCCTGCTCCAGACATAGCCGAAGTACGGGGCGAATTCCCGGCGCACCTCGTAGCGCAGGCGCAACCCGGCCTCCAGTTCGCTACCGCCGGCGCCCACGCCAATGTCGCGGTCATCGGCCAGGGCCAGGTTGTATTCCAGCGAGGGTTCGAGAATCAGCCGCTGGGTCAGTAATAGCTCGTACTCGGTCTCCAGGCGCAGGGACGGGTCGCCGCGTTCGCTGAGGAACAGGTTGGCGTCCACCTCGAACCACTGCGGCGCCAGGCCCTGGATTCCCAGCACCGCGTAGCTGCGCGACGGCCCCGGCTGGTCATCGTGGCGTACCCCCACTTGCCAGTCCCAGAAATCGGCGACCATGTGCTGATAGAGCAGTTGCACCTCGTTGTCAGTGGTCGGGCCGCCAGCGTCACGCTCGCCTTCCAGCTTCAGGCGCAGTTTCTGGTAGTCGGTGCCGTACCAGCCCTGGGCTTCCCAACCCAGCGCCTGGTCGTTGCCCTGGAAGCGGCTTTCCAGGCGCTGGATCAGCAGCGAGCCCATGGGCATGTCGTCCATCTCGGCACTTTCGGCGGGCAAGGCCAGGCCCAGGGTCGCCGCGCAGGCCACCGTTGCTATGCGTTTCATGGCGGTTCCTCAGAGGCTGGCGCTGGCGGGTGCCGGCTCGACTATGACCTTGCGCATCATGCCGGCGGCCATGTGGTAGATCAGGTGGCAGTGGAAGGCCCATTCGCCCAGCGCATCGGCGGGCACGTCGACGTCCAGGGTGCTGCCCGGAGCCACGCTGACCACATGCTTGAGCGGGTTGAAGCGGCCGTTGCCCTTGTCCAGCTGCATCCACATGCCGTGCAGGTGCATGGGGTGGGTCATCATGGTGTCGTTGACGAAGCGGATGCGCACCCGCTCGCCGTAGGTCAGGCGGACAGGCTCGGCCTCGGAATACTTCTTGCCATCGATGGACCAGAAGTAGCGCTCCATGTTGCCAGTCAGGCGGAACTCGATGGTGCGATCCGGCGCGCGGTAGTCGGCGTAGGGGCGCATGGCCTTGAGGTCCGCGTAGACCAGCAGGCGATTGCCCGGCTCGGCCGGTTGCGGTGTCAGCCCGCTGCCCGGCGCGTAATCGGACTTCGGCGCGGCAGCGCCCATGGCCGAGTGATCCATGCCGGGCATCTGCGAGTGATCCATGCCCGCCATGCTGGAGTGATCCATCCCGCTCATGGCCGAATCCTCCGACTCGCCCATGGCCATGTCGCCATGGTCCATTCCGTCATGACTCGTGCCCATGTCGGCCATGCTCAGCAGCGGCCGCCCGCGCAGCGCCGGCACCTCGGCCTGCATCCCGGCGCGCGGAGCCAGGGTGGCGCGGGCGTAGCCGCTGCGGTCCATGGCTTCGGCGAAGAAGGTGTAGGCGCGGTCTTCCTGCGGCTGGACGATCACGTCGTAGGTTTCGGCCACGGCGATGCGCAACTCGTCCACCGTCACAGGCTGCACGTCGTTGCCGTCGGCCTGCACCACAGTCATCTTCAGGCCGGGAATGCGCAGGTCGAAGTAGCTCATGCCCGAGCCGTTGATGATGCGCAGGCGCACGCGCTCGCCGGGCTTGAACAGCCCGGTCCAGTTCTGCTCGCCGTCCTGACCGTTGACCAGGAAACGGAAGCCGGCAATGTCGGCGATGTCCGTCGGCGTCATGCGCATGCTGCCCCAGTCCAGTCGGTCGCGAAGGGTCGCCATGAAGCCATTGGCACCGGAGTCGGCGATGAAATCGCCCAGCGTGCGTTGGTTGCGGTTGTAGTAGTCGCTCTGCTTTTTCAGGTTGGCGAACACGGTTTCCGGTCGGGTGTCGTGCCAGTCGGCCAGCAGCAGGGTGTACTCGCGGTCGTAGCGGTACGGCTCGCGCGCCTTGGGCTCGATCACCAGCGGGCCGTAGAGTCCCTCGATCTCCTGGAAGTCGCTGTGGGCGTGGTACCAGTAGGTGCCGGACTGTTTCACGGTGAAGCGGTAGGTGAAGGTTTCGCCAGGCTTGATACCGGGGAAGCTGATGCCCGGCACGCCATCCTGGGTGTAGGGCAGGATCAGCCCGTGCCAGTGCAACGAGGTATCGCGGTCGAGGGTGTTGGTGACGCGCAACTCGACGTCCTCGCCCTCCTTGAAGCGCAGCTCCGGCGCGGGCGTGCGGCCATTCACCGTGAGCGCCTTGCGGGCGCCATCGGACAGCTTCAGCTCGCCCTCGCCAATCGTCAGGTCGTACACGCCCGCCTGCACCGCCAAGGGTGCCAGCAGCAGCGCTCCCAGGGCCCATTCCCTTACGCGAATCATCACGGCGCTCCCGCTCAGGGCTTGACGGTCAGTTTGCCGACCATGCCGGCCTGGTAGTGCCCCGGAATATTGCAGGCGAATTCCAGGCTGGTGGCCTTGCTGAAGGTCCAGGTCAGCTCGGCGGTCTTGCCCGGCTCCACCAGCACGCTGTTGGGGTCGTCGTGCTTCATCATCTGGCCCATCGGCTGGTCACCATGGCCCATCTTGCTGTGGTCCATCTGGCTCATGTCGTGCTGCATGCCGGTGGGGGTGAGCATCCCGGAGTCCATCATCTGCTGCATTTCCTTCTGGTGACCGGCGTGCATGGCGGCGCTGCCCAGGTTGAACTCGTGCAGCAGGCTGCCCGTGTTGTGGATGACGAAACGCACGGTCTCGCCCGGCCTCACGTCGATGCTTTCGGGCTCGAAGAACATCTCGCCCAGCTTGATCTGAACGGTGCGGGTGGCTTGGGCAGCCTTGGCCGGCTTGCCGAAGTCGTAGGCGTGACCGGCATCGGCCAGGGCCGGCAGGCTGATGGCGGCGGCGAGGCCGAGGACGGAAGCGTGCAGCAGATGACGCAGGGACATGGCGAATCTCCTCTCCAAGACGATGACCATGGTCGCTGGCGGCGCCTGAGGCTTGGCTGTCAGGAAGATTACAACTCTGTCAGCTTGGCGCCGGCGCGCCCGCGGCGGGGTATAAAGAGGGCGAAAAAAAGCCCGCCAGAGGGCGGGCAAGGACAGCACGATGAAGCGGATTCAGCAGGCCTGGCGCACCGTGGCGGCCTGTTCCTGCATGCGCTGGAAAGTGATATCCCCTCCTCCGTCAGCCAGGGCCGGCGTGACGGGGAAGAACAGCACGGCAAACAGCGTGGAGATGATCAGGTGCATGGCAGGCTCCTCGATGGCGCTGGAAAATGAATACGCCGCCAGTCTGCAACGCCGACACTGTCAGTTCGCTGACCGCCCCATTACCCTGATGACAGCCGCGCATCGAGCGCGCCAATGGATACCCGGATGAAACTCCTCATCGTCGAAGACGAACCGCGCATCGGCCAGTACCTGCAACAGGGCCTGAGCGAGGCCGGCTTCGCCGTCGACCTGACCGCCGACGGCGACGAAGGCCTGCAACTGGCCCTGGCCGGCGAACATGACCTGTTGATTCTCGATGTGATGCTGCCCGGCCGCGACGGCTGGCAGATCCTCCAGGCGCTGCGCCAGACCGGCAGCGCGGTGCCCGTGCTGTTCCTCACCGCCCGCGATGCCGTGGAAGACCGCGTACGCGGCCTGGAACTGGGCGCCGACGACTACCTGGTGAAACCCTTCGCCTTCGTCGAGCTGCTGGCCCGGGTGCGCACGTTGTTGCGCCGTGGTGGCCAGCAGCTGCAGGAAACCACCCTGCAGCTGGCTGACCTTGAACTGGACCTGCTGCGCCGCCGCGTGCACCGCGCCGGCAAGCGCATCGACCTGACCGCCAAGGAGTTCGCCCTGCTGGAACTGCTGCTGCGCCGCAGCGGCGAGGTGCTGCCCAAGTCGCTGATCGCCTCCCAGGTATGGGACATGAACTTCGACAGCGACACCAACGTCATCGAAGTCGCCATCCGCCGTCTGCGCGCCAAGGTCGACGACGACTTCCCGCAGCGTCTGATACACACCGTGCGCGGCATGGGCTACGTGCTGGAAGAGCGCGAAGCATGACTGCGCGCCTGTCCCTCGGCCTGCGCCTGAGCCTGCTGTTCGCCGCCTGCACCGCTGCCGTGTCGTTGCTGGCAGGCATCGTGTTCAGCCGCGCCAGCGAGGCGCATTTCATCGAGCTGGACCAGCAGTTGCTGAACGGCAAACTGGCGATCTTCCGCGACGTGTTGAACGGTGTTGGCAGCGCCGACCAACTCGCACCGCACCTTGCCGAGCTGCGCCGCGAACTGGAGCGCCATCCCGACCTCGGCCTGCGACTGCAAGGCCACGATGGGCAACGCTGGTTCTGGCAATTGCCGACGATGAGCATGGCCAGCGACGAACCCCCTGCCTACCGCGAACTGCAAGCGCCATTGAATGCCGAGCGATCCGACGGCCCGCAACTGACGCTGATCCTCGACATCACCCACCACCAGCATTTCCTGCAGCGCATGCAGCGGCTGATCTGGATGACCATGGGCTTCTCCGCCCTGGCCACCGCCCTGCTCGGTGCCTGGGCCGCACGCGCCAGCCTGCGCCCGTTGCGGCAAATGAGCGAGATGGCGGCGCAGGTCAGCGCGCACTCCCTGACCACCCGCCTCGACGCCGGGCAGATGCCGCAGGAGCTGCGCGGCCTGGCCGGGGAGCTGAACGCCATGCTGGCGCGCCTGGAAGAGGCCTTCCAGCGCCTGTCGGCCTTCTCCGCCGACATCGCCCACGAGCTGCGCACGCCACTCACCGGACTGCTGACCCAGACCCAGGTGGTGCTGTCGCGCCCGCGCGGACTGGAGGAGTACCGCGAGGCGCTGCACGGCAACCTGGAGGAGCTGGAGCGGCTCACCGCGATGGTCAACGACATGCTGTTCCTGGCCAAGGCCGACCATGGCCTGCTCATGCCCAGCAGCCAGCCCCTTGCGCTGGCCGGCGAGGTGGACGAGTTGCTGGAGTTCTACGGGCCTTTGGCCGAGGAAAAATCCATTGCCCTGGAGCGCGACGGCGAGCTGTCGGTAGAGGGCGACCGCGCGTTGCTGCGTCGGGTACTGGCCAACCTGCTGGACAACGCCCTGCGCTTCACCCCGGACGGAGGGCAGATTCGCATTCGCCTGGAGCCGGGCCGCCTGAGCGTGGAGAATCCAGGGCGGGAGATTCCCGCCGAACGCCTGCCACGCCTGTTCGACCGCTTCTACCGCGCCGATCCGGCCCGCCGCGAAGGCCAGGGAGAACATGCCGGACTGGGGTTGGCGATCTGCCGCTCAATCGTCCGCGCCCATGGCGGGGAGATTCGCTGTGAGTCGGCCGATGGGTGGACGCGGTTCGTCATCGAGTTCACGCAGTAGCGCCTACAGGGGGACTTACCCACCGCGAGATATCAAAAAAGAAAAAGGCCCCAACCGGGGCCTTTTTCATCAGCGCAACGCGCCGCTCACTGGCGCATGCCGCGGCCGCTCACCAGCAGGCGCACACAGAAGAAATACAACACCACCGTCGCCACCAGCATGAAGATCACCGCCGTGCCGATGCGGATGTCGGAGACACCGAGAATGCCATAGCGGAAGGCGTTGACCATGTGCAGGATCGGGTTGGCCAGCGACACGGTCTGCCAGAACGGCGGCAGCAGCGTGATGGAGTAGAACACCCCGCCCAGGTAGGTCAGCGGCGTCAGCACGAAGGTCGGGACGATGGAGATATCGTCGAAGTTGCGCGCGAACACGGCATTGACGAAACCGCCCATGGAGAAGATCCCGGCCGTCAGCACCACCACCAGCACGGTGATGCCCAGGTGGTGGATCTGCAGGTCGGTGAAGAACAGCGACAGCAGGGTGACGATCACACCCACCGCCAGCCCGCGCAGCACGCCGCCGCAGACGAAGCCCAGGAGGATGGTGTGCGGCGAGACCGGCGAGACCAGCAGCTCCTCGATGTTGCGCTGGAACTTGCTGCCGAAGAAGCTCGACACCACGTTGCCGTAGGAGTTGGTGATCACCGACATCATGATCAGCCCCGGCACGATGTACTGCATGTAGGTGAAGCCGCCCATGTCGCCGATCTGCCGGCCGATCAGGTTGCCGAAGATGACGAAGTACAGAACCATGGTGATCGCCGGCGGCAGCAGGGTCTGCGGCCAGATGCGCAGGAAGCGGCGGACTTCCCGGTAGACGATGGTGTTGAGGGCGACCCAGTTGGCGCGCAGTTCGTGACTCATACCGCCACCTTCGACAGATTCTTCTCCACCAGCGACACGAACAGCTCCTCCAGGCGGTTGCTCTTGTTGCGCAGGCTCAGCACCTGATGGCCCATGGCGTTGAGCTGGACGAACAGGCCGTTGATGCCCAGCGACTTGTCCACCTGCACCTCCAGGGTGTGATCATCAACCAGGCGCACCGGGTAGCCATCCAGCTTCGGCGCCTCGCTCAGGGTGCCCTGCAGGTCCAGGTAGAAGGTCTCCACGTGCAGCTTGCTCAGCAGCTTGCGCATGCTGGTGTTCTCCACGATGGTGCCGTGGTCGATGATCGCGATGTTGCGGCACAGTTGCTCGGCCTCCTCCAGGTAGTGCGTGGTGAGGATGATGCTGATGCCTTCGTCGTTGAGCTCGGTGAGGAAGTTCCACATCGAACGGCGCAGTTCGATGTCCACACCGGCGGTGGGTTCGTCGAGGATCAACAGGCGCGGCTCGTGCACCAGCGCGCGGGCAATCATCAGGCGGCGCTTCATGCCACCGGAGAGCTCGCGCGAGGCGGAATTGCGCTTGTCCCACAGGCCCAGCTGGGTCAGGTATTTCTCGGCGCGGCCCTTGGCCACGCTCATCGGGATGCCGTAGTAGCCGGCCTGGGTGACGACGATGTCGAACACCTTTTCGAACTGGTTGAAGTTGAATTCCTGGGGCACCACGCCCAGGCAGCGCTTGAGGCCGTACGGGTCCTTGTCCAGGTCATGGCCGAACACGTTGACCGTACCGCTGGTCTTGTTCACCAGGGTGGAGAGGATGCCGATGGTGGTGGACTTGCCGGCGCCGTTGGGGCCCAGCAAGGCAAAGAAATCGCCCTCGGCGACGTCCAGATCGATGCCCTTGAGGGCCTGGAAGCCGTTGCCGTAGGTCTTCGTCAGTTGACGGATGGACAGCGCGGAACTCATGGGTTTTCCCGTTGCAAGTCGGTGGAAAGACGCATGTCTATGGAAAAAAGGCCTGCTTGATAAGGGTACGCCGCGAGGATTGCAACCTCCGCGGCGCGCGCAGGCATTCAGGTCAGGTCGGTCATCACCGCGGCACGGTAGGCCGGACGCGCCTTCAAGCGTTCGTACCAGGCCTTGAGATGCGGCTGTGCCGGGCGCTCGATAGGCATTTCGAACCAAGCATAGATGAAGCAGCCCAGCGGAATGTCGCCGATGCCGAATTGTTCGCCGGTGAGGTACGGCTGCTTCGCCAGCGCCGCCTCAGGAACCGCCAGCAGGCCCGCGCAGGTATCGATGGCGGCCTGGATGGCGGCAACGTCGCGCTGCTCCGGCGCCGTGCGCACCGTCCCCCAGAACACGGTACGGAACGGCGTTGCCAGGGACGAGGTGGTCCAGTCCATCCATTTCTCGGCGCTGGCGCGTTGCTGCAGGTCCTGCGGGTAAAGGTCCGGAGCGTAGCGCGCGGCGAGGTAGCGGACGATGCTGTTGGACTCCCAGAGAATGAAGCCTTCATCGTCCAGCGTCGGCACCACGCCGTTGGGGTTCAGCGCACGATAAGGCGCGTCGTTGACCACGCCGAATGCGCCGCCGGCATCGATCCGCTCGTAGGCCAGGCCCGCCTCTTCCGCACACCAGAGCGCCTTGCGCACGTTGGAGGAATTCTTCCGGCCCCAGATCTTGAGCATGCTGCGCCTCTCTTGTCGTCGTTGGTATCGCGCCCGGCGGACGCGACTTCGGATGACGGCACCCTACCGGCAAAGGCGCGAGGAAAAAAGACTCGCGTACTGATGGTTACTATCGATTACGTTCATGGGCGATTACGTTCATGGGCGATTGCTTTGATGGGAGCGACAGCGTTCATGCGCCGCGCGCTTCTGCACGCATATCGCCGGCGAGCGCAGCGGCGCCACCGTTGAACAGGTGCGGATAGCACTGTTTGAGGTAACCGAAGAAGAACTCCTCGGGCACATCGGGAAACTGGCCGTGGTCGCGCAGGTACTCCATGTGCCGTTCACCGTCGCGGTTGAAAGCGTGGAAGACGCTGTCGTTGCGCCCGTCGAACTCCAGCGGCAGCACGCCGAAGGCTTCGCACAGACCGATGTCGAAGGCTGGCGTAGCCTTGACCCAGCGGCCTTCGAGGAACAACTCGGTGTAACCATGCATGGCGAACACCTCGCTGCGCAGCAGTTCCAGCAGGCGCGGCGTGGCCAGGTGGTTCTTCACGTCGGCCAGGCCGATGCGCGCGGGGATGCCGCAATGCCGGGCGCAGGCCGCCAGCAGCGTGGCCTTGGGCACGCAGTAGGACTGCCCGGCCTCTAGCGCATGGCTCGCCTTGAGCGTCTGCGGGTCGGGGCTGAACACGTAGGGGTTGTAGCGAATCCGATCGCGCACGGCGTAATACAGGGCTACCGCCTGCTCCAGCGGTGTACTGCCGTCACCGCGGTGATTTAGAGCGAACTCGATTACCCCCGGGTGGTCACTATCAACGAACCGGCTGGGCTTGAGGTATTGCTGCATGGCGCTGTCTCCGGGGTTTCGTCCTTGATGGCGTCAACAGTCTAACCAGCGGCGTCGCCTGCCCGACAAGGCGATCCGGCCAAGCTGTCCGGCCATGCGGCCATCGGTCCTGTCCGGCCAGCTAAGCTTGCGATGCATGATGGAGTGGGAGCCTGATCGGCGATGCCCACCGCTGTGCCCGCGCACTTTCGTCACCAAGCCCGCCGCGGCCTGCTGTCGCCGGGGTGGACTGTCATGGAGGAATCCGCATGTTGCTCGTCTGGTTACTCGTCCTGATCCTTGGCGTCGCCTGGCTCGCGCACCGCCGCGCCGCGCCCCTGAAGGCACTCGGCATCGTCGCCGTGTACCTCGCACTGATGAGCCTGTTCAGCCACGCTCATGGCTGGATGGTGCTGCTGTGGCTGCTCTGGGCCATGGTCGCAGTAACCATCCTTGCCACCGACCTGCGCCGCAGCCTGTTCACCTCGCGGTTGTTCGCCTGGTTCAAGAAGACTTTGCCGCCAATGTCCGAGACCGAACGCGAAGCGATCGAGGCCGGCACCGTCTGGTGGGACGGCCAGCTGTTCAGCGGCCGCCCGGACTGGCACACCCTGCTGGCCTATCCCCGCGCGCAACTGACGGAAGAGGAGCAGGCCTTCGTCGACGGCCCCACCGAGCAGCTCTGCGCAATGATCGACGACTACCAGGTCGGCAAGGACATGGACCTGCCGCCCCAGGCCTGGGCGTTCATCAAGAACCAGGGCTTCTTCGGCCTGATCATCCCGAAGGAATACGGCGGCAAGGGCTTCTCCGCCTTCGCCCACTCGCAGGTGGTGATGAAGCTCGCCACCCGCAGCGGCGACCTCGCCTCCACCGTGATGGTGCCCAACTCCCTCGGCCCCGCCGAACTCCTGCTGCACTACGGCACCGATGCCCAGCGCCAGCGCTACCTGCCGCGCCTGGCCAGCGGCGACGAGATCCCCTGCTTCGCCCTGACCAGCCCGCAGGCCGGCTCCGATGCCGGCGGCATGACCGACGTCGGCGTGGTCTGCAGGGGCCAGTGGGAAGGCGAGGAAGTCATCGGCCTGCGCCTGACCTGGGAGAAGCGCTACATCACCCTCGGCCCGGTGGCCACCCTCCTCGGCCTGGCCTTCAAGTGCCATGACCCGGACCATCTGCTGGGCGAGGAAGAAGACCTGGGCATCACCCTGGCGCTGATCCCCACCGCCACCCCCGGCGTGCAGATCGGCCGTCGCCACGTGCCGCTGGGCGCCGCCTTCATGAACGGCCCCAACTCCGGCAAGGACGTGTTCGTGCCGCTGGACTACATCATCGGTGGCCAGCAAATGATCGGCAAAGGCTGGATGATGCTGATGAACTGCCTGTCGGTGGGCCGCTCGATCTCGCTGCCGGCGGTGGGCACCAGCGCCGCCAAGGCCGGCAGCTACGTCAGCGGCCGCTACGCCCAGGTGCGCGAGCAGTTCAACGTGCCGCTGTCGGCCTTCGAAGGTATCCAGGAAGCCCTCGCCCGCATCGGCGGCAACGCCTGGATGATGGACAGCGCGCGCATCCTCACCGCCAACGCGGTGGACCTGGGCGAAAAGCCCTCGGTGCTGTCGGCCATCCTCAAGTACCACCTCACCGAACGCGGCCGCGAGTGCATCGCCCACGCCATGGATATCCACGGCGGCAAGGGCATCATCCTCGGGCCCAACAACTACCTGGGCCGTTCCTGGCAGGCCGCGCCGATCTTCATCACTGTCGAGGGCGCCAACATCCTCTCGCGCAACCTGATGATCTTCGGCCAGGGCGCCATCCGCTGCCATCCGTATGTGCTCAAGGAGATGGAACTGGCCCGCCGCGAGGACCAGGACCAGGCCGAGCGCGAGTTCGACGAACTGCTGCTGAGCCACATCGGCTTCGCCGTCAGCAACGCCGCCAGCAGCCTGCTGCTGGGCCTGGGCTTCGGCAGCTTCGACCAGGTGCCGGGCGACCGCGTCAGCCGCCCGTACTACCGTGCGCTGAACCGCCTCGCCGCATCTTTCGCGCTGCTCGCCGATTTCAGCATGATGATGCTCGGCGGCGAGCTGAAGCGCCGCGAGCGCCTCTCCGCGCGCCTGGGCGATGCGCTGAGCCACCTCTACCTGGGCTCCGCCGCACTCAAGCGCTACCACGACCTGGACAACCCGGACTACCTGCATCCGCTGCTGCACTGGGCCATGGAGGAAAACCTCGAGAAAGCCGAAGCCGCGCTGGCCGACCTGATCGACAACTTCCCCAACCGAGCCTTCGGCTGCCTGCTGCGTGTGCTGGTGCTGCCGCTGGGTCGTCGCCATCGTGGCCCGAGCGATGCGCTGGATGCGCAGATCGCCGACATCCTCGGCCGCCCGCTCAGCGACCCGGCGTTGCAGGCGATCCTCGCCGGCGCGCACCTGCCCACCGGCGCAGACGATCCCGTCGCCAAGCTCACCTTCGCCTACGACCAACTCGCTGCCGCCGCGCCTCTGCAGAAGAAACTGCACAAGGCGCTCAAGGAGCATGGCGTCACTCCCAAACCGGGGCAGTCGCCTATCGACGCTGCGCGTGACGCAGGCGTGCTGGAGGACGCGGAAGCGGAAACCCTGCACGCCGCCGAAAGCGCCCGCCGCGCGGTGATCGACGTGGATGATTTCTCCAAGGAAGAACTGGCCGGCAAGGCCGAGTGACTGCGATTTTCACGCACGGGGCGCCTTCGGGCGCCTCTTTTTTCTCCGACGCACAGCAATGCCGATCCGGACTATCGGGTGCACACTCAAGGCATACCCTTCATGGAGAACCGCCGATGCGTCGATCCCTCCTCTTGCTGCTCGTGCTGCTGGCCGGCAGCGCCCAGGCCGACCCCTGGCTCTACCCCAGCCGGCCACGCCCGGCGCCAGCGCCGAGCCCGGTCATCGACCCTGTCCAGCAACAGCAGGACAGTCTGCGCCGCCAGCAACAGTTGCGACAGAACCAGCTGGACAGCCAGCGCCTGAATTACGAAGACCAGCGCCTGCAGCGGCAGCAGCAGGACCTGCAGCGCCAGCAGGATAACCAGCAGCGCTGGAACGAACAGCGCCGGCAGAGCGACCAGATGATCCAGCGGCAGAAGAACGACCTGCAGCAACAACAGTTGCAACAGCAGCAGCGCATCCTCGACCAGCAGCGCCAGCAGATCGACAACCAGCGCCGGCAGATCCAGATGCGCCCGCTCCGTTGATCGTCCCGACGGCAGCGGCGGCGAAACCCGATATACTCCCCGGCCGTTTGTACACAGCTCCAGAGGAATCCCATGGCCAGCGCCTATCTCGACCACCACATCGCCCTGCTCAACCACCTGCGCATGATCCTTGGCGCCCTGGGCGAAGCCGAGCAGGTTCCCGAGGACAACCACGGCCTGTTCCTCGAGCGCTTCGACGAGTTGCTGGTGGAACTGCCGCGCGACCCGGAAGGCGCCCAATATCTGGGCCAGGACCTGATCAGTCAGATTTTCCACCGCTATCCGCAGATCGCCCACCTGATCCCGCGCGACCTGCTGTGGTTCTTCGGCGGCGACTGCCTGCACTACATGCCCGACGAAGAACTGCAGATGTACCAGCAGCTCGACGAGCGTCGCTTCGAGGCCGAAGAAAACGGCGAGCCCTTCGACTGGAACCGTGAAAAGCAACTGCTTGCCCTGCCGGAAGACACAGCGAAGCACTGAGCCTCGAGCAGAACCAAAGAAGCCCGCATGATGCGGGCTTTTTCGTGGACAATCGCCAGCTTTTACCCACGATTCGTCGAAAAACGACGCTTCTGCCTCTCGTCCGCAAGCGCAGCGCTGCAACCACCCGGCGCCTGCGCTGCCTGGCCTGCCTAGTCCGAAACTCCCACCTTGCCTGGGAGTATCGGCCGATGCGAATTCCCCGGTGCGTCCCCATAGTCGTGGCATGTAGCAGTAAAAGGCCAGCAGTCGAGGTCTGGCCACCACGCATGGAAATGCTCGGGAGAACATCATGACCATCCATAAGAAGATTGCGTCGCCAACGCGCCCCACCGCAGATGACAGCACCGCTCCTTCCGTGGCCACCGACCAGAACGATTACGCGCCCGGCAGTACCGCCATCATTACCGCCAGCGGCTTCACCGCCGGCAGCACCGTGAAGATCGAGGTGGACCACGCCACCGGCCCGGGCGCCGACGGCGTCTGGGGCACGCCGGACGACGTGCTCAACACCAGCGCCGGTGCCGGCCACGCCCCCTGGTACGTGACCGACGGCGGCGCCGGCGACCTGGACGGCCTGGTCAACGGCAGCGTGACCACTTCCTGGTACGTCGACCCGGACGACTCGGCCGGGGCGCGATTCCTGCTCTCCGCTTCCAGTGACGGCGCCACGGCGACCGCCACCTTTACTGACGCCGGCCCCATCGTATCGGCCACCGGCGTGACCGTCTCGCTGGACGAAACCGCCGGCCTGCAGAACGCCACGGCAACCCCAAGCCCGGCGGGCGACGCCAATGACAACGACATCCTCCTCGCCTCCCTGCCCGCCGCCTTCACCGCCCGCCTGACAGCGCTGGGTGCCGGCACTGCGTCGGGCGCCGCCCTGAGCGGCTATACCGGTGCAGCCGGAAATACCGGCAGCAACGCGTTCACCATCAGCGCCGCTCCAGGTGGCGCAATCACCGACATCCTCTTCACCGGCAGCGGCGGCGCGCCGCTCAATGGCCTGGACAGCGGCCTGGACACCCTCGCCGGGGTGGACATCCTTCTCTACACCGACGCCACCAACAACAACGTCCTGCTCGGGCGCGCCGGCGGCGCCAACGGCACCATCGTGTTCGCCGCTTATATCGAGGAAACCGGCTCGCCGGTCAGCGGCGGCAAGATCTGGACCGTGGAATACCAGCCACTCAAGCACCCGGACGGCACCAATGCCGATGATGCCCTCAACCTCCTGAACAAGGTCTACATCGGCACCAGCCAGGACCTGACCTTCAGCCTGGCCGACGCCCCGTCCGGGCAGAATCTGTTCCTGATGTTCACCACGGCGACCCCGACCACGGTGAATGACAACGGGGTCATACGCATCACCGACCCGACCATCATCGCCACCGGCAAGGACCCGGCCAACCAGTCCACCGGCGCCAACATCACCACCGGCGACACCATCAACACCAGCCAGGCCGGCGGCCCGACCACCTTCGGCACCAACAACCAGATGATCGTCGAGCAGGAAGGCATCCGCTTCACCTTCGTTACCGGTGCCCGACAGGACATGACCATCCCCAACCTGGACCAGAACGAGGCCGATGTCGAAGCCAACATCGACTTCACCCAGATGTTCAACGCCAAGACCGCCAGCTTCGACGTCGTGCAGTTGCAGAGCGGCAAGAGCGCCATCGTCAAGATCAGCGCGTTCAGCACCGCCGCCGAGGCGGGCAACGCCTTCATCGACGGCTATGCCGGTGACACCACGGTCGCTATCACCAACGTCCGCGTCCTGAACAGTACTACCGGCGCGGTGCTGGAAAACTCCAACGGCTCGGTGAACGACCCGGGCATCGTCATCACCATCACTGGCGGCGTGGCAACCATCACCGGCGTGCTGGCCGGATACAAGATCGAGTACACCACCACGGCGGATCACAACCGCGTGCTCGTCGAGAACGGCGCGGCGGTCGATGCCAAAGGCAATGACCACGCCGACTTCGACATCGGCGGCTTCAAGTTGCTGCAGGTGTCCACCGCCACCGTCGAAATCGGCTCGAAGATGATCTTCGAGGATGACGGCCCGAGCATCAGCACCACCGGTACCGAACCCACGCTGACGGTGGACGAAACCGTCCTCGGTACCGACGCCTCGCAGAGCTTCGCCGCCAACTTCACCTCGGCCTTCGGCGCCGACGGCGCGGGCACCCTGACCTACGCGCTGAGCGTGATCGCCGGCGCCTCGGGACTGGTGGACACAGCCACCGGCGAAGCGGTGAACCTGTCCATGAACGGCGCCGTGGTGGAAGGCCGCACAGCGGTCAGCAACGACCTGGTATTCACCGTCAGCGTAGCTGCCAACGGCACCGTCACGCTGGACCAGATCCGCGCCGTGGTCCACCCCGATACCAACGATCCGGATGACTCGAAGACTCTCACCTCCGACGACCTGGTGAAGCTCACCGCCACCAAGACCGACGGCGACGGCGACAGTGCCCGGGCCACCCTGAACATCGGCCAGAACCTGCTGTTCAAGGATGACGGGCCGACCGTCAGCCCCGCTGGCACGGAGCCGGTGATGACGGTGGACGAGTCGGATCTCACGACCAACTCGCTGCAGGGCTTTGCCGCCAATTTCACCGCCTCGTTCGGCGCCGACGGCGGTGGCACTGTCACCTACACCCTGGGCTGCGTCTCCGGGGCCTCCGGGCTGACCGACACCACCACCGGCCAATCGGTGGTCCTCTCGCTCAACGGCAACGTGGTGGAAGGCCGCTGCGCCGTGAGCAACGACCTGGTATTCACCGTCAGCGTGGCCGCCAATGGCGACGTCACCCTCGACCAGTTGCGCGCCATTGTCCACGCCAACGCCAACGATCCCGATGACTCACGCACCCTGAGTTCGGACAGCCTGGTCACCCTGACCGCCACCGTCACCGACAAGGAAGGCGACAGCACCCAGGCCACGCTGAACATCGGCCAGAACCTGATCTTCAAGGATGACGGGCCGACTATCGGCACCACCGGCACCGAGCCGACCCTCACGGTGGACGAAAGCGACTTCAGCACCAACGCCACGCAGAACTTCGCCGCCAACTTCAGTCCCAGCTATGGCGCCGACGGGGCCGGCGCGACCCCGGTGAGCTATGCCCTGAGCGTCATTGCCGGCGCCTCCGGGCTGGTCGACACTGCCACCGGCCAGGTGGTCAACCTGTCGCTCAACAACGGCGTGGTGGAAGGTCGCACGGCGATCAGCAACGCACTGGTCTTCACCGTCAGCGCGGCCAGTAACGGTGACGTCACGCTCGACCAGCTGCGCGCCGTGGTCCACGGGAATGTCACCGACCCCAACGACAGCAGGACCCTCAGCGCGGACAACCTGGTGAAACTCGTTGCAACCGCGACCGACAAGGATGGCGACACAGCCCAGGCGACCCTGAACATCGGACAGAACCTGATGTTCTACGACGACGGCCCGTCGCTGGCCTTCGGCAACATCGTCGGCACCGGCAGTACCCTGGCGCAGACCGGCTACTGGGACCATTCCTTCGGCGCCGACGGCAGCAGCACAGCGGGCCTGGATATTGCCCTGGCGAACGGACAGTTCACCCTGGTACGACCCAACGGCACGACCACCACCGGGACCGGCACGCTCACCGAAACGTCGCCGTCGCCGGATATCAATGGTGCGTACCACTTCGCGGGCACTCTCACCGGTGATTTCGACAACAACGCCAGCACTGCCAACACCAGTGTCGACTACACGCTGACGGCGCTGGCCGATGGCACCTACACCCTGGACCTGGTGCAGGGCTTCAGTTCGACGCTGGTGCTGAGCACCGCCAACGGGTCCCTCGGAGCCGGCGGCCCGGACCCGGTACAGACGTTGACCATAGGCACTGACGCCGTCGTCTTCTTCGCCGCCAAGGCTCTGGCCCCGCAGACGGGCGCGAACAGCATCCTGACCGGGATAGGACAGGGCGCAACCGATCCGACCGAGGCGCAGTTGCAGACCAACCCGCTACCGTCGTACATCGACGACCAGAAGGCCCTCAACGTCAGTACATCCGGCATCGGCGTGAAGAACAACGTGCTGCAGGGCAGCGGCGCCGGCATCACCGCCGGTGACGACAGCTTCGTGGCCAACCCGCAGACGCTGCTGACCTCGGTGAAGGTGTTCATCGACAACTCGGTGGGCGGCTACGACCCAGCCTCGGAATCGCTGTACTACGTCGCCTACTACGACGACGGCACGACGTCCGGTGCGCCGATCAAGGTGGTGGCGGGCAACCTGCAGAACGAGGCTGGCGGACAGAAATCCTTCACCGTGCAGACCGTCGCCGGCAAGATGATCGATGCCATCCAGCTGACCATGGCCGAGGGCATGATCAAGATCCCGACCATCCAGTTCATCCGGCAGGTCGAGAATCTGGCCAGCGACGTCAAGCTGTCGTTCAACGCCACGGTGACCGACGGCGATGGCGACACCGCGACCAGCGCCTTCACCGCCAACCTGTTCGCCAACAAGGCCGCCGGCGGGACCTTTGACTACGTACTGGCAGGCGTGACCGGCACCCGCGAGGCCTTCAACGTCGACCTGGCACGCACCGAGAACAAGTACCAGGTCACCGGTTTCGACACTGCGGGCCAGCGTGACAAGCTGGTCCTCAATGGTGATGCCACGTCGACCGTGCAGAACATCGACAACAACGGCGCCGACAGCATCGTGAGCATCCAGGAGTCCGGCGGGCAGATCACCACCATCACAGTGGTGGGGGTCGACATCCTCAACACCGACATCGTGCATGGCAGCGCAACCTAGTTCGCACGCGGGAAAGAAGCGGGGGTGGCCTGGATGCCACCCCCCTTCATTTTTACCGTCAATCGGGCGCGGCAACGGCGCTCAATTGTTGCGCAACGACGAACCATTGCCCTGGTGCGGGGAGCGGTCCATCTCAACCCACGCAGACTCCGGCGGCTCTTCGCTGCCAGCCAGTCCATGCTTCAACGCATACATCAGCAGGTCCATGCGGTTGATCAGGTTGAGCTTCTGGTAGATGTTGCTCAGGTGGTTGTGCACCGTGTGTTCGCTGATGCCCAGGCGCTCGGCGATGCTCATGTACTTGGCCGACGGGTCTTCGACTATGGCGCTGATCAGCTCCCTTTCGCGCACCGTCAGCCGGGCGTGCTTGGCCTGCTCGTGGTTGCACCTGAGCGGCACGTGCCCACTGGCCGCGTAGCCGGAAAGCCCGCCCGCCCAGGCGCGATCCCGTGCGATATCGCGATGATGGACGTTGACGATGGCCTGGATGATCGATTCGGTCGGATCTTCCGCCAGCACGATGCCCCGCGCGCCCGCCTCTATCGCCTGGGCGGCCGGAACCGCCTCGTACAGCCCCTTGAGCAGCAGCACTTTCATTTGCGCGCTGCGTGTCAGTTCGGTGACCACTTCGAGCGGGTTCAGGGCGTCCGGGAAGAAGCTGAAGAAGATCACATCGGGGCGCTGCTGGTCGGCGAGGTCCAGCGCATAGGTGTAGGTCGTGGCCTGGCCGCTGACCTCCATTCGCGGCCGCCTGGCATTGATCAGATCGTGAAGGCCGATCAGTACGAGCGGACGGCAATCGACCAGCATCACCCGTATCGTTTTTCTGTGGTCAGACATGGCTTTCTGACCCCCTCTTCAAAGGGCTTCGCGTGCGCCCTTCCAGTGGAGCTCTGCATACCGGGCAAGAGCAGTTGGAAGTGCGCCGGAAGCGGTAACGGATGCTTGCGGCGCCAGGACCGTAGCCGGCGGGTGGAGACGTCTTTGGCGAGAACATGCCTTTTACCCGCAGGGGCCGGTGGGGTTGCGCAAGAGCCGAACAACCCATCGAGGCGGCATCAACACGAGTGCCCATCAACACGTTGCACATGATTCCGTGCTCCCTCGACCGGTCATCTGAGTCTAGGTCAGGCCGGTCCTCTACCCGCTTGGCCACCCGTCGACCAGCGGTTCGATTTCGGGGCAGGCGACGCTCCGCGCCGCACCTCCCGACACTCGCCACTTCCCGGAAATCAAACGCTTGCAACCATCAGCGGCACTCGGAATGAGCCTTTCCATCGCAGCGGGATTCGTCAATTAAACGACGAATGGCTGGGGAAAATTACAACAAGGACGATCTCGTCAAAATATCGTCAAGATCGCCGTTCCGGCCCAGGGTGACAGCAGGACGACGACGGCCGGCACCGGCGCGCGCTGGCTTGCCGAAAGAGCTCACTCTCGAACGATGAAGGCAGGGAACGCGAGGGCGCGAGAGCGCCCTGCGGGAGGGTCAAGGACGCGGAAGAGCCTCGCTGGAAGCGCCGGCGCTGAGCCAGCCATTCACGCTCTGTACGCTCTCGATCGGCGGCCTGCCCGCCCAGCGATTCAGGGTGAAGACGTTGCTGAGAAACTCGTACTGAGTCTTGAGCAGATCCCGGCGGGCGCGGAATTCGTTGCGCACAGCGGCAAGTACGTCCACCGCGTTGACCATGCCATAGCCCAGCGCCTTTTCCGCCGACTCGCGCGACTTGTGCGCCGAGACCAGAGCCAGTCGGTTGGCCTGGATCTTCTCGCCATTGGAGTTGGCCGTCAGGTAGGCGCTGGTGATCTCCTTGACCACCCGGCGGCGGATTTCCTCCAGTTGCTCCTCCGCCACCAGTTGGTCCTGGTACAGCCCGCGCACCCGCGCCGAGGTCGAGCCGCCGCTGTAGATCGGCACCTGCAGTCCGACGCCGGCAACATAACTGTCGGTGCGCGGCGCCAGGGAGTTGTTGTAGCCCTCGTTGGTCTGTTGTGCGCTGAGGTTCAGGCTCAGGGTCGGATAATGCCCTCCCTTGCCGCTGCGCAGCGCCGCTTCCGCTGCATCGACGCCGCTCTGCCTGGCCTTGAGCGCCGGGTTCAGCGCGACGCCATCACGCACCCAAGCGTCAAGGCTCTGCTCCGACATCTGCAGGCGTACGTCATCGCGGACCCGACTGAGCCGCTCCTTCACCGGCCGCCCCACTATTTCCGTCAATGCCTCGCGACTGATGGTCGCCTGGTTGCGCGCTTCCAGTTCCTGGGCCGCAAGCAGGTCCACGCGGGCCTGCAGATCGAGCTGGTCGGTCACCAGGGCCAATTGCCGGGCGTACAGCGCATTGACCCGGTCCAGGCTTTCCTGGGTGGTGCGGCGCTCGGCAATCACCAGCTCCAGCTCATCCTCGGCCGCCAGTGCGGTGAAATAGCGCCGCGCCAGTTCCACGGTGGCCTCCGCCTGGGCGTCCAGCGCCTCGTTTTCCGACTGCACCGCCATGCTCTTGAACTTCTGGTAGTTCTCCCAGGCCGCCTTGTTGTAGAGGTACTGGCGCAGCACAAGGCTGTAGTTCTCGCTGTCGTAGCTCTCGTCGATCAGGTCGTTGCGCTGGTGGATCTGGTTGGTCCCGGCATTGAGCGACAGTTGTGGCAGCAGCACGCCCATGGCTTCGCGCTGGTATTCCTTGCCCGCCTGCGCGTGGGCGTAGGACGCCAGAATCTGCGGGTCCTCCAGCCGCGCCTCATGGTACAGGCGCAGCAGGTCGGTGGCGTCCTGCGCCACGCCAACACCCGTGGGCGCCGCCGTGTAGGTCTGCGCCAGCGCGCAACTCGACGCCAGCGTCAGCACCCCCGCCAGCCAGAAGGTCGATGCGTCCATGGTCATTCCTCGATCATCGATTGGGAAAGGGCGTTGCGCGCCGGTTGCATCAGGTACTGCAACAGGGTGCGCTGCCCGGTGATGATCAGCACGTCCGCCGGCATGCCCGGCAGCAACTTTCGCTCGCCCAGCGTGCGAGCCCCTTTTTCGGTGACGCGGACCCGCGTGAGGTAATAGGCAGCGTTGGTCTTCTCGTTGACCAGGCGATCCGCCGAGACGTTGATGACCTCGCCCTCGATCACCGGCGTGGTCGCGCTGTTGAAGGCGCTGAAGCGAATGTCCGCGCGCTTGCCGATGGCCACGCGGTCGATGTCCACCGGCGGAACCTGGGCCTCGATCACCAGTTCTGACACCGAGGGCACTATGTCCAGCAACGGCGTCGCCGGACGCACCACACCGCCGACGGTATGCACCGTCATGCCGATCACCATGCCCGCGTCCGGCGCCCGGATGACGATGCGCCCCAGCCGGTCCTCGAGCGACGAACGCTTCTCCTGCAGGTCATAGATGCGTGTCTGCACCTCGGCCAGCTGTTTGGCGACTTCGGCACTGAAATCCTTGTCGATCTGCAGGATCTGCAGCTGCGTTTCGTTGATCTGCAAGCGCGTGCGGTTGATCGTGGAACGGTGATCGGCGATTTCCGCGCGAATCATCTGCAGCTTGCGCTGCTGTTCCAGCAGGCGCTGCTTGTCGACGTAGCCTTGCTTGAGCAGGTCGGACAACTCATCGATTTCGCCGCCGTAGGAGTTCGCCAACTGGCCCTTGGCACCGATCATCGATTGCAGCCCGTCGATCTGCTGGTTCAACTGGCCGATGCGCTCGCGCAGCACGGATATCTGCCCCTGCCGCGATCCCTGGCGGGCATTGAAGACCTGGGTTTCGCTCTGCCGCGCCTCCTCACCGCGCGAACTGGCGAGGTCGCCAACCCCTTCGAAGTCGATGGCCCCACGCGAGTCGCGCTCGGCTTTGAGCCGCGCCTCCATCGCCTCGGCGGCGATCAGCTGGCTGCGGGTCATCTCGTATTCGAATCGCAGCTGGGCATCGTCAAGCACGATCAATGGGGCGTCGCGTTTGACGATGTCGCCATCATGCGCCAGCACTTCCTTGACGATGCCGCCCTCCGGATGCTGCACCGTCTTGCGGTAGGCCTGCACGGTCACCACGCCGGGCGCATAGACGGCGCCGTCCAGCGGGGCGAACGCCGCCCAGGTGCCGAACAGGCCGAAGGTCACCGCAACGATGGCCACCCCCAGACGGCGGACCTTGAGGTCCGACAAAGGCAGGTCGGCGAAGCTCTCAATGGGGTGACTGGGCATCGGCGTCATCCTTGTGGGTATCCACCGGAGCGATGCTGGCGCCCGCCGGCTTCGGGCGCTGCGGCACCTGTGGCGGCTGCCTGGCGGTGAGCTCGGCGAGCACCTGGTCACGCGGTCCGTAGAGCGTCACGGTGCCGTCGTTCATCAGCATCAGCCGGTCGAGCTGGGAAACGAGGTTGGTGCGGTGGGTGATGACGAAGACAGTCGCGCCGCTCTGCTTGAGCTGGTGGATGGCAGCGGCCAGCGCGCGATCACCGACATCGTCGAGGTTGGAATTGGGTTCGTCGAGCACGATCAGCCTCGGGCTGCCATACAGTGCGCGAGCCAGGCCGATACGCTGGCGCTGCCCACCCGAGAGCATCAGCCCTTCGCTGCCGATGACGGTGTCGTAGCCGTCCGGCAGCAACAGGATCATCTCGTGAACCCCGGCGATTTTCGCCGCCTGGATGACCCTCTCCGATTCCACCTCGGCGAAGCGGGCGATGTTCTCGCCGACGGTGCCCTCGAACAGTTCGATGTCCTGGGGCAGGTAGCCGATGTGCGGGCCGAGGTCGTGCTTGTTCCAGGTACTGATGTCCGCACCGTCCAGGCGAACGACCCCGTGCAATGGCGGCCATATACCCATCAGCGCCCGCACCAGGGTGGACTTCCCCGCCGCGCTCGGCCCGATGATGCCCACTACGCAACCGGCGGGCACGCTGAAACTGATGTTCTTGATGATCGGTGTCGTGCAGCCCGGCGCCGTCACTACCAGGTTCTCCACCTGGATATGCCCCTGGGGTGCCGGCAGCGGCATGCGCTGGGGTTGTGCCTGCAGCTTTTCGAGGATGTCGTTCAAGCGGTTGTACTGCGAGCGGGCCGCGATGAAGCCCTTCCAACTGCCAATGATCAGGTCCAGCGGCGCCAGCGCCCGGCCGAGCAGGACGGCACCGGCGAAGACCATCCCCGGCCCGACCTGATGATCCACCGCGAGATAAGCGCCCAGCCCGAGTACCAGCGACTGCACCAGCAGGCGGAAGGTGCGGGAAAGCGTGCTGATCACCGCCCCCTTGTCACTGGCCACCGATTGCAGCAACAGCACGCTGCGCTGCCGGCTCCCCCAACGGTCCATCAGCGTTTCCAGCATGCCCATGGACTCGATGACTTCGGCGTTGCGCAGGTTCTTGGTGGTTTGGAGCGTTGCCGCGATGTGTTCCTTGTTGGCCTGCGCCAGGGCCGGCGCGGTCACCTTCTCGTTGACCACGGCAAGCACCAGCAACAGCACGGCGCTACCCACCGCCACCCAGCCCAGCCAGGGGTGGAAGAGGAACATCACCGCGATATAGATAGGCAGCCACGGCGCATCGAAGAAGGCGAACAGGCCGCTGCCGGCAAGGAACTGGCGCAGGCCGGTCAGGTCGTTGAGAGGCTGGGCCGAAGCGTCCATCCCGCCACTGTGCAGCGCCCTTTTGAAACTGGCCTTGTAGACCTGGCGGCTGAGCAGCACATCGAGCCGCGTGCTGACCCGCACCAGGATGCGCGAGCGGACCCATTCCAGGGACCCGAGCGTGATCACCAGCAGCGTCATGATCAGCGTGAGCATGGTCAGCGTGGTCAGGCTGCCGCTGGTGATCACCCGGCCGTAGACCTGCAGCATGTAGAAGGTCGGCACCAGCATCAGTGCGTTGATGAACAGGCTGAAAAAACCTACGAACAGGAAACTATCGCGACAGGCCCGCAGTGCGCTTCGGAGGTTCTCCACGGGAATATTTCGCATGCAAACCTCTGATCGCGAGACCGACCTGAGTGGAGCTTAGATCAAGGAAATTGCCGATGTGCGGCCAATGGCCATGCCACTGTCGACGGCGGTTGCAGTCCGTGAAAAACTTGTGAAAATCCCTGTCGTCCAACGCGTTTTCGCGCCCGTGCCACCTTCCCCGGAGGGCTCTGGGACAGGGCTTTCGCGGCGTGATCGAGCGCCCGGCGTGTCCTTTGAAAATTCCGATCACCGGTTCGCCCCCGCGCAACCGCCGGCCACGAAAAAGAGCCCGCGGCGAGGCGGGCTTTTCTTGAATCAAGCGAAATCGCGCTAGCGCTCGGAAACGTCGCCGGCGTCGTCCTCCTTGCCGGGGAATAACTGACTGGCAACGAACAACATGTCAGACACCTCGACCACCACCAGGCAGAGGAACAAAGGAGTAGCGAACCGCGCGCCCTTGGCCAGGCTGACGCCCTTGTTTTCCGGCTTGCGCAGCTCCGTCTCGAGGTGCGTGCGAGCGATGAAGAAACGACTGCCGACCAGCTTCGGCCAGACGGGGAACAACACCCGGTGGCGCAGGCCGTCCGGCACCGTGAACCAGGCGAAGATGGCGATGAAGACGAAAATTCCAGGCCAGGAAGTACCATGGCTCCCAGGCGCCGAAGAAAGCCAAAGTGCAAAAGGCGAACCAGAGGATCGGCAGAAAGCTGTCATGCCGGGTCAGGGTGCCGTCGAAATCGAACACCGACAGGACATTGACCGCGTCATCCTGATCCTCTGCGCTTGGCGGCAATTGGGCCGCGTTCAGGTGACTGCGCAACTTCGGCATCTGTGCATCAACCCCATCACGACAAGCTCCACGAATGCCCGTCCACTTCGCTGGAGCGCTTCATGAATGGGCCCCACTCCATCGCACGGCGATGAGCGCTGGCATTCTCGGGTGCCTGTCCGGGGCGACAAACGGGATTCTCCTCAGGGCTGCGTCAGCATTTTCTTCAATGCAGGCACACGACGGCTTTCGCAGGGAGGCCGCGACAAGCCTGGCAGTCGGGAGAGAACGGCAGGTAGCGCAGTGACGGGGAAGGCGAGGAACAACGAGGGGCAAACTTTTCGCCGCACAAACGAAAACGCCGCCCTGATGGGCGGCGTTTCGATTCTGGAGCGGGAAACGAGACTCGAACTCGCGACCCCGACCTTGGCAAGGTCGTGCTCTACCAACTGAGCTATTCCCGCATCAACTTGCTGTAACCGTCCGCATTCGCTGGAGGTTTAACGAAAACGCCGTCCTGGTGGACGGCGCTTCGATTTTGGAGCGGGAAACGAGACTCGAACTCG
>NZ_AMZB01000087.1 GCF_000313755.1 Pseudomonas nitroreducens TX1 | reverse complement strand
GCGCCATGCCTGGCGCACCATAAAAAACGGCGCCCGAAGGCGCCGTTCCTTGTGCAGCATCAGCCGATCAGAGCGCCGACCAGCCGTCCATCTGCCCGCCCAGGTCGGCGGAGTGCTCGGACAGGAGCGCCGCGTAGCCACTGATGTGCTCGTAGGAGAGTTCCATCACCGGATAGGCCAGGACCTGCCAGGGCAGCTTGTCGTTGCCGTCGTACTCGGAGTACGCCACCTTCTGCCCGTTCTGCAGCAGCATGATGGCGAAGTCCAGGGCGGACTGCTCGTCCGGGAAGATCACCGCGAACTCCACCTCATGCTCGAGGGAGAGGTCTTCGCCGTCTTCCTGCAGGGCCCACAGGGCATCGCCGATTTCGTCTTCCGGAAAAAGCTGCTTGTCGCGGCTCATGTCACTGCTCCAATTCGATTTACAAAGTGCCCGGTGTGGGCACGCCCGCGCAGGATACCCGTCCTGCATGACAGATGCCGGAAAACTTCGCCGGCACCATCGTCTTTCGTGATGTTCACCATCATGGCGTTTCACTTCCGCCCTCGCCGGCTCAACGCGACGATGCGTCCATCGGGCCTGCGCCCTCCCACATCGAGCCTGCGACCATGCACAGCACCGACGAGGCGTACCGCATCACCTACATCACCCTGGACGAGGTGCAATTGCACTTCGAGACCCAGGTAGCCGTCACCGACGAGGAAGGCGGACTTGCCCTGCACAACGCCACCACCCTGCCCGAAGAACGCCGGGTACTGCGCGAGCTGATCTGCGAGGCGCACGAACGGCAGGCCCTGGTCGCCTGACTTCAGGAAAGCTTAGACCCTGAAAGGCAAATGCCCCGCTCATGCGGGGCATTCGTGTCACTGGGCGGAACTCACGCCTGCAACTGATTGCCGATCGGCAAGGTGCGGATGCGCTTGCCGGTCGCCGCGAACAGTGCATTGGCCAGCGCCGGCGCCAGGGGCGGCACGCCGGGCTCGCCGACACCGGTCGGCGGCTCGGCCGACGGCACGATGTGCACCTCCACCACCGGCATCTCGTTGATCCGCAGGACCTGGAAGTCGTGGAAGTTGGACTGGTCGACCTTGCCGTCGGTCAGAGTGATGGCACTGTGCAATGCCGCCGACAGGGCGAAGCCGATCCCGCCTTCCATCTGTGCCCTGATCACGTCGGGGTTGATCGCCAGGCCGCAATCCACCGCGCAGACCACGCGGTCGACCTTGAAGCTCTTGTCGGCCTTGTAGGTCACTTCCACCACCTGGGCGACGAAGCTGCCGAACGACTCGTGCACGGCGATGCCGCGGCCGCGCTGCTCACCGTCCTTGCCCTTTTCCAGCGGCGCCAGCCAGTTCGCCCGCTGCGCCACCAGCTCCAGCGCGCCGCGATGCCGCGGATGCTTCTCCAGCAGCTTGCGGCGGAATTCGTACGGGTCCTGCTTGGCGGCGATGGCGGCTTCATCGATCAGCGTCTCGGTGGAGAACGCCGTGTGGGTGTGACCCACCGAGCGCCACCATTGGGTCGGCACCGTGACGTTGTCGGCCAGCGCCTGCTCGACGCGCAGGTTGGGCACAGCGTAGGGCAGATCGGCGGCACCCTCCACGGCGATCTTGTCGATGCCGTCCTTGACCATGAACTTCTCGAACGGCGTGCCGACGATGAAGGACTGCCCCACCAGCCGCTGCTCCCAGCCCACCAGGTTGCCCTGGGCATCCACCGCCAGCCGCGCGCGGTGCAGGAAGGCCGGACGGTAATAGCCGGCGCGGGTGTCGTCCTCGCGGGTCCAGACCATCTTGATCGGCACCTTCACGCCCTGTGCGCGGGCGGCCTGGGCAATGGCGACCGCTTCAAGCACGTAGTCCGAGTGTGGGTTGGCGCGGCGGCCGAAACTGCCGCCGGCGTACAACTGGGTGATGCTCACCTGCTCGGGCTGCAGGCCCAGCAATTGCGCCACGGCCCCCTGGTCACCGGTCTGCCACTGTTCGCCGTTCCAGATCTGGCAGCTGTCTTCCTTGAGGAAGACCACGCAGTTCAGCGGCTCCATGGCGGCGTGGGCGAGATAGGGGAACTGGTACTCGGCCTCGATCAGGTGCGCCGGCTTCTCCAGCGCCTTGCCGATGTCACCGTCGTTGCGCGCCACCAGGCCCGGCTTGCTGGCCATGTCGCGGTACTGGGCGAAGATTTCCTTGCTGCCCATCTTGAAGGCCTTGCTTTCGTCCCACTCGACCTGCAGCGCGTCACGCCCCTGGCGCGCGGCCCAGGTGTTCTTCGCCAGCACCGCGACGCCAGCAAAGCGTCGGTCGCTACCGGGGAACTGCACCACCTCCACCACGCCGGGCACGGCCTTGGCCTTGCTTGCGTCGACCTTCGCCGGCACCCCGCCGAAGCGCGGTGGGTGCGCGACCACCGCCACCAGCATGTCTGGCAGATGCACGTCCTGGGTGAACTGCGCGGTGCCGTCGGTCTTCGACGGGCTGTCCTTGCGCGGCAGCTTGACCTGGCCGATCAGCTTGAAGTCCTTCGGGTCCTTCAGCTTCACATCCGCCGGCACCGGCTGCTTCGCCGCGGCCTCGGCCAACTCGCCGAAGCTCGCCTTGTGCCCGGAAGCCGGATGGGTGACGACGCCGTCGTGCACCTCGATCTGCGCCGCCGGTACCCTCCACTGCTCCGCCGCTGCGCCCACCAGCATGGCGCGGGCGCTGGCGCCGGCCTTGCGCATCTGCTCGAAGGAGTTGGCCATGGCGTTGCTGCCGCCGGTGCCCTGCAGGTTGCCGAAGGCCAGGTTGGCGTAGCGCTTGGCGTCCGCCGGTGCGCCTTCGACCTGCACGTGGCTCCAGTCGGCGTCCAGTTCCTCGGCCACCAGGGTAGCCAGGCCGGTGTAGCTGCCCTGGCCCATTTCCACATGCTTGGCGATCACGGTAACGGTGCCGTCCGGGGCAATGCGGACGAAAGCGTTCGGTTCGAAATCGCTGGCCGCCTGGGCGTCGCCCAGCTTACCCAGCAGCGGCGCGAAATAGATGCCCAGGGCCAGGCCACCGGCGCCCCGCAGGAAGCTGCGGCGGCTGACATTGAGGATGCTGCCGGGCTGTGCCGGCTGTTCGTCGATACGGGGTTCGAGCATGACGTCGGTCCTCAAGCCAGGGTCTGGGCGGCGTCGTGGATCGCCGCGCGAATCCGCGCATAGGTGGCGCAGCGGCAGATGTTGCCGCTCATGGCGGCGTCGATGTCGGCGTCGCTGGGCGCCTTGTTCGAGGCCAGCAGCGCGGTGGCCGACATGATCTGCCCGGACTGGCAGTAGCCGCACTGCACCACGTCGAGCTTGCGCCAGGCCTCCTGCACAGCCTTGCCGGCAGCCTGCTCGGCCACCGCCTCGATGGTAGTGATCTTCTTGCCGGCCACCGCCGCCAGCGGGGTGACGCAGGAACGCGTCGGCTGGCCATCGATGTGCACGGTGCAGGCGCCGCACAGCGCCATGCCGCAGCCGTACTTGGTGCCGGTCAGCCCGGCGACGTCGCGGATGGCCCAGAGCAGCGGCATCTCGCCGGGGGCGTCGAGCTCGTGGTCCTTGCCGTTCAGGTTCACGGTAATCATCGGGAGGTTCACCTCATTCTCTTGGATATGAAAAGCCGGGTGACATAAAGCAGGGGCTAGACATGGAGCGAAGCGCAGCGGCTCCGGCACGCAATGGATTGAGCCTAGGCGCAAGCGCAGGCACGTGCCGCGACGATACGCGAGTCAGGCGCCGAGCGGTTTGCCTGGTTCTCTTGAGGCTTGCCTGATTCTGCGCACGGTGTGGTCTGTGCTGGCGGTGAGCTATCGCGGACGGAGTCCGCTCCTACGGTTAAGGCAAAACGCCTTTCTCCGCTTTTGTAGGAGCGAGCTTGCTCGCGAACCCGTCTGACGCAGGTGTGGCCGGAAACCCTGTTCGCGAGCAAGCTCGCTCCTACAGGGATACCAAGAATCCCGCGCGCATAAAAAAGCCACTCCGAAGAGTGGCTTTTTCAGTTACCGATACCCGATCACTCCGGCATCTTCATCACCACACGGCCGCCGCCCGGGCAGGTTTCCATGTAGTAGTTGGCGTCGCGGTACTGGGCGAAGTCGAACACCCGGTCGATGCTCGGCTTGAGCAGCTGGTCGGCGGTCATCTGGTTGATCGCGGTCAGCGCCCGTTGCACGGCTTCGTCGTTGCGGGTCAGGCCGATCTCCGGTTGCCCGGTGAAGTCCAGCACGCAGTGACGGTAGAACTGCAGGTGCTTCTTGAACGCCGCGCAAGCCGGGAAGGCTGCGTCATTGCCGCCGTTGATGCCGTAGAGGATCAGCTTGCCGCGCTGGGCGGCTACGTCACCCAGCAGTTTCATCTGCGGGCCGGCGCACTGGTCGAGGACGATCTCCACGCCTTCACCCTGGGTGAAGCGCTCGACTTCCAGCACCAGGTCCTGCTCCTCGGTGTAGATGATCTTGTCCGCACCCAGGCCCTTGAGGAACTCACGGGTTTCCTCGTGGCTGGTGGTGGCGATCACCTGGGCGCCGAGCGCCTTGGCCAGCTGCACCGCCTGCGGAGCCAGGCAATGACCCGCTTCGGTGATCAACACACGCTGGCCGGGCTTGATCTGCGCCAACTCCACCAGGGCAAAGTACGAATACAACAGGCCGGTGTAGTGCACCGCGGCTTCGACCGGGCTCAATACCTCGGGATAACGGGTCAGCGAGGTGCGCGGCACGATGACGTGGTCGCCCCAGGCCGGGTACAGGTTCGGCGAGTTCGCCGGGAAACTGGCCACCGCCACGCCGGGCTCGAGGTCTTCCACGCCCTCGCCCACGGCTTCGACGATGCCGGAGAGTTCATAACCGATGCCCGCGGGCAGCTTGGCCTGATCCGGGGCGAGGTTCTGCCGCCAGAGCACGTCGCGCCAACTGACGCCCAGTGCCTGGGTACGGACCAGCACTTCACCCGGCCCCGGTTGCGGGGTCGGCATTTCCTCGATCTTCAGGACCGAGGCGTCACCGAACTGGTGGAAACGGATCATGCGGGACATCACATACCTCGCCTTAATAGTGCTCATAGCCACGGACTCTATCCGGGCTTTAGGGGTGACGCCACCGTTCACCGTTGATAGTTGACATAAATGGCGATGATTCGGCCCGCCTTGAAAGCCTTGTCCGGCGCGGCCGCAAGGCTCTGCGCCGGGGCTGTCCACCGGGCAGCGGTGGCTCTATTCATACAGAGTCAGACCACATCGCCATGGCGAGATTCTCATTAAAAAAGTGGAAATTGATCAAGGACTTATCTGACAGACTTGACTCAGGACACGCTCGGCCTCACTTTTCCCCCATCGCCAGGGAGTCCCCATGAACCGCAACGACCTCCGCAAGGTTGACCTCAACCTGTTGATCGTTTTCGAGACGCTGATGCATGAGCGCAGCGTGACCCGCGCCGCAGAGAAGCTTTTCCTCGGCCAGCCGGCGATCAGCGCGGCCCTGGCGCGCCTGCGCGGTCTGTTCGACGATCCGCTGTTCGTACGCACCGGGCGCAGCATGGAGCCCACCGCGCGGGCGCAGGAAATCTTCGGCCACCTCTCGCCAGCGCTGGACTCCATCTCCACCGCCCTGAGTCGCGCCGCCGACTTCGACCCGGCCACCAGCAAGGCGGTGTTCCGCATCGGTCTGTCCGATGACGTGGAATTCGGCCTACTGCCGCCGCTGCTGCGCCGCCTGCGTTCCGAGGCACCGGGCATCACCCTGGTGGTGCGCCGCGCCAACTACCTGTTGATGCCGCAACTGCTGTCCTCCGGGGAAATCTCCGTTGGCGTGAGCTACACCGACGAGCTGCCGGCCAATGCCAAGCGCAAGACCCTGCGCCGCAGCACCTGGAAGATCCTGCGTGCCGACTCGATCCCCGGCGCGCTGACCCTCGACGACTACTGCGCGCGCCCGCACGCGCTGGTGTCCTATGCCGGCGACCTGGACGGCTTCGTCGACCAGACCCTCGCCGAGATGGACCGCAAGCGCCAGGTGGTGCTGGCCGTGCCGCAGTTCGTCGGCCTCGCCCAGCTGCTGGCCGGCACCGACATCATCGCCACCGTCCCCGAGTACGTGGCGCTGGCGCTCACTGCCGCCGGCGGCCTGCGTGCCGAGGAACCGCCCTTCCCCACCCGCCTGGCCGAGCTGTCCATGGTCTGGCGTGGCGCCCAGGACCAGGACCCGGCCGAGCGCTGGCTGCGCTCGCGCATCACCATGTTCGTGGGTGATCCGGACAGTCTCTGACGGTCAACGCCAGATTCAACCTGTTGGAGCGCGCTATGCGTGCAGTCGCGGGCATGGCCTGCTCCTACGTAGCTTGGGATTCCTCAGCGGGGCTTACCCTCTCCCTGAAGGGCGAGGGGACCATTCGGAGCAGGATGAAACCGTAGCATCAGCTGGCACGGACGGCTCCCTCCCTGCATGGAGAGGGCTGGGCGAGGGAGGAACCCCGAGCACGAACTCGCAGAAGAACAGTTGCCCCTACAGGGAAACTCCGCACGTCCGGGCAATCTGCGTGCCCACTCCTTCTATCTATTCGTGCGCATAGTGCAAAAGCATTTATCACTCCACGTGATAATCAAAATGCACTCGTTCGATTAGTTCCCGAGCGCCCCCTTGCGCAGACTCCGCTCCATCAGAAATCCCAAAACCAATTAGATCGCCGGAGTCTTTTCCATGGAGCGAAATCTGAACACCTTGCGTATTCCGTTGGCGTTGGCCGCCGTGCTGGTTCTCAGCGCGTGCGGCAAGGGCCAGGAGGCGGCACAGAACATGGCCGCCCCCAAGGTCAGCGTGGCGGACGTCATCGAACAACCGATCAACGAATGGGACGAGTTCACCGGCCGCCTGGAGGCGCCGGAATCCGTCGAACTGCGTCCACGCGTCTCCGGCTACATCGACCGCGTCGCCTTCCGTGAAGGCGCGCTGGTGAAGAAAGGCGACCTCCTGTTCCAGATCGACCCGCGGCCGTTCCAGGCCGAGGTGCATCGCCTGGAAGCCCAGCTGCAACAGGCTCGCGCCAACCAGACCCGCACCGTCAACGAAGATGCCCGTGGCGTACGCCTGCGCGCCACCAACGCCATCTCCGCGGAACTGGCTGACGCCCGCAGCGCCGCCGCCGCCGAAGCCAAGGCGGTGGTCGCCGCGACCCAGGCGGAACTGGACAATGCCCGCCTGAACCTGTCCTTCACCCAGGTCACCGCGCCCATCGACGGCCGCGTTTCGCGCGCCGAAGTCACTGCCGGCAACCTGGTCAACAGCGGCCAGACCCTGCTGACCACCCTGGTCTCCACCGACAAGGTCTACGCCTACTTCGACGCCGACGAACGCGTCTACCTGAAATATGTCGACCTCGCCCGCAAGGGCGGCCCGGACGCCCGTGGCACCAGCCCGGTGTACCTGGGCCTGACCGGCGAGGATGGCTTCCCCCACCAGGGCCGCCTGGACTTCCTCGACAACCAGGTCAACCCCAAGACCGGCACCATCCGTGGCCGCGCCGTGTTCGACAACGCCGCCAACCAGTTCACCCCCGGCCTGTACGCCCGCATCAAGCTGGTCGGCAGCGGCACCTACCCCGCCGCGCTGATCAAGGACGAGGCAGTCGGCACGGACCTGGGCAAGAAGTTCGTGCTGGTGCTCGACAAGGACAGCAAGGTGCAATACCGCGGCATCGAGCTGGGCCCGAAACTCGAAGGCCTGCGCATTGTCCGCAGCGGCCTGGTGAAGGGTGACCGCATCGTGGTCAACGGTCTGCAACGGGTTCGCCCCGGCGCCCAGGTCGATGCCCAGGGCGTGGAGATGGCCAGCCAGTCAACGCTCGCCAACCTCGAGAACCAGCGTCGCGCGCTGGAGAGCTTCGAGGCGCCGAAAGTCGCCGAGAAATCTGCCAAGCCGGGTGCGCCGCGCGGCTGACCCGCAACCCGCAATCCATGAACTGATGTACCGGGCCCTGTCCCACCAGGGCCTTGGGTGACCTTTGTCCCGGGTTTGGCGAACGATGCGTTCGCGACAGGAACCAGCCATGAACTTTTCCCAATTCTTCATCCAGCGGCCGATCTTCGCCGCCGTGCTGTCACTGATCATCCTGATCGGCGGGGCCATCTCGCTGTTCCAGCTACCGATCAGCGAATACCCCGAGGTGGTGCCGCCCACAGTGGTCGTACGCGCCAACTTCCCCGGCGCCAACCCCAAGGTGATCGGCGAGACCGTCGCCGCGCCGCTGGAACAGGCCATCACCGGCGTCGAGAACATGCTCTACATGTCCTCGCAGTCCACCGCCGACGGCAAGATGACCCTGACCATCACCTTCGCCCTGGGCACCGACCTGGACAATGCGCAGGTGCAGGTGCAGAACCGCGTGACCCGCACGCAGCCCAAGCTGCCCGAGGAAGTCACCCGTATCGGTATCACTGTCGACAAGGCCTCGCCCGACCTGACCATGGTCGTGCACCTGACCTCGCCGGATAACCGCTACGACATGCTCTACCTGTCCAACTACGCCATCCTCAACATCAAGGATGAGCTGGCGCGCCTGGACGGGGTGGGCGACGTGCAGCTGTTCGGCATGGGCGACTACTCCCTGCGCGTCTGGCTGGACCCGAACAAGGTCGCCTCGCGCAATCTGACCGCCACCGACGTGGTCGCCGCGATCCGCGAGCAGAACCGCCAGGTCGCCGCCGGTGCCCTGGGCGCCCCGCCCTCGCCGAGCGACACCAGCTTCCAGCTGTCGATCAACACCCAGGGCCGCCTGGTCACCGAGGACGAGTTCGAGAACATCATCATCCGCAGCGGCCCTGACGGCGAGATCACCCGCCTGAAGGACATCGCCCGCGTCGAGCTCGGTTCCAGCCAGTACGCCCTGCGCTCGCTGCTGGACAACCAGCCGGCGGTCGCGATCCCGATCTTCCAGCGTCCCGGCTCCAACGCCATCGCCATCTCCAACCTGGTGCGCGAGAAGATGGCCGAGCTGAAGAAGGACTTCCCCCAGGGTGTGGACTATTCCATCGTCTATGACCCGACCATCTTCGTGCGCGGCTCCATCGAGGCGGTGGTGCACACCCTGTTCGAAGCCCTGATCCTGGTGGTGCTGGTGGTGGTGCTGTTCCTGCAGACCTGGCGCGCCTCGATCATCCCGCTGGCTGCCGTGCCGGTGTCGCTGATCGGTACCTTCGCGGTGATGCACGCCTTCGGCTTCTCGCTCAACGCGCTGTCGCTGTTCGGCCTGGTACTGGCCATCGGCATCGTGGTGGACGACGCCATCGTGGTGGTGGAGAACGTCGAGCGGAACATCGGGCTGGGGCTCACGCCCGTCGAGGCGACCAAGCGCGCCATGAAGGAAGTGACCGGGCCGATCATCGCCACCGCGCTGGTGCTGTGCGCCGTGTTCATCCCCACCGCGTTCATCTCCGGCCTCACCGGGCAGTTCTACCGGCAGTTCGCCTTGACCATCGCGATCTCCACGGTGATCTCCGCGTTCAACTCGCTGACCCTGTCGCCAGCGCTGTCCGCCGTGCTGCTCAAGGGGCACCACGAGCCGAAGGATCGCTTCTCGGTGATCCTCGACAAGCTGCTGGGCAGCTGGTTGTTCCGTCCGTTCAACCGTTTCTTCGACCGCGCGAGCCACGGCTATGTCGGTACCGTCACCCGCGTTCTGCGTGGCAGTTCGATTGCGCTGATTCTCTACGCGGGACTGATCGGCCTGACCTACCTGGGCTTCTCCAGCACCCCGACCGGCTTCGTGCCGCAACAGGACAAGCAGTACCTGGTGGCCTTCGCGCAACTGCCCGACGCCGCCACGCTGGATCGCACCGAAGCGGTGATCAAGCGCATGTCGGACATCGCCGGCAAGCACCCGGGCATCGAGCACACCGTGTCCTTCCCGGGCCTGTCGATCAACGGTTTCACCAACAGCCCCAACAGCGGCATCGTCTTCACCCCGCTCAAGGACTTCAGCGAGCGTAAAGGCCCGGGCATGTCGGCCAACGAGATCGCCGCCGAGCTGAACAAGCAGTTCGCCGATATCCAGGACGCCTACATCGCGATCTTCCCGCCGCCGCCGGTACAGGGGCTGGGAACCATCGGCGGCTTCCGCCTGCAGATCGAGGACCGTGGCAACGCCGGTTACGAGGAGCTCTATGCACAGACCCAGAACATCCTCAACAAGGCCCGCGCGTTGCCGGAGCTCAATCCCATGTCGGTGTTCACCAGCTACCAGGTGAACGTGCCGCAGGTGGATGCCGCCATCGACCGCGAGAAGGCCAAGACCCACGGGGTTGCGATCAGCGACATCTTCGACACCCTGCAGGTCTACCTCGGCTCGCTGTACGCGAACGACTTCAACCGCTTCGGCCGCACCTATCAGGTGAACGTCCAGGGCGAGCAGCAGTTCCGTCTCGAACCCGAGCAGATCGGCCAGCTGAAGGTGCGCAACAACCTGGGTGAAATGGTCCCGCTGGCCACCTTCATCAAGATCAGTGACACCGCAGGTCCAGACCGGGTGATGCATTACAACGGCTTCATCACCGCGGAGATCAACGGCGCCGCCGCACCGGGCTACAGCTCCGGCCAGGCCGAGGCCGCCATCGAGCGCCTGCTCAAGCAGGAGCTGCCCAATGGCATGACCTACGAGTGGACCGAGCTGACCTACCAGCAGATCCTCGCCGGCAACTCCGCGATCTACGTGTTCCCGCTCTGCGTGCTGCTCGCCTTCCTGGTGCTGGCCGCGCTGTATGAAAGCTGGGGCCTGCCGCTGGCGGTGATCCTGATCGTACCGATGACCCTGCTGTCGGCCATCGCCGGGGTGATCCTGTCCGGTGGCGACAACAACATCTTCACCCAGATCGGCCTGATCGTACTGGTGGGCCTGGCATGCAAGAACGCGATCCTGATCGTCGAGTTCGCCAAGGACAAGCAGGATGAAGGCATGGACCGCCTGAGCGCGGTACTGGAAGCCTGCCGCCTGCGTCTGCGGCCGATCCTGATGACCTCCATCGCCTTCATCATGGGCGTGGTGCCCCTGGTGCTGTCGTCCGGCGCCGGCGCCGAAATGCGCCATGCCATGGGTGTCGCGGTGTTCTCCGGGATGCTCGGCGTGACCTTCTTCGGCCTGCTGCTGACTCCGGTCTTCTATGTGCTGATCCGTCGCTTCATGGAAGCCCGCGAAGCGAAGAAACAGGCGCAGCGAGCGCGCATCGCCCAGAGCCAACCTAACAACAGCGAGGCCCATCAGGCATGAGCGTCATGACCATCAATGCCGTGAGCAAGAGTGCAGTGAAACTGTTCGTGCCCACCCTGCTCGCGCTGGCCCTCAGCGCGTGCATGGTCGGCCCCGACTACCAGAAGCCGAACACCGCGCCGGCCCGACTGGACAGCAACACCCAGGCTCAGAACTACGACCGCAGCCGCTTCGAAGACGCCTGGTGGAAGCAGTTCGACGATCCGGTGCTGACCCAGCTGGTCGACCAGGCGCTGAAGGAAAACCGCGAGCTGCGCGTGGCCTACGCCCGCGTGCTGGCTTCGCGGGCAATCCGCGACGACGTGGCCAATGACCGGTTCCCCACGGTC
The DNA here is from genome assembly GCF_000313755.1 of Pseudomonas nitroreducens TX1. GTDB lineage: Bacteria > Pseudomonadota > Gammaproteobacteria > Pseudomonadales > Pseudomonadaceae > Pseudomonas > Pseudomonas nitroreducens_A. The sequence goes on along the minus strand of NZ_AMZB01000087.1, from coordinate 28,585 downwards.
ACCAGCCGCGCCGAAGGCCAGGTCGGCAAGGGCCAGGTGCCCGGCCAGACCGAGGACCGGGTCAACCAGGAGCGCTACGACCTGGGCCTGGACATGATCTGGGAAGTCGACCTGTTCGGCCGCGTGCGCCGCCAGCTGGAATCCAGCGACGCGCAGAGCGAAGCCATAGTCGCCGACCTGCAGCAGCTGCAGGTCAGCCTGATCGCCGAGCTGGCCGATGCCTACGGACAACTGCGCGGTGCGCAACTGCGCGAGAGCATCGCCAGGAGCAACCTGGAAAACCAGCGCGAGTCCCGCGACCTGACCATCCAGCTGCGCGACGCCGGGGTCGGCAGTGAGCTGGACGTGCAACGCGCCGAAGCCCGCCTGGCGTCCACCGAAGCCAGCGTGCCGCAATTGCAGGCCGAGGAAGTGCGCCAGCGCAACCGCATCGCCACCCTCCTCGGCCAGCGCCCGGACGCGCTCTCCGTGGACCTGTCGCCGAAGAAGCTGCCGGCCATCGCCAAGGCCCTGCCGATTGGCGACCCAGGCGAGTTGCTGCGCCGCCGGCCGGACGTCGCCTCCGCCGAACGCCGCCTCGCGGCCGCCACCGCGGACGTGGGCGTAGCCACCGCCGACCTGTTCCCGAAAGTCAGCCTCGGCGGCTTTTTGGGCTACACCGCCGGCCGGGGTTCGCAGATCGGCTCGTCCGCCGCCAGCGCTTGGGGCGTGGCACCGAGCATCACCTGGGCGGCTTTCGACCTGGGCAGCGTGCGGGCTCGCCTGCGCGCCTCGAAGGCCGATGCCGACGGCGCCCTGGCGACCTACGAGCAGCAGGTCCTGCTGGCCCTGGAGGAGTCGTCGAACGCCTTCAGCGACTACGGCAAGCGCCAGCAACGCCTGGTGTCGCTGGTGCGCCAGTCCGAAGCCAGCCGCAACGCCGCCGAGCAGGCCGGCCTGCAATACCGGGAAGGCACCGTGGACTTCCTCAACCTGCTGGACGCCGAGCGCGAGCAACTGGCCGCCGAGGATGCCCAGGCCCTGGCGGAAGTCGACGTGTATCGCGGCATCGTGGCGATCTACAAGGCCCTTGGCGGCGGCTGGCAGCCGACGCCGGCGGCCTGACCGGTCCTCCCCGGTCGGGAATCTCTCGACCGTTCTGGCCCTGCGGTCTGACGCTCCGGACCGCGGGGCTTTTTTATGCCCGCCGCCCTGTGGTTTCCGCACAGCGCGTCACTTTCTCCCGTGCGAAAGTGACTGGGAAAGGACGCCGGTTAGAGAATCTTTCAGAAGCCTAGATATCGATCAGTATTTTCCGATAGCAAACAAAAATAAGCTGAAGCTGGTTCGAATTCAGAATTCACTGGCGTCCGGAATCAGGGAAGCCGCGCCGTGCTCAACAACGAGGTCGAGAGAAGCCCACCCCCGTCCAGCAACGCCGAGCTGCGTCAACTGCTCTTTGGAATCAGGCGCGGCGATGTCATCCACCCTCGACTGAAGCGGCTGCTGGTTCACCTCGGACTCGCCGAACTGCGTGGCCTGCGGCTGGTCCTTACCGGCAAGGGCCGCCTCCTGCTGGAGGCCTGAGCTTGGGCTGAGCGTCCCGTGCCGTTATGATCCGGACCAGCTTGCCAGGGATCAAAGGAGTTCGGCCCTGCTCTGGCCTAGACTTTCCATATCGGATAATTCAGACAAGGACACGCCGTGGACGCCACTGCCCATTTCATCCCGCTGGACCCCACGTCCCTCTTCATCACCCTCGCCATCATCGTCTTCGGGATGTTCATGCTGGGCATCGGCTTCACCATCCGCCATCGCCCGGTGGGCGTGTTCCTGATGTGGGTCGGCACGCTGAGCATGCTGTCGATCATCGGCTACCGCATCTATATCGCGACGTCGGTCTAGGCCCGGCACGCGCCTGAAAGCGATCGCGGACAGAGTCCGCTCCTGCGCAGGCCTTCACCTGCCGTAGGAGCGGACTCCGTCCGCGATTGGCATCCGACAACGTTGAATTTCGCCTATTTCTCCATTGCCCGCGCGTAGCCCCTGGGGGAGAAGCGCAGGGTCACGCCCAGCATCAGCACCACCGATACCGCCAGCAGGATCCAGGACGCCTGGAAACTGCCGGTGCTGTCGCGCAAAGCGCCGGTGACGTAGGGCACGATGCCGGTGACGATGAAGCCGATGCCCTGCACGAAGGCCGCCAGCCGCCCGGCCGCGCCAGCGTCGGCAAGGTGATCCAGGGTCAGGGTCAGGCTCAGCGCGAAGCAGGCGCCCAGGCCGTAGCCGATCATCGCCACCCAGATGCCCGGCAGGTGCAGTGGCGCGCAGATCAGCCCGATGAAGCCGGCGAGCTGGATCAGCAGGCACAGGCACAGCCAGCCACGACGATCCAGCGACCGGCGGATCAACAGCGGGATGGTCAGCGCGGCGATCACCTGGAAGATGGTCATCAGGCCGATCAGCTGGCCACTGGCCTGGGCCGTCCAGCCGAGCTGGCGGTAATACACCGGCAGCCAGGCCACCATGCTGGTGTATCCGCCGTTGATCAGGCCGAAATACAGCGCCAGCAGCCAGGCGCGGCGGCTACCGAAATAGTGCTGGGCTTTCTGCCGCGGCGGCGCGGCCACCGGCGTCTCGCGCGGGCGCGCCACCGTCCACAGCAGCAGGCCGACGATGGCCAGCAGCAGCCAGGCGCCGAGGCCGTCCTGCCAGCGGTGGAAGTGTTCCGACACCACCGGCGCCAGTACCGCCGCGCTACCGCCGCCGGCCATCAGCGATGCCGAATACAGGCCCATGGCGGACGGCACCTTGTGCGCGAACCAGCGCTTGATCACCCCCGGCACGAACGCCTGGATCACCGCCACGCCGCAGCCCGCCAGCACCGCGCTGGCGATCAGGGCGACGCCGCTGTCCAGCAGCAGGCGCCAGAAGCAGGCCGCGCCGATGGCCAGCAGGCCGAGCACCATGCCACGGCTCTCCCCCAGGCGCGGGCCGACCCACGGCAAACCGAGGGCGAACAGGCCCATGCACAGCACGGGCAGCACTGTCAGCATCGACAGGCCCTGGAAGCCCAGCCCGGTGGCATCGTGGATATCGGCCAGCAGCGGACCGATGGAGGTGAGGATCGGCCGCAGGTTGATGCCCAGCGCGACTATTACCAACAGGCCGATCCAGCCGGCGTGGCTGCCCTGCCCCGCCGCTTCTTCCCGCGCCGGCATGGCAATACCGCGGTTCACGAGTGGTGCTCCTGCCAAGCGTTGTAAAGACTGTCCTCGCCGCTTGGACGCAGAAGGCGCAGTGGTACGGATTGCCACTGCGGCGGCTGCGTCATCTGCTGATAGACCGCCGAGGTGGACAGGCCGAAGGGCTCCCCATCGTCATTGGAATAGGCGAAGTACGCGCCCTCCACGCCGCACAGGTGCATGGCCGCCAGGCACATCGGGCAAGGGTGGCCGCTGGCGTAGATCACGCAGCCATCCAGGCGCGAGCTGCCCAGCGCCGCCGAGGCGCGGCGGATCGCCAGCAGCTCCGCGTGGGCGGTGGGGTCGAAATCCACGTGAATGGAATTGGCGGCGCGGGCGATCACCCGCCCGTCCTTGACCAGCACGGCGCCGAACGGGCGGCCACCGGCCTCGATGTTTTCGCGGGCCAGTTGCAGGGCCTCGCGCATGAAGACTTCGTGTGACATGGCAGTTTCCAGCGAATCGGTTCGATCAATGCGCGCCGGCGGCTTCCAGCATCCTGGCGATGCTGGTCTGGTTGCGCTGGCGGGCGTGTTGCAGCGGCGTGACGCCGTCGTTGTCGGCCAGGTTCAGGTTCGCCCCGGCTTCTATGAGTAGTTTGACGATGGCCTGGTGGCGCGGGCCGCCGTCGCTGAGCAGGATGGCTTCGAGCAGCCCGGTCCAGCCCAGCTGGTTGACGTGATCGGGGTCGACGCCAGCCTGGAGCAGCATCGCTACCACCTCCACATGGCCGCGCTCGCAGGCCGGGATCAGCGCCGTGCCGCCGTAGCGGTTGGTGCTGCGCAGGTCGGCGCCGTGGGCCAGGGTCAGCTGAAGGATTTCCAGACGCCCGGCCGCACCGGCCAGCAGGTAGGCGCTGTCGTGGAGGCGGTTCTGCCGGTTGACGTCGGCGCCAGCGGCAATCAGCAGCCGTGCGACTTCCACACGGTTGCCAGCGGTGGCGAGCAACAGCGGCGTATTCCCCTGCCCGTCGATGACATCTACGGGTACGCCGCGTTTGAGCAGGGCCGCCACCTCGGCGTCGCGCCCGTGACTGGCCGCGCCCAGCAGCGCGTCAGCGGCCGCGCGGCTGTGCACGTCTTCGGTCTGAACAGTCGGCATATCCATCGGCGCTCCCCCGTGTTGGCTGTCGTGCCTCTAATCGATGCATGCAGTATGACGAAGGGACGTTCTATGCTGAAATTAAATAGAAACATGACTTTCAGTGGGAATCGAAATGCTTGATCCGAACCTGCTGCGCAGCTTCGTGATGGTGGTGGATGCCGGCAACTTCACCCGCGCCGCCGAGCTTCTGCACCTCACCCAATCCACCGTCAGCCAGCAGATCCTGCGGCTGGAGCAGAGCCTGGACTGCCGCCTGCTGGATCGCAGCCAGCGCCAGGTGCTGCCCACCGAACAGGGGGAAAGGCTGCTGGGTTATGCCCGGCGCATTCTCGAACTGGGCTCGGAAGCGCGCGAGGCGCTGAGCAGCGAGCACAGCGAGGGCGTGTTGCGCCTGGGGATGCCCGAGGACTTTGCCGGCGAACGGATGATGCCGCTGCTGGCGGCCTTCAGTGCCGAACGGCCGCGGCTGCGCCTGGAGGTGTCCAGCGGACTCAGCCAGGAACTGCTGCGCCAGTACCGCAGCGGCGAGCTGGACCTGGCGCTGGTCAAGCAATGGGGCGCGGACAGCGACTGCCTCGCCCACTGGCCCGAACCCCTGGCTTGGCAGGACAGCGCGGCAACCCCTGCCGCCGCCCGCGACCCGTTGCCGCTGGTGGTGTTCCCACTGGGGGCGCTGTATCGCCAGGAGATGATCCACGCCCTCGAAGCCAGCGGCCGGCGCTGGCGCATCAGCTACAGCAGCGCCAGCCTGGCCAGTCTTTCAGCGGCAGTAGCGGCGGGCATGGGCGTCAGCCTGCTGCCTTTGCGCGGCCGCCATGAAGGTCACCGTGTGCTGACCGCCGAGGAAGGTTTCGCACCCATCGAGGGACTGGAACTGGCGCTTTATGCGCGCCCGGAACTGGGCAGTGCCGGTCGCAGCCTGTGCGAGCAATTGCGCGAGCTGTGCGCGCAACTGGCAGCGCTAGCCGTGTAGCGTCGGGCTCAGGCCTGAGCGCCGAGGCGCTCGAGGAAATGCTCGGCCGGCACCGGCTTGCCGAGCAGGAAACCCTGCAGCGAGTCGCAGCCCAGCCGGGTGAGGAAGGTCTGCTGGCCGGAGGTTTCCACCCCTTCGGCGACGATCCGCAGGTCCAGCGCCTGGCCCAGGGCAACGATGGCCGAGACGATGGCGGCGTCGTCGCTGTCCTGTTCCAGGTCACGGACGAAGCCGCGGTCGATCTTCAGCTCGTTGGCCGGCAGGCGCTTGAGGTACAGCAGGCTGGAGTAGCCGGTGCCAAAATCGTCGATGGACAGGTCCACGCCCATGTCCGACAGCCTGCCGAGGATTTCCAGGCTGGAATCGGCATCGCGCATCGCCGTGGTCTCGGTGATCTCCAGGGTCAGGCAGCGCGCCGGCAACTGGTGGCGCTGCAGCGCGTCGGCCACCGACTGCACCAGGGCGGCATGGCAGAACTGCAGTGCCGAGAGGTTCACCGCCACGCGCCAGTTTTCGTGGCCCTGCAGGTACCACTCGCGCATCTGCCGGCAGGCCTCGTCCAGCACCCAGTCGCCGATGGGAATGATCAGCCCGGTGCGCTCGGCCAGGGTAATGAAGGTATCGGGCATCAGCAGGCCGCGCTGCGGATGCTGCCAGCGCAGCAACGCCTCGGCGCCGATGGGCTCGCCACTGGCGGCGAACTTGGGCTGGTAATGCAGGGTGAACTCATGGCGTTCCAGGGCCGCGCGCAGGTCGTGCAGCAACTGCAGATGGTTGCGCGCGTTGGTGTTCATCGACTGCTCGAAGAAGCTGTAGCCATTCTTGCCGTTGCCCTTGGCGTGGTACATCGCCGCGTCGGCGTTGCGCAGCAGTTCCTGCTGGCTGGCGCCGTCGCCGGGATAGACCACGATGCCGACACTGGCGGCGATGCGCAGCTCCTGCCCGGCCACCTGGAACGGCTGGGCCAGCAGGCTGATCTGCTGCCCGGCGACGGTCACCGCGTCCTCGGCCTCGGCCAGTTCGGCGAGCACCACGAATTCGTCACCGCCAATGCGCGCCACGGTGTCTTCGCTGCGCAGGCTGTCGCGCAGGCGCTGGGCCACGGCCTTGAGCAACAGGTCGCCAACATGGTGGCCGAAGGCATCGTTGACCGGCTTGAAGCCGTCGAGGTCGAGGAACATCAGCGCGAAATACCCGCCGCCACGCTGCACCTTGGCGATCATCTGCTCGATGCGATCCTCCAGCAGGATGCGGTTGGGCAGGCGCGTGAGGTTGTCGTGCAGGGCGAGCTGGGTCAGCTCCTGGTTGGCCTGCGCCAGCGACGAGGTGAGCTGCGCCGTGCGCGACTCCAGGCGTGCGTCCAGTACCGAGGTGAGCAGCGCGATGCCGATCACCGCCAGGGTGACGATGATGATCAGCAGCGCCAGCCAGTCGCTGTCCAGGCCATTGGGTGACGCGCCACAGAAACTGCCCTCGGGAAAGCGCGCGGCGGCCATGCCGGTGTAGTGCATGCCGACTATCGCCACACCCATCACCAGCGCCGCGCCAGCACGGGCCAGGCGCACGTAGGGCGTGTTCTGCCGCAGTTTGAAGGCGATCCACAGCGCGGCGCCGGAAGCCGCCACGGCGATCAGCAGAGACAGGCCGAACAGCGTCGGGTCGTAGTCGATACCTGGCTGCATGAGCATCGCGTACATGCCCAGGTAATGCATGCAACTGATCCCTGTGCCCATGGCCAAGGCGCCGCAGACCAGTTGCCAGAGCGGCAGGCGGTCCTGGCTGACCAGGGCCAGGGCAAAGGCGGAGCTGAGCACCGCGATGGCCAGCGACAGCAGGGTCAGGGTGAGGTCATAGCCCAGCGGGATCGGCAGACTGAAGGCGAGCATGCCGATGAAGTGCATCGACCAAACACCGATGCCCAGCGCCACCCCGCCGCCGCCGATCCACAGCAGCACCGGCCAGCCGCGGGTGGTCGCGATGCGCCCGGCCAGATCCAGGGCCGTGTAGGACGCCAGCATGGCGACGCACAGCGAAATCAGGACGAGGGCGGGATCGTAACTACCGGCAAGCATGGGGACTCTCTGATGGACTCACGGGCTGATGGACTCACGCGGTCCCTGCGCGAAAAAGTCCGGGATTCTAGCGAACACCGACGAAGCGGAACCAGCGCTTGCGGTGCAATTTCTATCGGCGTGCCCGCAGCTGCCCGTTCGGCGGGTCTGCGGATGATCCACCGCAGGTCCACTCCGGCCGAAACGGCTACCCTTTCCCCGACCATCACCATCGGAGCCCGCCTTGGCGAAGCAACCCTCGATCCTCAGCCTGCCCTTCCGCCGCCTGGCCAACCCCTATACCCGCTATCGCTATGCCGCCTGGATCCATTGCGTGCGGGTCGGCCTCGCGCTGTTCGCCTCGATGCTGATCACCAGCGCGCTGAAGCTTCCCCACGGTCTCTGGGCCTCGGTCACGGTGCTGGTGGTGATGGGCGGGCTGGTGCACCAGGGGACGATCCGCGGCAAGTCCTACGAGCGGGTGATGGGCACCCTGGCCGGCGCGGCGCTGGGCTTGTGCGTGATCGCGGTCTACGACCAGACCCGATCGCTCACCCTCACCTACCTGCTGATGTCCGTGCTGGGGGCCGCCTCGGCCTTCTTCGCGATCCGGCGGCCCGGCTACGTGGCTCTGCTGGCCGGGATCACCCTGTGCATCGTCGCCGGCCCCGGTGAAACCGGCTTCACCGAAGGCCTGTGGCGTTCGGCCAACGTGCTGATCGGCGTCGCCGTGGCCCTGCTGTTCTCGCAGATCTACCCGTTGCGGGCAGTCTACGTCTGGCGCTACCTGCTCTCGGACAACCTGCGGGCCTGCGCGCGGATGTACGGGCAGTTGTCGTCCAACCACGACTTCACCCCCGAACATTTCGCCCGCCAGTTGGAGGAACTGGATCACCGTCTGGTGGCCTCTCGCGCCCACCTGGGCCCGGTGTCGAAGGAGACCGCGATGCCCCTGCGCGAGCTGGAAATCCTCCAGCGCATCCACCGCGCAATCATGGGCACGCTGGAGTCGCTGATCGCCTCGCGGCAGTTCGCCGCCGAGGCCGGGGAGATAGAACCGGTGCCGGCCAGCCTCGACACGCACCGACAGATTATTGCCCGCCTGCTGCTGCAATCGGCCCACGCCTTGAAGTTCAGCCGTACCAGCAAGCTGGTGCAGGCCTGCCAGGGCCTGGACAACCTGCCGGCGCGGCCGCACAACCTGACCGACTCCTTCGAGAAGCAGGGCTTCTACTGGCTCACCCTGCGTCTGTACGAACAGGTGGAGATGCTTTCGGAAAAGCTCGCCGCCACCTCCGGGCACTGGAACATCCAGAGCCGCGACCGGGCCTGAGCCCGGCCGCGCTGCGGTCATCAACGGCCAATCAGGCCCCGAAGCCGCCGTCGATGGTCAGGCTGGCGCCGGTGATGTAGCCGGCTTCCGGGCCCGCCAGGTAGGCGACGAAGGCGGCGACTTCTTCCGCACGGCCGTAACGACCGACCGCCATCAGATCCATCAGGGAAGCCGCGAAGTCGCTGTCCGCCGGGTTCATGTCGGTGTCCACCGGGCCGGGCTGCACGTTGTTCACGGTGATGCCGCGCGGGCCAAGGTCGCGGGCCAGGCCCTTGGTCAGGCCGACGATGGCCGACTTGCTCATGGCGTAGACGGCGCCACCACCGAAGGGCATGCGATCGGCGTTGGTGCTGCCGATGGTGATGACGCGCCCGCCCTGCCCCATGTGCCGCGCGGCGGCCTGGGTGGCGACGAAGACGCTGCGCACGTTCACCGCCAGGGTGCGGTCGAGGTCTTCCAGGCTGAACTCTTCCACCGGGGCGATGGCCAGCACGCCGGCATTGTTCACCAGGATGTCGATGCCGCCCAGTCGCTGGGCCGCGGTGTCGATGGCGCTCTGCACGGAGGCCGCGTCGCCGCTGTCGGCCTTGAGTGCCAGTGCGCGGCCGCCGGCGGCTTCGATACTGGCGGCGAGGTCTTCGGCCTTCTGCGCCGAGCTGACGTAGGTGAAGGCCACGGCGGCGCCTTCACGGGCCAGGCGCTGGACGATGGCGGCGCCGATGCCGCGGGAGCCGCCTTGGACGAAAGCGACCTTGCCTTGGAGGGATGGGGTGGTGGTCATTTTGAATCTCCGAAAGTAGTGGGGGAGTAAGTTCGCCGGGGTCAGTTTCTCTCTGAAACTCGTTACTCGGTAGCCAGCAATCGCTATATTCAGTCGATACCAAATGTCCGGAATACCACCCATGGAAAGCCTGATCAGTATCGAGTGCTTCGTCCGCAGCGCCGAAGCCGGAAGCTTCGCCGCGGCCGCGCGGCGTCTGGGCCTGAGCCCGGCGGCGGTGAGCAAGAACGTGGCGCGGCTGGAGAACAACCTGGGTGTGCGGCTGTTTCAGCGTAGTACCCGCAGCCTGGCCCTGACCGAATCGGGCGAGCGATTTCTCCTTGAGGCCAGCGGCGGGCTCGCCAGCCTGCAGAGCGCAATCGCCAACCTGGCCAGCGCCGACGGCCAGCCCAGCGGCATGTTGAAGGTGAGCATGGGGCTGGTGTTCGGCCGCGACTACATCCTGCCGCTGCTGGGCGATTTCCTCGGGCGCTACCCGGCGATCCGCCCGGACTGGCACTTCGACAACCGCCAGGTCGACCTCATCGCCGAGGGCTTCGACGCGGCCATCGGCGGCGGCTTCGAGCTGCCACCCGGCGTGGTGGCGCGCAAGCTGTGCCCGGCGCACCTGGTGCTGCTGGCCTCCCCTGCCTACCTGAAGAGCCGCCCGGCGATCCGCTACCCCTCCGACCTGCCGAGCCACGACGGCATCCGCATCCGCTCGCCGCAGACCGGCCGCGTGCGCCCCTGGCCGCTGACCAACCGCCAGCAGGCCCAGGCGCCGATCGCGCTGAAGGAGCGGATGACCTTCAGCGACCCGGAAGCCGCCTGCGTCGCCGCCTTGATGGGCCTGGGAGTGACCCTGGTGAGCATGCAGCACGCCGTGCCCTACCTGGACGACGGCCGGCTGCAGCGCGTGCTGCCGGACTGGTACGTGGACGCCGGCAACACTGCCCTGTACTACGCGGCGCAGAAACTGCTGCCGGCCAAGACGCGGGTCTTCATCGACTACGTGATCGAGCAGTTTCGCAGCCAGGGCCTGGAGCGGAAGTTCAGCGCCATCTGACCGGCGACACGGCAAATGGCCCGTTTGCTGACTAACGTCAGAAACGAAGTGAATTTGCAGAACCGTCGCTTGTCGATACTTAGCAAGCTAACGTAGTTTCGAACTTCTTCTAAATTGGCATTCGAGAATGCAAGGAGAGTTGCATGAAAAAGTACGCCCTTCTGCTCGCCATGGTGTTTTCCGTACCGGCTTTCGCCGACAGCGCGCTGTGCGACGGCAACCTGCAGCAGATCAACGACTTCCTCAAGACCGCCAGCCCGAACGCCACCGGTGTGAAGGTCAACGCAGTCCATGAGTACCTCGCCAAGGCCGAAGAAGCGAAGAAGGCCGGCAACTACGAGGAATGCGTCAACCAGTCCAGCCAGGCGCTGCGGGTCATCAAAAAGCCCGCCAACCGCTGATGACCAAACGTCCATGAAAAAGCCCCGCCTAGGCGGGGCTTTTTCATGGACGCAGTCAGGCGAAAGACTCAGCCGCAGGAGACCTGCTTCACCACCTGGTTGTCGTCGACATCGATGTTCAGGCGCTGCGAGTTGTACTCCATGGTCACCGGCTGGTGCGGGGTGAGCACGCGGGCCACGCTGGCGCCGGCGTCGCGACGGGCTTCCTCGGTCAGGGTGGGGTTGACCACCTTGCCGACGATCGACTGCACCGCCTTGGCGTTGCAGGCGCCGGTCATGGCCGGCGAGTCGTCCGCGGCCGGCTGGGCGGCATCGGACGAGGAATCCTTGGAGCTGCACCCGGCAAGTGCGGCGACAGCGAGAAGCGACAGCAAGGTCACTCGGTTCAAGGGCATGAAAGGTCTCCCTGGTTCTTCGTGGAAAAAACGCGAAAGGCGCCACCTTACCAGCCCCAGGGCCGAGGAAGCGCGTGGATGTATTGCAGCCTGATACACGCAAGGCATGTCGTAGAGCCGTACGGCGCCATTTACACAACCTTTACACCGGCGGCGTTACGATTCCTTCGGGGCCGATGTCTCATAGATACCTGGTTTCTCGCCGGGTTCCTCAGGAGGTGCATCATGCTTCATCGTCTCCCCCAGATCGCCCTGCTCTGCGCTGGCCTCGCCCTCGCCGGCCAGGCTGCGGCCAACAGCAACACCGATGCCGCTGCGATAGGCGCCGTGGTCGGTGCGGTTGTCGGGGGTGCAGTGGTCGCCGGTTCTCAGCCCGCGCCGGCGCCCTATTACGCTCCCCCGCCGCCGGTGGCCTATTACCCGCCGCCACCGGTGTATTACCAGCCGGTGCCGGTCTACCAACCGATGTACCCGCCGGTCTACCGCTCTGTCGTGGTGGTGCCCGGCCCGCGTCACTACGGGCCGCCCCGCTACTATGGTCCGCCGCGCTATTACGGCCCCGGCTACTACGGCCCGCCGGGCCACTACCGTCACTGGTAAGCAGCACAAGAAGGACCCCGCTCACGAGCGGGGTCCTTGCATTCAGGCGGGCAGACGAATGCTCCCGGCCAATTCCTCGAACAGCGTCACCACTGCCCGCAGGGCCCGGCAATCGGGCCGGGTCAGCAGCCAGAGGTGGATGGTGCAGCCAGGCAGCTCCGGCGCCAGCACCTGCAACCCGTCGTCCGGGCGCAGCAGGAATGCCGGCAGCGCGGCCAACCCCAACCCGGCGCGGCAGAGATCGAGGACCGACAGCATGCTGTTGCAACGATAGGCCGGCAGGACCGTGGGGAATGCCTGGCGGCGCCAGGCGACGCTGGAGTGGTCGGGCAGGAAGTCGTCCGGGGCGATCCAGCTCATGTCCTGCCACGGCCGGTCGCCCTGCTCCACCAGGTAATCGCGGTGCGCGCAGAGGACGTAGTGCACCTCGCCCAGCTTGCGTCCGACCAGATGCTCGGGCGGCGCATTGGTCAGGCGCAGGGCAATGTCGGCGTCGCGGCGGCTGAGGTTGGCGAAGGCGTTGGAAGTGGTCAGTTCCAGGTTCAGCGCCGGGTAGCGCTTCATGAAGCGCGCCAGCGCCGGCAGCAAAAGCCCCTGCAGCACGGTGTCGGAACAGGTCAGGCGCACGGTGCCGCTGAGCACGTCATGACCCTGTTCCAGGCCCAGACGAGCCGCCTCCAGCGCCTGTTCCGCCAGTTCGGCCTGGGTCGCCAGCTGCTGTGCGGTGGCGGTGGCCAGGTAGCCGTTGCGACCCTTCTCGAACAGCGCGGTACCCAGCGCCTTCTCCAGCCGGCGTACGGCGCGAAATACGGTGGACACGTCCACCTCGAGCAATTCCGCAGCGCGCGCAAGGCTGCCGCCGCGCACCAGCGCGAGTACCAGGGCCAGATCGGCGTATTCCAGACGGTATTGCATCGACGCACTCCAAGCTTGCGTAATCGCCCATTTTCGATTGCGCCTGCGCAACTATAAATTGCCTCCCATGGGCCCGCCAATGGGGCCACGACGCCGGGGGAACACAGGATGGGAAAACGTCGTAAAGCACTGCGCATAGGCCTGATCGGCGACCGCGACAGCCGCGTCACCGCCCACTGGGCGATTCCCCTGGCCTTGCAGCAATCGTTGCTGCCGCATTCGGGCACCCTGCGCGTGGACTGGCTCGATACCCCGCGCCTTGCCCAGGGCCTGGAGCTCGAGCCCTATTCCGCTTTCTGGTGCATCCCCGGCAGCCCTTACCTGAACACTGAAGGCGCCCTGCGGGCCATCACCTTCGCCCGCGAGAACGGGGTGCCCTTCCTTGGCACCTGCGGCGGCTTCCAGCATGCCTTGCTGGAGCGCGCCCGCAATGTCCTTGGCTGGAGCGACGCGGCCCATGCCGAGATGGACCCGGAAACCGCGCGCCCCGTAGTACAGGCACTGCCCTGTCCGCTGGTGGAAGTCAGCGAGAACATCCGTCTGGACCCCGGCTCGCATCTGGCGGCGATTTACGGCCTGCCGGAAATCCGCGAAGGCTATCGCTGCAGCTACGGGGTGAACCCTGCATTCCAGGACGCACTGTTCGGCGGATCGCTGCGGGCCTGCGCTCATGGCGAGGACGGCAGCATTCGCGCGTTGGAAGCCATCGACCATCCGTTCTTCGTCGCCACCTTGTTCCAGCCCGAACGCAAGGCCCTGGCCGGTATCGCCGTGCCGCTGGCCGAAGCGCTCCTGTCCGCCGCATTCCGTCACCAGTTCAGCCGTACCGGGAGCCCCGCATGATCGCCAGTACACCGCAACCGCCTTATTTCGCCGTGACCTTCACCTCCTACCGCAGCGAACAGGACGAAGGCTACGGCGCCACTGCCGAACGCATGCTGGAGCTGGCCGCACAGCAGGACGGCTTCCTGGGCGTCGAATCGGCTCGCGGTGCCGATGGCCTGGGCATCACCGTATCGTATTGGCGCGATGAAGCCGCGATCCGCCAGTGGAAGCAACAGGCCGAACACCGCATGGCCCAGCGGGCTGGCCGCCGCGACTGGTACAGCGCCTTCCGCGTGCGCATCAGCCGGGTCGAGCGCGAATACGGCTTCGAACGCTGAGCGACCCGTTCTGGCCCAGACACGACATGCCGGGTTCGATGCCCGGCGCACATCGTCTAGGCTGGTCCCCATTCAGCAAAGGGGGACCGACGCATGCACCGACAAGCCAGTGAACTGCAGGCCGCCTACCTGGGCGAAGTCCGCGGTGAAAACTTCTTCCTCGGCCTGGCCGAGCAACTGCCGGAGGGGGCGTCCTCGATGCTCCTGCTGGCAAGACTGGAGCGCCAGACCGGCCTGCGCATGGCGCGGCTGCTGCAGCGCCATGGGCTACCGCTGGGCGACACCGCGCACGCCGCCGCCCAGGGCCGCCAGCGCGCCGCCGACTGGCACGGGCTCGACTGGCCACAGACCCTGGAGAAGCTCGAAGTGCTGGTGGAACCCTATGTACAACGCTACGACAAGCTGGCCGACCAGGGCGACGACGATGACCGCGACATCCTCGATGACCTCGCCGAGCACGAGCATGCCCTGCTGGAATTCACCCGCCTCGCCCGCGATGGCCAGATGAACGCGGCCAAGGCCACCATCACCCGCCTGCTGGCCGTAACGGCCTGAACCTGACAGGGAGCACGTCCATGGCGCTATCGCCCTTCCACCTGGCCATTCCCGTTTACGACCTCGCCCTGGCGCGGCGCTTCTACAACGAGGTGTTCGGCCTTGCCGAAGGTCGCAGCAGCGACCAGTGGGTGGACTTCGATTTCTTCGGCCACCAGTTGGTGATCCATGAGCATCCGCGCACCGCGAGCCAGGAGGCGGCGCATACCAACGCCGTCGATGGCCATGACGTGCCGGTACCGCACTTCGGCGTGGTGCTGCCCTGGGAAGACTGGGAGCGCCTGGCGCAAAGGCTGCGCGAGCGCGGCACGCAGTTCGTCATCGAACCCCATGTGCGCTTCCAGGGCCAGGTGGGCGAACAGGCCACGTTGTTCCTCTTCGACCCCTGCGGCAATGCCCTGGAATTCAAGGCTTTCAAGGACATCGGCCAGTTGTTCGCACGCTGAGTGGCGACCGATTATCCACCCTGGATTTCACCTTCAAATACATTGGAAATTTCCTACATAGACTTGCACTAGCCATTTCTAGGATGGCGCCCGTCCCCACCGTTCACCTCGAGGTGACCCGACGTGCGCCCTCTCCGCTGGCTGACGCTTTATCTCTTCTGCATCCTGGGTGCGCCGTTCGCCCTGGCCGATGACTACGACACACCCGGTTGGCGTCGCTACGACAACGCCGCCATCGACCGGACCTACGAGGCTGCGGGCTTCTCCGCACGCGGTATCGAACAGCGCGCACAGGTCCGACGCGCGCGACGGAACCTGGAGGTATCGAGCCTCTCCCGGGAATCGCTCCTGGGCCCCTACCCACAGGCAAAGGGGACCCTGAGCCCGCGAGTCACCTCACGCATTATCGAGCGCGCCCATGAACTGATCGGTACGCCCTACCGTTGGGGCGGTGAAAGCGAAGAGTCCGGCTTCGATTGCAGTGGCCTGATCGTCTACCTCTACAGGACCATCGCGAACCGCAAGCTTCCGCGCACCACCACCTCGATGATCGCGCAAAAGCGCAATGCCGTGGATCAGGATGAGCTGCAGCCGGGCGATGCGGTGTTCTTCAATCATGACGGCACGGGGCGTGCCAGCCACGTGGGCCTGTACATCGGTGGTGGCCGTTTCATCCACGCCCCACGCACCGGCAAGACCATCCGCATCGACTCGCTGGACAACCGCTACTGGCAGCGCAGCTATACGACCGCCCGACGCTTCACCGGAAGACCCGGCTAGCCAGCGAACGCGGGTCACCTCTCGAGGCACTCATCGGAAAATGCCTACACGGCTTTGCAGTTTGCCCACGTTAACGCAACACAGGAGATTTCTAAGATAGCGCCCCGTTCCGCTACCTAGTCACACGATGTACCCGAAATGCGTTTCCTCACCCTCCTGGGCACCACCTTGTTGCTCACCCTGACCGTTACTCACACAGAAGCCCGCGAGACAAAGCGCACGGCGCCGCACAAGGCGACCTCCAGCCTGTCCCGTGCCAGCCATGCGAAGGTGGTCAACCGCAACAATGTCCGCCTGCACCGGGAGCTGAAGCGCCCGCTGCCATCGCGCGTGCACAAGGCACCGGTCACCAGCAATTCGCGCATCGTGGCGCGTGCCCGACAGCTGATCGGCGTGCCCTACCGGCATGGCGGCATCACGGTCGCCAACGGCTTCGACTGCAGCGGGTTGCTGGTCTACCTGTTCAGCACCGAAGCGGGCCTGAAGTTGCCGCGCACCACCAGCGAGATGATCGTGAGCGGAAGCAAACGTGTTGGCCGCAGCGACCTCAAGCCCGGCGATGCGGTGTTCTTCAACCACAACGGGCGTGGCGCCGTCAGCCATGTCGGGCTGTATATCGGCAACAACCAGTTCATTCACGCACCCAGTTCCGGCGAACGTATCCGCATGGATTCGCTGAACAACAACTACTGGGAACGTAGCTTCACCACTGCCCGCCGCTTCAACGGCTGACTTTCCGCCACCGGATGAATCCCAACGATGCCCAGCCTGCTGGTCGAGATAGTGCGCTACACGGAGGAGTGTTTCCCTGGCTGGGCTGAATGCCGCCTGGTCGATGCCGGCGGGCGCGACTGGCGCTTCCTCAAGCCCCGCGCAATGCTGCGTACCGGCAGCCACGACGACCGCCTTCCGGCCGTTGGCCGCATCGATTGCGAAGTGGTCGACCGCGTCGACGGCACGGCGCTGGTCAGCACCGCACAGCCGCGCGGCATCAAATCGCTGGATGGGGAAAACCGCTTCCGCATTCCCCTCAGTGCCCTGGTCGACGACTGACGCGGCTCAGTCCCGCGTCGCCTGCCCTTCCTCGGCAATCTTCGCCGCATCCCAACCGCCGCCCAGCGCGGCGATCAGCTGCACGCTGGCAGTCAAACGACTGCCGGTGAGGGTCAGCAATGTGCGCTCGTTGGATAGCGCGCTGGTCTGGGTAGTGACCACGTCGCTGTAGTCGATGGTGCCGGCCTTGTACTGGTTGGTGGTCAGGCGCAGCGCCTCGCGGGCGGAGTCCAGCGCTTGCTGCTGCACGCCGCTCTCTTCTTCCAGCACCTTGAGCTGGACCATGTAGTCCTCGACCTCGCGGAAGCTGTCCAGCACGGTCTGCCGGTAGGTCGCCACGGTCTGGTCGTAGCTCGCCTCGGCCTGCTCGACCTGGGAGGCGATCAGCCCGCCGTCGAACAGGGTCATGGCGAACTGCGGGCCGATGGACCAGTAGCGGTTGGGCGTTTCGATCCAGTTCTGGAAGCTGCCGCTGCGATAGCCGCCGGCGGCGGTGAGCGTCAGGTCGGGGAACCAGGCGGCCTTGGCCACGCCGATCTTGGCGTTGGCGGAGATCACCTGACGCTCGGCGGAGGCCACGTCCGGGCGACGTTGCAGCAGCTCCGACGGCAGCAGCGCCGGTACATTCGGCAGGCTCGGCACGCCGTCCACGGCGGCCAGGGAGAACTGCGCCGGCGGCACCCCGACCAGCACCGCGATGGCGTGTTCCAGCTGCGCACGCTGGTACTTGAGGTCAATCGCCTGGGCTTCGGTGCTTTTCAGCTGGGTGCGCGCCTGGGCGACGTCGGCCTTGGTGACGATGCCGGCGTTGTACTGGTTCTCGGTGAGCTTGAGCGAACGCTGGTAGGCGGTGACCGTGTCATTGAGCAGCTTGATCTGCTGGTCCATCACGCGCAGTTGCAGGTAGTTCTGGGCCAGCTGCGATTGCAGGGAAAGCCGCGAGTTGGCGAGGTCCGCCGCACTGGCGTCCATGCTCGCGTTGTCGGCTTCCAGCTGGCGACGCAGCTTGCCCCACAGGTCCAGCTCCCAGCTCACGCCCAGGCTCGCCGAGTAGCTGTTGCTGATCGAACTGCTGCCGCCACCGCTGCTGACGGTGGAGCCGTCGGGCAGGCGCACGCTGCCGCCGCTGCCGGTGCCTTGCCCGGAGCGCGTCTTGCCGACGTCGGCGCTGATGGTCGGGAAGAACGATGAGCGCGCGCCCTTGGCCAGCGCCTGGGCCTGGCGGTAGGACGCCAGCGATTGCGCCAGGGTCTGGTTGGCGGCGACCAGGCGGGTCTGCAGGTCGTTCAGCGTGGCGTCGCCGTACAGCTCCCACCAGGCGCCGTGGTTGAAACCGTCCTGCGGCTTGGCCAGTTGCCAGCCCTCGCCCTCCTTGAAGCTGGCCGGCACCGTCAACTCAGGGCGCTGATAGTCCGGGCCGATGGCGCAACCGGCCAGGGCCACGGCCAGCGCCAGGGCCAGGGCCAGCGGAGTGAGCAGGGAACGGGAACGGATCATACGGGTGTCTCCAGGGCGCCGTCGGTGCGCACGCCGCGTTTCTTGTTGACCCAATGGCGCAGGCGGTCGAGGTAGAGGTAGACGACGGGGGTGGTGTACAGGGTCAGCAACTGGCTGCCGATCAGGCCGCCGACGATGGTCATGCCCAGCGGGCGGCGCAGTGCGGCGTCGCCGCCGATGCCGAAGATCAGCGGCAAGGCGCCGAGAATGGCAGCCAGGGTGGTCATCATGATCGGCCGGAAGCGCTTCATCGCCGCCTCCAGGATCGCCTCCTTGGGTGACAGGCCCTGGGTACGTTCGGCGTCCAGGGCGAAGTCGATCATCATGATGGCGTTCTTCTTCACGATGCCGATCAGCAGGATCACCCCGATCAGCGCGATCAACGACAACTCGGTGCGGAACAGCATCAGCGTGAGCAGCGCGCCGACGCCCGCCGAAGGCAGCGTGGAGAGAATGGTCAGCGGGTGCACGTAGCTCTCGTAGAGAATGCCCAGCACGATGTAGACCGACACCAGCGCCAGCAGGATCAGCCATGGCATGTCGTTCTGCGTATCCTGCACCGCGCCGGCGTTGCCCTCGAAGGTGGCCTGGATTTCCATCGGCAGGTGGAGGGGCTCCACCGCCGCCAGGATGGCGTCGCGGGCCGGGCCGATCTGCGCGCCCTGCGCCAGGTTGAAGGAGAAGGTGGTGGCGGCGAACTGGCCCTGGTGGTTGACCTCCAGCGGCGCGCGGCTCGGCTCGATGTGGGTGAAGGCGGAGAGCGGGATGCGCTGGCCTTCGCTGTTGATCACGTAGACCTGGCGCAGCTCCTCGGGCGTTTCCTGGTACGGCTGGGCGACTTCCATCACCACGTGGTACTGGTTCAGCGGGTTGAAGATGGTCGAGACCTGGCGCTGGCCGTAAGAGTTGTTCAGCACAGCGTCCACCTCGGCGACGTTCACCCCCAGGCTCGCCGCACGGTCGCGGTCGATCACCAGGCGGCTCTGCACGCCCTTGTCCTGGGCATCGCTGTTCACGTCGACGATCTGCGGCACCTTGTTCATCGCCGCCTCCACCTTGGGCGCCCACTCGCGCAGCAGGGTGAGGTCGTCGCTGCGCAGGGTGAAGTCGTACTGGGCGTTGCCCTGGCGGCCACCGATGCGCACGTCCTGGCCGGCGACCAGGAACAGGTTGGCGCCGGGGACTTCCGCCAGCTTCTTGCGCAGGCGGTTGACGATGGCTTCTGCCGAGTCGCGCTCGGTGATGTCCTTGAGGGTGACGAAGAACGAGCCGGTGTTGCTCGACTGCCACTTGCCGCCGCCGACGAAGCCCACCACGTTCTCCACGCCCGGGTCCTCGGAGAGTATCCGACGAAACTCGGCCATCTTCTTGTCCAGCGCCTGGAACGAGATGCTCTGGTCGGCCACCGCAAAGCCGCGCAGGCGTCCGGAGTCCTGCTGCGGCAGGAAGCCCTTGGGCACCACCACGAACAGGTACAGGTTCAGCGCAATGCAGCCGAGCATGATCACCACCATCAGCCGCGAGTGCTCCAGCGCCCAGCTCAGGCTGGCGCGGTAGCGCTGCATGAAGGCGACGAAATAGCGGTTGCTCTGGCGCTCCACCGAGGCCTTCTTCGGCCCCCGTTCGACCGGCTTGAGCAGGCGCGCGCAGAGCATCGGCGTCAGTGTCAGGGACACCACCAGCGACACCAGGATGGCCGCCGCCAGGGTCACCGAGAATTCGCGGAACAGCCGCCCGGTGATGCCGCCCATGAGCAGCAGCGGGATGAACACCGCCACCAGCGACAGGGTCATCGACAGTACGGTGAAACTCACCTCTCTGGCACCGCGAATGGCAGCCTGGATCGGCGGGTCGCCCTCCTCGATGCGCCGGGCGATGTTCTCCACCACGACGATGGCGTCGTCCACCACGAAGCCGGTGGCAATGATCAGCGCCATCAGCGACAGGTTGTTCAGCGAGAAGCCGCACAGGTACATGACGGCGAAGGTGCCCACCAGCGACACCGGCACCGCGAGGCTGGGGATCAGCGTGGCGCGGCCGTTGCGCAGGAACACATAGACCACCAGGATCACCAGCACCACGGAGATGATCAGCGTCAGCTCGGCCTCTTCCAGCGAGGAGCGGATCGACGGGCTGCGGTCGTCCATCACCGACAGTTTCACCTGCGGGCCGAGCACGTCCTGGATGATCGGCAACTGCTCGTGGATGGCATCGGTGGCCTCGATGATGTTGGCGCCCGGCTGTCGGGTGATGATCAGCAGCACCGCCGGCAGGTCGTCGGAGAAGCCGGCGTTGCGCACGTCTTCCACCGAATCGGTGACCGTGGCGACGTCCTTCAGGCGCACCGCGGCGCCGGTCTCGGCGTTGTAGTGGACGATCAGCGGCGCGTACTCGCTGGCCTTGCGCAGTTGGTCGTTGGAGTCCACCTGCCAGTGCCGTTCACCGAGCTCCAGCGAGCCCTTGGGGCCGTCGGCGTTGGTGTTGTTGATGGCGTTGCGCACGGTGTCCAGGGAGATGCCGTACTGGCTGAGCTGGTCCGGATTGACGTCGACGCGCACCGCCGGCAGCGAGGAGCCGCCGATGCTCACCTGCCCCACGCCCTTCACCTGCGCCAGCTTGGGCGAGACGATGGTCGAGGCCAGGTCGTACATCTGCCCGCGGGTGTAGGTATCCGAGGTCAGGGTGAGGATCATGATCGGCATGTCCGACGGGTTCGCCTTGCGGTACGTCGGGTTGTTCGGCATGCCCGAGGGCAGCAGGCTCATGGCCGCGTTGATCGCCGACTGCACCTCGCGCGCGGCGCCGTCGATGTCCTTGGACAGGTCGAACTGGATGATGATGGTGGTGTTGCCCAGGGAGCTGCTGGAGGTCATGTCGGTGACCCCGGCGATGCGCCCCAGCGAGCGCTCCAGCGGCGTCGCCACCGTGGACGCCATGGTCTCCGGGCTGGCGCCGGGCAGCGAGGCCTGCACCAGGATGGTCGGGAAATCGACGTTGGGCAGCGGCGCCACCGGCAGCAGGCTGAAGGACAACGCACCGGCCAGCATCAGCGCCAGGGTCAGCAGGCAGGTGGCGACCGGGCGCAGGATGAACAGGCGCGACAGGCCGCCCATCAGCCGCGCTCCGCCGGGTCGATGCTGTTCACGTCCAGGCCATGGCGCTGCCGCCAGTTGGCCCAGCGCGTGGCGAGACGATCGAAGTACAGGTAGATCACCGGCGTGGTGAACAGGGTGAGCAACTGGCTGACCAGCAGGCCGCCGACCATGGTGACGCCCAGCGGCTGGCGCAGTTCGGCGCCGGCGCCGCCGGCGAGCATCAGCGGCAGCGCGCCCAGCAGCGCGGCCATGGTGGTCATCAGGATCGGCCGGAAGCGCAGCAGGCACGCCTGGTAGATCGCCTCATGGGGCGGCTTGCCCTCGTTGCGTTCGGCGTCCAGGGCGAAGTCGATCATCATGATCGCGTTCTTCTTGACGATGCCGATCAAGAGGATGATGCCGATGATCGCCACGATGCCGATGTCCTGCCCCGAGAGCATCAGCGCCAGCAGCGCGCCCACCCCAGCCGAGGGCAGCGTGGACAGGATGGTCACCGGGTGTATGAAGCTCTCGTACAGGATGCCCAGCACGATGTACATGGTGACGATGGAAGCCAGCACCAGCAGCAGGGTGTTGGACAGCGAGGCCTCGAAGGCCTGCGCCGCACCGCGGAAGCTGCCCTGCAGGCTGACCGGCATGTCCATCTGAGCCTCGACGTCGCGGATCGCCTGCACCGCCTCGCCGAGGGCGACGCCCTTGGCCAGGTTGAAGGAGATGGTCGCGGCCGGGAACTGGGCAATGTGGTTGACCGCCAGCAGGGTATGACGCTCCTCCACCTTGGCCAGGCTCGACAGGCGCACCTGGGTGCCGTCGCTGGCGGGTACGTAGAGGTTCTCCAGCGACTGTGGGCCGATCTGGAACTCCGGCGCCACCTCCAGCACCACGCGGTACTGCGTGGCCTGGGTGAAGATGGTGGAAATCAGCCGCTGGCCGAAGGCGTTGTACAGCACGCTGTCGATGTTCGACAGGCTCACGCCCAGGCGCGAGGCGGTGTCGCGGTCGATGTTGATATAGGCCTGCAGCCCCTTGTCCTGCCAGTCGGTGGCCACGTCGGCCAGCTCCGGCAACTGCTGCAGGCGGTCCACCAGGCGCGGCACCCAGTCGGCGAGGACGTCCGGGTCGGCATCCTGCAGGGTGAACTGGTACTGGGTACGGGCGATGCGGTCTTCGATGGTGAGGTCCTGCACCGGCTGCATGTACAGCTTGATGCCGGCGATCCGGTCCAGCTCCGGTTGCAGGCGCTGGATCACCTCGCTGGCGGTCACGTCGCGCTCGGCATGGGGCTTGAGGTTGATCAACAGGCGCCCGGTGTTGAGCGTGGCGTTGGTGCCGTCCACGCCGATGAACGAGGACAGGCTTTCCACCGCGGGGTCCTTCAGCACGATCTGCGCCAGGTCCTGCTGGCGGCTCGCCATGGCCTGGAAGGAAATCGACTGGGGCGCCTCGGCGATACCCTGTATCACCCCGGTGTCCTGCACCGGGAAGAAGCCCTTGGGCATGAAGATGTACAGCAGCGCGGTGAGCACCACGGTGGCGATGGCCACCAGCAGGGTCAGCGGCTGGTGACGCAGGACCACGCGCAGGGCGGCGGCGTAGCGCTCGATCATGTTGTCGATGAAGCGCCCGGCGGCGCGGGCGAAGCGCCCTTCCTTCTCCGGTTCGACATGGCGCAGCAGCTTGGCGCTGAGCATCGGTGTCAGGGTCAGGGAAACGAAGCCGGAGATGAGGATCGCCACCGCCAGGGTGATGGCGAATTCGCGGAACAACCGCCCCGCGACGTCGCCCATGAACAACAGCGGGATCAGTACGGCGATCAGCGAGAAGGTCAGCGAGATGATGGTGAAGCCGATCTGTTTCGAGCCCTTGAGCGCGGCCTCCAGCGGCTCGTCGCCCTGCTCCAGGTAGCGCGCGATGTTCTCCACCATGACGATGGCGTCGTCCACCACGAAGCCGGTGGCGATGGTCAGCGCCATCAGCGTCAGGTTGTTGATCGAGAAACCGGACAGGTACATCACGCCGAAGGTGCCGATCAACGACAGCGGTACGGCGAAACTGGGGATCAGCGTGGCGGAGATGTTGCGCAGGAACAGGAAGGTGACCATCACCACCAGGCAGACGGCGAGGAACAGCTCGAACTGCACGTCCGCCACCGAAGCGCGGATGGTCGTGGTGCGGTCGGTGAGCACCGTCACTTCCAGGCTGCCCGGCAGGGTCGCCTGCAACTGCGGCAGCATCTTCTTGATGCTGTCGACCACCTCGATGACGTTGGCGCCCGGCTGGCGCTGGATGTTCAGCACCACGGCCGGCGAGGTGTTGGCCCAGGCGGCCAGGCGGACGTTTTCGGCGTCGTCCTCCACGCTGGCCACGTCACGCACGCGCAGCGGCGAGCCGTTCTTGTAGGCGATGATCAGATCGCGGTAGGCGTCGGCGGACTTGAGCTGGTCGTTGGCGTCCAGGGTCGAAGAACGGGTCGGGCCGTCGAAGCTGCCCTTGGGGCCGTTGAGGTTGTTGTTGGTGACGGTGGTCTGCAGGTCCTGCAGGCTCAGGCCGGCAGCCGCGAGAGCACCGGGGTTGGCGCGGATGCGCACGGCCGGGCGCTGGCCGCCGCTGATGCTGACCAGGCCGACGCCGGATATCTGCGAGATCTTCTGCGCAAGGCGCGTGTCCACCAGGTCCTGGATCTGCGGCAGCGGCATGTCCGGGGACATCACCGCCAGGGTCAGGATCGGCGCGTCCGCCGGGTTCACCTTGCTGTATACCGGCTGGTTCGGCAGGTCCTTGGGCAGCAGGCTCTGCGCGGTGTTGATCGCCGCCTGGACTTCCTGCTCGGCCACGTCGAGGTTGATTTGCAGGCTGAATTGCAGGGTGATCACCGAGGCCCCGCCGGAGCTGGTGGAGGACATCTCATTGAGGCCAGGAATCTGCCCCAGCTGGTTCTCCAGCGGCGCGGTCACCGAGGAAGTCATGATGTCCGGGCTGGCGCCGGGATACAGGGTCACCACCTGGATGGTCGGGTAGTCCACTTCCGGCAGGGCCGAGATCGGAAGGAAGCGGTAGGCGATGATCCCCGCCAGCAGGATCGCCACCATCAACAGCGTGGTGGCGACCGGCCGCAGGATGAACAGGCGGGACGGGTTCATTCGCTCTTACCGCTGTCCTGGACCGGAGTGTCCGAACCGAACGGCTTGGCGGTGGACTTGTCGCCCTCCTCGCTGACAGCCGCACGGGCCTTCTCGTCGGAGCTGGCGATGTTCATGCGGGTGCCGTCGCGCAGGCGATCGGTGCCTTCGACGACGACGCGATCGCCCTCCTTCAGACCCTCGGTGACCACCACGCGCTCGCTCTCGCTGGTGCCCAGGGTGACCAGTTGCCGCTTGGCCTTGTTCTCCTCGCCGACCAGGTAGACGTAGGTGCCATCGTTGCCGCGCTGAACGGCGTTGGCCGGAATGGTCAGCACACCCGGCAGGGTCTCGGCGAGCAGGCGCACGTTGACGAACTGGTTGGGGAACAATTGGTGGTCGTCGTTCTCGAAACCGGCCTTGAGCTTGACGGTGCCGGTGGTGGTATCGATCTGGTTGTCCAGGGTCTTCAATACGCCGGTGGCGAGGGTCTGGTTCTGGTTGCGGTCCAGCGCCTCCACCGGCACCGGCTTGCCGCTGTAGAGCTCGCGGGCGATGGTGCCCAGTTGCTGCTGCGGCAGGCTGAACACCACGGAAATCGGCTTGACCTGGGTGATCACCACCAGTGGCGTGGTGTCGCCGGAGGTGACCAGGTTGCCCACGTCCACCTGGCGCAGGCCGACGCGGCCGGAGATGGGCGCGCGCACCTGGGTGAATTCGAGGTTGAGCTTGGCGTCGGCGACCTGACCCTGGTTGGTCTTCAGGGTGCCTTCATACTGGCGGACCTGCGCTTCCTGGGTGTCCAGGGTCTGCTTGGCGATGGAGTCCTCGGCATACAGGCCCTTGTAGCGGGCCAGGTCGATCTGTGCGTTCTTCAACTGCGCCTGGTTCTGCAGCAGGGTTCCCTGGGCCTGGTCCAGCGCCGCCTGGAACGGGCGCGGGTCGATTACCGCGAGGACGTCACCGACCTTCACTTCCTGGCCTTCCTGGAACGGCACCTTGACGAGCTGGCCGCTGACCCGCGCGCGGACGTTGACGGTGTTGTAGGCGGTCACCGTGCCCAGCGCGTGGTAGTGCACCGGCAGATCCCCCTTGACCACCGGCGCGACGCTGACGGTCACCGCAGCGCCGCCCTGCCCCGCGGCCATCTGCCCCGGTCCCGGTCGCCCGCCGCGCCCGCCCTGGGCCGCCGGCGCACCGGTCGACGTCGAGTGCAACCACATGATCAGCCCCACCACCGCGGCGAACAGCAGCGCGGTGATGAGCCAGGGGCGCAGTTTGCGGAGTTTCGAGGGCGATCCGTTGCTTGCAGTCATGGGGCTCTGTCTTTTGAAAAGGGGGGCTTGGCGCAAAGAAGCGAGAATACCGAGGCTGAACGATAAGCACAGCCGCGCCGCAGGCAAAGTCTCTTTACCCGCTATTTACCTTTGATTTACCGGGAGTTACGAATTACCGGGGCATTGCGACCCGGAAATGGCGCGGGAGGTTCCCGCGCCATGGGGGCCGATCCTGGCGGACCGGCCCCCACCTTCCATCAGGCCAGGGCGGCGATGGCGGCGGCGTAGTTCGGCTCGTCGGCGATCTCGCCCACCAGCTCGCTGTGCAGCACCTTGTTCTGCTCGTCCAGCACCACGACTGCGCGGGCGGCCAGGCCGGCCAGCGGGCCGTCGGCGATGGCCACGCCGTAGTTGGCGAGGAACTCGCGGCCACGCAGGGTGGACAGGTTCACCACGTTCTCCAGCCCTTCGGCGCCGCAGAAGCGCGCCTGGGCGAACGGCAGGTCAGCGGAGATGCACAGCACCACGGTGTTGGCCAGCTTGCTCGCCTCGGCGTTGAACTTGCGCACGGAGGTGGCGCAGGTCGGGGTGTCGACGCTGGGGAAGATGTTCAGCACCTTGCGCTTGCCGGCGTAGGTGTCGAGGGTGACGTCGGACAGGTTGCCGGCAACCAGCGACAGGGCCGGAGCCTGCTCGCCTTTGCTCGGCAGCTTGCCTTCGACGGAAACCGGGTTGCCCTTGAGGGTGACTTGAACCATTGCGTGGGTCCTTCTATGAGGGATGGCGGCGCCGACGGGTTGCCAGCGCCGCAGGAGGATTCGGGGCCGGGGCAGATGCTAGCACGACTTTCCCGAGCTTAACGCTCGGGCATGCGTTCAGTCCTGCAGATCGACGGCCCTCACCCTGCCCCAGCTACGCGTGCCGCTCCGCCAGCGGGAAAGGGCTGGGGTACACAAAATAGGAAACCGTAGGGCGCATAATCCGGAACGGATTAACCCGCCAATGACCTCGCGGCGGATAACGCTGGCGCGCTATACGCCCTGCGATCTGCACTCCTCACCTTAACCCTGACAGCCCTGTCTCCCGGTTTCCATCTCACACAAGCACGACTCAAACGAACGGCTGGTCCTGGAACCCGCGCGGCAGTCGCTGGCTACCCGGTAAAGCGGCGAGGCGCTTCTCCCAGAAGCTGCGCCAGTCGTTGTGCACTGCTTCGGCACGGGCCTTGCGCTGGGCGCGACGTGCGGCGTTGCGCGCATCGCGGCGGGCTTCCTTGTAGACCTCGGTGTTACGGCAGCTGCGGCACTTCACCCGGTTCAGCTCGCTGGTGGCTTCCAGGTGCTTGCCGGCGTGCCCACAGGCCAGGTGGCCCTTGACCTTGTAGTGCGTGACCATCACAGTTCCTCCCGGTCCGGCGAGCGCACCCTCGCCGCTTGGTGGGGCCGCAACCAGGCAGGCGGTGCGTGCCGGGTGGCTGCGACGCTCAGGGATTTGGACGAGCCGCTGCGCTTGCGCGTTCGATTTTTCTGGCGTGGCGCCTTACTCCGGCAGATGGCACACGCAGCACAGCTTATTGCCGTCGAGGTCGCGCACATAGGCGCCGTAGTAGGTCGGCGAGTAGTTCAGGCGCAGCCCCGGCGGTCCTTCGTCCACGCCGCCCAGTTGCACGGCGCGCGCATGGAAGCTGTCGACCTGGTGCCGCGTGCGCGCCTCGAAAGCCACCAGGCTGCCATTGCCGACGCTGGCTGGCGCACCGTCGATGGGCTCGTAGACGCAGAACGCCACGTCGCTATCCGGATGGGCGAAGATCGCCCGCTCCGGTTGGTGGCGGTGCGCCTTGAGGACGATCCCCAGCGCGCCCAGCACCTTGCCGTAGAACTCGATGGCACGCGGCAGGTCGTTGGTGCCGACAGTGATATGGCTGAACATGCCGGGCGCCCTCCTCGCTCAGTTCGCGCGCTCAGTTGCCGGCATGGGCGCGCTCGATAGCGGCCATGTCCAGCTTCTTCATGCCCATCACCGCCTGCAGCGTGCGGCTGGCCCTGGCCTTGTCCGGGTCGGCGACCATGTCGCCGACGTGGCGCGGGCAGATCTGCCAGGACACCCCGTAGCGATCCTTCAGCCAGCCGCAGATCTGCGCCTCCACCGGGCCGCCGGCGCCGAGCTTGTCCCAGAAGTGGTCGATTTCCTTCTGGCTGTCGCACATCACCTGCAGCGACAGCGCCTCGGTGAAGTTGAAGGCCGGCCCGCCGTTCAGCGCGATGAAGGTCTGGCCGTCGAGCTCGAACTCCACCGTCAGCACCGAGCCGGGCACACCGCCATGGCGGTCCTTCTCGGCCTCGGGGTAATAGGCGGTCTGGACGATCCGCGAGTTGGGGAATATCCCGGTATAGAACTCGGCCGCTTCCTCGGCCTTGCCGTCGAACCACAGACAGGGGGTGACGCGTTGCAGGCTGGACATGATGGCTCTCCTGATCCACGCGCGGTCGGCATGACCGGCATGCAGCTTGGTCGCCTGGGCGACGACGGAATCGACAAGTCTAGGCGGACTTTCGCGCCTTACCGGACGACCGGTCGAGCGGTAGGCGGGGCGCGGAATCGGATAAGTCACCAGCAGGAGTTCGACGCTTTTGGCCCCCCCTGTGAGGTCCTGCGCTGTGCTCGCGCCCCTCTCCCCCGCCCTCTCCCTGAAGGGAGAGGGGGTGCTCTGCGCATAGAGGTGGACTCAACAGTCAACCGGCGAGTGCGGTGCTGCCAAAGCGCGCCAGACGGTCCCCT
>NZ_AMZB01000086.1 GCF_000313755.1 Pseudomonas nitroreducens TX1 | reverse complement strand
GCCATGCCTGGCGCACCATAAAAAAGGCCCTTCCAGGTGGAAGGGCCTTGGGGGACATAACGCTCGTAGCGGCTTTTAGTAGTTATGGTTGCCGACGCCGCGCGATGGGGTGCGCTGCGTTGAATGGATCATTGACCAGCTCAGCCACATGGGAAATATGGCCACGCCGAAAAAGGAATTTTCCCAAGCATCTTGAGACTGTCTCCTCAAATTCTTCGCTTGGTCTCTCCTTTCGCAAAACTTCCACTACATCCCTCTGTTCAGGGCGCCTTCGCTTCGGCGGCCTTCAGATGCTCCTCTGCCCACTGCATGTCCCGCTCCCACACCCGCTGGAAGGACGGGCGAGAGGTGACCAGTTCCACGTAGCGCTCGAACACCGGCAGCTTGGGCACCACGCCGAAGCCAATGGTCCAGCGCAGGGCCGCGCCCCACAGCACATCGGCGGCGGTCATGCGGTTCCCCAGCAGGTAGGGGCCGGTTTCCAGCTGCTCGGCGAGGGCCCGCATCACACTGTCGTAATCGCCGTAGGGGCTCATGGCCTGCGGGGCGGCGTCGCGTTTCAGGGCGCGATCGACGATGGCCGGCTCGAAGCTGGAGCCGTAGAACACCAGCCAGCGCAGGTAGGGACCACGCAACGGGTCGTCGAGCGCGGGGGCTAGATTGGCGCGGGGGAACAGGTCGGCGAGGTAGATGAAGATGGCGCCCTGCTCGGTGACCAGAGACTCGCCAATGCGGATCGCCGGCACCTTGCCCAGCGGGTTGACCGCCAGGTACGCCGGCTTGCGCTGCTCGCCGGCCTTCATGTTGATCAGTTCGAGGTCGTACTCGGCACCCAGTTCTTCCAGCAGCACGAGGGTGCCGCTGGAGCGTGTCTGGGGCGAATGGTAGAGGGTGAGGCGGGGCATGACGGGATCTCCTCGGGCGTCACAACTCGAAGTCCCCAGCATAGCCCCGCGCGCGGTTCACGCCTCCTCGAAGTGCATTTCCGGCGGTTGCTGGCGGAAGCCGCCAGTGATCACCGCCAGGTAGATCACGCCGAGTACCAGCCAGGTGGCACCGAGCCAGATGGCCAGGTGGTCGAGGCTGACCATCAGCCACAGGTCGGCGAGCAGGCCGATCAGCGGGAATAGCAGGAACAGCACCAGCTCGCGCAGGCCGCGGCGCTCGGCGTTGAGGTAGTAGTGGAAGATCACCGAGAGGTTCACCAGGCTGAAGGCCAGGAAGGCGCCGAAGTTGATGAACGAGGTGGAGGTGGTGACGTCCATGTGCAGCGCCAGAAGCGCCACCACGCCGCACAGTACGATGCTGTTCACCGGGGTTTCGAAGCGTTTGCTGATGCGCCCGAAGAACGGACGCGGCAGCACGCCGTCGCGGCCCATGGCGAACAGCAGGCGCGAGGCGCTGGCCTGGGCCGACAGGCCGGAAGTGAACTGCCCGACGATCAGGCCGATCAGGAAAAAGCTGACGAACAGGTCGCCACCGATGTTGCGGGCAATTTCGTACGCGGCGGAATCGGCGTTCTGGAACTCTACCGACGGGTGCGCTAGCTGTACGAAGTAGCTGGCGGCGATGAAGATGCCGCCGCCGATCAGGGTGATCAGCAGGATGGCGCGCGGAATAGTCTTGCGCGGCTCGTGGGTTTCTTCCGTCAGGGTGCTGACGGCGTCAAAGCCCAGGAAGGAGTAGCAGGCGATGGCCGCGCCACCCATGATCAACGGCAGTTGGGTGCCTTCCTTGAGGAACGGCTCCAGGGACCACAGCGGACGGCTGCCGTCACCCAGCACGTAGTGGATGGCCAGGCCGACGAAGGCGATCAGCACGAGGAACTGCACCAGCATCAGCACGCCATTGATGTTCTTCGCCAGGCGCAGACCCACCACGTTGATCGCGGTGGTCACGCCGATGAAGGCCAGCACCCACAATGCCTGCGGCACCGCAGGGAAAGCCGAGTGCAGGTAAGCCGCGCCGATCAGCCAGATGGCCATGGGCAGGAACAGGTAATCCAGCAGCACGGCCCAGCCGGCGAGGAAACCCAGTTTCGGGCTGATCGATTTGCGCACATAGGTATACGCCGAGCCCGCCACCGGGAAGGCGGCGGCCATGCGCCCATAGCTGAGCGCGGTGAAGAGCATGGCCACGGAGGCGACGAGGTAGGCCGAGGGCACTACGCCGCGAGTGACGTCGGCGAGGATACCGAAGGTGCCGAGGACGATGATCGGGGTCATGTAGGCGATGCCGAACAGCACCACCGAACCCAGCGACAGGGTTCGTTTGAGTCGAGCCATTACTGCTTACTCCGCGTTGTGTTTGTTATGGCAGTACTAAGTTGCTGGCCCGCGCTCACCCGCAGGCCCCGCGGGCGCTCTCGTCGCCCGTCGATCTTGAAGTAACGCTGTGTCGGCGCAGCCCTGCGCCCCGGCCCTGCAGAAGGCCGGTGGGGAAACTCAGGCGGGAATGATCAGCTCGCGCAGGCCATCGTCGTGCTCGCGCATCTCGCCAGGCAGCACGAAGCGGCGCTCGGCCAGGTAGCTGTAGTCACGCCGCGATTGCGCCAGGCGCTCGAAGTCCAGCTCGACGATCTGCCGGCACTCTTCGCGGCCGGCTTCGACGATCAGCTGGCCGTAGGGGTCGACCACCGCACTGCCGCCGGCGAACACCAGGCCGTCGTCGCCTTCGCCGACACGGTTGACCATCACGGCATAGGCCTGGTTTTCCATGGCGCGGCCCATGATCGCGGTGCGGTGGGTCGGGCCATACGGGTCCATGTTGCCGTTGGTCACGATGATCAGCTCGGCGCCTAGCTGGCCCAGGGCGCGGGCGGACTCGGGGAACTCGATGTCGAAGCAGATCACGATGCCGACGCGGATGCCGTTCCACAGGCAGGTGGAGTAGCGGTCGCCAGGGGTGAAGATGCCGCGGTCTGACGCCCACAGGTGCGTCTTGCGGTACTTCAGGGCGATGCCTTCGGGCGTGATCAGCAGCGTGGTGTTGTAGAAGCGGCCGTCTGCGGCTTCGGCGAAACCCACGGCGACGGAAACGTTCTTCTCCCTTGCCGCGCGCTGAACAGCCTGCACGCTGGGGCCGTCCACCGGCTCGGCGATGGCGGCGATATTCTGCTCGGTCGGGAAGCCCGTCAGCTGGGTCTCGGGGAACACCACCAGCTGGGTGTCGTCGGCGCAGGCGTGGATGGCCTCCAGGGTGCGGGCCAGGTTCCAGGCCACATCGCCATCACGGCCGGCGAGTTGGACGAGTTCTACTTTCATGGGCTTCCTCGGATTCTTGTCTTGGCGGTGACCGGGCGCGGCAAAAGGGTCAGAATGCGCACCGCGCCGGCTCAAGGCATCCATCGAGTATGCCGGGCGTGCCATCACCGGGTAATTACGCCCGCGTGGTAACCCATCGGGGGTAGAGTGATGAGCCTTTCCCTTCAGGATATCGCCTGGCACCGCTCGGTCGGGCAGCTGATCGAAGCGCTGGACAAGCCGAACTTCTGGACCTCGCTGGTACGCCTGCTAGGCCAGTATGTACCTTTCGACAGCTGGGTCGTGCTGCTCTTCAGCGATGGCCGACCCCAGGTGTTCGCCGAATGCCCGGGCGAGGATGGCGGCCCCGACCCGCTGTTCCAGGACTACCTCAAGGGCCTCTACCTTCTCGACCCGTTCTATATCGCCAGCCGCGAGGCACCCGGCAGCGGGCTGCTGCGCCTGGACGACGTGGCGCCGGAGATGTTCGAGCAGACCGACTACTACCAGCGCTACTTCAGCCTCAACGTGGTCGCCGACGAAGTGCAGATCAACGTGCAGCTCGACAGCGAGCGCACCCTCTGCTGCTCGCTGGGCAGTAGGGGTCGCTTCCTCCCGGAGCAGATCGCCCTGCTCGCTCTGGTGCAGCCCTGGGTCGCGGGCCTGATGCGCCAGCGCATGGCCTTCGAGCGCGAAGTGCAGGAAGCTCCACCGCCGCCGCGCTGGCAGAACCGCCTGGAATCCACCGCCCAGCAGGTGGAAACCCCGCTCACCGCCCGTGAACTGGAAGTCGGCCGCTTGATGCTAAGCGGCTGCTCCAGCAAGGAAATCGCCCGCAAGCTGGCGATTTCCGCCGAGACGGTGAAGGTCCACCGCAAGCACATGTACGCCAAGCTGGGGATCAAGTCGCAGTCGGAGCTGTTCTCGCTGTTCCTGCAGGCGCAGGGCTGACGCCGCCGGCCTCGGTGTCCGCGCCGAGCCATCGCGGATGAATCCGCTCCTACACGAGCGGCGCCTCCCGTGGCGTAGGAGCGGACTCCGTCCGCGATCGGCCCCCCTTCACGCCGGCCTCCCCTGTAGGAGTGAGCTTGCTCGCGAACAGACTGCCAAGGCCGGCTCCGCCGTAAAACGATTCGCGAGCAAGGACTGGGCGTCCCCCTCGGTACTACGAAAAGCCCCCAGCCGTCGAGCGGCCGGTGAGCATTCGTGGCCTGGCGGGTCCATGCTTGGGGCAGGAGGAATTTCCCATGAGCCTCAGCGTCTTCGATATGTTCAAGCCTGGCGTCGGCCCGTCCAGTTCCCACACCGTGGGGCCGATGCGCGCCACCCGCGAGTTCGTCGACCGCCTGCGCGACGCCGATCTCCTGCCTCGCACCACCGCAGTGGAAGTGCATCTCTACGGTTCCCTCAGCGCCACCGGCAAGGGCCACGCCACCGACCGCGCCTGCCTGATCGGCCTGCTCGGCATCGACCCGGCCGAAGCCGACCCTGCTGCCCTCGCCCCGCAGGTGGACGACATCCTGTTGCGCCATCGCCTGCACCTGGGCGGCGTGCGGGAGATCGACTTCGACCCGGCGCGCCAACTGGTCTTCCACGACGACAGCCTGCCCGCCCACCCCAACGGCCTGCACTTGCGGGCGCTGGATGAGAACGGCGAACGGCTGGCCGAGCGCATCTGCTATTCGGTCGGCGGCGGTTTCGTGGTGGACGCCGCGGACTTCAACACCGACCGCGCCTTGCCGGACAGCCCCATGCCCTACACGTTCCGCAGCGCCGAGGAGCTGCTTCGCCTGTGCCATGAGCACGGTTTCAAACGCATCAGCGACCTGATGTGGGCCAACGAACGCGCGCTGCGCAGCGACGAGGAAATCCACGCCGGCCTTGCGCACATCTGGGAGGAAATGCAGGCCTGCGTGAACCGAGGCCTGGAAACCGAAGGCACACTGCCCGGTGGCCTCAAGGTGCGCCGGCGTGCGCCCATGCTCTATCGCCGGCTGAACGAGGCGGACAGCGGCAACCTGATCGCCACCACCCTCGGGGCCATGGACTGGGTGGACCTCTGGGCACTGGCAGTCAACGAGGAAAACGCCGCCGGCGGCCGCGTGGTGACCGCGCCCACCAACGGCGCTGCCGGCATAGTCCCGGCGGTGCTGCATTACTATGCGCGCTACGACAACAACGCCAACGCCGACGGCATCGAGCGCTACCTGCTGACCGCCGCCGCCATCGGCATCCTTTGCAAGCTCAACGCCTCCATTTCCGGCGCCGAGGTCGGTTGCCAGGGTGAAGTGGGCTCGGCCTGCGCCATGGCAGCCGGCGGGCTGGCGGAAGTGCTTGGCGGCAGCCTGGAGCAGGTGGAGAACGCCGCCGAGATCGGCCTGGAGCATAACCTGGGCCTGACCTGCGACCCGGTGGCCGGACTGGTCCAGGTGCCCTGCATCGAGCGCAATGCCATGGCCTCGCTCAAAGCCATCAACGCCGCCCAACTCGCCCTGCGCGGCGATGGCCAGCACCTGGTCAGCCTCGACAAGGCCATCGACACCCTGCGCGATACCGGGCGCGACATGATGGACAAGTACAAGGAAACGGCGAAGGGCGGGTTGGCGGTGAATGTGATTGCCTGTTAGTTCGGTCGAATGCGGTTCGCGAGCAAGCTCGCTCCTACAGGAAGGCCGGCGCGCTCTTCGTAGGACCGAGGGGGACGCCCAGTCCTTGCTCGCGAACAGCCCGGCCACATGATTACTTGCACCGCCTGAAACAAGCTTTCTCAGCCCCGGAGAGAATCGTTAGCTAGCTTTCTTTTTTCATCACTTCGGGCTACCGTCGATGCCCGCCAACTAGAAAGACTTCCGAAAGTCCGCCGCATTGACCTTTGCCCAGGCGCGTTCGCGCGATGCCTGCCATGCTCTGTGGCGGCCCTTTCGGCCAACCTCACCGTGATCAAAGCCCGACGACTGGAGATTCCATGAACCTGTCGCTCCTAAGCCGCTATGCCTTTTTTGCCGCTTGCGTCCTGTTCACCGTGCTCAGCCTGCCCTTCCTCGGGCACGACTGGGTGTGGCCCTTCACCCTTACCACCCTCGCCCTGAGCGTGCTCGGGGTCTTCGACCTGCTGCAGGAACGCCATGCAGTACGGCGCAATTACCCGGTCCTGGGCAACATCCGCTACCTGGTGGAAGCCATCCGCCCGGAAATACGCCAGTACCTGCTCGAAGGCGACCAGGAGGCCCTGCCCTTCTCCCGCGCCCAGCGCGCCCTGGTGTACTCGCGAGCGAAAAACGAAACAGCCGACAAGCCCTTCGGCACCCTGATCGACGTCTACCAGTCGGGCTTCGAATTCATCGCCCACTCCATCCGCCCCGCGCCAGTGGCCGACCCCTGCACCTTCCGCGTCACCGTCGGCGGCTCGGAGTGCAAGCAGCCCTACTCCATCTCGGTGTTCAACATCTCGGCGATGAGCTTCGGCTCGCTCAGCGCCAACGCCATCCGCGCGCTGAACAAGGGCGCCAAGCTCGGCGGCTTCATCCATGACACCGGCGAAGGCAGCATCAGTCCCTACCACCGCGAATACGGCGGCGACCTGACCTGGGAACTGGGCAGCGGCTACTTCGGCTGCCGCAACGACGACGGCACCTTCAGCCCCGAGCGCTTCGCCAAGCAGGCGGTCGACCCGCAGGTGAAAATGATCGAGATCAAGCTCAGCCAGGGCGCCAAACCCGGCCACGGCGGCATCCTGCCCAAGCACAAGGTCACCGAGGAAATCGCCGCCACCCGTGGCGTGCCCATGGGCAAGGACTGCATCTCGCCGTCCTCGCACAGCGCCTTCAGCACGCCCAAGGGCCTGCTCGACTTCATCGTCCAACTGCGCGAACTTTCCGGCGGCAAACCGGTGGGCTTCAAGCTGTGCATCGGCCACCCGTGGGAATTCATGGGCATCGCCAAGGCCATGCACGAGACCGGCATCCTCCCCGACTTCATCGTCGTCGACGGCAAGGAAGGCGGCACGGGCGCAGCGCCCCTGGAGTTCACCGACCACATGGGCCTGCCGATGCGCGAGGGCCTGCTGTTCGTCCACAACACCCTGGTAGGCCTGGGCCTGCGCGACAAGATCCGCATCGGCGCCAGCGGCAAGATCGTCAGCGCCTTCGACATCGCCAGCGTGCTGGCCATGGGCGCCGACTGGGCCAACTCGGCGCGCGGCTTCATGTTCGCCATCGGCTGCATCCAGTCGCAGTCCTGCCACACCAACAAATGCCCCACCGGCGTCGCCACCCAGGACCCACTGCGCCAGCGCGCCCTGGTGGTGCCGGACAAGGCCGAGCGCGTCTACCACTTCCACCGCAACACGCTCAAAGGCCTGGCCGAGATGATCGCCGCCGCCGGTATCCAGCACCCGTCGCAGCTGGAAGCCAAACATCTGGTACGCCGCGTCTCCGCCACGGAGATCCGCCTGTTCTCGCACCTGCACTACTTCCTCAAGCCCGGCGAACTGCTCTCGGGCAACATCGAAGGCGAGTTCTACGAGCGCATCTGGCGCATGGCCCGCAGCGACAGCTTCGAGGCTGCAGCGGGCTGATGCCGCGCGATACATCCTTCGTGACTGTCCCTGCCGGCCAACCGGCCAGGGGCAGTTCCACCTCCCGTGACGTATTCGTCGGCGCTGAATGAGGCGCCGTCAGCGCGCCCACTGGACGGCGGTATAGGGGAGCCTGTTCTTCGACGGTAAAGCGTCGTAATTTAGCTGCCAAAATTTCAGGGATGCTGGGGGCTTGGGTGGGGGCGTATCGTCTGTTGTTGGCCGTTCTGGTGGCCGTTTCCCATTTGGGAAAAACCTTTGCCGGCTTGAACCCGGGCGTGGTCGCGGTGATTTCGTTCCTTCTGATCAGCGGCTTCGTAATGACCTCGCTGATCGAGCGTAACTACGCCTCCTTGGATAAAGTCGGCCTGTTCTACCTGGACCGGGTGATGCGGCTATATCCCCAGTTCATTCTCTACTTCGCAAGTGCTTGCCTGGCCATCCACTTCCTCCTTCCCGACACACCCCAGGCAGCCGAGCTGACGCTCGGAAACATGGCCGCAAGCATCGCCATGGTGCCGCTGGGTTTCTACATGTTCGGAGCTGCAAGCCCAGACATCCTGCCGCCGGCATGGTCACTGGGATTGGAGGCGTGTTTTTACCTGGTCATCCCTTTCCTGATCATTTACAGGCTGCGCGGTGTTGCATTTTCGCTATCGGCCGGCGTCTTCCTCGTCGCGTGCCTGGGTTACGTCAACACGGACAATTATGGATACCGGCTTCTGCCCGGCGTACTGTTCATATTCCTCTGCGGCAGCTACCTGTACAAAGCACGGGCCAAGGGTCTGATCATTGCAGCTGGCACCGCCGTCGCGGCAGCGCTGATGTTCGCGGCGATCATGACTGGAATTATCGAGCGTCGGCCATTCAATGCCGAAGTGAGCGCCGGCATCGCACTGGGCATCCCGGCCGTCTATCTGCTGACGAAACTCCCATTCCATTCGATCGACGAGTTCCTCGGAAACATCAGTTACGGCGTATTCCTCAACCACTTCGTGGTCATTTACATCCTGCGGGCGTTCTGGCCAATCAGCTATTCGGACTACATCGTTCCAGCGGTGCTGGTGTTTTCCTTCCTGCTCAGTGGCGTGTCGTACTACTACGTCGAACGCCCCGCGCTGACGCTCCGCCATGCACTGCGCAGGGGCACAACGCGCAAGCAGCAGCCCCTCAGTTCTCCAGCCGCCCCCACACCTGCGCCAGCCCTAGCAGATGCATCAGCGCAAACCCCAGGCAAATTGCCGAGCTGACATAGATGAAGCGCTGGCTGCGCCCGGTCCCCTTGAGAATGAGCGGGCCGGCCACGCCACGCAGCAGGTAGATCAGCGAGATCGCCGCCAGCGCGGGACGCAGCAACGGCAGCGGGCCCAGCACCCCGGCCGCGGACAGCGCATAGGCGGCCCAGGCGAATAGCACGAAGGCGATGCCGAAGGTGATCAGGGCCGGATAAAGCCGCCCGGCCTCCGCGGCCCGGGCGAGCTTTTCGCCTGCGCCGAACAGCCGGTACCAACTCGGTCCGACCAGTACCACGCCGACATGCAGCGCTCCTGCGATGGCGCTGAGCGCCGCGGCGATGATCAATGCCAGGTTGTAGTCCTGCCCCATGAACGGCTCCCTCCTGGAGTGTGGCGATGTGCGCAAGAAGCAATCATATCGTCAGCGTCAACGAAGCATGCGAGTCGACCACCGGCTGCACGAATCTTCCAGACAGCCACTCCACGCGCGCTATGCTGGCCGACCGGGCAAGCGAGGCGAAAACGGCCCATGCACAAAGACAACTGGATCGACCTGCTGCAGGACGCCGACACCGGCATCCAGAGCCTGCGTGCGCACTTCAAGGGCCACGCCTACGACCCGCACTGGCACGACAGCTACCTGATCGGCTTCACCGAATCGGGGGTGCAGCAGTTCCGCAGCCGCAACCAGCGCCACATCAGCACCACCGGCAAGGTGTTCTTCCTCGAGCCCGGCGACATCCATGACGGCGACGCCCCCACCGAAGGCGGCTTCACCTACCGCACGCTGTACCTCGACGCGCCCTGGCTGGAGCGCGAGATCGCCACCCTGTTCGAAGAGGCGCCGGGCAACTGCCAGCTGTCCGTGCCCAAGCTGCTGATCGACGACCCGCAACTGGCGCGGCGTATCGACAACGCATTCCAGGCCGTACACGGCCATGACCTGAAGATCGTCCGACAAAGCGCCGTCGACGACCTGCTCGACGGCATGACCCGGCACCTGCACTGGCGCCAGCGCGGCACCACGCAGGCGCACCTGCCGCTGGTGGCGCAGCGCGCGCGGGACTACCTGCACGCCAACCTCACCGCCGACATCGGCCTGGACGACGTGGCCCGCGCCAGCGGCTGCGATCGCTTCCGCCTGACCCGCGCGTTCAAGCAGGCCTTCGGCCTGCCGCCCCACGCCTACCTGATCCAGCTGCGCCTGGCCCGCGCGCGGCAATTGCTCGGACGCGGCCTGGCGCCGGCCGACATCGCCGCCGACCTCGGCTTCGCCGACCAGAGCCACCTCGGCCGCTGGTTCCGCCGTGCCTACGGCATCACGCCCGCCTACTACCGCAAGCGCTGCTCAAAGCTTCCAGACTGAACCCGCCACGCTGGCGACGATGGACTCCCCACAGATTCAGCGGAGTTCCCCTCATGCACCTCTCGCAGCTCGGCCAATGGCTGCCCTTCGTCCTCTTCGCCTTCGTCGCCTCGATCACACCGGGGCCGACCAACCTGCTGATCTTCAGCAACAGCGCACGCTTCGGCTGGGGCGCGGCGCTGCCGATCATGTTCGGCGGCTGCGCGGCCGCCGCCGCGCTGGTGCTGGCGGTGGGCAGCGGACTGGGCGAGGTGCTCGCCAGCCTGCCGCGCGTGCAGCAGGCAATGAGCGCGGTCGGCGTGCTGTGGCTGAGCTGGCTGGCCTGGCAGATCTTCCGCAGCCCGCCGGCGGACCTCGCCCGTGACCGCGACGCCGCCCGCCTGGGCGCGCTGGGCGCCGCCGCGCTGCAACTGGTCAACCCCAAGACCTGGATGATGGCGCTGGCGGTGATCAGCGTGTACGCCGGCCATGGCGTCGATCGGCTGGACCGCGTGCAACTGCTGTCGCTGCTGTTCTTTCTCGTGTCGATTCCCTGCACCGCCGTCTGGGCCGGGCTGGGCATCGGCAGCCAGCGCCTGCTGTCGCCCAGGCAGATGCGGCGGCTCAACCAGTTGATGGCGGCCCTGCTGCTGGTATCGGCCTGGGCCGGGGCATTGCTCTAGGCCGTCAGAGGATGCCGTCGCGCCGCAAAGAGTCGCGCAGGTGCTCGATGAACGCGTGGATCTTGCGCGTCGCCCGGCGGTTGCTCGGGTACACCGCGAGGATCTGCGCGCCGAAGGTGTCCGGCTCGAAGAAGAACTCATCCAGCACGGTCACCAGCCGCCCGCTTCGCAAGTGCTCCAGCACACTCCAGCGCGGGCACGGCAGCAGGCCATGGCCGGCCAGGCAGGCGGTCAGCAACACCGCCTGGTTGTCGCTGTTCAGGCGGCCATTGCGGGGGGTGGAAAAGCGCTCGCCCTCCACGTCGAACCACCACCGGTCATCCAGCGCCGGGTGGCGGTAGACGAGGCAGTCGTGGTCGATGATCTCGCTCGGATGCCGAGGCGTGCCGCGCCTTTCCAGGTAGGCGGGGCTGGCGCACATGGCCAGGCGACTCTCGGCCAGCGGCTGGGCGATCAGCCCCGGCAGGTCGCTGTTGCCCATGCGCAGGGCGAGGTCGTAGCGACCGTCGAGCAGGTCGACATAACTGTCGGAAAGGTCCACCTGCAGGCGAACGTCCGGATGCAGGTCGAGGAACTCGGCACAGGCCCGGTCGAGGAACACCGGGCCGACGATCAGCGGCCCGGTGATGCGCAGCACGCCGCGCAGGCTGTGTTGCAGTTGGGCGATTTCCTCGGTGGTCTCGCGCATCCGCGCCAGCACCTCACGCGCGCCGTCCAGGTAGAGCTGGCCGGCTTCGGTGAGCGACATGCTGCGAGTGGTGCGCTCGAACAGGCGCGCGCCGACCTCAAGTTCCAGCTGGCCGACCGCCTTGGTCACCGCCGAGGGCGTCTTGCCCAGCTGCTCGGCGGCGCGGCTGAAACTGCCGGTCTCGGCGCTGGCGACGAACATCGCCAGGCTGCTGAATCTGTCCATCGTCATTCGTGCCAATCCTTCACAAGTGTTATGCCCACTGGCGACTTCCGCGCGTTTCTCCGCACCGTTAGCCTGCGCGACAGACCAACAATAATCCAGCGAATAGCAAGGGGAAGTCATGCACGGCATGCTCAAGGGCGCGTTGGCGCTCGCCATCGCACTCGGCACTTTTGAAGCACAGGCACAGAACGCGGACCTGATCCTGTACAACGCCAAGGTCTTCACCGCCGAGCCCGGCCAACCGCTGCAGCAGGCCGTGGCGGTCGCCGGCGGCAAGGTGCTGCAGGTGGGCTCCAACGAAGACATCCGCAAGCTCGCCGGCAGCGGCAGCAAGCA
This sequence comes from Pseudomonas nitroreducens TX1, assembly GCF_000313755.1. Lineage (GTDB taxonomy): Bacteria > Pseudomonadota > Gammaproteobacteria > Pseudomonadales > Pseudomonadaceae > Pseudomonas > Pseudomonas nitroreducens_A. Next base: position 46,235 of record NZ_AMZB01000086.1, on the reverse strand, counting down.
GGTCGACCTGGCCGGCAAGGTGCTGATGCCCGGCTTCATCGACAGCCACTCGCACTCGATCTTCGGCGGCCTGGAACTGATCTCCGCCAGCCTGCTCGACGAGCAGATGGACCTGGACGCCTTTGAGAAGCGCCTGAAGCAGGACCGCGACAGCGGCAAGGCCAAGGTGCATGACACCATTGTCATGAACGGCATGAACTCCACCTACTGGTCCCAGGCCGACGGGCTGGCCAAGCGCTTCAACCAGGGCGAGTGGAAGGATACCCCGGTGGTGCTGATCGGCAGCGACCACCACACCGCCTGGGCCAACGCCGCCATGCTCAAGCGCGCCGGGCTGGACGCCAAGCGCCTGCGCGGCCTGAGCCCGCTGGAGCAGCAGAATGTCGCCCATGACAAGGACTTCAATCCCACCGGTTTCCTGGTCGACTCCGGGTTCGACCTGGTCGCCGCCGCCATGCCGGTTCCCGACGCCGCCACCATGGACCGCGCCGGCATCGCTGCCGTGAAGTACAACAACAGCCTCGGTATCACCGCCTGGATGGACCCGGCCGCCAACGGCACGCCCGGCGAGGCGCTGTTCGCCATCAAGCCCACCGAAAAGACCGTCGGCGTGCTGCCGGTCTACCGCGATCTGGCCCGCGACGGCCAGCTCACCGCCAACGTCGCCGCACTGCAGGTGGTCAACCCGAAAAGCACGCCGGCCGATCTGGACGTGATCGAGAAAGTCCGCCAGCAGTTCCAGGGGATTCCCAACCTGACGCTGCCGGGGATCAAGGTCTTCGCCGATGGCGTGATTGAGTTCCCCGCGCAGTCCGCCGCGCTGCTGGAGGACTACAAGAACAGCCACAAGCCGGGTGAACTGCTGATCGATCCGAAGCACTTCGGCGAACTGGTCAGCGCTGCCGACGCCCGCGGCTGGCTGGTGCATGTGCACGCCATCGGCGACCGCGCGGTACGCGAATCCCTCAATGGCTTCGCCCAGGCGCGCAAGGACCGGCAGAGCGGCGTGATCCACTCGATCACTCACCTGCAACTGGTCAACCCCAAGGACTTCCCACGCTTCAAGGAGCTGGGCGTCATCGCCTCGATGCAGCTGGACTGGGCCACCGCCGAGCCCTACACCGTGGAGCTGGTGAAGCCCTACATCGCCGACGAGGCCTACCGCTACATGTACCCGGCCAAGTCGCTGCTGGACAACGGCGCCACCATTGCCGGCGCCAGCGACTGGCCGGTGTCCACGCCCGACCCGCTCAAGGCCATTTACCAGGCCGTCACCCGCCAGGGTGAGGAAGGCGTGCTCAACGCCGCCGAGCGCGTGGATCGCCAGACCATGTTCTACGCCTATACCCGCAACGCCGCGCAGACCATCGGCCTGGGCGACAGGATCGGCACCCTGGCCCCAGGCAAGCAGGCCGACATGGTCGTGATCGACCGCGACGTATTCAGCGTGCCCGACCAGCAACTGGACGAAGCCCGCGTGCTGCGCACCCTCTTCGAAGGCCGCGAAGTCTACCGCGCCGACGACGTGCCGGCTCTGTAAGGAGCCGGGCTCCTGCGCCGGGGTCTGAACAGCCCCGGCGCCTTGCCCGCCAGCCCTGCACTCCCTTCACGCTCCTCGGCATGGCCGGGAGGGCCGGTGCTGCGCGGGATTTTTCATCTGCCCACAGACAATCACAACAAAGGGACTCCCCACATGAACCGCCCCCATTGGCTGGCTGGCGCGCTGCTCGCCTGCGCGCCGCTCACCTCCGCCCTGGCCGTCGAGCTGGGCCACGACTTCAACCTGCAGATCGACACCGCGCTGGTCAGCGACTACCGCACCCGTGGCATCTCGCAGACCCAGGGCGACCCTGCCCTGCAGGTCGGCGCCACCCTGCTGCACGCCTCCGGCGCCTACCTGGGCGTATGGAGCTCCAACGTCGATTTCGGCGGCGACCTGAAGACCCGTCAGGAAATCGACTACTACGGCGGCTGGTACTGGCAGGCCAACGAGGACGTCGCCCTGGACCTGGGCTACATCAAGTACGCCTACCCGAAGGAAAGCCAGTTCAACCAGAGCGACACCTACGCCATCCTCCACGCCTATGGTTTCGAAGTCGCGGCCTACTATGGCAACGACTACCCGACCTACTTCGGCGAAGACCAGGCCAACCTCTACACCTACCTGGCCTATAACGCCGAGCTGCCGGCCGAGTTCAAGCTGCGCGTGCGCTACGGCCGCAACGACGCCAAGGACCCGCTCTACCTTTCCGGCGACGGCAGCACCCGCGATGCCTACCACGAGTGGGAGGCGAAGCTGAGCCACGAATGGGTGGGCTTCGACTGGGCAGTGAGCTACATCGACACCGACCTGTCGCAGAACGAATGCAGGACCCAGTTCGGTTTCGGCGACGCGTGCACGGCCACCGTGGTAGCCAGCGTCTCCCGCAGCTTCTGACGCCGGTCTAGCGCAACGGCAGGGGGCGCGACGCGTGCGCGCCCCGTTCGCCGAGCAGGGCGATGACGCACAACGCCAGGGCGGCGATGTTGGTGGACACCGGATTGAAGGCCCGCAGCAACAGTTCCGGCGCGAACAGCGCGACGTCCACCAGCAGTCCGACCAGCGCAGCCACCGCCAGCCACAATGGCCAGGGGCTGCGGCGCAGCAGCAGGATGGCCAGCGCCAGGACGATCTCGGCGACGCCTGCAACCTCGGCAATGCGCTGGGTGGACAGCGGCCAGCCGTGGGCCTCGATCATCCGCACCTCATCGGGGCTGAGGAACAGCAGCTTGGGCACCAGCCCGTGATAGAGGAACACCACCCCCAGCGCCAGCCGCGCGATGGCCGCGCTAGTCATTGCCGAGGAAACGCCCGCGGTACTGTGGCGACGGCATCAGGCAGATGTCCTCGCGGCCGAACAGGCGATAACGGTTGAGCGCGATGCGGTCGTAGCACCAGTCACGCAAGGGGCGCGGAATCAGCCAGAGCGCACGCAGCCAGTTCCATGGCGCCGGCAGCTGCGCGACCACGCGCAGGAAGGCGTCACTGCGTTCGAAACCTTCGCGGCCCTCGACGTAGAGCATGGTGTCGAAGTACTCGGTAGGCAGTCCGAACCAGTCGAGGATCGCCTGGCCCTCGGCGGACTGCACGCTGCACAGCTTTACCCGGCGCTCGCGGTCATGCCGCAGGAGGAAGCGGCTCCAGCCATTGCACAGGCGGCAGGTACCGTCGAACAGCACCACCTTGTCGTCGGGCTGCATGTTGGGGGGCAGAGCCATGGCGTCGTCTCCAGATCCCTGATGCGCCAACTGTGCCCGCCGCGTGTGACAAGTCTTGTTCTTCATCGCTCATCCATTGGCGAGTGAGTACAACCGGTATTCGACCCAGCCTGGCCCCAGCCGGCCCTCCCCCACCGCCAACTGGTGATTGAGCCAGCGGTAGCGGTCGTCGCCCACCTCGAAACGTGGCTGGATCATGAAATAGGTGTCGCCGAACTCGGTGCTGTCGCCGCGCGAGACCGCGTGGATGATCTTCGGGTTGGCCACCAGCAGCCCGTTGTGCTGCATCAGGATACGCGCGCCATCGTCGGTGCGCAGCACGAGGCGCACCTCCAGGTGCCAGCCGCCGTCGCCGTCCACCAGAATCCAGTCACCACCGCCGGGCAGCACTTCGCCGCTCAGGCGCTGGCCCTTGAAGGTCCCTCCGCCGGCTGCCGAGATCAGCCGCTGGCCCTGCGGCACGCGGCCGATTTCCACGGGCACGCTGGCCTTCACGTTCATTTCCATCAACGGCTCGAGCTTCATCGCCGACTCCTGCGCACTGTCGTCGTAGAGGGATGATTAAAGCAGCCAGCGGCCGAATCGGCCTGTCTAGCCGAAGCGATAACGCAGCAGGCGCCCCATGCGCCGCATCGCCGGAATGGCCAGGGTGATCTCGTAGAGCAGACGCATGCCCAGCGACAGCCGTGCAATCTGCTTACGGTCGTAGGCAGCGATGGCCTCGACGAAACGCAGGGCCGGCACCTGCTGTTCCAGCTCCTGCGGCTCGTCGATGCCCCAATGCAGCACGGCGCCGGTGCGCCGGATCATCGGGTTCCACTGCAGCAGGCGGATACCCAGGCGGCTGTAGCCATCGAGCGCCAGCTCTCCCTGGCCACAGTGCTCGACCAGCGCGCGCAGCAGCCAGGGCACCTTGCCCGCCTCGACGTAGGGCAGCACGCCTTCGGAAAGGATCAGGACCGGCCGCCCGGTCGGCACCGCGCGCCACCAGCCCGGCGCCGCCAGCGAAGTGGCCAGCAGATGGCAGTTTTCCCGCAGCGGATACAGGCGCTCGCGTAGCGCGATCACCTCGGGGAAGTCCACCTCGAACCATTGCACGGTGGACGACGGGTCGATGCGAAAGACGCGACTGTCCAACCCGCAGCCCAGTTGCAACACCATACAGGCTGGATACTGCGCAAGGAAGTCGCGCACCCAGTCGTCGAACAGCTTGGCCCGCAGGGCGATGCCCACCTGCTCGGCACGGCCGATGTGCAGGCGGGCGAAGTCGTAGTCGATCTGCTCCACCGCCTGCCGCGAGAAACGGTCGCGCAGCAGGCTGTCGGGCAGCTCACTCTCCTTCGCCTTGGCGTAGAGGGTGATCAGCAGGGTTTCCGGCGTACCGCGCAGCGCTAGGCGTTCCACGTCATTCGTGCAGGTAGTAGAGCTTGTTGACGATCTGCCAGCCGCCGCCAATGCGCAGCAGGGCCAGGTAGTCGGTGAAATGCATGCCCTGGAACTCGTCGGCAACCTTGGCCACTGCGCTGTCGCCGGTGATATCCAGCGACTTCAGCTCCCAGGGCGGCGGCGCGCCTTCCGGAGGCGGGGACTCGGCCTTGATCGCGCCGATGAATTCGTCCAGTGACGACCATTCCAGCGCGCCGTGGTAGTTGCCGACGATCTTGCAGGACGGGTGAAAGGCCAGTCGCAGACGCGACTCGTCGCCGAAGGTCATGCCCTCGACGTAGTCTGTCAGCACGCGGTTGATCGCGGCGCTGTCCGCTGTGTAGTTGCTCATCGCTGCAGCCCTCCCGGCCGGTGACCAATGGGGCAAGGCTAGCACCGCACCCCGGCCGCGCTCCGGCGAGCGACGGCCGGGGCTCCGGCTTCAGACCACCGCCAGATGCCGCTTGCGGGTCGGCGGCGGGAAGGCCGCGTCGAGGGCCTCGAGGTCCTCGGGCGTCAGGCGCAACTGCAGCGCGGCGGCGTTGTCGCGGATGTGCAGCGACTCCACGGCCTTGGGGATGGCAATGACGCCGGGCTGGTGGATCAGCCAGGCCAGCGCCACACGGGCAGGTGTGGCGCCGTGGCGCCCGGCGATTTCCGCCAGCACCGGGTGGCGCAGCAGCTTGCCGCCCTGCCCAACCGGACAGTAGGCCATCAGCGGCATGCGCTGTTCCTGGCACCAGGGCAGCAGGTCCCACTCGATGCCGCGCTCCTCCAGGCTGTATTGCACCTGGTTGGTGGCACAGGCGGGCTCGTTCAATTCCTGCATGTCGTCGAGGTCGAAGTTGGAGACGCCCCAGCGCTTGATCTTGCCCTGCTCGCGCAGGCGTTCGAAGGCCTCGACGGTTTCGTCCAGCGGATACTGGCCGCGCCAGTGCAACAGGTAGAGGTCCAGGCAGTCGGTACCCAGGCGCTTGAGGCTGCGCTCGCAGGCTTCGGGAATGCCACGCCGGCTGGCGTTGTGCGGATAGACCTTGCTGACCAGGAAGACCTGGTCACGCAGGCCGGCCAGCGCCTCGCCGACCACCGCTTCGGCGCCGCCCTCGGCATACATCTCGGCGGTGTCGATCAGGGACAGGCCGCGCTCGATGCCTTCGCGCAGGGCGGCAATCTCGCGCTTGCGCTGGAAGCTGTCCTCGCCCAGGTGCCAGGTGCCCTGGCCGATGGCGGGGACGGCGGTGCCGTCGGCGAAAACCACAGTGTTCATCTCGTGCTCCTTCTTGCGCTTGTCATGGGGACACGGGGCCGGCCGCCCGAATTCGGGCGGCGGGATGTCAGGGTAGCGCAGAAGGCGGGGCCTGGGAGCGGATCAGCGGTTGGTCTGCAGGTTCCGGCGAGCGGCGTGGCGCTCGATGGCGAGGTCGATCAGACGGCTGACCAGCTCGCTGTAGGTCATGCCCGCGGCCTGCCAGAGCTTGGGATACATGCTGATGCGGGTGAAGCCGGGCAGCGAGTTCAGCTCGTTGATCAGCACCTCGCCGCCCTGCGTGAGGAATACGTCGACCCGCGCCAGCCCCGAACACTCCAGGGCAAGGAAGGCCTCCACGGCAAGCTGGCGGATACGCTCGCTGGCCTCGGCAGGAATATCCGCCGGCACCACGACCTTGGCGGCATCCTCGTCGATGTACTTGCTGTCGTAGGAATAGAAGCCGCTGCCCACGACGATCTCGCCGCAACCACTGGCGACCGGCTGTTCATTGCCCAGCACCGCACATTCGATCTCGCGGCCGTTCACGGCGGCCTCCACCAGCACCTTGTCGTCGAAGGCGAGCGCCAGGCGCACGGCTTCGTCGTAGGCGGCCTCGTCCTCGACCTTGCTCACGCCCACCGAGGAGCCCATGTTCGCCGGCTTGATGAACAGCGGCAGGCCGAGCTTGCGCTGCGCTTCGGCGAAAGGCGTGCGTGCAGCATTGGCGCGGGTCAGGGTGATGAACGGCGTGATAGCGATGCCGGCGTCGCGCAGCAGGCGCTTGCTCACATCCTTGTCCATGCAGATGGCCGAGCCCAGCACGTCGGAGCCGACGAAGGGAATGTCTGCCATACGCAGCAGCCCCTGCAGGCAGCCATCCTCGCCCTGGGTGCCGTGGACGATGGGGAAGATCACATCGACATGGTCAAGCAACTGGCGGCTACCGGTTTCCACCAGTTGCTGCTCGGCCTTGCCGGGCACCACGGCCAGTTCGCGATTGGAGCGATTGAGCGCGATCAGCGCCGGGTTCTCCTGGTTGAGCAGGTAGTCGGAGGCATCATTGAGGTGCCAGCGCCCCTCCTTGTCGATACCGATCAGCACCGGCTCGAAGCGCTCGCGGTCCAGTGCGTCGACAATGTTCTTCGCCGATTGCAGCGACACCTCGTGCTCCGCCGAACGCCCACCGAAAATCACCCCAACGCGCAACTTGCCCATGACAGCCTCCGAATGATCGATGGGCGCTTTCTAACACGGCGTCCGGCGCTTGGGTAGAAACAGTGGCCGCCGGGCAACTCGTGCCGTCGCGCAGTGCAAGCGGCATCCTGCACGCGCTGACACGGCGGCTTCCGCCGGTGCGGCTGCGCTCGCTGTCCAGCAGTTTCATTGTGAAGCGTCCCGCCTTACGCCAGGGAAACTGATGACGGCTGCGCATCCAGCGGGCGAGGCTCGCACAACCGAGCTCAGTGCCAGGGATCGTAGGTGCCGAAACTCCAGACGTGCCCTTCCGGATCACGGCAGGTAAAGCCCTGGCCGCCGTAGTCCTCGTCCTTGATATCGATGACGATCTGCGCACCGCCGTTTACTGCCGCGCGGTACAACACCTCGGCATCCCTCACCACCACATAGATGCTCTGGGTGCAGCCGCCGATCTCGTCGGGCAGGCGCATCAGCCGGCCGTACTCGTTGTCCTGCAGCGAACCGAGCATCACCAGCCCGCTGCCGTCGGCCAGCGCCAGCTGCGCGTGAGCGATGCCGCCGTGATCATCGGCAACCACCAGTTGCCGCTGGAAACCAAAGGTGGCGCACAGCCAGTCGATGGCCTGGGGCGCATCGCGATAGCGCAGGCAGGGAATGACGCTGGGGCGGGCAATGGCGGCAGGCGTGGACATGGCGGGCTCCGGGAAAACGTACGCGATGTTCTGAGCATAGTCGCCCGCTTTTCACGCCTCAGCGCTGTGCGGCGACCAGCAGCAACATGGGGCGTTCGCGCTCTTCGGCCAGCGCCGGGTCGGCCTGAACCTGTTCGGCGCTGGGGCCCCAGTCCTGGACATGACGCAACCTCAGCCCCGAGCCGATCACGGCGTTGAGGACGCTGCCCAGGGTGCGGTGATACTTGAGTACGCCCTTGGCCAGCCAGTCCGTGCGGCGTTCGCCTTCGTCCTGGTAATGGTCTACGGGCCAGCAGCGCCGGCCATCGGCGTCGTCGACCCAGCCGGGTTTGAGCGAGGCCATGTAGATCGGGTGCTCGATGGAGAACACCAGGCTGCCGCCTGGGCGCAGCGCATCGTGCACGTTGCGGAAGAAGCGCGGCAGGTCTTCAAGGTAATGCAGGGTCAGGGAGCTGTAGGCGAGGTCGAAGGCCGCGGTGGGCAATTCGAGTTGGTCGAGATCAGCATGCCAGTAGCTCACCTGCGCGGATTCGGTGCTCTGCCGTGCGCGGTCGAGCATCTTCTGCGAAACGTCCAGCCCACTCACGGTACGGGCGCCCTGCTGCGCCGCGTAGCGGCAGAACCAGCCATAGCCGCAGCCGAGATCGACCACGTCGAGGCCCTCCAGCGGCGGCAGCAATGTTCGCAGTGCGGCCCACTCCGGCGCGCCCTCAAGACCGTGCCGCGAGCGCGGCAACTGGGCGTAGCCGTCGAAGAATTCGGGGTTGTCGTAGATGTTCTGCGCCATGGATCGGCACCTCCTTTCTGACGGACCGAGGGTCGATTGTCAGCGTCAACGACAGGGCCGGCAAGGTCCGTGCCCCCAGGATTGAAGCGCAATTTCCTGCAAGACCGCGCCACGGGCCGACAGTAGTTTTCGCAGACCGATAACAGGAGGAAAAAACCGTGAGCCAACGCCAACCGATCAACCTGCAGGACAAGCTCGGCCGTATCACTGAAACCTGGCAACCGCGGGTTATCGCCGAGATGAACGATTACCAGCTCAAGGTCGTGAAGCTGCAGGGCGACTTCGTCTGGCACAGCCACGCCGACACCGACGAGACCTTCATCGTGCTGGATGGCGAGCTGCGCATCGACTTTCGCGACGGCCCGCTGACCCTGCGCGCCGGCGAGCTGTACGTGGTGCCCCGCGGCGTGGAACACAAACCCTACGCCGAGCAAGAGGTGCAGTTGATGCTGATCGAACCGCGCGGCGTACGGAACACCGGCGATGCGGGCGGCGAGCGCACGGCGGAGAATGATCGCTGGATCTGACCGTCGATCAACGGCACCAATGGCCGCCGCTCAGCGGCCTCTCGCAGGGTGGCTACCACTGCCATGCCTGCCGGAAGAACGCCGCTCCCAGCCGGAGGCTGTCACGCCTGGGATACACACGCGCGGCCCTGGCGGCGTTGCCGGTTCGGGTCCGCGCCATCGAAGCCCGGAGGCGGGCCGGAGGTGCGACATGCTTTATCGGGTGAACTGGACCATCCCCATCGAGAACCGCGACAAGATCATTCAGCGCTTCCTCAGGACCGGTGGCCTGCCACCGCCCGGCGTGAAGCGGGTCGGCCGCTGGCACGCCATCGGTCAGTCCCTGAGGCGACCTCGGCGGGCTTGGCACCGAAGCGCTTGCGGTAGTCGCTCGGCGCCATGCCGGTGATCTTGCGGAAGGTGCTGCGGAACGAGCCCGGATCGAGGTACCCCACTGTATAAGCGATGTGGTCCACCGTACCGTTGGTGAACTCCAGCAGCTCGCGCGCCTTGCCCACCCGCAGGTGCTGGCAGTACTCGGTGGGCTTCAGGCCGGTGGCGGCGCGGAAGCGGCGCAGGAAGGTGCGCTCCTCCAATCCGGCCTGGGCAGCCATGGCGGGGAGGCTGACGTCCACCGCGCCGTTGCCCTGCAGCCAGTGCTGCACCTTGAGGATCGCGGCGTCACCATGCCCCAGCAGCGGCGCGAAGTTGCTGCCGCATTGCTGGGCGCTGTCGCTATGCTCCACCACCAGGAAGCGCGCGGTGCGGTTGGCGATGCTCGGGCCGAGCAGGCGGTCGACAATGCGCAGGCCCAGGTCCGACCACGCCATCAGCCCGGCGGAGGTGATCAGATCGCCGTCGTCCACCATGGGTTTGTGCGCTTCCAGGCGCACGCGCGGGAAGCGTTTGGCGAAAGCCTCGGCGCCACTCCAGTGGGCTGTGGCGCTGCGTCCGTCAAGCAGCCCGGCCTCGGCCACCAGCAAGCCGCCGATGCACACCGAGCCGACGATGGCGCCCGCGCCGTGACGCGCGGCGAGCCAATCAGTGAGGTTGCGCAGCGGTGCGGCGTCGGGCAGGCCGAACAACGACGGCGGCACCAGCACGGCGACCAGCCGACTATCCGCGCCGGGATGCGTGTCGAACACGCGTCGCGGCTCGCCGCCGTCCTCACCGGACCAATGGCTGACGCGCAGCGCCGGCAGCTGCTGCGCGGCTTCTTCGCTGGCGATGCGATCGGCGACCGCGAACAGGTCGGTGAGCCCATGCAGCGCCGCCGTCTGCACGCCGGGATAGAGCAGCAATCCGATCTCGACGACGCTCCGTTCCACAGCCATTGTCAGTTTTCCCCCGGTTATTGTCGTTCCGCCTGATCCCCGCGTGGCACGCGGCGAACCATACTGGCTCCACTTCCTCACCACTGAAGAAAGGAACCTGAAATGGCCAAGCAAGCGCTCATCCTAGTGGATATCCAGAACGACTACTTCCCTTCCGGCAAGTGGCCGCTGGTGGGCATCGAAGCCGCCGCCGACCAGGCCGCCAAGGTCCTGGCCGCCTTCCGCGAGCGCGGTGACCTGGTGGTACACGTGCGCCACGAATTCGACAGTGCCGACGCCCCGTTCTTCGCTCCTGGCAGTGACGGCGCGAAGATCCACGGCAAGGTCGCCAATCTGCCCGGCGAGCCTGTGGTGCTCAAGCACTTCGTCAACGCCTTCCGCGACACCGACCTGAAGGCCATCCTCGACCAGCACGGCGTGGAGTCGCTGGTGGTGGTCGGGCACATGAGCCACATGTGCGTCGACGGGGCAGTGCGCGCCGCCGCCGACTTCGGCTACCCGGTGACCGTGCTGCACGACGCCTGCGCCACCCTGGACCTGGAGTTCAACGGCGTGAAGGTTCCGGCCGCCCAGGTACACGCGTCCTATATGGCGTCCCTGGCTTTCGCCTATGCCGACGTCGTGTCCACCGCTGACTACCTGAACCGCTGATTCGCAGGGTTTGGAAAAGGGCCTCCGGGGAGGCCCTTCCTACAGTCGGATCCGCACCACGACACCGCCGGAAATCGGCGGATCAAGACGTGAAAAGTTGCCCAACACGCCGCTGGCTTTCCGCTATTATCGACGCTCGATCGCCTGTCGATAAGGACATCCCATGAGCGTTTCCTCCATCATCATCCTCGCCATCATCGCTGGCGTCATTTTCCTGCTGATCAGCGTTTTCAACCGCCTGGTGGCGCTGCGTAACCGCTACCAGAACGCCTTTGCCCAGATCGAAGTACAGCTCAAGCGTCGCTACGACCTGATCCCCAACCTGGTGGAAACCGCCAAGGCCTACCTCAAGCACGAGCGCGAGACCCTGGAAGCGGTCATCGCCGCGCGCAATGCGGCGGTCGCCGGTCTGAAGGCCGCTTCAGAGCAACCCGGCGACGCCGGCCGCATGGCGCAACTGGCCGCCGCCGAAAACGCCCTGGGCGGTGCCATGGGGCGCCTCAACGTGACCCTGGAAGCCTACCCGGACCTCAAGGCTTCGCAGAACCTGCAGCAGGTCAGCGAAGAGCTGTCGAGCACCGAGAACAAGGTGGCCTTCGCCCGCCAGGCCTACAACGACGCGGTGATGGAGTACAACACCTACCGCCAGTCGTTCCCCGCCAACTTCCTGGCCACCACCTATGGTCACAGCAAGGACGCCAGCCTGCTGCAGTTCGAGGACAGCAAGGACATCCAGTCCGCGCCGAAAGTCGCTTTCTAAAAACCCGGCGCAGGACGCGCGATGAACTTCTTCGAACACCAGGACCGCGCCCGCAGGCAGACCGGGCGCCTGGTCCTGCTGCTGAGCGTGGCGGTAGTCTGCCTGGTCACCATCACCAGCTTCGCCCTGGGCTGGCTCTGGCGTCACCTGGGCGAGCCGGCGCTGCACCTGACCTCCCGCGCAACCCTGCCCGACCCGGAGCTGTACCTGTCGGTGGCCGCGGTGATCGTCGGCGTGGTCGTGCTCGGTGCGCTGTACAAGCAGGTGCAGTTGAGCGCCGGCGGCAAGGTGGTGGCCGAGAGCCTGGGCGGCCGCCTGCTCAACCTGAGCGCCAGCAATGCCGATGAGCGCCGCCTGCTCAATGTCGTCGAGGAGATGGCCCTCGCCTCCGGCTCGCCGGTGCCGCCGGTCTACGTGCTGGAAGACGGCTCGATCAACGCCTTCGCCGCCGGCCTGACCCCGCGCGACGCGGTGATCGGCATCACCCGTGGCGCCATCGAGCAGCTCGAGCGCAACGAATTGCAGGGCGTGATCGCCCATGAATTCAGCCATATCCACCACGGCGACATGCTGCTCAACACGCGCCTGACCGCCCTGCTCCACGGCATGCTCCTGCTCGGCCTGATCGGCGGCATGCTGCTGCGCGGCTGGAGCGAGACCAGCAGCGGCGTGCGCATCAGCAGCCGAAGCAGCAGCAACGACAAGAACGGCGGCGGCAGCGTGGTGCTGCTGGTGATCGGCGCCGGCGTGGTGCTCTATGTTCTGGGCTATGTCGGCACCTTCTTCGGCCAGCTGATCAAGGCTTCGGTGAGCCGTCAGCGCGAATACCTCGCCGACGCCTCGGCGGTGCAGTTCACCCGCGATCCGTCGACCATCGCCGGCGCGCTCAAGAAGATTGGCAGCAACCCGTTGGGCGCCCTGCTCAGCGCGCCGCGCGCGGCCGAATACAGCCACCTGTACTTCGGCGATGGCGTGGGCAGCAGCTGGTTCGACACCCACCCGCCGCTCAAGGACCGTATCCGGCGGGTCGACCCGGGCTGGGACGGTCGCTACCCGAAATTCGAGCCGCGCCTGGACGTGGCGCTGATGAACCAGGAAGCCTGGACCGCCGCCGTCACCGGCCAGCCTTACCAGCCCAGCGCCGTGGACGTGGCCGTGGCCTCCGTGGGTGCGCCGACCGTCGCCCACCTGCAGGAAGCCCGCAGCACGCTGCGGCGCCTGGATGAACGCCTGCAACGCGCCGCCCACGACAGCGAAGGAGCGCAAGCGCTGGTCTACGGCCTGCTGCTGGACAGCGAACCCGGCCAGCGGACGCGTCAACTGGAAGCGATCAAGCAGCGCCTGAACCTGAGCCTGGCACTGCAACTGGACCTGCTGGAGGAATCGCTGCTGCGGCTCGACCCCGGCCAGCGCCTGCCGCTGCTGGATCTGGCCATGCCGGCGCTCAAGCAACTGGACACCAAGGCCTTCCTTGCCCTGCGCGAGAACATGGCGCTGCTGATCAAGCTGGACGGCAAGGTGAAGCTGCTGGAGTGGACCCTGCTGCGCATCATCGAGCGCAACCTGCGACCGGGCAGCGGGAAGATCGGCAATGTGGCGCTGGCGGAGCTGTCCGAAGCCTGCGCGACGCTGCTGGCCTTCCTCGCACGAGTGGGGGAAACCAGCGATCTGCAGACCGAGCAGGCGTTCGCCGATGCCTGGAGCGGCCTGCCGTTCTCGCCTCGGTCCCTCCCCGCTGCCCCCAGCCTGCGCGACCTGGAAGCCGCGCTGAAACAGCTGGAACAACTGCGCCCGCTGCAGAAGCCGCAACTGCTCAAGGCGCTGGCACGCTGCATCGAGCATGACAGCCACATCACCGCCGGCGAGGCGGAGCTGATGCGCGCGGTGGCGGATATGCTGGACTGCCCGATGCCGCCGTTGCTGGCGGGCTGATGCTATATCTCGTAGGGCGCATAACCCGGCACGGGTTATGCGCCGATGCCACCGCGGCGTATAGCGCTGGCGCGTTATGCGCCCTACGAATGTCACTGGCGCTAGGCAAGGGCGATTCCTGCAGGGACGGATTCATCCGCGATGGATTTCGCGGACAAGGTCCGCTCCTACAGGGAAGTTCCGTGCCATGCGGTCCGCGAGCAAGCTCCTACGAAAAGCGAATGCGCCGCTCTGGCTCTTAAGGTCTTCCAGAGAAATATCCGCGCACGCCGAATGCCCCGTTCAGGAGGCCTCGTTGAAGCGGAGTTTCAGGGGTTGAGCGACATGGATGTCGCGAGAGCTGCGATGGGCCAGGGACGGCCCTTCGCAGCGGGCCCCTGAAACTTCGCTTCAACGAGGGTATTTTTCGCCTAAGCGAAAAACCGGATGTCCGGGGCAAGACCTTTGCCTTCTTTGGGTGGGGCGGCCATCCGTCGTTTGCCAAAGTAGGTCGCCCGAGGGGGCGAAAGCCAACACATCCGCGCACGCCAAGGCGACGCTGAAACACCCAAGCTGAAGCAGCACGACCAACGGTGACCGCCGGTCCTTCCGGGTCCGGCTGGTTCCATCGCATACGTAGTCTCCCGCATATCCCCAGCGAGTCCGGCACCCTAGGATGGCTGGCATCACTGATGCCGGATACTCCCCATGCCCCAAATCGCCATCGACTACACCGCCAACCTCGCCGACGACCTTGCGCCGCTGGGCCTTGCGCAGCAACTCCACGAAGCCGCGCAGCGCCTCGGTGTCTTCCCGCTCAACGGCCTGCGCACCTTCGCCCGCGCTTTCGGGGAATACCAGGTAGGCGCCAACACGCAGAACGAAGCCTTCATCAATATCCAGATCCGCATCGCCCCCGGCCGCCCGGAGGAATTGCGCCAGCGCATCGTCGACACGCTGTTCGCCACGGCCGAACAGACGCTCGCCACGCTCATCGAAAAGCGCCCCGTCGGCCTGCAACTGGAAATCACCGAATTCGACCGCGCCCTGACACGCATGGCCGGTAGTCTGCCAACCTGAGCCCACAAAAAAGGGCCTCCGAAGAGGCCCTTTCCATTCATTCAACCTTCACTCACGCGCGGCTGGCGGCACCGCCCTGCTCGGTCTTGGGTGCAAGGTTCAGCGCGTAGTACAGCACCGTCAGCAGCACCAGGAAGGCCGGGCCGATGTACAGCGCGATGCGGGTGTCCTCGAAGAAGGCCATCAGCACCACCACCAGCACCAGGAAGGCCATGGCAAGGTACGAGCTGAGCGGGTACAGCCACATCCTGAACTGCAGCTTGCCGGCTTCGGCGGCGGAGAGGCCGCGGCGGAACTTCAGCTGCGCCAGCAGGATCATCGCCCAGGTCCAGATCGCACCGAAGGTGGCGATGGAGGTCACCCAGGTGAATACCTTCTCGGGCACGAGGTAGTTCAGCAACACGCCCAGCAGCAGCGCGAAGATCGACAGCAGCAGCGCATTGCGCGGCACGCCGCCCTTGGAGGTCCTGGCGAACACGGCCGGCGCCTGGCCGTGCTGGGCGAGGCTGTAGAGCATGCGCCCGGTGCTGAAGATGCCGCCGTTGCAGGACGACAGCGCGGCGGTGATCACCACGAAGTTGATGATGCCGGCAGCGGTCTTGATGCCCATGCGCTCGAAGGTCATCACGAAGGGGCTGCCCTGGGTGCCGATCTCGTTCCACGGGTAGATGGACATGATCACGAACAGCGCGCCCACATAGAACAGCAGGATGCGCCAGAACACCGAGTTGATCGCACCGGGGATGGTCTTCTGCGGGTTCTTCGCTTCGCCGGCGGTCAGGCCGATCATCTCCACGCCCAGGTAGGCGAACATCACCATCTGCAGCGACATCAGCACGCCGGTGATGCCGTGGGGCATGAAGCCGCCATTGCTCCAGAGGTTGGAGATACCGGTGGCGATGCCACCGTTGCCAAAACCGAAGAAGATCATGCCGGCGCCCACCAGGATCATGGCGACGATGGTGACGATCTTGATCAGCGCGAACCAGAACTCGAACTCGCCGAAGGCGCGTACGGCGATCAGGTTGATGGTCCCCATGCTCGCCAGCGCGGCCAGCGCCCAGATCCAGCGCGGCACGTCGGGGAACCAGATGCCCATGTAGATGGCCACCGCGGTGATCTCCGCGACGCAGGTCACCAGCCAGAGGAACCAATAGTTCCAGCCGGTCAGGTAGCCGGCCAGTGGGCCGAGGTAGTCCTGGGCGTAACGGGCGAAGGAGCCGGCCACGGGATTGTGCACGGCCATCTCACCGAGTGCGCGCATGATCACGAGGATGGCGAGGCCACCGATGATGTAGGACAGCATGATGGCCGGGCCGGCCATCTGGATGGCCTTGGCGGAGCCGAGGAACAGGCCGACGCCGATGCAGGCGCCCAGGGCCATGAGACGGATGTGCCGCTCGTTGAGATCCCTTTGGAGATCGTGGGACGACATGGTGATGCAACCTCATTTTGTTCTTGGGAGTAATCAGCTGCGGACTCTGAGTGCCGTCAGGGTGCGGAACCACCGGAAAGGCTTCGCCACCGCGCCGGGCGGCACGGAGGGAGAAGTGTCTGGCAGTTCCAGGACGGCACACCGGAAGAGGCTGCCCGCTCTTGTGAAGCGGACGTGGGCATTGCGGGAGGACCACGGCTGAGGTCGCGGGCGAGTGTTACACAAGTCTGTGGGAAACGTCTGCACCACCAAGGTGCAATGTGACCAAAGGAATAGCGGCGTATCGCCACATCTTCGTCACTCGCGAGGGCCGGTTTAGAGCGGTTCAGCCTGCCAGCGGCTGCAACTCCAGCAACAGCGAGCAGGGCTGGCCGGTGCGCGGATGGCGCGGTTCGCGCAGTTGCCGAAGGCGCCAGCCGTTGGCGGCCAGCAACGCCAGCCAGGACTCCAGGGTGCGGAAGAACCAGGGCATCGGCGCGCTGAATTCAGCGCCGAAGGCGGCAAAGGTTTCCAGGCGCCAGCCGTCCGCGTAGGGCTCGTCGCCACAGGCGGTCCAGGGGTGAAGGGTCTGGATCAGCAGTCGCCCGCCAGGATTGAGCCGCTCGCGCAATGCGCCCAGCAAGGGCGCGATGTACTCGTCGAGCAGCGCGAAATTGCACACCAGTACGTCGAACTGGCCGAGGCTGCTGCCCGACTCGGTCAGCGCCACGTAGTCCATCAACTCGAAACGCCCGCCGCCGGACGCCCGCGCCGAATCGACAAGGGGCGCCGAGGCGTCCACGCCGACGCACTCGCTGCCCCGCGCCGCCAGCGCACGACACAACCAGCCTTCGCCACAGCCGATATCGAGCACGCGCAGCGCCGGGCCCACGGCGATGGCGCCGAGGATCGCCGCGTCAGTCACCAGCCGACGGCTCTCGATGCGCTGCTCGCGCACGGCGCGGGTCCAGGCATCGGCGTTGGTTTGCCAGCTCTGGCGGATGTGGGTTGGGTGGTCGGTCATGGACGGCTCCGTACGTGGGTGAAGCGATCGCGGATGAATCCGCTCCTACCGGAGTGGTCCTCTGCCGTACCCCGCCCTCTCCCTGACGGGAGAGGGAATCCCAGGCACGGACTTACCAGGAGAAATGGGCGCCTACAGGTATGTCGGGCTACGGCCCCTTCCACCCCTTGGGCACCGCCAATCCCTTGGGCGACGGCGTCTGCGGCAGCATCTCGCGGCATCCGGCATCGCGGAACGGCCCACTGACCTTCTGCCAGCCTTCGCCCGGCGACGTCTGCTGGCAGGTATAGGCGCCATCGAGCTTGCTCTGCCAGCGGTAGAACGGCATGGGCGCCGCCTGGGCGCTCAAGGACAGCAGCAGAGCGGCCAGGGGCAAGGCCAGGGACAGATTATGCGAACGCATGGGGAAGGTTTCCTGTCGAAGTCAGTACATTGCACCTGCTGGCCGTCGGCAAATCAATCCGCAAGGCCATGAACGGTGCCAGGCGGCGCGCAGTTTTTTCGCCGCCGACTACGCTGGAAGTTAGGAAAGCCGCGGGGGACAACGGCTTTCGCGGCGCCAGGAAGGTGCCGGCCATCACGTGGGCGGAGTCCGCTTCCTGGGCTGTCGTACGAGCATGGGCGGGGCGTGAAGATGGGCAACTCGAAGCATTCCGGTACGCAAGTGGCAGGTCAACCGGGAAGTCTGGGGCCCGGCCTTTCCCCGCAGAAAGTGCATCACCACCGTTTCCTCATCCTCTTCCTGTTTCTCCTGCCGTTGCTGGCCGCCATGGGTGCGGCGCTGCTCTATGAAGCGCGCACCTCCAAGCTGCAGGCGCGCGAGCTGGCGCGCTACGCGACCGGACTGACCTGGAGCCTGGAACAAGGCAGCACCGGCAACGTGGTTTATCCACAGGGCGGGCCCTTCGACCGCCGTCTGGGTTACCAGCAGTTGCCCAGCTTCCTCGGTCGCCTGCACGAGCGCAATTTCGTCACCCTGAGCCAGGCGCGCTTCTCCGATCCACTGATGCAGTACACCAGTCACGGCCTGTTCCCGCCCTACCCGGAGAAGGCCCAGGCCGGAGTCGACATCGCCGACTGCCGCGGCCTGCCGATCTACAACTTCCGCTACCCGCAGCGTCTCTACGCCAACTTCGAGAGCATCTCGCCGACCATCGTCAATAGCCTGCTGTTCATCGAGAACCGCGACCTGCTCGACCCCGAGCGCCCCTACCTGAATCCGGCCATCGACTGGAGTCGCTTCACCCAGGCCTCGGTGGCGCAGGTGGGCAAGCTGGTCGGCCTGGGCAATCACGCCCCCGGCGGCAGTACCCTGGCCACGCAGATCGAGAAGTACCGCCATTCCGAGGATGGCCGCACCAACTCGATCACCGACAAGCTGCGGCAGATGGCTTCGGCCAGCGTGCGCACCTACCAGAGCGGACCGGAAAACCTGGCCGCGCGGCGCAACGTCGCCCTCACCTACCTCAACTCGGTGCCGCTCTCGGCGCAGCCGGGCTACGGCGAAGTCAGCGGTTTGCCGGACGGCCTTTGGATCTGGTACGGCGCCGACTACCAGCAGGTGAACAAGCTGCTCAACGCTGCGCCGGGTTCCGCCGCGGAACTCGCCGCACAGGGCAAAGCCCTGCGCCAGGTGGTGTCGCTGATGATCGCCCACCGTCGACCGTCCTGGTACCTGGCGCGCGGCCGCGACCAGCTCGCCGTGCTGACCGACAGCTACCTGCGCCTGCTGGCGCAGAACAAGGTGATCGCCCCCGAACTGCGCGACGCCGCGCTCAAGCAGAAACTGGTGTTCCGCGACCCGCGCAGCGAACCGAGCTTCACCCCGCTGGAGAACAACAAGGGCATCGGCCTCGCCCGCACCCGCCTGGCCGGTATGCTCGACGTGCCGCTGTACGACCTCGACCGCTTCGACATGAGCTTCACCACCACCCTGCAGCATGAGTTGCAGGAGCAGGTCACCGGTTACCTGCGGCATCTGTCCGACCCGGAATTCGCCGAGCAGATCGGCCTGTTCGGCGAGCACCTGCTGTCCAAGGACAAGACCCGCGACGTGCGCTACAGCTTCACCCTGTTCGAGCGCACCCCCAGCGGCAACCGTGTGCGCGTGCAGACCGACAGCACCGAGCAGCCCTTCGACATCAATGAGGGCAGCAAGCTGGAGTTGGGCTCCACGGCCAAGCTGCGGGTACTCGCCACCTACCTGGAAACCATCGCCGACCTGCACCAGCAGTACGCGCCGCTGTCCGTCGCGGAACTGAAGAAGGTGCCGGTGGAACCGCTGGACTTCCTCACCCGCTGGTCCATCGACTACCTGATCACCGCCAAGGACCGCAACCTGCCGGACATGCTCGCCGCCGCCCTGCAGCGCAAGTACTCTGCCAGTCCGTACGAGAGCTTCTTTACCGGCGGTGGCATCCACACCTTCAGCAACTTCCGCAAGGAAGACAACGGGCGAATCCCGACCCTGCAGGACGCCCTGCGCGAGTCGATCAACCTGCCCTTCGTACGCCTTCTGCGTGACCTGGTGCGCCACGATATCTACGCCAACGAGGGCAGCAAGGTCACCGTGCTGGCCGACGACAAAGACCCCCGCCGACAGGACTACCTCGACCGTTTCGTCGACAAGGAAAGCCAGGTCTACCTGCTGCGTTTCTGGCAGAAGTACAAGGGCAAGGACAACGACGCGCGCCTGACGACCTTCCTCGACGGCCTGCGCGCCTGGCCGGTGCGGCTGGCGGCGATCCACCGCTACCTGCAGCCGCAGGCCGATGTCCCGACCTTCGCCGCCTTCCTGCAGGACCGCCTGAAGCAGGGCCATTACGCTGGCGACAAGCTCACCGACAAGCGCATCGAGGACCTCTACACCCGCTACGGGCCGGGCGCCTTCAACCTCAACGACCAGGGCTACGTCGCCCGCGTTCACCCGTTGGAGCTGTGGCTGCTGGGCTACCTGCAACGTCAGCCGGCGGCGACCTTCGCCGACGCCGTGGCTGCCAGTAGCGCCGAGCGAAAGGAAGTCTATGGCTGGCTGTTCAAGTCGCGGCACAAGTACGCCCGCGACAAGCGCATCCGCATCATGCTGGAAGTGGAAGCCTTCCTCGACCTGCACGAACAGTGGAAGCGCCTGGGCTACCCGTTCGACCACCTGGTGCCGTCGCTGGCCACCGCGCTGGGCAGTTCCGGCGATCGCCCGGCGGCGCTGGCGGAGCTGATGGGCATCATCCTCAACGATGGCGTACGCATGCCGACCCTGCGCATCGACAGCCTGCACTTCGCCGCCGCCACGCCCTACGAAGTCACCCTCGGCCCGGAATCCAACAAAGGCCGGCAGGTGATGCGCTCGGAAGTCGCCCAGGCCCTGCGCACCGCGCTGTCGCAAGTGGTGGACGCAGGCACCGCGCGGCGCCTGTCCGGCACCTTCAAGCTGGCCAACGGCAACGCGCTGGTGATGGGCGGCAAGACGGGCACCGGCGACAACCGTATCGAGAGCGTCACCCGCAGCGGCTGGGTGAAGAGCTCCAAGGCGATGAACCGCACGGCGACCTTCGTCTTCTACATCGGCCCACGCCACTTCGGCACGCTCACCGCCTATGTCGCCGGCAGCGAGTCGGACGGCTTCAAGTTCACCTCGGCGCTGCCGGTGCAGGTGCTCAAGGGCATGGCGCCGACGCTGTCGAGCTACCTGGAGCCGGGCATCAGCACCGGCTGCCAGGAGCGGCTGGATAACCTGCGGGTGAGTTGGCGCTGAGCGTCAATGGCGACAGAGAACGTAGGAGCAACCGTCTTCTTCTGATAGTCCGCGCCTGCGTTTTCCCCTCTCCCCAGCCCTCTCCCTGAAGGGAGAGGGAGCTGTCCGTACCGGCTGACGCTGTGGTTTTTCCCCTGCTCCGCACCGGTCCCCTCTCCCTTCAGGGAGAGGGTCGACCCGAGCGCAGAACGTCCGCTCCTACGAGCCCGAAAGCCCCTCTCCCTAACCCTCTCCCGCAAGCGGGAGAGGGGACCGTACGGAGCAGCATGAAACCTTGACGTCAGCCGGCACGGGCAGCTCCCTCTCCCTTCAGGGAGAGGGCTGGGGAGAGGGAAGAACCCCGAGCACGGACTCGCAGAAGAAGACAGTTGCTCCTACGCACATCCCGCCCTCAACTCTTCTGGACAGTCTTCACGTACAACGCCTCGACCTGCTCCCGCGCCCAGGGCGTGCGGCGCAGGAAGGTCAGGCTGGACTTGATGCTCGGATCGTTCTTGAAGCAGCGCACGTCGATGCGCTTGGCCAGCCCGTCCCAGCCGTACTGCGCCACCAGGAGGTTGAGGATGGCTTCCAGGGTCACGCCGTGCAGCGGATTCTTCGGTTTGTCGTTCATGGTCGGTGCCGTCGTGCGGGAAATGCGCGGCACCTTAGCATCAAGCTCCGGTTCGGGCGATCACGTCCGCAGCCCGGCCACCCCGGCGATGATCAGCGCCACCGAGACCAGCTTGGTCAGCGTCAGCGCCTCGCCCAGCAGCAGGAAGCCGAAGAACACTGTGCCCAGCGTGCCGATGGCCGTCCAGACCGGGTAGGCGATGCTCACCGGCAACTGGCGCATCGCCAGGGTAAGGAAGAAGATCCCGCCGATCACGGCGAGCACCGTCACCACGGTCGGCAAGGGCCGGGTGAAGCCTTCGGCGTACTTCATCGACACCGCGAACATCACTTCGAACACCGCCGCCACCATCAGCATGGTCCAGGCCATCACGCACGCGCCCACTCGCTCTCGGCGAGATCGGCCAGGGCCTTTTCAGCCTGTTGATAAGACGCGCGGAAAGCTTCGGGATGACCCTCCTCGCCCTCGGCGGCGATCACCCGTACATCCTCGATGCCGAGGAAACCCAGGGCCACGCGCAGCCAGGCGTCGGCGTGGTTCATCCACTCCAGCGCGCCGCCCGGCCCCATGCCGGCACCACCACGGCTGGTAATGATCAGTGCCTTACGGCCCTTGAGCAGCGGTTCATATTCGGCTTCGCCGTCCTTGACGTGCAGGTCGAAAGTGCGGCCGAGACGGACAATCTGGTCGACCCAGGCCTTCAGCCCGCTGGGCACGCTGAAGTTGTACATGGGCGTGGAGATCACTAGCAGATCGTGGGCGAGCAATTCGTCCACCAGTTCCTCGCTCAGCGCCAGCTCGGCCTGCAAAGCAGCCGGACGATTGTCCGGCTCCGGATGGAAGGCGGCGGCGATGAAACCTTCGCTGACATGGGGCAGATCGGCGCGACCCACTTCCCGGCGGGTAATCGATGCCTGCGGCAGCGCGGCGAGAAAGCCCTCGGCCAGGCGGCGGGAATGCGAGCGGTCGGCACGGGGACTGGCGTGGATGGAAAGAATCCTACTCATCTGTAATTCCTTGCTCAAGGTGTACACTGCGGAGGCCATGACTGGCCTCCAGTTGCTGCCTAAGCTATTTACAGGAGGCCGACCGGACAACTGAGGGGATCTCCTTCCAGATGAATCCAGCTCACCCATGGAGCGCTCTATGTTCGCCAACTTGCCGCTACCCGCCCTGCGCACTTTCGAGTCCGCTGCGCGCCAGCTGAGCTTCAAGGCCGCCGCCCAGGAACTGGCAGTGACACCCACGGCGGTGTCCCACCAGGTCCGCGCGCTGGAGCAATGGCTGGGCCTGCCGCTGTTCGAGCGACTGCCGCGCCAGGTGCGCCTGACCGACGCCGGCGAGCGACTGTTCCGCAGCCTGCACGGCGCGCTGCTGGAGGTGTCGCAGTCGGTGGACAGCCTGCGCCCGCAGCGCAGCGCCAGCAGCCTGACGATCTCCACCACGCCGGCCTTCGCCGCGCTGTGGCTGGTGCCGCGCCTGGGCCGCTTCTACGCGCGCCATCCGCACATCCGCCTGCGCCTGGACAGCCAGTGCGAGCTGCTCGACCTGCAGCAGGACGCCAGCGTCGACCTGGCGATCCGCTACGGCTTCGGCGACTACCCGCGCATGCACAGCCAGTTCCTGCTGGCGGAGCGCTTCGCCGTCTATGGCGCGCCGGCGCTGGTGGCTACCGCCGATGTGGAAGTGCCGGAGATGATCAGCGTGCGCTGGCACAACTCCGAGCTCTACGAGCGCGGCTGGAAGGCCTGGTGCCAGGTGGCCGGCGAGGAGTGCCTGCTGGCCCAGGCGGTGCAGCGCGAGTACGACGAGGAGTTCTACGCCCTGCAGGCGGCCATCGCCGGCCAGGGGCTGGTGCTGGCCAGCTCGCTACTGGTGTCCGAGAGCGTGGAGAAAGGTCTGCTGGTGCCCTACCGCCCGGAGATCAATGTGCCCGGCGCCCGCTATACAGCGCTCTGCGTACCGGGCCGCGAGCGCCACCCACCGGTGCGCGCCTTCCTCGACTGGCTGGGCGAGGAAGCGGCGCAAGCCCCAGACCCGTTGATCGGCAACGCCGCCTGAGCCTGCCGCTGCGCCCGCGCAGGTGCCGCTTCGCCGTGCGCGATGGGCTGGCCGTGGGTAGAATCAAGCCTGCCGCAACAACAATTCTTCTTTGCCCGCGACACGCCCGCGCGTGATCCCAGGGCACGGCCTGAGCCCCACTTCACCTCAGGATTCCCATGACCACCGCGCAAGAAACCCGCTCCGGCAGTTGGCTGAACGTCATCGCCCTGGCCATCGCCGCCTTCATCTTCAACACCACCGAATTCGTCCCGGTGGGCCTGCTCAGCGACATCGGCGCGAGCTTCGACATGCGTCCGGAACAGACCGGGCTGATGCTCACGCTCTATGCCTGGGTCGTGTCGCTGGCCTCGCTGCCGCTGATGCAATTGACCCGCAACATGGAGCGCCGCCGCCTGCTGGTGGTGATCTTCTGCCTGTTCATCGCCAGCCACGTGCTCTCCGGCTTCGCCTGGAACTTCACCGTGCTGATGATCAGCCGCTTCGGCATCGCCTTCGCCCACGCGGTGTTCTGGTCGATCACCGCGTCGCTCGCGGTGCGCGTGGCGCCGCCGGGCCAGCAGGCGAAAGCCCTCGGATTGCTGGCCACCGGAACCATCCTGGCGATGGTTCTCGGCATCCCGCTTGGGCGCATGCTCGGCGAGGCCCTGGGTTGGCGCACGACCTTCCTCACCATCGCCGGCGTCTCGGTGGTGGTGGTGCTCTGGCTGGCCCGCGCGCTGCCGCTGCTGCCGAGCCAGAATTCCGGGTCGCTGCGCAGCCTGCCGCTGCTGCTGCGCCGTCCGGCGCTGGTGTCGATGTACGTGCTCACCGTGCTGGTGATCACCGCGCAATTCACCGCCTACAGCTACATCGAACCGTTCGCCCGCGAGGTCGCTGCGCTCGATAGCCAGAAGACCACCCTGCTCCTGCTGCTGTTCGGCGGCGCCGGAATGTTCGGCTCGATCCTCTTCAGCCGCTACAGCGAGCGCGCCCCCCGCGCCTTCCCGTGCATCGCCATCGCCGTGCTCGGCGGCTCGCTCCTGCTGTTGATGCCACTGGCCCACTCTTCCACGGCACTATTGGGCCTGAGCCTGTTCTGGGGCGCGGCGATCCTCTGCTTCGGCCTGGCGCTGCAGGCCAAGGTTCTGCAGCTCGCCCATGATGCGACTGACGTGGCCATGGCGATGTTCTCCGGCCTGTACAACGTCGGCATCGGCGGCGGCGCGCTGCTGGGCAGCCGCGTGGCAGTGGGCATGGGGCTGGAATGGATCGGCTACGTCGGCGGCGCGCTGGCAGTGGTCGGCCTGCTGCTGTGCCTGTTCGCCTGCTGGCGCTATGCGGCAGCGCTGAGCGGCAACACCTCGCGCTGATCGCCCCGCGCCGGATTTGCCAACTAGCGTAGGAGCCATGAACTGCAGGAGCGAGCTTGCTCGCGAACCCACCCGGCACCCCGGCATCAAGAGGTTCGCGAGCAAGCTCGCTCCTACAAAAACCCGAAAGAAAAAGGCCGCGCCCCTTTCGGGAGCGCGACCTTCCTTACTTCAGCTCAGGATCAGCGGCTGGTCGCGACAGTGCCGGCCGGCTGAGTGGACTCGGCGTATTCCGCCTCGGCTTCCTCGAAACGCTGGATCATCGCCTTCGACGGTGCGGCACCGATCAGGCTGAACACCACGATGGAGATGCTGGAGAGGATGAAGCCCGGAATGATCTCGTACAGGCCGAGCCAGCCGAACTGCTTCCAGACGATCACGGTGACCGCGCCGACGATGATGCCGGCCAGCGCGCCGTTGCGGGTCATGCCCTTCCACAGCACGGAGAACAGCACCAGCGGACCGAAGGCGGCGCCGAAGCCGGCCCAGGCGTAGGAGACCAGGCCCAGTACGCGGTTTTCCGGATTGGCGGCCAGGGCGATGGCGATCAGCGCCACCAGCAGCACCATGGCGCGGCCGACCCACACCAGCTCGAGCTGGCTGGCGTTCTTGCGCAGGAAGGCCTTGTAGAAGTCTTCGGTCAGCGCCGAGGAACACACCAGCAGCTGGCAACTCAGGGTGCTCATCACCGCGGCGAGGATGGCGGACAGCAGCACGCCGGCGATCCACGGGTTGAAGAGGATCTTCGCCAGTTCGATGAACACGCGCTCGTGGTTCTCACCGACCGCGCCAGCCTGCTCCGGATGCGCCTGGAAGTAGGCGATGCCGAAGAAGCCCACGGCAACCGCGCCGCCCAGGCAGAGGATCATCCAGGTCATGGAGATGCGGCGGGCAGCCGGGATCGACTTGACCGAGTCGGCGGCCATGAAGCGCGCCAGGATGTGCGGCTGGCCGAAATAGCCCAGCCCCCAGGCCATCAGCGAGATCACGCCGACGAAGGAGGCGCCTTTGAGCATGTCGAAGTTGGCCGCGTCCTTCAGCTCGATGGCCGCGAAGGTCGGCTCCACGCCACCGGTGGCGAACAGCACGATGATCGGGGTGAGGATCAGCGCGAAGATCATCAGCGAGGCCTGCACGGTGTCGGTCCAGCTCACCGCCAGGAAGCCACCGACGAAGGTGTAGGCGATGGTCGCGGCGGCACCGGCCCACAGGGCAGTCTCGTAGGACATGCCGAAGGTGCTTTCGAACAGGCGGGCGCCGGCGACGATGCCGGAGGCGCAGTAGATGGTGAAGAACACCAGGATCACCAGCGCGGAGATGACGCGCAGGACGCGGCTGTTGTCCTCGAAACGGGTGCTGAAGTAGTCCGGCAGCGTCAGCGCGTTGCCGTTGTGCTCGGTGTGCACACGCAGGCGGCCGGCGACGAACAGCCAGTTCAGGTAGGCACCGCAGATCAGGCCGATGGCGATCCAGCTTTCGGAGATGCCCGACAGGTAGATGGCGCCCGGCAGGCCCATCAGCAGCCAGCCGCTCATGTCCGAAGCACCGGCCGACAGCGCGGTGACGAAGCTGCCGAGGCTGCGGCCACCGAGGATGTAGTCGGAGAAGTTGTTGGTCGAACGGTAGGCGGCCAGGCCGATCAGAACCATGGCTGCGATGTAGATCACGAAGGTGATCAGTGTTGGCGTGTTGACGCTCATGGGGACTCCCCTACAGCTTGTTTTTATCCAGGTTCGCGGGGTGTCGCGGACCCTTGACTGGCAGTCGGCGTGGTTGACGCCGACCGGTTAGCGCTTGCTCACAGGCAAACCGGGGTGCGCGTGGCGCCAAACCGGCACCGAACCGCTACGCATCCCGACGCAGGCACGCCCCCGTCCTTGCTGGCGTCTTCCTGCGGCCACCGTCTCACCACGGTGGCCTCCGTCCCGCCTTCGCCGGTAAGCGATGTGCGAGGCGATTTCCGGGCGATGCCCGGTCATCCATCAAGCGCCGATGTGGGCGCCCTGCTCTCGGCAAATGCCTGCCAGCCACACGATACGGGGCTGGCAACGGCGTTCGTCGCGAGTGATTGAAACTGTGCTGATGCGCGCATGAAGGTGCGGCAGGGGCAGGCCGGCGCGCGAGGGCGCGGATTGTACAGAAAGCAACGGGGCGAATGGCGCCGCTGGTCCGAGGGCGGACGGCGCAAGAGCACGGGCGGGCGCTGCGGGCCGGACCGTGGCGGGGGTGGCACGGCCAGGTGCAGGCGCGCTACGAGCGTAGACAGAACCGGTGATGGGCATGCTGCCCCTCCCGCGTATCAAGCTGGCTGTTGTTCTTGGTCTGACCGGGTTGCACCTTGGAACACCAGCAACGCGGTGGGCGGACTCTAGGGGTTGCACCCTACGAATTTCTTGCTGAAAGCTCTGGAGTTCTTGCAAAAGACTCCGGCACCCGCGGGTCGGCAATTGACCCTTCGATCAGCAATCGACGGTGCACAGACTAACGAACGCAGCAGCGGCGCAGGTTGCCCGGCGTCAGCCCCAGGTAGCGGCGCATCGCCGTGGTCAACGCGCTCTGGCTGGAAAAACCGCACTCCCCGGCTACGCCGACCAGCGGCAGGTCGGATTCCCGGAGCAGGCGCGCGGCGCGGTCGAGACGCTGGCGCAGCAGGTACTGGTGTGGCGTGAGGCCAACGCGGTCCTTGAACTGCGCATGGAAGTGGCTGGGGCTCAGGCAGGCGACCTGCGCCAGTTCGGCCACGGTAATGCGCCGCGACAGGTGAGCGGCGATATAGCCGTCCAGCCGCTCCAGATCCAGCGGCCCGTTGCGCGGCGCGCGATCCTCGCCAAACAGCCGCAGGTGCAGTGCCCGCAACAGCACCCCGCCCAGGGCGCGGGCCAGTAGCGGGTCATCGCCGTAGCGGGCGGTCTCGGCGCCGGCGTAGCTGAGCAGATTCTGGAAGTCCGCATCCAGGGTCGGGAAACGCGGCGCCTCGAACAGCCGCGCCAGCAGTTCGCGATCCTGCTCGCCAGTGCCGGCTTCGTCGAGATCGACGATCAGCATGCGGTTGTCGCCCAACCCGGCGAACTCGTGCCCGACATTCCCCGGCACCAGGCACGCGCGCATGCGGCAGACCTCACCGCCCGCGCCGTCGATCTCGAATTCCGCGCGGCCGCTGACGGACATCACCAACTGGTGATGATCATGGGCATGCTGGTCGGTCTGGTCGGACAGCCTGACGAGGCGGGTATCGAACATGGGCATTGGCTGATCAAATTTTGAGCATGTTACGAAATTTCCGTCAGCCTGCCCAGCCGGAAGGTGCAACCTGGCGCAACTCCGCTTGAGCTCACACAAAATCATCTAAGCAAGAAAATCTTGCTAACCAATAGATATGTTATGTTATAACAAATAATACATCTTCCTATCCCCCTTCCCCGCCGCCTGGCGCATCCCCGATCACGAGGGAGGGGTTCGCTTTTCCAGAAGAAAAACCAGGAGCTCGTCATGCCCCCATCCCTCTCCCGCCCACGCTGGCGTCTAGCACCGCTGGGCCTGGCCCTGTGCGCCGGCGCACCCTCGCTGGCCGAGGCCGCGCCCACCGAGCTGGAACCCCAGGTGATTACCGCCAACCCGCTGGGTGACGCCTCCCCTGCCGCACCGAGCAGCGTCCTGCAGGGCGACCAGCTGACCCTGCGGCAGAAAGGCAGCCTGGGTGAAACCCTCAACGGCACGCCCGGCGTTTCCTCCACCTGGTTCGGTCCCGGCGCCAGCCGCCCGGTGATCCGCGGCATGGACGGCGACCGCATTCGCATCCTGCGCAATGGCGTGGGCGCGCTGGACGCCTCGTCGCTGTCCTACGACCACGCCGTGCCGGAAGACCCCAATGTGGTCGAACGCATCGAAGTCGTGCGCGGCCCGGCCGCCCTGCTCTACGGCGGCAACGCCATCGGAGGCGTGGTCAACAGCTTCGACAACCGCATCCCCAGCGAACCGGTGGACGGCATCCACGGCCAGGGCGAGCTGCGCTACGGCGGCTCGGACACCACCCGCAGCGCCGCCGGCGCGCTGGAGGCCGGTGACGGCACCTTTGCCCTGCACCTGGACGCTGGCTCTCGCGAGTTCAACGACCTGCGCATCCCCGGCTACGCCCACTCGGCACGCCAGCGCCAGACCGATGGCGACGACTCCAGGCACCGCGTGAGCAACAGTGACGGCCGCCAGGACAGCGGCGCCATCGGCGGCAGCTACCACTGGGACCACGGCTATGCCGGCCTCTCCTACAGCGGCTACGACAGCAACTACGGCTCGCCCGCCGAAGACGATGTGCGGCTGAAGATGCAGCAGGACCGCTACGCCTTCGCCTCGGAAATCCGCGACCTCGACGGCCCCTTCAGCTCGGTGAAGCTGGACGCCGCCTACACCGAGTACCAGCACAAGGAAATCGAGGACGGCGAGACCGGGACCACCTTCAAGAACGACGGCTACGAGGCACGCATCGAGGCCCGGCACAAACCCATCGGACCACTGGACGGCGTGGTTGGCGCGCAGGTCGCCAACAGCCGCTTCTCCGCGCTGGGCGAGGAAGCCTTCGTACCGCACACCGAGACCGACAGCGCCGCGCTGTTCTTCCTGGAGAACTGGCAGGCCACCGAACGCCTGGCGCTGAACCTGGGCGGCCGCGTCGAGCACACGCGCATCGAGCCCAACGCCAAGGACAACGAGCGCTTCGCCGAGAACGACGACGCGCGCAGCTTCACCGCCGGCAGCCTGTCCACCGGCGCGGTCTACAAGTTGACGCCGATCTGGTCGCTGGCCGGGACCCTGGCCTACACCGAGCGCGCGCCAACCTTCTACGAGCTGTACGCCAACGGCGCCCACGCCGCTACCGGCACCTATGAAGTGGGCGATGCCGACGCAAGCAAGGAAAAAGCTGTCTCCACCGACCTCGCCCTGCGCTTCGACAACGGCCGCCACAAGGGCAGCGTCGGCGTGTTCTACAGCCGCTTCTCCAACTACATCGGCCTGCTGGCCAGCGGGCGTTATCGCGACGAGGAAGGCGCGGTGGTGGACGCAGGCGACGACGAGGCGCTGCCCGAGTACCTCTACAGCGGCGTGAAGGCGGACTTCTACGGCGTCGAGGCACAGGACCGCATCCACCTTCTGGACAGCCCCTACGGCCGCTTCGACCTGGAGCTGTCCGGCGACTACACCCGCGCCAAGAACAAGGACACCGGCGAAGCGCTGCCGCGCATCGCCCCGCTACGCCTGAACAGCGCACTGCTGTGGGAGCTGCAGCAGTGGCAGGCTCGGGTCGAGGTGGAATACGCCGCCGACCAGAATCGCGTGCCGGAGAACGAACTGCGCACCGACGGCTATACCACCCTCGGGGCCAGCCTCGGCTACCGCTTCGACCTGGGCGACAGCCGCTGGTTGGCCTTCGTCAAGGGCGAGAACCTGACCGACCAGACCGTGCGCTACGCCAGCTCGATCCTGCGCGATAGCGTGCCGGCTGGCGGGCGTGGCATCCAGGCGGGGGTAAAAGTGGCGTTCTAAAGGCTACGGCCGACGCCCGGCGAAATCCCGGGCGAACTGTGCGGCGATTCGGCCGGACCGCGACCCGCGATGGGTCGCCCAGCGGATCGCCGCCTGCTCCCACTCCTCCGGCTGCACGCCGCCCAGGCCGTGGTATTCCAGCCAGCGGGCGACCGCCTCCAGGTACTGCTCCTGGCTGAAGGCATAGAAGGATATCCACAGGCCGAAGCGCTCGGAGAGCGAGATCTTCTCCTCCACCGCCTCGCCGGGGTGCAGTTCGCCGCTCTCGCCGCGTTGGAAGGACAGGTTGTCCTCGGCGCGCTCGGCCAGCAGGTGGCGGCGGTTCGACGTGGCGTAGATCAGCACGTTGCCGGACTGCCCGGCCACCGAGCCATCGAGCACGGTCTTCAGGCCCTTGTAGCCGGTCTCGCCATCCTCGAACGACAGGTCGTCGCAGAACAGGATGAAGCGCTCCTGGCGATGGCGCAGCAGGTCGATGATCTGCGGCAGGTCGGCCAGGTGCTCCTTGTCCACCTCGATCAGGCGCAATCCCTCGGCGTGGAAGGCGTGCAGGCAGGCCTTCACCAGCGAACTCTTGCCGGTGCCGCGCGCGCCGGTCAGCAGCACGTTGTTGGCCGGGCGGCCCGACACGAACTGACGGGTGTTCTGCTCGATCAGCGACTTCTGCCGGTCGACATTGCGCAGGTCGTCGAAGGCGATCAGTGCCGGTTCGACCACCGGTGTCAGGCGCGGCTGGCCCTGGCGGTACTCCCAGAGGTGAGCGATGGCGCTGTCTTCCAGCGCCACCTCGGCGCGCGTAGGCAGGGATTGTTCAAGCAACTGGGCGATTCGGGCCAGTTGTTCGGCGATCAGGGACATGTCGTTCATGGCGGGATCATCGAGGCAGAGGGGACTGGTAAGCAGCCTAACGATAGAGGAAAGTGGTCGTCTAACGACAAACAGGCATCCAGATGCGCAAAAAGGACATTCCACCCCAACCGCTGGAGAACCACGGTGACGAACGGGCCGCCAGCCCGGTGGCGGCCGTCGCCCTGGACTTCCCCGATGGCCATCAGGTGCCCGCCCACAGCCATCACCGTGCGCAGTTGCTCTACGCCGTGCGCGGCGTGCTGGTGGTCGGCAGCGCCAGCGGCCAGTGGGTGGTACCGGACAACCGGGGGCTGTGGATACCCGGCGGCGTCGAACACTGGACGCGCATGGTCGGCGACGTGCAGGTGCGCACCCTTTATGTGGAGCCGGGCAGCGCCCCGCACCTGCCTGCAGACTGCTGCGTACTGGCGGTTTCTCCGCTGCTGCGGGAACTGATCCTGGCGGCGCTTTCGATCAGCGGCGAGGTCACCCCGGACTCCCGCGACGGCCGCGTGCTGGGCCTGATGCTCGATGAACTGCGCGAAGACCCGATGCTCCCGCTGCACCTGCCCCTGCCCGCCCATCCGCGCCTGCGTGCGCTGTGCCAGGCCATCCAGGCCCAGCCCGGCGACCATGCCAGCCTCACCGACTGGGCCGCCCGGCTGAGCGTCGACAGCAAGACGGTGCAACGCTGGTTCTGCGCCGAGACCGGGCTGACCTTCGGCCAATGGCGGCAACAGGCACGCCTGCTGGCCGCCCTGGAACGTCTGGCCCTGGGCGAGAGCGTGCTGAGCGTGGCGCTGGAAGTGGGCTACAGCACGCCCAGCGCCTTCAGCGCCATGTTCAGCCGCCAGTTCGGCCGGCCGCCCAGCGAGTTCCTGCGGCCGCGTCGCTAATCCGTTCCTAAGCACCTGTCGTACACAATCGACCGAAACATCCCCAGACATATCCTTCGAACAATGGGATTGAAACCCCGAGCCGGTTTCCCCATCTAGACTGTCATGTTCAATCAGTCAGGTGCCTCATGAGCGACCACGACGAGATTCACGATATCCATAGCGCCGAAGAGGTCAGCAACACCGGGCTGGTGTTGCCGGGGCAGAACCTGCCGACCACGGTGTACGTCATTCCGATCCACAACCGCCCGTTCTTCCCCGCGCAGGTGCTGCCGGTGATCGTCAACGAGGAGCCGTGGGCCGAGACGCTGGAACTGGTCGCCAAGACCGAGCACCACAGCCTGGCGCTGTTCTTCATGGAGAACCCGCCGGAAGACCCGCGCCACTTCGACCCGGACAGCCTGCCCGAGCACGGCACCCTGGTACGCGTGCACCACGCCAGCCGCGAGGGCGGCAAGCTGCAGTTCGTCGCCCAGGGCCTGTCGCGCGTACGCATCCGCGGCTGGATCAAGCGCCACCGCCCGCCCTTCCTGGTGGAAGTGGAATACCCGCACACCCCCAGCGACCCGAGCGACGAGGTGAAGGCCTACGGCATGGCCCTGATCAACGCGATCAAGGAACTGCTGCCGCTCAACCCGCTGTACAGCGAAGAGCTGAAGAACTACCTCAACCGCTTCAACCCCAACGACCCGTCGCCGCTGACCGACTTCGCCGCCGCACTGACCACCGCGCCGGGCGCCGAGCTGCAGGGCGTGCTGGACACCGTGCCGATGCTCAAGCGCATGGAAAAGGTGCTGCCGCTGCTGCGCAAGGAAGTGGAAGTCGCGCGCCTGCAGAAGGAACTGTCCGCCGAGGTCAACCGCAAGATCGGCGAGCGCCAGCGCGAGTTCTTCCTGCAGGAACAGCTGAAGATCATCCAGCAGGAGCTGGGCATCACCAAGGATGACAAGAGCGCGGATTCCGACGAATTCCGCGCACGCCTGGAAGGCAAGACGCTGCCCGAGCAGGCGAAGAAGCGCATCGACGAGGAACTCAACAAGCTGTCGATCCTGGAGACCGGTTCGCCGGAATACGCCGTCACGCGCAACTACCTGGACTGGGCAACCTCCGTGCCGTGGGGCCTGATGGGCGTCGACAAGCTCGACCTCAGGCACGCACGCAAGGTCCTGGACCGGCACCATTCCGGCCTGGAAGACGTGAAGGACCGCATCCTCGAGTTCCTTGCGGTCGGCACCTTCAAGGGCGAGATCGCCGGCTCCATCGTGCTCTTGGTCGGCCCGCCGGGCGTGGGCAAGACCAGCATCGGCAAGTCCATTGCCGAGAGCCTGGGGCGGCCGTTCTACCGCTTCAGCGTCGGCGGCATGCGTGACGAGGCGGAGATCAAGGGCCATCGCCGCACCTACATCGGCGCCCTGCCCGGCAAGCTGGTGCAGGCGCTGAAGGAAGTGGAGGTGATGAACCCGGTGATCATGCTCGACGAGATCGACAAGCTCGGCAGCAGCTACCAGGGCGACCCCGCCTCGGCGCTGCTGGAGACCCTCGATCCGGAGCAGAACGTCGAATTCCTCGACCACTACCTGGACCTGCGCCTGGACCTGTCCAAGGTGCTGTTCGTCTGCACCGCCAACACCCTGGATTCCATCCCCGGCCCGCTGCTGGACCGCATGGAAGTCATTCGCCTGTCCGGCTACATCGCCGAGGAGAAGCTGGCCATCGCCAAGCGCCACCTGTGGCCCAAGCAGTTGGAAAAAGCCGGCGTGCCCAAACATCGGGTATCGATCA
The DNA here is from genome assembly GCF_000313755.1 of Pseudomonas nitroreducens TX1. Lineage (GTDB taxonomy): Bacteria > Pseudomonadota > Gammaproteobacteria > Pseudomonadales > Pseudomonadaceae > Pseudomonas > Pseudomonas nitroreducens_A. The sequence goes on along the minus strand of NZ_AMZB01000086.1, from coordinate 12,105 downwards.
ACGACGCCGCCCTGCGCGCGGTGATCGAGGGCTACGCCCGCGAGGCCGGCGTGCGCCAGCTGGAAAAAGTGCTCGGCAAGCTGGTACGCAAGTCAGTGATGAAGCTGCTGGAAGACCCGGACTCGGTGGTGAAGATCGGCGCCAAGGACCTGGAGGAGTACCTGGGCATGCCGGTGTTCCGCACCGAGCAGGTACTGTCCGGGATCGGCGTGATCACCGGCCTTGCCTGGACCAGCATGGGCGGTGCGACCCTGCCCATCGAGGCGACGCGCATCCACACGCTCAACCGCGGCTTCAAGCTCACCGGGCAACTGGGCGACGTAATGAAGGAGTCGGCGGAGATCGCCTACAGCTACATCAGCTCGAACCTGAAGAAATACGGCGGCGAGTCGACCTTCTTCGACCAGGCCTTCGTGCACCTCCACGTACCCGAGGGCGCCACGCCCAAGGACGGCCCCAGCGCCGGCGTGACCATGGCCAGCGCGCTGCTGTCGCTGGCACGCAACCAGGCGCCGAAAAAGGGCGTGGCCATGACCGGCGAGCTGACCCTCACCGGCCAGGTACTGCCCATTGGCGGGGTGCGCGAGAAGGTCATCGCGGCGCGCCGGCAGAAGATCTTCGAGCTGATCCTGCCCGAGCCCAACCGCGGCGACTTCGAGGAGCTGCCGGAGTACCTGAAGGAAGGCCTGACAGTGCATTTCGCCCGGCGCTTCGGGGATGTGGCGAGGGTGCTGTTCCCGGTTTGACACCGAACGGCTCGCTCCTGCTCCCTGTAGGAGCGAGCTTGCTCGCGAACCGTACGGCACAGCGCTGATCGCGGACAAAGTCTGCTCCTACGACAGCCTACATTGCGAGGGCAACTTGTAGGAGCGGGCCATGCCGCGATCGCGCCCACGGGGCGCGCCTACAGGCTGGCGCCACCCGACACCACATATCCTCCGCCCCGCGAAACCTCTACTTCTCCCACGATTGCGGTATCCTGCGCCCCAACCTGTCCCCACTCAGGAGCCGTCATGCCGTCGTACCACCCGTTGTTGCCCCTCACCCTGGCCCTGCTCGCCGGCTGCGCCGGACAGAGCAAACCCGTGGTCACCCTGGAAGACGCCAGCGATTGCAAGCCGCTGAAACTGCACACCGGCCAGGAACTCGTGCTGATCCTGCCGAGCAACCCCACCACCGGTTTCCGCTGGGAACTGCGCAACGCCGCCAACGGCCTGCTGCGCGCCCTCGGCCCGGAGGTCTACAGCAACCCGGAAGACGCAGGCCTGGTCGGCAGCGCCGGCGAATCCACCTGGCGCTTCCGCGTTACCGCCGCCGGCGAGGACACGCTTGAACTGGCCTACCGCCGCCCCTGGGAAGCGGAAGTAGCACCGGCGCAGACCTTCGTCTGCCCCATCCTCGTCAAGTAGGCACCGTCGAATAAGCGCAGACAACGAAGGCGCCATAAGCCGCTCGCGCTGACGCCTTCGGCCTGTAGGCCTGGCGTCGCGCTGCGGCACAGTGGACGTTCATTTCCTCGGGAGGGAACCCCATGCGCTGCACGCTCCTGGCACTGATCGGCGCTGCCGCCTACCTGTTCGCCGTCACCTTCGACCTGCACGCCCTGCGCATGCTGTGCAAGCCGCTGCCCGTGCTGGCCATGTTGTTGTGGATACTCGGCAGCCCCGCCGGCGGCTATCGCCGCTGGGTTGCCGCCGGCCTGGTGCTGTCGATGCTCGGCGACATCCTACTGGAATGGCCGATCAACGCCTTCGTGCCCGGCCTCGCCGCGTTCCTGCTGGCGCACCTGGCCTACCTGGGCGCCTACCTGGGCGATACCCGCCGCTTCGCCCCGCTCGGCCTGCTGGTCGCCGGCAGCTTGGGCGGCGGCCTGTTCGCGCTGCTCTATAGCCGCGGCCTGGGACCGCTGTTGCTGCCGATTGCGTTGTACAGCCTGACTATCAGCACCATGCTCTGGCGCGCCATCGCCCGCCTCGGCGTACCCGGCATCGCCAACGCAAGCCGCGCGTGCGCCGCTCTCGGCGCGCTGCTGTTCGTCAGCTCCGACGCGATGATCGGCATCAGCCGCTTCGTCGCCGCCTTCGATGGCTCCTCCTACGCCATCATGCTGACCTACTGGCTTGGCCAGTTCGGTATCGCCGCGTCCGTCACATCCCGTCATATCGCTCTGCCATACTCGGAAGGACAAACCACTTCCCAGGCCTGACATGCTGCGAATCGCGTCACCGCTGCTGCTCCTCTGTTCGGCGCTGACCAGCGCCGACCCCTTGCGCCTGGCCGGCGACGACTGGTGCCCCTACCTCTGCCCGGATAATCCGGACAAGCCCGGCTACCTGCTCGAAGCCCTCGGCCAGGTGCTCCCTCAACCGCCCCTGTTCGAACCCCTGCCCTGGCCACGCGCCTTGCAGATGGCCCGCGAGGGACTGGTGGACGGCGTGGTCGGCGCGTACAGCGAAGAGTCCGAGGAACTGCTGATCGGCGAGGAGCCCATCGGCTGGGTGACCATGCGTTTCTACGTGCGCAACGATAACCCCTGGACCTGGAAGGGCCCGACCTCGCTGAGCAGCCAGTCCATCGGCCTGGCGCAGGGCTATTCCTACGGCAAGGAAGTGGACGACTGGCGCGACGAGCACCTCGCCAACCACGAACAGGTGCAAGTGCTCAGCGGCGAAAAGGTGCTCGAGCGCAACATCCAGAAGCTGCTGCTCGGGCGCATCACGGTGCTGCTGGAAGACAGCCAGATCGTCGAGCACTACCTGCACCGGCATGGCCTGACCGAGCGCATTCAAGCAGCCGGCGAGCTCGCCGATAAACGCCCCATGTACGTCGCGCTCAATCCTCGCCTGGAAGGCGTGCAGGAACGCCTGGCCGACCTCGACGAAGGCCTGCGCGAACTGCGCCGCAACGACCAATGGAAACCCCTGATGCAGGGTTACGGCATCGCCGTTGACTAGTCCCGCGAAGGCGTGAGAAAAGTCCGGCAGAGCCCTCTGTCATCGGCTATAGATCAATCAATAAGAGACTGGGAAAAGGGGAGCTCCATGCGTGCAGTAGTTCGCTCGATGTTGTTGCTGGGAGCCTGCCTGACGCTCTCTGCCTGTGGCAGCCTGCTGCCCAGCGAACGCGCGGAAGTGCAGTCACCATTCCTGGATTACCAGGATGCACAGAGCCGCTACAACCAGGTCGACCCTGGCAAGACCACCAAGTCGCAGCTCTACGCGCTGGGCTTCGACCCTCTGTCCCAGGGCAACGCCAAGATGCTTTCCTTCATCGACGTGCGCCTGCTCTTCGTGCAGCCCAACATCCCCATCGACTACCTGCCCGACGGCCTGGTGACCTGCCTGCAGGCCAAGGACCGCTGCATCGGCTACGCCTTCGATTTCAACAAGACCGACAGCCAGCGCGTGGGCAGTTTCTGGGCCGACATCTTCAACTTTCGCAAGCGCCGCCAGGTGCAGGGCTGGTCATTCCGTCCGGTGTTCGTGCTGATCGACGACGTGGTGGTGCACAAGACCAGCAACGGCGAGCCGAACATCCGCCGCATGGAAGACAAGAAGAACCCCCTCGGTCCATTGCAAGGCGCCGGCGAATACTTCTCCGACCAGCTCAAGTGACCCTTATCGGCTGACGCTTGGGCGCACCCCGCGCCTCGGCTACAATGCGCGCCCCGGCAGACCGGGCGCGCCGCGCCCGCTTGCCTGTTCAGCGCAACGAGGCCCGATCCAGCGTGAGCGAATCCGACCGCATCTTCGCCCAGCCGCAAACCCAGGTTCCCGACTTCACCTTCAATGAGGACGTGGTGCGCGTCTTCCCGGACATGATCAAGCGATCCGTGCCGGGCTACCCCACCATCGTCGAGAACATCGGCGTACTCGGCGCGCGCTTCGCCACCCCGAACAGTGTGCTCTACGACCTCGGCTGCTCGCTGGGCGCCGTGACCCAGGCGCTGCGCCGCCACGTGAAGACCGAAGGCTGCCGCGTCGTCGGCGTCGACAACTCCGCGCCGATGATCGAGCGCTGCGGCGAATACCTGCGCGCCCAGGACGCCATGCACCAGGAGCTGCTGCCGGTCGAACTGATCGAGGCGGACATCCTGAAGCTGGACCTCAGGCCCTGCTCGCTGATTGCGCTGAACTTCACCCTGCAGTTCATCGCCCCCGAACAACGCCTGGAACTGCTCACCCGCCTGCACAGCGCCCTGCTGCCCGGCGGCGCGCTGATCCTCTCGGAAAAACTGCGGTTCGCCGACGAGCAGGAGCACGACCTGCTCACCGACCTGCACATCGATTTCAAGCGCGCCAATGGCTACAGCGAACTGGAAATCGCCCAGAAGCGCACCGCCATCGAGAACGTCATGCGCCCCGACACCCTGGAGACCCACCGCGAGCGCCTGCTGGCCGCAGGATTCTCCAAGGTCGTGCCCTGGTTCCAGTGCCTCAACTTCGCTTCCCTGATTGCCCTGCCATGATCGAACGCTTCGACCTCGACCGCCTGCGCCTTGAACTGGCCGGCACGCCACTGGAATCCTGGGCCGCCTCGCTGCCCGCGCAACTGGCCAGCAAAGTCGACGATGGCCATGGCGATCTCGATCGCTGGCTGGCCGCGGTGGATCGCCTGCCGGCGCTGCAAGCCGCTGCCGTCGAGTTGCGCGAGCGCTTCAACCTGGAAGGCGCCTGCGACGAAGCGACCCGCGATCAGCTTACGTTGGCTTTGCAGGGGCTGATCCCGTGGCGCAAGGGGCCGTTCAACCTGTTCGGCGTGCACATCGACACCGAATGGCGTTCGGACTGGAAATGGGAGCGTGTCTCGCCGCACATCGATCTGGCTGGCAAGCGCATTCTCGACGTCGGCTGCGGAAACGGCTATTACCAGTGGCGCATGCTCGGCGCTGGCGCGCGCAGCGTGCTGGGCGTGGACCCGAACTGGCTGTTCTTCTGCCAGTTCCTCGCCATGAAGCGCTATCTGCCGGGCCTGCCGGCCTGGCACCTGCCCTTCGCCCTGGAAGACCTGCCGGAGAAGCTGGAAGGCTTTGATACCGTGTTCTCCATGGGCGTGCTCTACCATCGCCGCTCGCCCATCGACCACCTGCTCGCACTCAAGGACTGCCTGCGCCGTGGCGGCGAACTGGTGCTGGAAACCCTGGTGGTAGAAGGCGACGTGAACACCGTGCTGGTGCCGGAGGACCGTTACGCGCAGATGCGCAACGTATGGTTCCTGCCATCGGTGCCGGCGCTGGAGCTATGGCTGCGCCGCGCGGGCTTCACCGATGTACGCAGCGTGGACATCAGCCGCACATCGGTGGAAGAACAGCGGACGACGGAGTGGATGCGCTACCAGTCGCTGCCGGACTTCCTCGATCCGGACGACCACAGCCGCACCATCGAAGGCCTGCCGGCGCCACTGCGCGCCACGCTGGTGGCGCGCAAGCCTTGATCTGTAATCCCGCAGGTACAGCTGCGTTCTTCTGAAAATCCTTGCCTGGGTTTCCCTCTCCCCGTGCCCTCTCCCTGAAGGGAGAGGGAGCCATCCGATGCCACCGGGCAGCTCGGTACTTCGCCTGATGCCGATCAGTCCCCTCTCCCTTCAGGGAGAGGGTTAGGGAGAGGGAAGTTCTCTGGCGAATGACCAGATGAAGTCCATCCCCCAAATCAGCGATTGGCCGCCGCCACGATCAGCGCCTTCATCTCGGCGACCGCCTGCTTGAAGCCCACGAACAGCGCATGGGCGACGATGGCGTGGCCGATGTTCAGCTCGTTGATCCCGGCAATCGCCGCCACCGGCTCGGCATTGTGGTAATGCAGGCCGTGGCCCGCGTTGACGATCAAACCATGGGACAGGCCGAACTCCACGCCATCGCGGATGCGTGCCAGCTCATGGGCCGCTTCGGCCGGGTTGTGCGCGTCGGCATAACGGCCGGTGTGCAGTTCCACCGCCGGCGCGCCAATACGCGCGGAAGCTTCGATCTGACGCTGGTCGGGATCGATGAACAGCGACACTTCGCAACCAGCAGCCGCCAAGCGCTGCACCGCCTCGCGGATGCGCGCTTCCTGGCCGGCGACGTCCAGCCCGCCTTCGGTAGTCAGTTCCTGGCGGGTCTCCGGGACCAGGCAGACGTGGGCCGGGCGGATGATCTCGGCGAACTTCATCATCTCCTCGGTGACGCCCATCTCGAAGTTCATGCGGGTCTGCAGCACTTCGGCGAGCACGCGCACGTCGCGGTCCTGGATGTGCCGGCGATCTTCGCGCAGGTGTACGGTGATGCCGTCGGCACCGGCTTCCTCGGCGTCCAGCGCGGCTTTCACCGGGTCGGGATAGCGGGTGCCACGAGCCTGGCGCAGGGTAGCGACGTGGTCGATGTTCACGCCGAGCAGAATACGGTTGGCTTCAGTCACGGGAGTTGTCCTTGCGATTCATGAAGAGCTCGCGGCTGACCAGCGGTCGGCCGCCAAGATGGGGTGCCAGGGCCTGGCGCATCAGGCGCTTGGCCGCCGCCAGGGCGCCGGGCGCGCTCCAGTCGGCTTCAGCCATTGCCAGCAGGTCGGCGCCATGGAACAGCCCCGGCTGCAGGCCGCCGACCGGTTCCAGGCCGGAGTCGGGCACCAGACGGTAGAGGCCATCCGGCGCGACAGGCTGGCCGACGATATCGCTGTCCAGGGAAAAACCATAGCCCAGGTCGTCCAGCAGCCGCCATTCGAACGAGCGCAGCAGCGGTTCCAGCGGGCTGCCGGCAGCCAGCAGCGGCAGGGTCGCGCGGTAGTGCTCGAACAGGGCGGGGTGCGGGTCTTCGGCCGGCAACAGGCGAATCATCAGCTCGTTCAGGTACAGGCCGCTGAACAGCGCTTCGCCACTGAGCAGGTTGGGGATGCCGTTGGGCTCCAGGCGCACGACATTCTTCAGGTCGCTGCGCCCGCGGAATTCGGCTTCCAGCGGCACGAACGGCCGCGCCAGCGCTCCAGCCTTGCCCCGCGCACCACGAAGGACGGCGCGCAGCCGTCCCTGCGGGGTGAAGAAATCCACCAGCGCACTGGTTTCCTTGTAGGGACGGCTGTGCAGGACGAAGGCGGCTTGGGCAGTAGAAGCGAGGCTCATGGCGCTGCGCCTGGAGTGGAAGTCGGAAGGCGGACGCGCTCAGGCGCCCGGAGGGTGTGCCCCGCGATGGCTCGCGGGGCAGCAAGGATCAAAGGTCGCCGTAGCCCAGCGAACGCAGCGCACGTTCGTCGTCGGACCAGCCGCCCTTCACTTTCACCCAGAGGTTGAGCATGACCTTGGAGTCGAACAGCACTTCCATGTCCTTGCGGGCGTTCTGGCCGATGCTTTTGATGCGCTCGCCCTTCTCGCCAATGATGATCTTCTTCTGACCGTCGCGTTCCACCAGGATCAGCGCATGGATGTGCAGGATCGGACCGTCCTGCTTGAACTCTTCGATCTCCACCGTGACCTGGTACGGCAGCTCGGCACCCAGCTGGCGCATGATCTTCTCGCGCACCAGTTCGGCGGCGAGGAAGCGGCTGCTGCGGTCGGTGATCTGGTCTTCGGGGAAGAAGTGCTCGCTCTCCGGCAGGCGCTCGGCCACCAGGGATTCCAGGACGTCGAGGTTCTGCCCGTGCTGGGCGGAAATCGGCACGACTTCGGCGTTGGGCAGTTGCTCGGCCAGCCACTGCAGATGCGGCAGCAACTCGCCCTTGTCCTCCATGCGGTCGACCTTGTTCACCGCCAGCAGGACAGGACAGCTCACGTACTTGACCTTGTCATAGACCATCTGGTCTTCGTCGGTCCAGCGGTTGCGGTCGACGACGAAGATGACCACGTCGACGTCCTTCAGCGCGGCGCTGGCCGACCGGTTCATGTAACGGTTGAGCGCCTTGTCGTTGTCCTTGTGCAGGCCGGGGGTATCGACGTACACCGCCTGCACGTCACCCTCGGTCTTGATACCCAGCAGGGTGTGGCGGGTGGTCTGCGGCTTGCGCGAGGTGATCGCCAGCTTCTGCCCGAGGATGTGGTTGAGCAGGGTCGACTTGCCGACGTTGGGGCGGCCGACGATGGCGACGTAACCGCAACGAACGGCTCCTGCTTCATCGTGCTCGGATGGGTCGTGCTGGTCTTGCTCGTGCTCACTCATGGCCATTCTCCACGCCCAGGGCTGCCAGTGCGGCGGCGGCGGCCACCTGCTCGGCGATGCGGCGGCTGCCGCCGTGGCCGTGGGTCTTGTCGTTCAGCAGGGCCACCTCGCACTCCACGAAGAAAGTGCGGCAATGCGGTTCGCCCTGGATATCCACCACGTCGTAACGCGGCAGTTCGCACCCGCGCGACTGCAGGAACTCCTGCAGGCGGGTCTTGGGGTCCTTGTTGGTATCCACCGGGGTCAGCTCGCGCAACTGCGGGCCGAGCCAATCCATGATTCGCTCACGGGCGGAATCCATGCCGGTGTCCAGATAGATGGCGCCGATCAGCGCCTCCATGGCGTCAGCCAGGATCGACTCGCGGCGATAACCGCCGCTCTTGAGCTCACCCGAACCCAGTCGCAGGTAATCCCCGATCTCAAACCCGCGGGCCAACAGGGCCAGGGTCTCGCCCTTCACCAGTCGTGCGCGCAGGCGCGACAGCTGGCCTTCGCGGGCCTGGGGAAAGTGGGTGAACAGGGCTTCGCCGATGACGAAGTTGAGGATGGCGTCACCGAGAAATTCCAGGCGCTCGTTGTTGCGCCCGGCGAAACTGCGATGGGTCAGCGCCAGGACCATCAGGTCCTGGTCGCGGAAGGTGTAGCCAAGCTTGCGCTCGAGTCGATCCAGACTGTTGTTACTCACGGCATTCGTACACGGAATTCTTTGTCAAATTTGACCACCAGGTCGATGTTCTGCACCAGCGGCTCGCGTTTTTCGTATTTGAGGTGGGCGCGGAACTCGTTGTTCTCGAGCTTCACGTCCAGGGCATCGTCCAGATTGAGGTCGCGAATGTTGTTGAGCATCAGCGCCTTGCCTACATAGGAATAGAACTCGGGGACAGTATGCACTTCGGCGGCCTTGTCGGTTTCCACCGAGGTGATGGCCTTCTCGATGGCGTAGTAGTCCAGGTAGTGCGGAATGATCTTGAACGCGGCACTGGCAAGAAACGCCACGAGCGCAAGAACGACCAGCCAACCCAGCAACGACATTCCCTTCTGCGAACGTGCGTACGTCATATCGACCTCATGTCGGTATCTTTCTTATATGCCCGCCAGGCGCGGCGGGTCCAAGTGAAGCGGGGCTGCCTCGCTCCCCGCGTGCAGCCCCGCCCTTTTCTAGCACCGCTCCAGCCTTGCCGGCCTGAAACGTCTCACAAGTTTAGTGAATCACGCCGACTCGCGAGAAATTCGGCAGATTGCGCATTTTCGGGTCCGGCCAGCTCATCCACACCGCGAACGCCTTGCCGACGATATTGCGGTCCGGAACCATGCCCAGCAGGTCCTTGGGAATCTTCGGATCGTTCCAGTAGCGGCTGTCGTTGGAGTTGTCGCGGTTGTCGCCCATCATGAAGTAATGGCCGGCCGGCACTTTCCACTGCTTGCCCGGTTCGATGCGGAAGCGGGTCATTTCCTTGCGGATCATGTGCTCCACCGCGCCCAGCTTCTCCTGATACAGCGTTACGCTGCCCAAGGTGCCCGGCTCTTCGCCCACCAGCGACTCGGCCACGGCCTGGTCGTTGATGTACAGGCGCTTGTCGCTGGTGTAGCGAATGGTGTCGCCCGGTACGCCGATGACACGCTTGATGTAGTTGATGTTCGGGTCGCTGGGGTAGCGGAACACCATGACATCGCCACGCTGCGGATCACCCACCGGGATTACCTTGGTGTCCAGCACCGGCAGACGGATGCCATAGGCGAACTTGTTCACCAGGATGAAATCGCCCACTTCCAGGGTCGGCTTCATCGAACCCGACGGGATCTGGAAGGGCTCGACCAGGAACGAGCGCAGCACCAGCACGATGAACAGCACCGGGAAGAACGACTTGCCGTACTCGACGAGCACCGGCTCCTTGTTCAGTTTTTCCAGCACTTCCGGGTCGGGCTCGCCGACTGTGCCCTCGTAGGCGGAAATGGCTGCCCGGCGGCGCGGTGCAAACAGCACCAGGTCCACCAGGGCGAGAACGCCGCATACCGCGACGGCAATCACCAGCAACAGCGGGAAATTCAGGGTCATAGGGTTCAACTGTCCACTTTGAGCACAGCGAGGAAGGCTTCCTGCGGAATCTCCACGCTACCGACCTGCTTCATCCTTTTCTTACCGGCCTTCTGCTTCTCCAGCAGCTTGCGCTTACGGCTCACGTCACCACCGTAGCACTTGGCCAGCACGTTCTTCCTGAGCGCCTTGACCGTCGAGCGGGCGATGATCTGCCCACCGATGGCCGCCTGAATCGCGACATCGAACATCTGCCGCGGAATCAATTCCTTCATTTTCTCCACCAACTGACGGCCCTTGTACGGGGCGTTGTCGCGGTGGACGATCAGGGCGAGGGCGTCAACCTTCTCACCGTTGATCAGCACATCGAGGCGAACCAGGTTGGCCGGCTCGAAGCGGTCGAAGCTGTAGTCCAGCGAAGCATAGCCACGGCTGGTGGACTTCAGGCGGTCGAAGAAGTCCAGCACCACTTCGTTCATCGGCAGGTCGTAGATCACCTGGACCTGGCCACTGAGGAAGTGCATGTCGCGCTGGACGCCGCGCTTCTCGATGCACAGGGTAATGACGTTGCCCAGGTGCTCCTGAGGCACAAGGATAGTGGCGCGGCAAATTGGCTCACGCATCTCGTCGATGGACGAGAGGTCCGGCAGCTTCGACGGGTTGTCGACATAGAGGATGTCGCCGTTCTTCTGCACGATCTCGAAGATTACGGTCGGCGCGGTGGTGATCAGGTCCAGGTCGTACTCGCGCTCCAGGCGCTCCTGGATGATCTCCATGTGCAGCATGCCGAGGAAGCCGATGCGGAAGCCGAAGCCGAGGGCCTCGGAGCTTTCCGGCTCGTACTGCAGTGCAGCGTCGTTCAGGGTCAGCTTCTGCAGGGCTTCGCGGAAGTCCTCGAAGTCGTCCGAGCTGACCGGGAACAGGCCGGCGTAGACCTGCGGCTTGATGCGCTTGAAGCCCGGCAGCACGTCCACGTCCGGGGTGCTGTTGAGGGTCAGGGTATCGCCTACCGGCGCACCGAGGATGTCCTTGATGCCGGCGATGATGAAGCCCACTTCGCCGGCCTTGAGGTCCGCAGTCTCGGTGTGCTTCGGGGTGAAGACGCCGACGCTGTCCACCTGGTGGACCTTGCCGGTCGACTTCACCAGGATCTTGTCGCCCTTCTTGACGCGGCCGTGCTTCACGCGCACCAGCGAGACCACGCCCAGGTAGTTGTCGAACCAGGAGTCGATGATCAGCGCCTGCAGCGGCGCATCGATATTACCTTCCGGCGACGGGATGGTCGCAACCAGGCGCTCCAGCACCTCGTCGACGCCCATGCCGCTCTTGGCCGAACAGGCCACGGCATCGGTGGCATCGATACCGATGATGCTTTCGATCTCGTCCTTCACGCGGTCCGGGTCGGCCTGCGGCAGGTCCATCTTGTTCAGGACCGGCATCACTTCCAGGCCCTGCTCGATAGCGGTGTAGCAGTTGGCGACCGACTGCGCTTCCACGCCCTGGCCGGCATCCACCACCAGCAGCGCGCCTTCGCACGCAGCCAGCGAACGGCTGACTTCGTAGGTGAAGTCGACGTGGCCGGGGGTGTCGATGAAGTTCAGCTGGTAGGTCCTGCCGTCCTTCGCCTTGTAGTGAAGGGTGACGCTATGCGCCTTGATGGTGATGCCGCGCTCGCGCTCCAGGTCCATGGAGTCCAGTACCTGGGCCTCCATCTCGCGGTCGGACAGGCCGCCGCACATCTGGATGAAGCGGTCTGCCAGCGTCGACTTGCCATGGTCGATGTGGGCGATAATGGAGAAATTGCGGATATGACTCAGGTCACTCACGGCGAACACACTCGGAAGGCTGAAGGCGGCGGTCCGCCGAAAAATAGCCGGGGAGTTTACCTGACTACAGCCTGATGCGTCACGCCGCGCCGGACAGTCAGGATCGGGTAGGAGGCGGCCTCACG
>NZ_AMZB01000085.1 GCF_000313755.1 Pseudomonas nitroreducens TX1 | reverse complement strand
CATGTGAGAGTAGGTCATCGTCAAGCTTCTAATTTCAAAGCCCCTGATCAGCGAAAGCTGGTCGGGGGTTTTGTTTTTGGGGAAGGAAAAATACTCGCTGTGCCGTGGGATGCTTCCGCTTGGCGCGCCGCCCTCTCCCTGAAGGGAGAGGGGACCGATTGGCACGGTGAGCAGTTCTGGCGTTAGTCGGAGACAGGCTCGCTCCTACAAAGGGCTGAGGGGCTTGGTCATGATGAGGGTGCGCTCTTCGCCGTGGAGTCGTTCGCGCAGCACGCAATAGCCCAGGCGAGCGTAGAAGCTCTCAGCAGTGATGGAAGCGGGGACCAGCAGGGCCTCTATGCTGCGCTCCAGGGCGGCTTTCTCTATTCGGCTCATCAGGGCCTGGCCGATGCCTCTGCGTTGCTGCGGAGGGGTTATGAAGAGGCTGCGCACGACATCGCCATCCAGGGCGCCAGTGCCCACGATCCTGTCGTCCAGCAAGGCGACGAAGACCAGGCGTTGCTCCAGCAACTCCAGCACCCGCCCAGGCGTGAAATTCGCCACTACTGATGCGATAACGCTCTCCGGATAGTCCTGGCTGTTGCTCTCTTGGACGGCCGCTACTATCACCTGGCTGATGGCCTTGGCGTCGTCGCTATGGGCTTGCCTGATCGTCAATCTCATCGATGCGCTCCCTGATCTCAGCCTGCTCATCCTGACGTGATCGGTAGCGCATGGGTAGAGCGGAATCGCAGGCAACAAAAAAGGCGCCCTGGGGCGCCTTTCTTGTGTTGATCACTGATCAGCCGTTGTGGCGTTTCAGGACCAGGGTGGCGTTGGTGCCGCCGAAGCCGAAGCTGTTGCTCATGACGGTGTCGATCCTCGCGTTCTCAAGGGTCTCGCGCAGAATCGGCAGGTCGGCGACTTCCGGGTCCAGCTCGTCGATGTTCGCGGAGCCGGCGATGAAGTTGCCTTCCATCATCAGCAGGCAGTAGATCGCTTCGTGAACGCCTGCGGCGCCCAAGGAGTGACCGGACAGGCTCTTGGTGGAGCTGATGGCCGGAGCCTTGTCGCCGAACACGGCACGTACGCCACGGATTTCAGCGACATCGCCGACCGGGGTGGAGGTGCCGTGGGTGTTCAGGTAGTCGATCGGGGTGTCCACGGTCGACAGGGCCTGCTGCATGCAGCGGATGGCGCCTTCGCCGCTCGGGGCGACCATGTCGTAGCCATCGGAAGTTGCACCGTAACCAACGATTTCGGCGTAGATCTTGGCACCACGCTTGAGCGCGTGTTCCAGTTCTTCGACCACGACCATGCCGCCGCCGCCGGCGATGACGAAACCGTCACGCTTGGCGTCGTAGGCGCGCGAGGCCTTTTCCGGGGTGTCGTTGTACTGGGTGGAGAGGGCGCCCATGGCATCGAACAGGCAGCTCTGGCTCCAGTGTTCTTCCTCACCGCCGCCCGCGAAGACGACGTCCTGCTTGCCCAGTTGGATCTGCTCCATGGCCTGGCCGATGCAATGCGCGCTGGTGGCGCAGGCCGAGGAGATGGAGTAGTTCACGCCCTTGATCTGGAAGGGAGTGGCCAGGCAGGCGGATACAGTGCTGCCCATGGTGCGGGTGACGCGGTATGGGCCGATGCGCTTGACGCCCTTCTCGCGCAGGGTGTCGATAGCTTCCATCTGGTTCAGGGTGGAAGCACCGCCGGAGCCGGCGATCAGGCCGGTGCGCGGGTTGGAGATCTGCTCGGGGGTGAGGCCGGAGTCCTTGATCGCCTGTTCCATTGCCAGGTAGGCATAAGCGGCGGCGTCGCCCATGAAGCGGAAGACCTTGCGGTCGATCAGCTCTTCCAGGTTCAGGTTGACCGAACCGGACACGTGGCTGCGCAGGCCCATCTCGGCGTAGCTCGGGTTGTGGCGGATGCCAGCACGGCCTGCACGCAGGTTGGCGGAGACGGTGTCTTTGTCATTGCCCAGGCAGGAAACGATGCCCAGACCGGTGATCACGACGCGACGCATGCGGATACCCTTAGAAGCTGTCAGTGGAAGTGAACAGGCCGACGCGGAGGCCTTCGGCGCTGTAGATTTCGCGGCCATCGACGCTGACGGTGCCGTCGGCGATGGCCAGGATCAGCGAACGATTGATCGTACGCTTGATGTGAATGTTGTAGGTGACTTTCTTGGCGGTCGGCAGGACCTGGCCGAAGAACTTCACTTCGCCCGAACCCAGGGCGCGGCCGCGGCCGGGGTTGCCCTGCCAGCCAAGGTGGAAGCCCACCAGCTGCCACATGGCGTCGAGGCCCAGGCAGCCCGGCATGACGGGGTCGCCTTCGAAGTGGCAGGCGAAGAACCACAGGTCCGGGTTGATATCCAGCTCGGCGACCAGTTCGCCCTTGCCGTACTTGCCGCCAACATCACTGATGTGGGTGATGCGGTCGATCATCAGCATGTTCGGGGCGGGCAGTTGCGCATTACCCGGGCCGAAGAGCTCGCCGCGGCTGCAGCGCAGCAGGTCTTCTCGGGTGAAGGCGTTTTGTTTGGTCATGCGAGCTCCTCAAAAATCCTGGATAGCAGGCGTTGTCTGGCTTGTGCCTGCGGCGCCGCGTTCCGTTGTTCTTGTCACGGTGTCATGCGGCAGCCTAGTCATAGACTATTGCCTTTAGGTGAAAGTCACAGCAATCGGCGAACGCTTGTTCACTTTTCGCCGACGCAAGGTTTCCGTCAGGACGCAGGCCCGGACCGGTCCGCAGTTTGCGGGCAAGCGCTCCGCCGATCAACGACCTGGGGCAACCCAGCGCTGCAGAATCCGCTGCAGTTCCGCGCGTTTGAACGGCTTGGCCAGGTAATCGTTCATTCCCGCCTCCAGGCACGCTTCGCGGTCACCTTGCAGCGCGTTGGCGGTCAGGGCGATGATCGGTACCTGCTCGCCGCCCGGTTTCGCGCGAATCTGCCGGGTAGCCTCGTAGCCGTTGAGCACCGGCAGCCGGCAATCCATCAGGATCGCCGCGAATTCGCCGCGCTCCGAGGTGCGCACTGCCTGGGCGCCGTCACCCACCAGCGTGACGCGATAACCCAGGCTGCGCAACATGGCTTCTATGACCGTTTGATTCACCGGGTTGTCCTCCACCAGCAGTACGGACTGACCAGTGGCAAGGGCATCGACACCCGTCAATCCGCTCTCTGCGGCGCTCTGACGCTCCCGGAAGGGCAGCGGAATTTCCAGGGTGAAGGTCGAGCCACAGCCCTCTTCGCTGACGGCGCCCAGGGTGCCGCCCATCCGCTCGGCCAGGGTGCGCGCGATGGACAGCCCCAGCCCGGTGCCGCCGTAGCGCCGCGAGGTGGACGAGTCCGCCTGCTGGAAGGCTTCGAACATGTGCTCCAGGCGCTCGTGGGAGATGCCGATGCCGCTGTCCTGCACCGAGCAGCTGAGCCACAGCACTTCGTCGTCCAGCGCCTGCCAGGTGGCTTCCAGGCGCACACCGCCGTCCTCGGTAAACTTCAGGGCGTTGCCCAACAGGTTGACCAGGATCTGCCGGATGCGCGTCGGGTCGCCCTGCACCTCCAGGTTGTCGAGGCCCGCCTGAACCTTCATTTCCAGCTCCAGCCCGCGTTGCTGGGCGCTGTGCTGGAAGACCTGGATCGAGCTCTGGATCAGCTCCAACAGGTTGAACGGGATGCGCTCCAACTCCAGGGCGCCGCGCTCGACGCGAGAGAAGTCGAGGATGTCGTTGATCACCTTGAGCAGGTGCTCGGTGGATTCGGTGGCCAGCGCGCTGTACTCGGCCTGCTCCTGGTTCAGCTCGGTGGTTTCCAGCAACTGCAGCATACCCAGCACGCCGTTCATCGGAGTGCGCAGTTCGTGGCTCATCATCGCCAGGAAGTCGGACTTGGCGCGGTTGGCCTCTTCGGCTTCCTCCCGCGCCGCGACCAACTGGGCGATGCTGCGCTCCTGCTCCAGGCTGGCCTGCTGCAGGCCGCGGGCAAGGTTGTTGATGTGCCGGGCCAGGTCGCCGACTTCGCCGTCGTCCGGCACCGGCAGGGTGGTGTGGTAGTCGCCGGTCTGGATCGCCTGCACGGCGCGGCCCATGGTGCGGATCGGCGCGGCCAGGCGGCGGGCGAGGCGCCGCGCCAGCAGATAGGTGAGGATCAACGCGAACAGTGCGAGCAGGCTCGCCTTGAGGAGGATTTCCTGCTGGCGTTCGCTGAAGGCATCGCTGGCCATGCCGACCACCACGCGGCCGAGATAGTCGCCAGTGGGCGGTGCGGCAGCCGGCAGCATGTCGTTGGAATCGGCCAGCCCGCTGCCGTTGAGGGTGATGTTCTCGCGCTGGATCGAGGCGTGGAAGATCTCCACCTTGGTGCTCGCCTGCGCGGGATCGGCGGCGTGCTCGACGTAGACGAGTATGTTGTCGCCGCGGTCGCGTACTTCAATGAAGCGTACGTGGGCGGTGCTCAGGGTCGCGCGCAGCAGGCTCTGCAGCACCGGAAGGTTGCCGGAGATCACCCCGTATTCCGCCGCCGGGGCGAGTTGATTGGCGATCAGCTGGCCGGTGTGGTTGGACTCCAGGCGCAGGTCCTGCAGACGCGAGTAGGTGAAGTAACCGGTCAGCAGCACGGTGAGCAGCAGCGCCGGGCCGAGGCTGATGGCCAGCATGCGCGTCTGGATGTTCCAGCTCTTGCGGGAACTCATGGTTTCTCTCCTTCGGCCAGGCGCTGCGCGAGTTCCGCGTCAACTGGCAGGTCGATGCCGAGCGAGCGCGCCACCTGGCGGTTGCTCTGCACCTTGAAGCGGTCGGGGTAGCGGCTGCGGGGCCAGTGCTCCGCCGGCTCGTCGAGCAGGGTGTCGAGGGTTTCGAGCCAGTCGCTCTGGTCGCTGTAGGTGCTGGCCAGGCTGCCGGCCTTCACGAAGGCTGCAGTGGGACCGATCAGCGCCCGGTTTTCGGCGTAGGCGCTGAGCAGGATGCCCTTGATGGTTTGCGCGTTATAAAGCTGTTTGTCGTCCAGCCCGAGCAGCAGGTCACTGCGACCGAGCAGTTCTCGCAGCGGGCGGTTGTCTTCGGCGCGGGTCTGCAGCTCACTGACCAGCTCCACTCCGAGTTGGGCGGCGGTGTGCTGGAGCTCTTTCAGCAGAAATTCGCTGCTCGGCCCGACCAGCACGCCGATGCGTTGCGGGCGTGGGTTGAGCTGCAGGGCCAAGGCCAGTTGGCGTGCCGGCGGCGGATCGCTCCACAGCAGGCTCAGGTGCGGCGGGTCGCGCTCGCCCAGCACCTGCCGGGCTTCGACGCGGCTGACCAACAGGGTCAATGCCGGCGGTGCGTCGTGGCTGGCCAGGCGCCAATTCAGCGCGCCGCTGCCGAGCAGCAACAGGCGCGTCTCGCCATCCAGCTTGGCGGCGGGCGGCAGGTTCTCCGGTGATTCCAGGCGCACCTGATCGTCAGGACGAAGTTGTGCCAGGGCCTCGGCAAAGTCCTGCAGCGCCGGGCTCTGTTCGGTGCTCACCAGCAAGATTTCGCGGGCCTGGGCCGGCAGCGCGAACAGGCAGGCCAGCCAGAGCAGCAGGGCGATGCGGAGGGTTGTGCGGCTCATCCTTGAGCGGGGGGCAGACATGCTAGAAGTCCACCTCGGCGCTGAAATAGAGCAGGTGGCGATTGTCGTAGCGGTTTTCCGGCCAGGTCAGCGGTTCGTCGTCCAGACGCTGTTGCAGTACGCCGGCCAGTTCCAGCGCCGCGCGGCCCAGGGGGATGCGCTTGGCGACGCGCAGGTCGACACGCTCGAAGCGGTGCTCGTTCAGCGCGTCGTCACCGTAGTAGAAGACCGAGCTGGACCAGCCGCGCCCCCAGTCGCGCATCCAGCCGGCCGAGCCGCTGTTGCGCGCGGTCAGGCGCTGGTCGTAGCGGCTGCTCGCCTCGTAGTCGACATAGGCATAGGTCAGGCGCACGCGGTCCTGGCGCGTCAGGCGCCAGTCGAGCTGGGTCTCGGCGCCACTGAAGCGGATGTCGTTGTCGTTGGTTGGTTCGAAGTCGGAGACCTTCAAGGGATCGCTGATCAGCCCGTGGATTTCGTCGTAGTAGGCTTTGATGTCCAGCGCCAGGCCGAGTTCGTCGAACTGGCCGTTGTAGCCGATTTCCCGCGAGCGCATGCGCTCCTGGTCGAGGTCGCCCGGCCCGTGGGCGCGGGCGAAGTAGTAGGCGCTGGACTGGCCGTACACGGGCGTCGAGAGGTTGCGCACGCGGTAGCTCCAGTTCACGTCGTTCTCGTACATGTCCGGCGAGCGCACCGCCTCGGAATACACGGCGCGCAGGCTGTGGCGCGGGGTGATCAGATAGTTGAGGGCGATGCGCGGGCTGATCGAGCTGCCGGAGCGCTGGTCGTCCTCCGCCATCGCGCCGCCCTGCAGCAGCCAGTGCGGTGCCAGGTGCCATTCCAGCTGGCCGAACAGGCGCCAGATATCGTTGTTCACCGTGCCGTCGAAGTAGGTTTCCGAGGTGGCCTGGTCGTGGCGGTAGCTCATGCCGCTGACCAGCCGAACGCCGTCGGCAAGGTTCAGCGTGTCCTGGACTTCCAGGTCGTAGCGGGTCTCGCGGATGTTCTGGTTCACCTGCCCGCAGACCGGCAGATAGGCGCCGCCCGCCAATTGCTGGACGACCTGTCGTGCCAGCGCCTGCTTCTGCGGCGTGCCGCGGGGAATGCGCGGCAGAGCATCGGCGAAATTCTGCACATATTTCGGGTCCAATTCCCACAACTGCGCGAGCTGCGGGCTGAAGGCGATCTGCGCTTCGCACGCGTCGAAGTCCTGCAGGCGCTCCCAGTGTTCGGCGTATCCCTGCACGTAGAGGCTGTGCTCAGGGTTGGCGTCGAACGTCCAGCGCATCGAGCCTGCGTAATCGCGGGCAGTCAGGTCGGAGTCATTGTCGCCAGGGGCGATGTTGCCGAAGATCGGCTCGTAGCCGTAGGGCCGCTGGTTGCTGCCTTCCTTCGCGGCGAGCTGCCAGTCCAGGCTGTTGCGCAGGTCCAGGCTGTGGCTGGCCACCAGGTTGAAGCGGCTCAGGCGACGGCCATCGCGGTAGTCGCGGCCGTGCTGGTCGTGGTCGAAGCCATCGTCTTCCTGGCCGGAGAGCGACAGCCGGTAGTCGCCGGAACGGCCATGGATGCCCTGGCTGGCGTACCAGTCGCGAACGCCGTTCTGCCCGGCGGTGTATTTCAGCCGTGTGCCCTGGCTGTCGGCGGGGTGGCGAGTGAGGATGTTGATCACCCCCATCAGCGCGTTGGCGCCGTAACTCACGGCGTTGGGCCCGCGGAAGACCTCGATGCGGTCGATGTCCTCGATGGCCACCGGGATGTCGCTCCAGTCCACCGTGGCCAGGCCGGGGCGGTACACCGAGCGGCCGTCGACCAGTACCTGCAAACGCCGCGCCTCGGTGACGTTGGTACCGTGGTAGTTCACCGTCGCCTGGTTGCCCGACAGGTAGCCGACCATCATGCCCGGCACCAGGCGCATCAGCTCGGGAATGTCGCGGGCGCCGGAGGCCTTGATCAGGTCGCGGTCGAGTACCGTCATGCTGCCGGGAACTTCGGCGGGGGACTGTTTGAGCCGCGTCGCGGTCAGAACTTCCGGGACATCGAGGCTGTCCACGAACAGGTCGCCCGCCACAACCTTGCCCGCCAGCAATGCGGCAAGCAGGGAGAGCGGCAAAGGGACGCGGACGGATCGATGCACGGAACGGCCTTGTTCTCGCTTCTTATCAATGGGGTCAACGTCTGCAGCCAGACGTTTCCTGTCAGACGGATGTTAAACGAGGCGGCGCTGATTGCCAGTCCCGCGATCCGCACTGGTCGCTCGCCGATGCGGCCTTATAATGCCCCAATCGCCGCCCCTCAGCGGTCACCAATGGAACAGACATGACACAGCAGCAACCGATCGCCGTCCTTGGCGGTGGCAGTTTCGGCACCGCCTTCGCCAATCTGCTGGCAGAAAACGGACAGCGCGTTCGCCAATGGATGCGTGACGAGGAACAGGCCGAGGCGATCCGCACCCGTCGCGAGAATCCCAATTACCTCAAGGGCATACGCATTCATGACGGCGTGGAGCCGACCACCGACCTCGCCGCCACCCTGGCCGAGTGCGAGATGATCTTCGTCGCGGTGCCTTCCAGCGCCCTGCGCAAGGTGCTTGACGGCCGCAGCGAGGAGCTGGCGGGCAAGATGCTGGTCAGCCTGACCAAGGGCATCGAGGCGCAGAGCTTCAAGCTGATGAGCCAGGTGCTCGAAGAGATTGCCCCGAAGTCCCGCATCGCGGTGATCTCCGGTCCGAACCTGGCGCGGGAGATCGCCGAGCACGAGCTGACCGCTACCGTGGTCGCCAGCGAGGACGAAGACCTTTGCGCCCAGGTGCAGCAGGCCCTGCATGGGCGCACCTTCCGCGTCTACGCCAGTGGTGATCGCTTCGGCGTCGAACTGGGCGGTGCATTGAAGAACGTCTACGCCATCATTGCCGGCATGGCCGCCGCGCTGGGCATGGGCGAGAACACCAAGGGCATGCTGATCACCCGCGCCCTGGCCGAAATGACCCGCTTCGCCGTCCAGCTCGGCGCCAACCCCATGACCTTCCTTGGCCTGGCCGGCGTCGGGGACCTGATCGTCACCTGTTCGTCACCCAAGAGCCGCAACTATCAGGTGGGCTTCGCCCTGGGCGAAGGCCTCACCCTGGATGACGCCGTGGCGCGCATGGGCGAGACCGCCGAAGGCGTGAACACCCTCAAGGTGCTCAAGGCCAAGGCCGATGAGCTGCAGGTCTACATGCCGCTGGTGGCTGGCCTCAACGCCATCCTGTTCGGCGGCCGCACCCTGGAGCAGGTCATCGGGGCGCTGATGAGCGGCGAGCCGAAGACCGACGTCGATTTCATTCCCACCACCGGTTTCTGAGGAGGTACAACCATGTCTGCGGAACGTCAGGAAAAAGAGTCCCTGGTCCTGCGCGTCGTCTGGATGCTGGTCTTCGCGCTGGTCTGGTTCGTCGCCGAGATCATCCTCGGCGCCGTGGTGATCATCCAGCTGATCTACCGCATCATCTATGGCGCGCCCAGCGGCAGCCTGATGGGCTTCGGCGACAGCCTGAGCCAGTACTTTGCGCAGATCGGCCGCTTCGGCACCTTCCAGACCGAAGAGAAGCCCTGGCCGTTCGCCGACTGGCCGACCGCTCGCGCGCCGGAAGGCGAGGCTCCTCACGATGTGCCGCCGGCACCGCACCCGGTGCGTGACGAGGAGCCGAAGCTTTGAAGCTCTGGCTGCTGCGCCATGGTGAAGCCGAGCCCCAGGCCCGCCGCGACTCGGAGCGGCGACTGACCGCCCACGGCATCAAGGAGGCGCTCAAGAGCGCCGCCCAGCTCGCCGGCCAGCCGCTGGACGGCATCCTGGCCAGCCCCTACGTGCGCGCCCAGGAAACCGCCGAACTGGTCCGCGAGGCACTGGGCTTCGAGGGCTCGGTCGGCACGGCACCCTGGCTGACTCCGGATGATGACCCCAAGGATGTGCTGCGCTTCCTCGACGGCCGCAACGAGCGAAACCTGCTGCTGGTCACCCACCAACCGCTGGTGGGGGCGCTGGCCGGGCTGCTAGTGCACGGCAGCCGCAGCGACGCCGTGCCGTTCAGCACCGCCACCCTGGCGGAACTGGAAGGCGAGGTGCCGGTGGCGGGGCTGATGAAACTGGTATCGCTCTACCATCCGCGGCACTCCTGAGCTCGCTGAAAAACCTCCGGATACTTTGTGTCGGAGCTTTCCCCTCTCCCCAGCCCTCTCCCTTAAGGGAGAGGTAGCCGCCCGTGCCGGCTGATGCCGTGGTTTCTCCTGCTGCGCAACAGTCCCCTCTCCCGTTCGCGGGGGAGGGCTAGGGAGGGGGGCTCTTCCTCCGCCCCGAGCAATTCGTGCCCGGATGTTTCCGTGCAGTGCCCGTCGCAGAGCGGCTCGCGCCCATCCTTCGACTAAATTCTACAAAACTTCACACGACCAACCTTGTTTGCGGCTGCGCTGCGTGGAATATTCGACCAAGCAAGTGCTTGGTCGATCCATCGCTATATCCCTGAGCTACACCTCTGACAACAAGAACAAAGGAGGGGCACGTGGTTAAAGCAGTCCGATTACCACTCGACCTGTTCTATCAGCGCGAGAAGAGCCACCCGAACAAACGCTACCTGGTGCAGCCGCTCACCGGCGGAGCCGTGCAAACCCTGACCTGGGGCGAAGTGGGCGAACAGTCCCGCCGCGCCGCGGCCTGGCTGCGCAGCCTGGACCTGCCCGAAGGCAGCCGGGTGGCGATCATTTCGAAGAACTGCGCGCACTGGATAGTCGCCGACATCGCCATCTGGATGGCCGGCCACGTCTCGGTGCCGCTGTATCCCAACCTCACGGCCGACTCCGTGCGCCAGGTGATGACCCACTCCGAAGCGCGGGTGGCCTTCATCGGCAAGCTGGACGACTGGCCGGCGATGGTCGACGGCATTCCCGAAGACGTGCCTACTGTGGCGCTGCCCTTGCACCCGGAAGGACGCTTCGACCACCAGTGGAGCGATCTGCAGGCGCACTCACCCATCCTCGATGATCCACGCCCGGATGCCGCGACCCTGGCGACGCTCATCTATACCTCCGGCACCACCGGCACGCCCAAGGGCGTGATGCACACCTTCGGCAACTTCGCCTTCGCCGCCAGCCATGCCATCGACCTGTTCGGTGTCGGCGAGGAGGACCGCCTGCTGTCCTACCTGCCGCTGTGCCATGTGGCCGAGCGCATGTTCGTGCAGATGGCGTCGATCTACGCCGGGCAGACGATCTTCTTCGCGGAGAGCCTGGACACCTTCGTCGCCGACATGCGGCGCGCGCGGCCCACTGTGTTCTTCGGCGTGCCGCGCATCTGGACCAAGTTCCAGATGGGCGTCTATGCGCAGATGCCGGCGCAGAAGCTTGACCGACTGCTGCGTCTGCCGATCATCGGCCGCCTCGTTGGCCGCAAGGTGCTCGCCGGCCTTGGCCTCGATGCCGTGCGCTATGCCCTGTGCGGCGCCGCACCGGTGCCCGAAGCGCTGCTGGACTGGTACCGGCGCCTGGGCCTGAGCGTGCTCGAGGTCTACGGCATGACCGAGAACTGCGGCTACTCCCACGTCTGCCGGCCTGGCGAGCAGCGGGTCGGCTGGATCGGCCGTAACAGCCCCGGTGTCGAAGTGCGCATCAGCGACGAAGGCGAGGTGCAGGTGCGCAGCGGTGCGACCATGGTCGGCTACTTCAAGGACCCGGAGCGCACTGCCGAGACCCTCACCGAGGATGGCTTCCTGCGCACCGGTGACAAGGGCGAGCAGGACGCCCAGGGCAACCTGCGCCTGACCGGCCGCATCAAGGAAATCTTCAAGACCGCCAAGGGCAAGTACGTGGCCCCGGCGCCCATCGAGAACCGCCTGGCCGTGCATTCGCGGATCGAGCAGATCTGCGTGGTCGGCGATGGCCTGATCGCCCCGCTGGGCCTTTGCGTGCTGTCCGAGGTGGGCCGCCACGAAGCCGCCAACGGCTCGCGCAGTCAATTGGAGCAGAGCCTGCAGGAGCTGCTGACAGAAGTGAACGAGGCGCTGGACAAGCACGAGCGCCTGGCCGGGCTGGTGCTGGTCAAGGACGTCTGGACCGTGGACAACGGCTTCCTCACGCCGACCCTGAAGATCAAGCGCAACGTGGTGGAAGGGACCTACGGCAAGCGCTTCAATGAATGGGCGGAGCGCCGCGAGGCGGTGCAATGGCATGAATGACAGAAGGACTTTCGAATGACCTGGCGCACCACGCCCGACCTGGAAAAGCTCAACGCCAACCTGAAGAACACCATCGGTGAAGTGCTCGACATCCGCTTCGAGGCGTTCGACGACGACTCGCTGACCGCCAGCATGGTGGTGGATTCGCGCACCCACCAACCCTACGGCCTGCTGCATGGCGGTGCCTCGGTGGTGCTGGCGGAGACTGTCGGTTCCACCGCCAGTTACCTGTGCCTGGATACCAGCAAGTACTACTGCGTCGGCCTGGAGGTGAATGCCAACCATCTGCGCGGCCTGCGCAGCGGGCGGGTGACTGCAGTGGCGAAGGCGGTGCATATCGGCCGCTCGACCCACGTCTGGGAAATCCGTCTGCACGGGGATGACGGCAAGCCGAGCTGTATCTCGCGGCTGACCATGGCCGTGGTGCCGCTGGAGCGCTGAGTGCTCTTCGTAGGAGCGAGCTTGCTCGCGAACCCGCTCCGATGCGGAGTTTTGTTCGCGAGCAAGCTCGCTCCTACAGAAAGCCTCTCGCAATTTTGTCCAAGACCCGCCGTTCCCGCGCCGGTAAAGTAGGCCCATGGAACGCATCGAACACCACAGCAGCGGCTTGCCCGGCGTCCGCTTCATCGACGCCGAGTACCGCCGTTTTGCCTTTCCTCGGCATTTTCACCTCGACTACCACGTCGGGCTGATGCTGGACGGCTGCCAGCGCTACACCCATCGCGGTGAGCGCTCGCTGGCCGGGAATGGCGACATCCTGCTGATGAGCCCCGAAAGCATCCACGACGGTTCCAGCGAAGGCGAGGACGGCTACCGCATCCGCGTACTGTCCATCGACCCGCAATGGCTGGACGATGCCTGCCGCGCCTTCAGTGATGGCCGCCAGGGCGCCCCGCGCCTGACTGCTGCGCAGCTGCGCGATCCGCTGCTGCAGGCCGAACTGCAGCGCGCCCACGCCCTGATGCTCGGTGGCGAGCGGCTGGCGCAGGAAGGTCAGCTCTGGCAGGCGCTGGCCGCGCTGCTGGAGCGCGCCTCCAGCCTGCGCATTCGCGAGCCAGGGCAGGGTTTCGATGCGCCGACCTGGACGTGCCTGCGCGAGTGGCTGGAATCGCGCCTTGAGACGCCGCCGACCCTGGAAGAGATCGCCGAGTTCTGCGACCTCAGTCCCTGGCAGGTGCTGCGCCGCTTCAACCACCAGTGCGGGTTGCCGCCACACCAATGGCTGACCCAGCTGCGCCTGGAGCGCGCGCTGCCACGGGTGATCAAGGGCCAGCCGCTGGCGGAGATCGCCCTGAGCCTGGGCTTCTATGACCAGGCGCACTTCAGCCGCCTGTTCCGCCGTACCTACGGATTGCCGCCCGCTCGACTACGCCAGCGCTGATCCACCCCAAGGAATCCCTATCCATTCCCACTGGAGAATCCCGCCATGCAGGAGGTTCAAGTCTTGCTCATGCTCACTGCCGTGTTCGCAGTCGCCCTGGTCAGCCCCGGCCCGGACGTCGCGCTGGTGGTGCGCACCTCGCTGCACCAGGGCCGCCGCGCTGGCGTGCTCAGCGCCCTTGGGCTGGCCTGCGGCATCCTGGTCCATGGCACCCTGGTGCTGACCGGCGTGTCGTTGCTGCTGGCCCGCTCACCGCTGCTGTTCAGCGCCCTGCAACTGGTGGGTGCGGCTTACCTCGCCTGGCTCGGCGTGGGCGCGCTGCGCGCGTTGCGCAAGCCGGGTGGGGCAGGGCGGATCGCCGGCGAGCTGCCGGACTCGACGCTCGGCCCCTGGATGCGCGGGCTGGCGACCAACCTGTTCAACCCCAAGGCGCTGGTGTTTTTCCTTGCACTGCTGACCAGCCTGATTCCAGTGGGCATGTCGGTTGCCGGCAAGGTCTCGGTGGCGGTGATGCTGTTCGTCGTTGGCTTCGCCTGGTTCAGCCTGCTCAGCGTGATCCTCACCCGACCGCTATGGCAGCAGCGCCTGCTACGCGCGGTTCCGGTGATCGATGGTGCCTGCGGGCTGGTGTTCCTGCTGGTGGCGGGGGGAATCCTGCTCAGCCTAATGAACCACGCGGCGCATTGGGTGTGAGGCGTGCTGGCGGATAACGTGTTCCAAGTTATGCGCCCTACGATGGGCGTTCCGTAGGGCACCTAACGCGGCACGCGTTCTCCGCCGCAAAGAGGGTGAGATCAGGGCAAACCCGCCGGAGCGCCATGGAGTTTGGCCGTAGTGCCGTCATTCGCGGGAGCGCGGGTCATTGCCGCGCCCCCGGTGCTGTCGGAAAATTCAGGCTGTCATTCCCCTGAGTTCACGCAGCATGTCGCAAGCGGTCTTCTTCGCCCACGCCAATGGTTTCCCCTCGGGCACCTACGGCAAGTTGTTCGACGCCCTGGAGCCGGATTACCGGGTCCATCGGCTGGACATGCATGGCCACGACCCGCGCTTCCCGGTGAACGCCAACTGGGAAAACCTGGTGGAAGAGCTGCTGCATCACCTGCAGGCGCTGGACGAGCCGGTGTGGGGCGTCGGTCATTCCCTGGGTGGTGTGCTGCATTACCATGCGGCGCTGCGCAAACCCGAGCTGTACCGCGGGGTGGTGATGCTCGACTCGCCTTTGCTGACCCTGGCCGACCAACTGGTGATCCGTGCCGCCAAGCGCTTCGGCTTCATCGACCGGCTGACGCCCGCTGGCCGCACCCTCGGCCGCCGCGAAGACTTTAACGACTTCGCCGAGGCGCTGGAATATTTCGCCGGCAAGCCACTGTTCAAACGCTTCGACCGCGACTGCCTGGAAGCCTACGTGCGCCACGGACTGGCGCCGGCGGACGCACGGGGCCTGCGGCTGAAGTTCGACCCGGCCACCGAGATTTCCATCTACCGCAACGTGCCGCACACCGCACCGGGGCGCGCCAAACAGCTGGCCGTGCCGCTGACCATGGTGCGCGGCCGCCACAGCCGCGTAGTGCTGCCACACCATGCCCGGCTGATCGGCCGCATCCCCATGGGCGAAAGCCTGTCGCTGCCCGGTGGGCACATGTTCCCGCTGGAGCGTCCGCAGGATACCGCTGCGCTGCTCAAGACCGTCTTCGCTCGCTGGCAACAGCGCGCCAACACCTGAGGAATCGCCATGACCGCCCAAGTCCAGGAAATCCGCCTGAACCTGCCGCACATCGAGCTGGCCGCGCACCTCTTCGGCCCGGAAGATGGGCGTCCGGTGATTGCCCTGCACGGCTGGCTGGACAACGCCATGAGCTTCGCGCGCCTGGCGCCCAGGCTCGAAGGCGTGCGCATCCTCGCCCTGGACTTCGCCGGCCACGGCCATTCAGGCCACCGCGCGCCGGGGGCCAGCTACCTGCTGTGGGACTACGCGCTGGATGTGCTGATGGTGGCCGAGCAGATGGGCTGGGAACGTTTCTCCCTGCTCGGGCATTCCATGGGCGCCATCGTCTCGGTGCTGCTGGCCGGCTCCATGCCCGAGCGCATCGAGCGCCTGGCGCTGATCGACGGCCTGGTGCCCTATACCGGCGAGCCGGACACCTCGCCACAGAAACTCGGCGAAGCGTTGCGTGCCCAGCTGGCTTTGCCGAACAAGCGCAAGCCGGTCTACGAAGCCATCGACCGTGCGGTGGAAGCGCGCATGAAAGGCGTCGGCGCGGTAAGCCGCGAGGCGGCTGAATTGCTGGCCTCCCGTGGCCTAATGCCGGTGCCCGGCGGCTACACCTGGCGCACTGACCCACGCTTGACCTTGCCGTCGCCGCTGCGCCTGACCCGCGCCCATGCGCGACAATTCGTCCAGTCCGTGCAATGCCCGGCCAGCCTGGTGCTGGCGCAGCAGGGGCTATTGATGGTCGAGCCGGCATTGCGCGAAATGCTGAAGAGCCTGCCCTTCGAGGTCCATGAGCTGCCCGGCCAGCACCACCTGCACCTGGATGACGAGGCGGGCGCCGAAGCCGTTGCCGCGATCTTCCGACCCTTCCTGCAAGCCTGAGGGAAACACCCCGTAGCGCCCTGTGGCTTGACTAAAGCGGGGCCGGCCGCGACGCTGCACGGATCGCTTCAGGGAGATTGTGCATGCTCGACATCCAGACCGCCGCGCGCCAGGGGCCGGAACACCCTCACTTCGCCAGGACCGACGCGCACCGGATGTCACGGCTGTTCCGCATGCTGATCGCCGGCGGACTGCTCGGCTTCACCAGTATCGCTGGCTCCGCCGATCTGCCCGACAGCCACGACCTGGAGATCCTCCCGCGCTTCCCGCGTTCGGAGATCGTCGACTTCAACCAGGCCGCCAGCCAGGAGCGTATCTATCCGCAAGGCTCGATCAGCCGCATCAGCGGGCGCCTGCGCATGGAAGGGGAGGTACGCGCCATCGGCGACCTGACCGCCGTGACCTACCGCCTGCCTGACGAGGATTCCAGCCAGAGCGCCTTTGCCGCCGCGCGCAAGGATCTGCTCAAGGCCGACGCCACGCCGCTGTTCTGGTGCGAGAGCCGCGATTGCGGCTCCAGCAACCTGCTGGCCAACTCGGTGTTCGGCAACGCCAAGCTGTTTGGTCCGGACGACCAGCAGGCCTACCTGCTGGTGCGCCTCGCCGCTCCGCGCGAGAACAGTCTGCTGGCGGTCTACACCATCACCCGTGGCAACCGCCGCGCCTACCTGCACGCCGAACAGTTGGACAGCAGCGCTGCTCTGGGCGAGCTGCTGCCCAGCCCGGCGACCCTGATGCGCCTGCTCAAGGCCAACGGCGAGCTGACCTTGAGCCACGTGCCGCAGGAACCGGGTGGCGCCTGGCTCGACCTGCTGGTGCGCACCCTGCGCCTGGACACCGGCGTGCGTGTGGAACTGGCCGGCCGGCACGCTGGCGACTGGCGGGCGGCGCTCACCGCCCAGGGCGTACGCGATGCGCGTCTGGAGCAAGGCAAGGATGATGGCGAAGGCCTGCATATGACCTGGCTGCGCTGATTTCCTGAGCGCATTCTCCAGGCTGAATATCCGGCACCAGGAACGGAAACGCCCTACACTGGGGCTTTCGAGCCAATCGGGGTTTCCAATGTTCGACAACGATCGCCTGTTGCTGCGCTTGCTGCTGCTCGGGTTGCTGGGCGCCAGTATCTGGGTGCTGCTGCCCTTCTGGTCCGCGCTGTTCTGGGCCGCCGTGCTGGCCTTCGCCAGTTGGCCGCTGATGCGCCTGCTGACGCAGTTGCTGGGTGGCCGACAGGCCACGGCGGCGGGTTTGCTGACCGTGGGCTGGATCGTGCTGGTGGCGTTGCCCCTGGTGTGGCTGGGCTTCGGCCTGGTGGACAGGGTGCGCGAAGGCGTCGAACTGGTGAAGAACCTGCAGGTTTCCGGCCTGCCGCCACCGCCGGCGTGGATGGCACGGGTACCGCTGATCGGCGATCGGCTGATTGGCTGGTGGTACCAGGCCGACCAGCAGGGCGTGGCCATCTTCTCCGCGCTCAAGCCCTACATGGGCGAGGTTGGCAACTGGGCCCTGGCGCGCAGCGCCAAGCTGGGCGCGGGCATCTTCGAACTGGTGCTCAGCCTGGTGCTGATCTTCTTCTTCTACCGCGACGGCCTGCGCCTCCAGGCATTCGCCCACGGTGTGCTCGAGCGCCTGATCGGCGAGGCGGCGCAGCAGTACATGGATATCATCGCTGGTACCGTGCAGCGCGTGGTCAACGGTGTGATCGGCACCGCCGCGGCGCAGGCCGTGCTGGCCACCATCGGCTTCCTTGTCGCCGGCGTGCCGGGTGCCCTGGTGCTGGGGTTGTTGACCTTCGTCTGCAGCCTGCTGATGGTGCCACCGCTGGTGTGGGGCCCGGCCGTCATCTGGCTGTTCTACCAGGAAAGCTACGGATACGCGGTGTTCATGGCGATCTGGGGCTTCTTCGTCATCAGTGGCGTGGACAATATCCTCAAGCCCTACCTGATCAGCCGCGGCGGCAACCTGCCGCTGGTGGTGGTGCTGCTGGGCGTGCTCGGCGGGTTGCTCAGCTTCGGCTTCATCGGCCTGTTCCTAGGCCCGGTGCTGCTGGCGGTGGTTTACAATCTGGTCAGTGCCTGGGTTGCGAGCTCGCACCGGCCTCCGCCGCCGCCAGTGGCTTGATGGGTCGGAGCGGGGGCTACCCTCTCCCCAGCCCTCTCCCTGAAGGGAGAGGGAGCCGTTCGGCACAAGGTTGTCCTTCGGATTCAGCCGGCTGGATTCGAGCTTTCAACGCTGCGAACAGTCCCCTCTCCCTTCAGGGAGAGGGTGCAATCGGCCACTGCGGAGTCCATCGCAAGCGCTGTTCGCGAGTAAGCTCGCTCTTACAGTAGTACTCCGGCGTAGGGCGAGTAACTCGGAACGGGGTGTCCGCTCTGCGATCCGGCGAGCTCAGACGTGCTCGCTCCTCACCTGCACCAGCTTGTCCCGCCCTGCGCCCAGGCCGAACACGATCCCCGCCACCGTCACCACCACGAAGATCACCCCGGTCGCTGCCCAGCCGCCGGTGGCGTCGTGCACCACGCCGACCAGGAACGGTCCGCAGGCCGCCAGGGTGTAGCCCACGCCCTGGGCCATGCCGGAGAGGTTGGAGGCGACGTGGGAGTCCGGCGAGCGCAGCACGATCAGCGCCAGGGCGATACTGAAGGTGCCGCCCTGGCCGAGGCCGAGCACCACCGCCCAGCCCCAGATCCCCGCGAGCGGCGCGAACAGTAGGCCGAGCAGGCCGGCCAGGGTCAGGCCCATGACGATCACCACGGCGATGCGTTGGTCCTTGCCACGGGTAGCCAGCCAGGGCGCGGCCAGTGCGCTGAACAACTGCACCATCACCGATCCGGAGAGCACCAGCCCGGCCTCCACTGCGCTCAGGCCGCGGTCGATGAGGATCGACGGTACCCAGCCAAAGACGATGTAGGCCAGCGACGACTGCAGGCCCATGTACAGCGTGACCTGCCACGCCAGCGGGTCGCGCCATAGCCCCTTCACCTTGTACACCGCGCGGTGGGCGTGGTGGTTCTGGCGCGTCTGCGGCAGCCAGATCGCCGCAGCGACCACGGCGGGAATCGCCCAGAACGCCAGGGCCAGTTGCCAGCTGCTGCCCAACAGTCCGGCCAGCGGCACGGTGGCTCCAGCGGCGGTGGCGGCGCCCAGGCACAGGGCCATGGTGTAGACGCCGGTCATGGTCCCGGCGATGTGCGGGAAGTCGCGCTTGACGATGCCCGGCAGCAGCACGCCGATGATGCCGATGCTGGCGCCGGCCACCAGGCTGCCGAGGAACAGCCCGGCCACCGGGAACAGGCTGCGCAGGACGATGCCGCCGGCCAGGGTGAAGAGGATCAGCAGCACGGTGCGCTCGGCGCCCAGGCGCCGCGCGAGCATCGGCGCCAGCGGCGCGAACAGGCCCAGGCAGAGCACCGGCAGGGTGGTCAGCAGGCCGGCGGCGGCAGCGGAAAGGCCGGTGCCGTCGCGCACGGTGTTGAGCAGCGGCGACAGGCTGGAAAGCGCCGGGCGCAGGTTGATCGCCACCAGCACCAGGCCCAGGAGCAACAGCCAGGTGCGTTGCGGGCGCGGCGCTGCCTTCACGTCGTCGTCCTCGGCGTCGATCAGCAGTTCTTCGGGCGGGCGGGACACCTTGTGTTCGGTGTCTTTCGGGTCATGGGGCAAGGACATGGCGGGCATTCCAGTGCAGCAAGGCAGAGAACATTCGTCGAACGTTGTGGCAAGGAGAGTCAGATCAGCAGCGCGCGGTTCGCTTTCGCGGCGGCCTCGGCGTCGCCACGGGCGATGGCCTCGAGCAGCTCGCGGTGCAGTTCGAAGCTGGGTTGCGGTCGGCTCGGGTCGCCGATCGTGCGCTCCAGGCCGGCGCGGATCACCTGGGAGAAATAGCGGTAAAGCTCGCTGAGCACCGGATTATGGGCGCTGTCGACCACGCGCTGGTGGAACATCAGGTCGAGTTCGATGTAGGTGGCAAGATCGCCGCCGTGATGCACGGCGGAAGCCTCCAGCGCTTCGTGCAGGTCGGCGAGGTCGGCTTCGCTGCGGCGCTCGGCGGCCAGCCGGCTGGCTTCCACCTCGATGATGCCGCGCGCTTCCAGCGCCTGTTCCACCGAGCTGCGGGCCAGCACCAGCATGGCGTCCAGCGGGTTGGCGCAGGCGCGCACGTAGGTGCCGTCGCCCTGGCGCACTTCCAGTACGCCGGAGAAGGTCAGCACGCGCACCGCTTCGCGCACGGTGTTGCGGCTGATACCGAGGGACTCGGCCAGTTCGGGCTCCGGCGGCAGGCGCTGGCCCAGTGGCCAGATGCCGTCGCCGATGCGCTGGTGGATCTGCTCGAGGGCAATGTCCACCAGCGAGCGTTTCTGAAGGGGGCTTGGCATTCAAACATCCAATCATCGGATGAATTAGGAAGGCCAAGACTAGGGCAGCGGCGGAGCGCTGGCAATGCGAAAAATGAGCAATACCACCGGAGCGGGGCGCTCCGGTGGTGGTGCCGGGCAGATCAGGCGGCGATGTTCACCAGACTGCCGCCGGTGGCCTGGAGCGCAGTGGCATCGCTGCTCTGGTACTGCTTGAGCAGGTTGGCCACCAGCTTCTGGTAGGCCGCGGTGGTGTGGGTGTCCGTGTCGGACTGGCTGGCGGATGGTGGGGGTGGCGGTGGCCCATCGCCCTGGCGCTGGGCCAGGAACGCGCTGGTCGGCTCGTCGCCGCCGCTGCCGTCGGCGTCGAGTTGGCTGAACACCTGGCTGAGTGGGCCGCTGGCGTCGTCCTTGCCGGCGGCTGCCAGTTCGTCGGCGCTGATGACGCCGTCGCCATTGGTGTCCAGCGCGCTGATCAAGTCCTCGCCGGACCCGCCGGCATTGGCCACGCCTCCTGGGCCACCCATGCCGCCGGGCGGCGGTGGAGGCATGGCGGCCGACAGCTCGTCCTGCGAGACTCCGCCGCTGCCATCGCTGTCCAGTTGAGCGAGCAGGTCGTCGACATCGATGCTGCTGTCACTGTCACCAGAAGACAGAGCGCTGGTCAGCTCGTCTGTGGTGAGGTTGCCGTCGCCATCGCTGTCGATGGACTTGAACAGGTCTTCCTGGAATTTCGCCGCGCCCTGGTTGCCTCCGCAGTTGCCGGCCTGGGTGCCGGTCGAACTGCTGGCGGTCTGGGTCCTGGCGAGCGTCGAGCCGGTGTAATGGCTCGAGTAGCTGCTGACGCCGCTGATCATAGGACTGTCTCCATGGTTGCCCGGAGGGTTCTCCGGTTTTCGCAGCCTCGGTGGCGTCTGTGTCGAGGGTTTGTGCGCCTTGTATGCGCCGCTCTACATCAGCCTCGTGGCAGGCGCAGCACGGCGGTGGCGCCGCCGCCTGGGGTTTCCTCGAAGGCCAGGTCGCCGCCCTGGCGCCGCGCGGCATCGCGGGCGATGGCCAGGCCCAGGCCAACGCCGCCGGAGTTGCGATTGCGCGAGCCTTCCAGGCGGAAGAACGGTTCGAACACCTGCTCGCGCAGCTCGGCGGGAATGCCCGGGCCGTGGTCGCGCACGCGGATTTCCACCTCGCGGGTACCGTCGCGCAGCTCGATGCTGACCTCGCCGGCGTAGCGCAGGGCATTGTCCAGGAGGTTGTTCAGGCACGAGCGCAAGGCCATGGGCTGCACCTTGAGCGGCGCGCAGAAGCCTTCGACGCCGACATCGGCGCCACGTTCGCAGGCGTCTTCGGCCAGGGAGTCGGCCAGGGCCTTCACGTCGAACCACTGCAGCGGCTCGGTGGCGCGCTCCTGCTGCAGGTAGTGCAGGGTGGAGTCGAGCATGCCAATCATCTCGGCCAGGTCCTGGCCGATGCGCGTGCGCAATTGCGGGTTGTCGATTTCCTCGACGCGCAGGCGCAGGCGCGACAGCGGGGTGCGCAGGTCATGGGAGACCGCCACCAGCATGCGGCTGCGCTGCTGCACCTGTTCGCGGATGCGTTCGCGCATGCGGTTGAAGGCGTGGGCGGCCTGGCGCGCTTCGCGCGGGCCGGTTTCCGGCAGGGGCGGGCTGTCCAGGTCTTCGGAGAGGCGCAGTGCGGCGTCGCCCATGCGCTGCACCGGACGCGCCAGCAGGCGCGCACCGATGCCGGCGGCGAGGATCAGCGCCAGCAGCTGGAAGGCGAACGGCGCGCTCCAGAACGGCAGGCGCGGCGGCGGAGGCGGACGCAAGCCCTCGGGTGGCGGCTGGAAGCCTTGCGGCGGCGGGCCGTGCTCGAAGCCCTGCTCCGGCGGCGCTGGTGGCGGCATGTCGGGCCGGTGCGGGCCGTAATGGTGGAACCAGGCAAAGGCCAGCAGGTGGGCGATCACGATGGCCAGCAGGAATACGCCGAACAGCCGGGCGAACAGGCTGTCGGCACGCTGCAGCGGTTTTCCCCTGGCGCGCTCGGGCGCGGGCTCAGGCGATGTCGCGGACATCGAACAGGTACCCCTCGCCGCGCACGGTCTTGATCAGCCGGGGCGAGCGCGGATCGTCGCCGAGCTTCTGCCGCAGGCGCGAGACCAGCAGGTCGATGCTGCGGTCGAAGGCCTCGATGGCGCGGCCGCGAGCGGCGTCCAGCAGCAGTTCGCGGTTGAGCACCCGCCGCGGGCGTTCGAGGAACACCCAGAGCAGGCGGAATTCGGCGTTCGACAGCGGCACAACCAGGCCATCGGGTGCATGCAGCTGGCGCAGCACGCTATCCAGGCGCCATTGGTCGAAGCGCACCTGGGCGCGCGGTTCACCACGTGCGCCTTCCTCGCTGGGGCCGCTGCTGCCGCGCACGCGGCGCAGGATGGTCTGGATACGCGCTACCAGCTCGCGCGGCTCGAAAGGCTTGGCCATGTAGTCGTCGGCGCCCAGTTCCAGGCCGATGATGCGGTCCGCCGGCTCGCAACGGGCGGTGAGCATGAGGATCGGGATGTCCGACTCGGCGCGCAGGAAGCGGCACAGGGAAAGGCCATCCTCGCCGGGCAGCATCAGGTCCAGTACCACCACGTCGAAACTTCCGTTCTGCAGTGCGCGGCGCATTCCGATGCCGTCGGCTACGCCATGGGCCTCGATGTTGAAACGCGCGAGATAACTGCAGAGCAGCTCGCGGATCGGCTCGTCGTCATCCACCAGCAGGGCACGGATAGTCCAGCGGCGTGGGTCGTCGGAAGTGGTGAGGTGCATGAAGGGACCTGTCGCAGGAAAACGTAGGGCAGGGTGGCCAAAGGCCTCGATGGGCGTGCGACGAACGCATGCTAACCCGTCATCGCGAGCGCGGGCCATGGTCGGCGAGGCTGCAGCCGACGGGTGTCGCCAGCGTGTCCGCTGTGTATCGGTATCGATACAAAGGCGCGGGCTCAGTTCCAGCACGGTTTTTTACGCCTTCTTTACGCGGCCCGGCGAGGCCGGGAATCGCTCCTTTACGCCCTCCTTGCGGAAAATTGCCGTCAGGCGGCAAAGGCCGCCCAAGCGATGGAGTCGCCCGCGTGAGGAGAAACAAAGCATGAGCGTGCTCGACGGTGTGTCACTGGTCCTGGCCACGGGACTGTTCATCTACCTGCTGGTGGCGCTGCTGCGCGCCGACCGTTCCTAGGAGTGGCCATGAACAGCCATGACGTATTGCTGATCGTTGCCTTCCTGGCGCTGGTGCTGGTGCCGGCGCCCTTCCTCGGGCGCTTCTACTACAAGGTGATGGAAGGGCAGCGCACCTTCCTCAGCCCGATTTTCCTGCCGGTGGAGCGGGCGATTTACCGCGCTTGTGGCATCCACCCCGAAGACGAGCAGGACTGGAAGCGCTACACCCTGGCCCTGCTGGCGTTCAACCTGGTGGGGCTGGTGCTGCTGTTCGCCATCCTCATGCTGCAGGGGCTGCTGCCGCTCAATCCGCAACACCTGCCGGGCCTGGAGTGGACGCTGGCGTTTAACACCGCGGTGAGTTTCGTCACCAACACCAACTGGCAGGCCTACAGCGGCGAAGCCTCGCTCAGCTACCTGAGCCAGATGCTCGGCCTGACCGTGCAGAACTTCGTCAGCGCCGCCGTCGGCCTGGCCGTGCTGGTGGCGCTGGCCCGTGGCATTTCGCGCAAGTCGACGACCAACCTGGGCAACTTCTGGGTCGACCTGACCCGCGCCACGCTTTACGGGCTGATCCCGCTGTGCCTGCTGCTGGCACTGCTGCTGGTGTGGCAGGGCGTGCCGCAGACCTTCCTCGACTATGCCCACGCGCTGACCGTGCAGGGCGCCGACCAGTCCATTCCGCTGGGGCCGGCCGCCAGCCAGATCGCCATCAAGCAGCTGGGCACCAACGGCGGCGGCTTCTTCGGCGTGAACTCGGCGCACCCGTTCGAGAACCCGACCATCTGGAGCAACCTGTTCGAGGTCGTCTCGATCATCCTGATCCCGGCCGCGCTGGTGTTCACCTTCGGCCACTACGTGAAGGACCTGCGCCAGAGCCGCGCCATCCTCGGCTGCATGCTGGTGCTGTTCGCCCTGGGCCTGGGTGCGTCGCTGTGGGCCGAGTACCAGCCCAACCCGGCGCTCAGCGCGCTGCCGGTGGAGCAGGTCGCTCCGCTGGAGGGCAAGGAAAGCCGCTTTGGCACCACCGCCAGCGTGCTCTGGTCGGTGACCACCACGGCAGCCTCCAACGGCTCGGTGAACGCCATGCATGACAGCCTCAACCCGCTGTCGGGCATGGTGGCGATGCTCAACATGATGGTCGGCGAAGTGATCTTCGGCGGTGTCGGCGCGGGCCTCTACGGCATGCTGCTGTTCGTGCTGATCGCGGTGTTCCTTGCCGGGCTGATGGTCGGCCGCACCCCGGAATACCTGGGCAAGAAACTCGAAGCCCGCGAAGTCCGCCTGCTGGTGGCGACCCTGCTGGTGATGCCGGTGGGCGTGCTGGTGCTCGGCGCCATCGCCGCCAGCCTGCCGGGCCCGGCGTCGGCGGTGACCAATCCGGGGGCGCATGGCTTCAGCCAGTTGCTCTACGCCTATACCTCCGGCACCGCGAACAACGGCTCGGCTTTCGCCGGCTTCGGCGCCAACACCCCGTTCCATAACCTGATGATCGCCCTGGCCATGCTGATCGGCCGCTTCGGCTACATCCTCCCGGTGCTGGCGATCGCCGGCAGCCTGGCGGCGAAAAAGGCCACCCCGGTCGGCCCCAACAGCTTCCCGACCCACGGCCTGCTGTTCGTCAGCCTGCTGACCGCCACCATCCTGCTGGTGGGCGGCCTGAACTTCCTGCCGACGCTGGTGCTGGGCCCGGTGGCCGATCACCTGACGCTTGGCTTCTGAGGAGCTGTCGCAATGAATGCGAAAACCCAGGAACTGGCCTTGAACAAGGCCGTCGAGAAACGCCCGACCACCGCGCTGTCCGCCCTGTGGAAACCGGCGCTGCTGCAGGCCGTCGTCAAGCTCGACCCGCGCCAGCTGCAACGCTCGCCGGTGATGCTGGTGGTGGCCCTGACCGCCGTGCTGACCACTGTGCTCTGCGTAGTCGGTGGTGAAGCTGTACCGACTTTCGTTGCCGTGCAGATCGCCGTATGGCTGTGGTTCACCGTGCTCTTCGCCAACTTCGCCGAGGCTCTGGCCGAGGGCCGTGGCAAGGCCCGCGCGGACAGCCTCAAGGCTGGCACCCAGGGACTGCAGGCGATGCGCCGCACCAGCAGCGGCAACTTCGAGAAAGTCGCCGCCAGCAGCCTGCGCAAGGGTGACGTGGTGCGCGTCGAAGCCGGCGAGCTGATCCCCGGCGACGGCGAGGTGATCGAAGGCGTGGCGGCGGTCAACGAAGCCGCCATCACCGGTGAATCCGCGCCGGTGATCCGCGAGTCCGGCGGCGACCGCTCGGCAGTGACCGGCAACACCCGGCTGGTCTCCGACTGGCTGCTGGTGAAGATCACCGCCAACCCTGGTGAGTCCACCCTCGACCGCATGATTGCGCTGGTGGAAGGCGCCAAGCGCCAGAAGACCCCCAACGAAGTCGCGCTGGACATCCTGCTGATCGGCCTGACGCTGATCTTCCTGCTGGTGGTGGTCACCCTGAAGCCCTTCGCCCTGTTCGCTGGCGGCAACCTGCCGCTGGTGTTCCTGGTGGCGCTGCTGGTGACCCTGATCCCCACCACCATCGGCGGCCTGCTCTCGGCCATCGGCATCGCCGGCATGGACCGCCTGGTGCGCCTGAACGTCATCGCCAAGTCCGGCCGCGCCGTGGAAGCGGCAGGGGACGTGCATGTGCTGATGCTCGACAAGACCGGCACCATCACCTTCGGCAACCGCCGCTGCAGCGCCCTGCACACCGCTCCCGGCGTACAGCCGCTGGAGCTGGCCGAGGGCGCCTTCCTCGCCTCGCTGGCCGACGACACGCCCGAGGGCAAGTCCATCGTCGAGTTCCTCCGCGCGCAGATCATCCTGCCCGAGCCTGACCGCAGCCGCGTGACACCAATTGCCTTCAGCGCCGAGACGCGCCTGTCGGGGATCGACGTCGACGGCCACGTCTACCGCAAGGGTGCGGTGGACGCCGCGCTGGCCTTCGTCGGCCTGGATCGCTCGCAGATGCCGGACAGCCTGGCCAAGGAGATCGAGCGCATCGCCCAGAGCGGCGGCACGCCCCTGCTGGTGGTGGCCGACGGCAAGTTGCTGGGGGCGATCCACCTGAAGGACGTGGTCAAGCCGGGCATCCGGGAGCGCTTCGCCGAACTGCGCCGCATGGGCATCCGCACCGTGATGGTGACCGGCGACAACCCGCTGACCGCCGCGGCCATCGCCGCCGAAGCGGGTGTGGACGATGTGATTGCGGAGGCCACGCCGGAGAAGAAGCTGGCACGCATCCGCCAGGAGCAGGGCGAGGGTCGCATGGTCGCCATGTGCGGCGACGGCGCCAACGATGCTCCAGCGCTGGCGCAAGCAGACGTCGGCATGGCCATGAACGACGGCACCCAGGCTGCCCGCGAGGCCGCCAACCTGGTAGACCTGGACAGCGACCCGACCAAACTGCTGGACGTGGTGCAGGTGGGCAAGGAGCTGCTGGTAACCCGTGGCGCGCTGACCACCTTCTCGGTGGCCAACGACGTGGCCAAGTACTTCGCCATTCTTCCCGCGCTGTTCGCCGGCATCTACCCGCAGCTGGGCGTGCTCAACGTGATGAAGCTGGCCAGCCCGCAGAGCGCCATCCTCTCCGCCATCGTGTTCAACGCGCTGATCATCGTCGCGCTGATCCCCCTGGCCCTGCGCGGCGTGCGCGTGCAGGCCAGCGACGCCTCGCAGCTGCTGCGGCGCAACCTGCTGATCTACGGCGTCGGCGGGCTGCTGGCGCCGTTCGTGGGGATCAAGGTGATCGACATGATTTTGGTCGCCGTGGGCCTGGCTTGACGGGCTTCGTTGATCGACTGACGGGAGGCGTTGGTGCCTTGCGCCCTCTCCCTAACCCTCTCCCTGAAGGGAGAGGGGACCGTCCGGTGATATCGGGAAATGTGGAGCTCGCCGGATGCTCCGAACAACTCTCTCTCCCGTCAGGGGGAGGGCGGGGGAGAGGGTAGACAGCCCCGCTCCTAACCCAACAGAGGAACACCAACATGCTCAACCAACTCCGCCCCGCCATCGCCTCGCTGGCCCTGCTCAGCGTCGTCACCGGCGTCGCCTATCCGCTGGCCGTCACCGCCATCGCCCAGGTGGCTTTCCACGACCAGGCCAACGGCAGCCTGGTACGCGACGATCAGGGTGTCGTGCGCGGCTCGGCATTGATCGCGCAGAAGTTCGACGGCGCCCAGTGGTTCCACCCGCGCCCATCGGCCGGTGATTTCGCCACCGTCTCCAGCAGCGCGAGCAACCTCGCGCCCGGCAACCCGGCGCTGGCAGAGCGCATTGCCAAGGATGCCGCCGCCCAGCAGATCGGCGCGCAGCCGGTGCCGCTGGCGCTGGTCACCACCTCCGGCAGCGGCCTCGACCCGCAGCTGCCGCCCGCCGCCGCGCTGTACCAGGTGCCACGCATCGCCCTGGAGCGCGGCGTACCGGCCGCGAGCCTGGAGAAGCTGGTGGAGGCGAACACCGAGCGCCCGCTGATCGGCCCCGCCGTGGTCAACGTACTGGCGCTGAACATGGCCCTGGCCAGCCTGCCTCGCTAGACTCCAGCGCCAGAGCCGTCCAGGTCGATGCACAAGGTCACCAACCTGCAGCGGACCGCTCCCTCTCCCTTAAGGGAGAGGGCTGGGGAGAGGGGGCTCTCCCTGGCAAACCATCAAGCGAGCGCCGAAAGCGCCCCCGAGGATATCGACATGACCGACCCCAACCGCGCTGACGCCCTGCTGGCCGACCTGCCCCCCGTAGGGCGTGGCCGCCTCAAGGTATTCCTCGGCGCCGCGCCGGGGGTCGGCAAGACCTACGCCATGCTGCTGGCCGCCCAGAGCCAGCTGCGCCAGGGCGTCAAGCTGCGCGTCGGCGTCGTCGAAACCCACGGCCGCGCCGAGACCGAAGCCCTGCTCGCGGGGCTGCCGCAGCAGGCGCTCAAGCGCTCGGTCTACCGTGGTATCACCCTGGAGGAAATGGACCTCGACGGCCTGTTGGCCGATCCGCCGACGCTGGTGCTGGTGGACGAACTGGCACACAGCAACGCTCCGG
This sequence comes from Pseudomonas nitroreducens TX1, assembly GCF_000313755.1. Classification (GTDB taxonomy): domain Bacteria; phylum Pseudomonadota; class Gammaproteobacteria; order Pseudomonadales; family Pseudomonadaceae; genus Pseudomonas; species Pseudomonas nitroreducens_A. Next base: position 13,166 of record NZ_AMZB01000085.1, on the reverse strand, counting down.
GCAGCCGCCACGCCAAGCGCTGGCAGGACATTCAGGAGCTGCTGTCCGCCGGCATCGATGTCTATACCACGGTCAACGTCCAGCACCTGGAAAGCCTCAACGATCAGGTGCGTGACATCACTGGCGTGCAGGTGCGCGAAACCGTACCCGACTGGGTGCTGCAGGAGGCCTTCGAACTGCTGCTGGTGGACCTGCCGCCGCGCGAGCTGCTGGAGCGCCTGCGCGAGGGCAAGGTCTACGTGCCCGAGCAGGCCCGCGCCGCCATCGACGCCTTCTTCAGCCAGACCAACCTTACCGCGCTGCGCGAGCTGGCCATGCAGACTGCCGCCGCGCGGGTGGATGCCGACCTGGCTCATCGTTATCGCCAGCAGGGCAGCGAGGCGCCCGCCGTGCGCGGCCGTCTGCTGGTCGGCGTGGATGGCGAGCACAACGCCGAGCGCCTGGTGCGCCATGCCAGCCGCGTGGCCGAGCGTCGGCACCTGCCCTGGTCGCTGGTGCACGTGGAGACCGGTGAGCCGCGCAGCGAAGAGTCGCGCATGCAGTTGCAGAACGCCCAGCAACTGGCCGAGCGTTTGGGGGGCGATGTGGTCGAACTGCGCGGCGGAGAGGTCGCACGAACCCTGGTCGAACACGCCAAGGAGCGCCGCGCCACGCTGGTTCTGGTCGGCCGCTCGCGGCAGCGCTGGTATCGCCAGCTGTTCGGCGGCGGCCTTGCCGCGCGCCTGCTGCGCCTGGGCGACGGCCTGGAGATCAGCGTGCTCGACAGCGAGGCCGACCTCGCGCCACCCAAGGCTCGCCCGCAAACGCCGTGGCCCTGGGGCAACTACGCGCTCGCCGCGCTCGCCGCCGGCTGCGCCAGCGCCCTGGCCTGGGGCGTCGCCAGCGTGCTGGAGCTGCCGAACATTTCCCTGGTATTCCTCGCCGCCGTGCTGCTGGTGGCGGTACGCAGCAGCCTCGGCCCGGCGCTGGCCTGCGCGGTGCTGTCGTTCCTGGCCTACGACTTCCTGTTCATCCCGCCGCACTTCTCCTTCTCCATCCAGCGCGAAGAGGACGTGCTGACCCTGCTGTTCTTCCTGCTCATGGCCGGCCTCACCGGCAACCTCGCGGCCCGCCAGCGCCGACAATTGCAGGCGCTGCGCGAGACGCAGGAAGAAACCAGCCAGATGCTCGAACTGTCGCGCAAGCTGACCGCCGCCACCGACCGCCAGGCGGTGATGGCTGCCGCCGCGCAGCAACTCGGCGGTTGGGAGGGCCTGGATATCTGCCTGCTCGGCCGGGTCAACGGCGAGTGGAAACCCGAGGGCGGCCTCAATCGCGCGCTGGAAGACCAGGAGCGCGCCGCCGCCGATTGGGCCTGGCAGCACGACCAGCCCGCCGGCCTGGGCACCGGCACGCTGCCGGGCGGGCGCTGGTGGTGGTGGCCGCTGTCCGGCGAGGACGGCCCGCTGGCGCTGCTGGGCGTCAGCCCACGCGATTCGCAACCGTTGTTCGGGTCGCGCCGCCGCCTGCTGGCTGCTCTCGGTCAACCGCTGGCGCAGGCCTTGGCCCGTGCGCGTCTGGCGGAAGACCTGGAAGCTGCGCGCCTGCATGGCGAAACCGAACAACTGCGCAGCGCGCTGCTGGCCTCCGTCAGCCATGACCTGCGTACGCCGCTGACCTCCATGCGCGGCGCCATCGACAGCCTGCTGGCCTTGGGTGACGCAATCCCGCCGCCGGATCGCCGCGAACTGCTGGAAAGCACCCGCGACGAGGCCGAGCGCCTGGACCGCTACATCCAGAACCTACTGGACATGACCCGCCTCGGCCATGGCGGCCTGAAGCTGTCCCGTGACTGGGTGTCGCCCGGCGACATCGTCGGCAGCGCGCTCAGTCGCCTGCGCGCGGTGGTTGCCCCGTACCGTGTGGAAACCCGTGTGCCGCCGGAACTGCCGCTGCTCCATGTGCACGCCGCGCTGATCGAACAGGCGCTGGTAAACGTGCTGGAAAACGCCGCGCGCTTCTCGCCGCCCCAGGGCCGCCTGCGGGTGGCGGTGGAGCAGGGCGATGACGAGTTGCGCTTCCTGGTCAGTGACGAAGGGCCCGGCATTCCGCCGGCCGAGCGCGAGAAGATCTTCGACATGTTCTACACCGCTGCGCGCGGCGACCGCGGTGGGCAGGGCACCGGGCTGGGCCTGGCGATCTGCCAGGGCATGGTCGGCGCCCATGGCGGTCGGATCACCGTCGAGGACGGCATTGATGGGCGCGGCACCACCCTTGTGCTGCACCTGCCGTTGCAGCAGCAGCCGGACCTGGAGCAACTTGATGCTGCTGTCTGAAAGGCTCAAGCTGGACGCCCCCAGTCAGTCCGGGCTCCCAATGAACGCCAGCGCTGCCACCATCCTGGTCGTCGACGACGAACCGCAGATCCGCAAGTTCCTCCGCATCAGCCTCAGCGCCGGTGGTTACAAGGTGCTGGAGGCCGGCACCGGCGAGGAGGGCCTGGCCCAGGCCGCGCTGGGCCGTCCGGACCTGGTGGTGCTCGACCTCGGCCTGCCGGACAAGGACGGCCAGGACGTGTTGCGTGAGCTGCGCGAGTGGTCGCAGGTGCCGGTGTTGGTGCTCTCGGTGCGCGCCAGCGAAAGCGAGAAGGTGCTGGCGCTGGACAGCGGCGCCAACGACTACGTGACCAAACCCTTCGGCATCCAGGAGTTTCTCGCGCGCATCCGTGTGCTCCTGCGCCAGGGGGCGAGCGGCGAGACGCAGGAAGCGGTGGTTGCGGTCGGCCCGCTGAGCGTGGATTTCTCCTATCGTCGCGTACTGCTCGATGGCGAGGAAGTCTCGCTGACCCGCAAGGAGTACGCCGTACTGTCGACCCTGGCGCGACATATCGGCCGGGTGGTGACCCAGCAGCAGTTGCTCAAGGATATCTGGGGGCCGACGCACACCGAGGACACGCATTACCTGCGGGTGGTCGTTGGCCATCTCCGCCAAAAGCTTGCTGACGACCCGGCGACACCGCGTTTCATTGTCACTGAAGCTGGTGTTGGCTACCGCTTGCGCGAGGCCTGACCTCGCGCATTCCTCTGCTGCGCGGGCAATGCTCACGATCGCGCCCATGGGGCGCTCCTACGAGTTGCGACATTAGCCTTCGTTGGTCAGCAGCCAGTCGGCGATATCCCGTTTGCCATTAAGCACTCGCCAGACATCGATGTGGTCGGCTCGCTCAATGAAGAACACCAGGTGTGGATAGCGTTTCAGAGGCCAACTGCGCAGGCCTGGAATGTTCAGTTCGTGGGCATATCGTGAAGAGGCTGTTGAGGGGTTTCGTGCAATCAACTGATAGGCGCGTTGTAGCTCGTCAATGAAGCCGAAGGCGGCCTTCTCGCCACCTTCGCTCAGATAGTATTCCAAGGACTCTGCGACATCCCGCCGGGCTATGGCCCGGGGTCTGACCGGGCGAGCTTTCACGAATCGCGCCTGCGCACGCGGTCACGCAGCGCTTCGAAGTAACCATCATCCACGGCTTCACCTGGCTCGGATGCAGCACCGGCCAGAAGTAGCTCTCGCAGGTGCTGGCGGTCCTGGTCCTTGCGGATCAGCTCGCGTACATATTCGCTACTGGTGCCGTAGCCGCGTTGGCTGACCTGATCATCGACGAAGCCTTTCAATGCTTCAGGCAGGGAAATATTCATCGTGCTCATGCCGGCTCTCTTGGAAATGGCAAAATTTGCCAAAGCATACGCCGTTTACCTCGCGTGGCAAAAGCCTTCCGCTGGTCGGTCAATACGGATTCTCCGCCTCATACCGATCCAGCGTATCGCTGGCGATCTGCCGGCCGAGGGCGATGAGTTCGGGGGCCTTGTAGAATTCGAAGAAGCGGCACACGCGCTTGGGAACGTTGATCAGGATGTCCGGCGGGTAGCCGGCGATCTTGTACTGGGCCAGCGACGTCTGCATCACCTCGAAGCTCTGGTTCACCAGTTCCAGCAGCGAGGCCGGGCTGCTGCTGTCGATTACGTGGCTGCCGGTGGCCGAGCGCGGCGAGCCCATCGCCTGCGGGGCGGCGGCGGGTTGCTGCATTTCCGGCTCGGCGGGCTCTTCGGAAGCCGCCGGAATTGGGTGGAGCAGGGCGTCGGCGATCAGCTCGGGTGGCGGCTCGACTTCGCCGCGGCGGAAGAAGCTCAGCTTGTTCGACAGCCCGGATATCACCGAGTCGAAGCGGCCTTTCAGCGCTGCCGGGCGCTCGATCACCGGCAGCGAATACTGGCGCTGGTTGGTGGCGTTGAGGTTGACCGCTATGATCAGGTCGGCGTGGGTCGAGACCACCGGGACGATCGGCAACGGGTTGAGCAGGCCACCGTCAACCAGCATGCGGGTGCCCTGCATGACCGGGGTGAACAGGCTGGGGATTGCCGCCGAGGCGCGCATGGCCTGGTGCAGGCAGCCTTCCTGGAACCAGATTTCCTGCTGGTTGGTGAGGTCGGTGGCCACCGCCGTGTAGGGAATCGGCAGCTGTTCGATGTCGATCTCGCCAAGAATTTCGTGGATCTTGCCAAAGACCCGCTCGCCGCGAATGGCGCCGAGACGGAAGCTGACGTCGAGCAGGCGCAGCACGTCGAGGTAGTCCAGGCTTTCCACCCAGTCGCGGTACTCGCCCAGCTTGCCGGCGGCGTAGATGCCGCCGATCACCGCGCCCATGGAGCAGCCGGCGATACACACCACTTCATAGCCGCGTCGTTCGATCTCCTCGATCACTCCGATATGCGCATAACCGCGCGCGCCGCCGGAACCGAGTACCAGCGCGATCTGTTTTGACATGGGGCAACTCCGCGTGACGAACCCTGCGACGATACGCCGGGGGCAGCGGCCGCGCCAAGCCGGGCTTTGCTAGAATCGCCGTTTGATTTCCCTGCCGGAGCCTCCTGATGAGCGAACCGATCCGCCTGACCCAGTACAGCCATGGTGCCGGTTGTGGCTGCAAGATTTCTCCCAAGGTCCTGGAGGTCATTCTCGCGGGCAGCGGCGCGCAGAACCTCGACCCCAAGCTGTGGGTCGGCAACGCCTCGCGCGATGACGCCGCCGTCTACGAAATCGACGCCGAGCGTGGCGTGGTGTCCACCACCGACTTCTTCATGCCGATCGTCGACGATCCCTTCGACTTCGGCCGCATTGCCGCCACCAACGCCATCAGCGACATCTACGCGATGGGCGGCGACCCGCTGATGGCGATCGCCATCCTCGGCTGGCCGGTGAACGTGCTGGCGCCGGAAATCGCCCGCGAGGTGATCGCCGGCGGTCGCAAGGTCTGCGATGAGGCGGGCATCCCGCTGGCCGGCGGCCACTCCATCGACGCGCCCGAGCCGATCTTCGGCCTGGCGGTCACCGGCATGGTCGAGAAGCGCTTCATGAAGCGCAACGACACCGCCACTGCCGGCTGCAAGCTGTACCTGACCAAGCCGCTGGGCATCGGCATCCTCACCACCGCCGAGAAGAAGGCCAAGCTGCGCGCCGAGGACGTGGGCGTCGCCCGCGACTGGATGTGCACCCTGAACAAGCCCGGCGCGCGCTTCGGCAAGCTCGGGGGCGTGAAGGCGATGACCGACGTCACCGGTTTCGGCCTGCTCGGCCATCTGGTCGAGATGGCCGACGGCAGCGGCCTGACTGCCCGCGTCCGCTACGATGCCGTGCCGCGTCTGGCCAGCGTCGAGTACTACCTCGAAGCCGGCTGCGTGCCGGGCGGCACCCTGCGCAATTTCGACAGTTACGGCGAGCGCATCGCGCCGCTGCCCGAACTGCACAAGCTGCTGCTGTGCGACCCGCAGACCAGCGGCGGCCTGCTGGTGGCGGTGGAGCCTGCAGGCGAGGCGCAGTTCCTCGCCACGGCGAAAGAGCTGGGCATGGAGCTGTCGTCCATCGGCGAACTGGTTGGCCGACAGCGTCACGCGGTTGAGGTGGCGTGATGCGCGACAACACCCGCCACTACCGCGAGCTGTTCCTGTGTGATGTGAGGATGATGGACGTGCGTGCCCCGGTCGAATTCGGCAAGGGTGCGTTCCCCAACGTGGTCAACCTGCCGCTGATGAACGACATCGAACGGCAGAAGGTCGGCACCAGCTACAAGCAGCACGGCCAGCAGGCGGCCATCGCCCTGGGCCACGAGCTGGTCTGCGGCAAGCTCAAGGCCGAACGCATCGAGGCCTGGGCGAACTTCGCCAGGGCCAATCCCGGGGGCTACCTGTACTGCTTCCGTGGCGGCCTGCGTTCGCAGATCACCCAGCAGTGGCTGAAGTCCGAGGCGGGCATCGACTACCCGCGCGTGGTCGGTGGCTACAAGGCGATGCGCGGTTTCCTCTTCGACACCACCCGCGCCGCTGTCGAGGAATGCCAGTTCGTATTGGTGGGGGGCCTGACCGGCACCGGCAAGACCGAGGTCATTGCCCAACTGGCCAACAGCCTGGACCTCGAAGGCCACGCTAACCATCGCGGCTCCGCCTTCGGCCGTCGCGCTACGCCGCAGCCGGCGCAGATCGATTTCGAGAACCGCCTGGCCATCGACATCCTGAAGAAGCGCCACGCCGGCATGGAGCAGTTCGTGCTGGAAGACGAGGGGCGCATCGTCGGTAGCTGCTCGGTGCCGCTGGAGCTCTACCAGGGCATGCAGCACTATCCGCTGGTGTGGCTGGAAGACAGTTTCGAGCAGCGCGTGGAGCGCATCCTGAAGGACTACGTGGTCGACTTGTGCGCGGACCATGTGCAAGTGGTGGGTGAAGAGGGTGGCTTCGACTCTTTCGCCGCCTACCTGCGCAAGAGCCTGTCGGGCATCGTCAAGCGCCTGGGAGGCGAGCGTTACCAGCGCTTGGCGGCGATCATGGATGCGGCCCTGGAGGAGCAGAAGCGCAGCGGCGCGGTGGACCTGCACCGGGGGTGGATCGAGGGGCTGCTGGGCGAGTACTACGACCCGATGTACGCCTTCCAGCGCGAGAGCAAGGGCGAGCGCGTGGAGTTCCGTGGGACGCAGGACGAGGTGGTGGAGTATCTGAGGTTCCGCGCGGAGCGTTAGCTCTTTTGTAGGAGCGAGCTTGCTCGCGAACAGATTTCGCTCCTACAAACAAAGCGCTCGGCGCTATGGGCACCTGACTGCATCCGGCTTTTGTAGGAGCGGACTCTGTCCGCGATCGCCTCAACGCCGCAGCGGAATCAGCGGCTCTTGCCGTCATACTCCTTCACCGTCAGCCCCGACAGCTCAACGCCGGGCAGGCAGCGCACGTTGATCGCCGCCATCGGCGTGCCGTCCGGCGCGCTGGCGTAGGCCAGCGGAGCACAGCCGCAGGTGGGGCAGAAACGATGCTCGATGCGGTGGGTGTTGAACGTATAGGTGCTCATCGCACTCTCAGGAGTCGTCAGCTTCAGCTTGCCGCGCGGTACGAACCACAGCAGCGAACCCTTGCGCCGGCAGATCGAGCAGTTGCATGACACGACGTCACCGACATCCCCTTCCACTTCGAACGCGATCTGCCCGCAATGACAGCTGCCCTGGTGCACCATGGTCCTTCTCCTCGCCGGGTTAACCCGTGGGCAAACAGTGTAGTAGTCGCTTGAACGCCGTCCGTCCGGTGGCATACTGCGGCGCCGTCCGGCAGGCCTTTGCGCCGCGTTCTAAGCTGGATTCACCCCCGAATACTTCCAGGAGTTTCGTCATGCCGCGCATTCCCGTGATCATCGCCCTGCTGCTCGCCGTCGCCGGCTGCTCGGGCAAGACCGTCAACCGCGACAGCTGTGCTTCGCAGCTGGACGCCGCCTGGCACGAGCTGGACCTGGCCAAGGCTGAAGGTTTCGCCGGCACCGTCAGCTACTCCAAGGCCGTCGGCCTGCTGACCGCCGCCAAGACCCAGCAGCAGGTCGAGGCTTACACCGGTTGCTCCGACAAGGCCAGCCGCGCGCGCTTCTACATCAAGGAATCCCGCGCCGGCCGCTGAACCGCGCACCGCCGGGCCGCGTGAAGCGGCCCGCGCTTTCCCTATCGCATCGCCCGGATTTCGACATGCAACTCGACTTCACTCAACTGTCCAAGGCTGAGGCCTACCGCTGGCTGGCCTCCACCGTCACGCCGCGGCCGATCGCCTGGGTGACTACGCTGTCCGCGGACGGCCAGAGCAACCTCGCGCCGTTCAGCTTCTTCCAGGTCATCAGCGATTCGCCGCCGACCCTGCTGGTCAACACCAGCGTGCGGGAGGATGGCAGCGTCAAGGACACCCTGCGCAATGTGCGCGAAACCGGCGAGCTGGTAATCCACCTGGTCAGCGCCGCCCAGGCCGAGGCCATGAACGCCACCGCCGCCTGGCTGCCTCACGGTGATAGCGAGATCGAGCACGCCGGCATCGCCACCGTGCCCAGTGAACGCGTGGCGCCGCCCCGCATCGTGGGTGCGCCGGTGGCCTTCGAATGTGAATTGACGGAAATTATGCCGTACCCGGCACAGAACCCCTCCAGCATGCTGATCTTCGCCCGCGTGCTGCTGGCGCACATCGACGAGTCGGTGATGCAGGACGAGCGCCACGTCGACCCGGCGAAGCTGGATCTGGTGGGCCGCCTGGGCGGCACCCAGTACAGCTACACCCGCGATACCTTCAGCATGATTCGCCCCAGGTAAGTGCGTGTGCCTGGCGCTGCGGCGTCAGGCGAACTCCAGTTCCAGGCCGAGATGCCAGTGGATGCCGCCCATGTGCGCCACGTCCAGCCGCTCGCCGAGGGCGAAGAGTTCCGAAAGCAATTCGTCGCGGCGGTCGAGTACCAGCGCATTGCCATGAATCAGGCTGACGATGCCATGCACCAGGCGCCAGCCGGCCTGGGCATCGAACCAGCAGTCCAGCCATTCGCCCTTGACCTCATCGCAGGCCAGCGGGCAGACGAAGCTGCGAATCGGCATGTGTCCGCGAGCCAGCAGCAATGGGTCGAGGCGGCGCTGCTCGCGATACAGCTCCGGCAGTTGGAGTGGGTAGGCGAATCCCGCCAGCGGGCGTTGTAGAACCAGTTGGTAGTAGGCATTCATCCGAGCACCTGATAGGGACAGTCAGGTGTCGGAATCTGAGCGGTCGGGCTGTCAGCTTGCTGTCGGCAGTTTCCGTATCCGCGCGAGGAAAGTCCTGTTAAGTGTTCTGGATGCGACCTCCGCGTATCTCTGTGCAGCATCACCGTGCCATCACCGTCGCGCCCTCTATCCAGTCGGTGGGCGGTACTCCTAATGTTCCGGCCAAAAGCAGCGATAACGATCAGGAGACCTTCGGGGATTTCCTGCAACGCCATTGCGGATGGGGGGAGAAGCCATGTTTGCCTTCGTGCAGCGTCGTCTGGCCGATATGGGAACGGCGAAGAAACTGGCCATCGGCTTCGGCCTGGTGCTGTTGTTGACCGCCGTGGTGGCGGCGATCGGCGTGACCGCGCTACGGACGATTGCCCAGCGCTTCGACCTGCTCGGTGACATGTCGACCATCAACCGTGAGTTGCTGGAGATGCGCCAGAGCGAGAAGGACTTCGTCATCGATGCCAGCGACGCCTCCGCCAAGCGCCTGCGCGAGCACGCCGGGATGCTCGGCGAGGCGGTGGCGCGGCTCAAGGCCCAGGCGGGCGAGGCCGCTGCGATGCAGCAGGTGGAGCAGGGCATTGCCGACTACCTGGCGGCGTTCGAGAAGTTCGAGAAGTCCAGCAAGAGCCGGCGCCTGTCGCTGGACGCCGCCACCTGGTCGGTGAACGGTGCGTCCAACAGCCTGGACATCCTGCAATCCAGCCTGGCCGATGACGGTGCCTACGAGCTCAAGGACTCCCAGGGCCAGAAGGGCGAGGAACTGTTGCAGCAGGCCGCCCAGGTCAGCCAGCTCTATCGCCTGGTGCTGCAGGGCCTGGACGAGGCGCGCTCGCGCCTGGACGCGGGCGGTGACGAAAAGACCGGCGAGGAGAAAGCCGAGGGTGGCCGCATCAAGTCCGCCGCCGAGGCGCTGGAGCTGTCCGCCAAGTTGCAGGAGGTCATCACCGACCCGACCTACGTCTCGGTGCTCAAGGATGTCATCACCAACATCAACGCCTTCGTCGAGAAGCTCGACGACTACACCGCCAGCCTCGAGCAGGAGAAGCAGGTCCACGCGCAGATGAACGAGCGCGCGGCCCAGGTCATGCGGCAGGTCGACGACGCCTACGCCGCCCAGCGTGCGGCCATGCAGACCCAGCTGCGCACCAACACCCTGCTGATCATCGCTTCGGCGGCATTGGCACTGCTGGTGGGCGCGCTGGCTTCGCTGCTGATCACCTGGATGATCGTTCGCCCGCTGCGCCAGGTGATCGGCATGGCACGTCGCATTGCCGAGGGCGACTTGAGCGTGAGCGTGGAGGTTCGGCGCAGGGATGAAGTCGGCCAGCTGATGGGCGCGGTCGGCAGCATGGCGGACAGCCTGCGGGCCATCGTCAGTCGCCTGAGCGACGGCGTGGGGCGTATCTCCGCCTCGGCGCAGGCGCTGTCCAGCGTCACCGAGCGCACCCAGCACGGGGTGAATAGCCAGAAGGCGGAGACCGACCAGGTCGCCACGGCGATGAACCAGATGGCCGCCACCGTCCATGATGTGGCGCGCAATGCCGAGGAGGCCGCCACCTCCGCCGAACAGGCCGACGGCAAGGTGGCCAGCGGCCAGGATGTGGTGCGCCAGACGCTCGGCCGCATCGAGCAACTGGCCGAGGCCGTGCGCGCGGCCACCCAGAGCATCGAGCAGCTTGGCCGTGAGAGCCAGAGCATCGGCAGCGTGCTGGATGTGATCAAGAACGTTGCCGAGCAGACCAACCTGCTGGCGCTCAATGCCGCCATCGAGGCCGCGCGGGCGGGCGAGCAGGGCAGGGGGTTCGCCGTGGTCGCTGATGAAGTGCGGGCACTGGCGCGGCGCACCCAGCAGTCCACCGCCGAGATCGAGACGCTGATCGCCGCCCTGCAGAACGGCGCCAGCACTTCGGTACAGCGCATGCAGCGCAGCCACGCCCTGGTGGAAATGACCGTGGGCGACGCGGTGCAGACCGAGGCTGCGCTGGGCACTATCGCTTCGGCGGTGGCGGTGATCCACCAGATGAACCAGCAGATCGCCGCCGCTTCCGAGCAGCAGAGCGCGGTGGCCGAGGAGATCAGCCGCAGCGTCAGCAGTATCCGTGGCATCGCCGACGAGTCGGCGCAGGCCATGGAGTCCACCGCGTCTTCCAGCGTCGAGCTGGCGCAGCTCAGCCGTGAACTACAGGGATTGGTCGGGCAGTTCCGCCTGTGACGCCCGGGCGCTGGCCGCCTGCTCGCGCTTGCGCTGCTGGTGCCAGCGCCGGTAGGCATTGACGCCCGCACGCACCGAGCTGAACACCAGCGGCGGCTTCACCTCGCCCAGGGCGCCGGAGCGCTTGATCATCGCCAGGGTTTCGCCAGTCACCCGCGCCAGCGACAGGTGCACGCCCTGCGCATCGAGGGTCTGTTGAACTTCCCGCAACGTCGTCAGGCCGCTGATATCCAGGTTGAGGATGCCCTCGGCATTGAGCAGCACCGCGCGCGCATTCGGCGTCTGCGTCACTACCTCGAGGATGCGCTGCTTGAAGTAGTCGGCGTTGAAGAACAGGATCGGCGCGTCGAAGCGGTAGATCACCAGGCCCGGCAGTGTATGCGCGTTGGGGTATTGCCCGACCTCCACCTGGCCGTCGATGCCATACACCCACCCCATGACCGCGTCGTGCGGGCGGTAGGTGAGGTACAGCAGGCGCAGCAGGGCGAGCATGATGGCGACGAAGATGCCCGGCAGCACGCCGACACTGAGCACGCCGGCGGTGGTCAGTACGCACAGGCCGAACTCGAACCGGCTCAGCGCCCAGAAACCGCGCAGGGCGCGAAAGTCGATCAGCCCCCAGCCTGCCATCAGCAGCACCGCGCCCAGCGCCGGCATCGGCACCCAGCCCAGCGGCTTGCTGAACAGCAGCAGGACCAGGCCGATCACCAGCGCGGCGACCACGCCGACCATCTGGCTCTTGCCGCCGACCATGTCGTTCACCGCGGTGCGCGAGTCCGCGCCGCTGATGACGAAGCCCTGGGAAATCCCCGCGCCGATGTTGGCCATGCCCAATGCCATGAACTCGTGATTGGCGTCGATGGCGTAACCGTGGCGAGCGGCGAAGCTGCGCGCGGTGAGCATGGCGCTGCAGAAGCTGACGATGGTGATGCCCATGGCATCGCGGAACAGGCTGCCCAGCTCCTCGTAGTTGGTCTTCGGCCAGCTCAGGTGCGGAAGGCCCTGCGGCACTTCGCCCAGCAGCTTGATGCCGTACTGGTCCAGGCCGAACAGAGCGGCGATGACCGAGGCGAAGAGTACGCCCACCAGCGCGCCGGGAATCTTCGGATAGCGGCGCGGCAACAGGACCATCAGCGCCAGGGTGCCGATGCCCAGTGCCAGGGTGGGGAAGTGGGTATTGGCGAGGTTGCGCGCCAGGGCGATCAGCCCGCGGATGAAGCCGCTGGTCTCGCTGTGGTAGCCGAGGATCTTGCCGAGCTGGCCGGCGATGAGGCTCAGGCCGATGCCGTTCAGGTAGCCCACCAGCGTGGGCCGCGAGAGGAAGCTGGCAACGAAGCCGGCGCGGGCGACACCGGCGGCGATGGACAGCGCGCCCACCAGTACGGCGACGATCATCGACAGTTGCAGCAGGCGCTCCGGATTGCCGGCGGCCAATGGCGTAATGGCCGCGGCGACCATCGCGGCGGTAGCGGCGTCCGGGCCGACCATCAACTGCCGTGAGCTGCCGACGACGGCGTAGATCAGCATCGGCAGGATGCAGGCGTAGAGCCCGACCTGGGGCGGGAAGCCGATGATCTGCGAATAGGCGATGGCGGTGGGAATCTGCACCGCTGCCACCGACAGGCCGGCCTGGATATCGCGCGGCAGCCAGTCGGAACGGTAATGCAGCAGGCTGTCCAGACCGGGCAGCCAACGGGCGAGGGACATCGGGGGGATCTTCCTTGGAATCGACCAAGGGAAATCCTAGCCGGAAAGGCTCAACAGGGCTTGTCGGAAATCATCGAGTTAGAGCAGGGAAGTGAGGACGGTGACTTGTAGGAGCGAGCTTGCTCGCGAATGTGCCTCCCGGCGGGGGCGGAGCTGGGCCGGTTCGCGAGCAAGCTCGCTTGTATG